>JBILNB010000019.1:0-68851 GCA_044375195.1 Rubrivivax sp. | reverse complement strand
TTCCCGGGGTGGGGCGGGGGGGGGTCGTTGCCACCTTGACGTTCTTGGTCTGGTCCACCGGGTCGGGGGTTGTGATGTGGACCTCCCAGGTGTTTGCAGCGCCGGCGACCTTGCGGAAGTAGTACTCCAGCTCAACCGACTGACCGGCGTTGTCGAACACCTTGAGCGTCGAGGAGTAGTTGTAGGTGGTCTCGTCGATGTCGGAGAAGGCGGCGATGGGGGCGGGATCAGCCGCGTCAAGGTTGATCTCCAGACCGATCGTCGTCGTAGGCTCGGGCGGCAGTACAGCGTCTGGCACGGTCAGCGGCACGGGCTTGCCCGCGGCGGTGATGACACCGTCCTCGGCCTCGTAACCCAGCAGACGCAGGCCGTCGTTGGTGATGATGTTGCCCAGGCGGTCGGACTTGAACTGCCCGTTGCGGCTGTACATCACCGGCGTGTCGCCCCCCGCGGCTGCCTGGCTCAGGTCGGCCACCTGGAAATAGCCGCCGCCGTTGATGGCGAGGTCGAGGTTGTTGCCGGTGGTCGTGATGCTGCCCTGCGAGTGGTCCTGCGTCACCGCCGACACGCGGGTGCCGATGCCCACGCTGCCACCACCGCCAGCGGCACTGGAGTAGAGGTCGGAGAACTCAGCGCGCGAGGACTTCGAGCCGATGGTGTTGGCGTTCGAGATGTTGTTGCCGATCACCTCGAGATTCTTCGACGCGGCGCTGAGGCCGGACAAACCTTGCTGGAAGCTCATGGGGGGGCCTTGACTGCGTTGGGGGGTAGGGCGTTGGAATGGGACGAGCCGGGGGAGTGACCGGGCTCAGTTGAAGGCCTTGATGCGCTCCAGCGGTGTCGCACCGCCGCGCGCCAGTTGCAGCACCAGGCCCTCGGGCGTGGTGGAGACGGCGGTGACGACATCGCCGGCATAAAGGTCCGCGGGCACGTTGGCGGCCCCGGAGGTGGCGCTGATCCGATACTTCAGGCCCTCGGCCGACGTGCCCTCCGGAGCGGCCCAGCTGAACTCGACTCGGCCAGAGGCGCGCGCCCCCAGGTCGATGCGCTGCAGCATGTGCCCGGACGGGGCCAGCACCTCGACGGTCACGGCGTCCGCCGGCCCCTTGAGGTCGAAGCTGCCGCGGGCCACGCCGTCGCGCACCGGCAGGGCGTCCCCACCCGTCCAGACCTCGCGCCCGACCAGGGCCGCGCCCTGCAGCGCCTGCGACTGCCGCATCTGCGTCGCCAGGCCCTGCAGCGAGCCCTGCAGCGCGGTCTGCAGGCCGGTCAGGCTGGCACTGGTGTCGAGCTTGGAGAGCCCGGCCACCATCTTGGTCATCGAGTCGTTCAGTTTCTCGATGCCCGCCACGGTGTTGATCTGCGCCATCTGGGTGGTCATCTGCGCGTTGTCCATCGGGTTCAGCGGATCCTGGTTCTGGACTTGCGTCATCAGCAGCTTGAGGAAGCGATCGCCCGCGTCCTCGTTGGCCTTGGCGATGGTGACCGCGGCCCCCGGGGTACCGTTCTTGGCCGCGCCGGTGGTGCCGGATGCGGCAGTGGTCGAGGCAATAGTGGTCATAGCGGGGGCACCGGTGGAGTCGGGGAGAGGCGGGTGGCGGGGCGCTCGGCGGCGATCACTGGCCCATCTGCAGCGTCTTCAACAGCAGACCCTTGGCCGTGTTCATGACCTCGATGTTGTTCTGGTACGAGCGCGAGGCCGAGATCATGTTCACCATCTCCTCGATCGCGCTGACGTTGCTGTAGGTGACGTAGCCGTCGGCGTCGGCCCCAGGGTGCTTGGGATCGTGCACGCGCCGCCCCGGGGTGTCGTCCTCGCGCACGGTGGACACACGCACGCCGGCCGCGCCTTCCGCGCCCAGGGCGCCGCCGGCGCCCATCAGCTCGGTCTGGAACACGACCTGGCGCGCCTTGTAGGCCTTGCCGTCGGGGCCGGCCACGGTGTCGGCGTTGGCCAGGTTGGACGCCACCGTGTTCAGGCGCTGGCTCTGCGCGCTGGCCGCGCTGCCGGAGATGTCGAAGACCTTGAACATGCTCATCGTCAGGGCTCCTAGCCGCCGTGGTGGCTGCGCATCGCGTCGAGCATGGTGCGCACGCTGCCGTTGATGAAGCGCAGCGTCGCCTCGTACTTGACACTGTTGTCGGCGAAGGCCGCGCGCTCGCGGTCCATGTCCACCGAGTTGCCATCCAGATTGGTCTGCGACGGCGCGGCGTAGCGCAGCACTGCCGAGGCACGCCGTGCCCCGGCACCCGCGTCGACGCCCGCCCCGGGGGCACCCGCAGTGGCCTCGCGCAGGGCCTGCGCGAAGTCGAAATCGCGCGCCACGTAGCCAGGCGTGTCGGCGTTGGCGATGTTGCCGGAGATCAGGCGCTGGCGTTCCGAACGCAGCACCAGGGCTTCGGTCTGGAAACTCAGGGCATCGGTCAGGCGGTTGATCATGGTGGCCGGGGCTCGTCGGGCCGTCAGGCTTGCTCACAGGCTGGCGATTCTCGGCATCGGACTTGCGGGCCATCGATCGAAAAGCCGGGATCCAAGACACCATTTCCAGCCCCTCGGGCGGCGACGTCTTGTCTACATTGGCCGGCGTGGACCCCGCCCTTCCCTCCCCTGCCCGCCATGCGCCCAGATCCTCGGCGCGCCTGCTAGCCGCTGCAGCGCTGGCTTGCGCTGCAGCGCTGCCACCAGCCGCCACCGCCACCGCCCTGGATCCGGCTTGGGTGAGCACGGCCGAGCAGATGGCCACCGAGGCCGCACGCGCCGCATTCGGCACGCGCGTGCCGGTACGGGTGGAGGTCATCGCCGGTCAAGCCGACCCGCGCCTGCGCCTGGCCACGTGCCAGCGCGTGGAGGTGCACTGGCCTGCCGGCCAGCGGCCCTGGGGACGCACCCGCATCGGCATGCGTTGTGCCTCCGGGCCCGTGGCATGGAACATCACCGTGCCGCTGCAGGTGCGGGTATGGGCGCCGGCGGTGGTCGCCGCCGTGCCCATGCCGGCCGGCACCGTGCTGGAACAAAGACACCTGCGCCTGGGCGAGGTCGACTGGGCCGAGCGCGACACTCCAGTTCTGCTCGACGCGGCCGATATCCTGGGACGTAGCCTGGCTACGGCAGTGCCCGCCGGGTCGGCCGTGCGCGCTGAGCAACTGCGGCGACGCCAATGGTTCGCCGCGGGCGACCCGGTCCGCGTGGTCGCGGCCGGGCCCGGCTTCGCCGTGAGCGGCGAAGGCGTGGCCCTGACGCCGGGGCTGGAAGGCCAGGCGGTGCGTGTGCGCACCGAGTCGGGCCGTGTCGTCACCGGCATGGCGGCCGGTGACAGGTTGGTGGAGGTCAGCCTGTGAGCGCCCTTCCCGGGCCCTCACCGCGCGCGTCGCCGAGACCATGCGCCCTAAAAGGCTACAGATTCCCCGCGATTCGACCGATAAAGCGAGGCAAGGGAAGCCAGAATCGCTGGCAACATGGAGCACACCATGAAGATCGGACCGCTTGACACGAAGATTGCCGCGCCGCCCTTGGCCGGCGAGCGCAAGTCTGCATCGGCCTCGAAGGCCGACGGGGCCAGCCCGAGCGCCATGGTGGACTTGTCCTCGGTGGCCACGATGAAAGTCGACGCCGAGGGCGAAGGTTCCTTCGATGCGGCCAAAGTGGCCCGCATCGCAGAGGCCATCCGCGAAGGGCGACTGGTCATCAATGCCTCGGCCATCGCCGACAAACTGCTCGCCAACGCCCAGGAGGTACTGGACCAGCAGCGCCGCTGAAGATCCAGCCGACCGAACGCCCCTGCCCCACGATCGCCCGACGCCAGCCCGCCCTCCCATGCGCACCGCCACCGTATCCACCATCGACCTCGAAGCCCCCCTCGGTCGCGTCGAGGAACGTCTGCACGAACTCCAGGCTGCCCTGCGAAGCGAGGACCCAGTGGCGCTGGAATCCGCGGCGACGGGCCTGCACCGCGCGCTGGCGGCGGCGGTCGATCATTTCCGCCTGGCGGCGCGGCGGGGCATCGTGCCGCAGGCCACGCGCCAGCGTCTGGCCGTGGCCAGCGCCCAGGTCGCGGCGCAGCGCGACGCCCTGGCGCGCGCGACGGCGTCGCTCGACCGGGCCATCGAAGTCCTGCTGCCCTCGGGCGCAGGCACCTACGGCGCTGGCGGCACCGCTGCGCGCCAGGCCCATCGCGGCGCACTCGTCGCCTGAGATCGCCCCGGGGCGGCCACGACCCCGGTGTCGCTGGCGAACGCCAGCGGCAGCGGCGTGATGCGCTGCGGCACGTCCAGCGTGCAGGGCCAGCTTGCCCGGCCCTTCCGGCGACGCGTCCACGGCTTGTCGCGCGGCGCCGCGGGGCTTGCGCAAGGCGCTTGAAATTCCTATGCTCGAAACACGGTATTTCTCGCGGAAGAGTTCGCTGTCGTCCACATCGAAGTGCAGCAGACAT
Organism: Rubrivivax sp.; assembly: GCA_044375195.1. Taxonomy (GTDB): domain Bacteria; phylum Pseudomonadota; class Gammaproteobacteria; order Burkholderiales; family Burkholderiaceae_C; genus Rubrivivax. Next base: position 64,421 of record JBILNB010000019.1, on the reverse strand, counting down.
TGACATGGGTCGACGGATCACGCCTGGCTCGAAATGAAACAGCGCTTGACCCGGCCGCATGAAAACCATGTTTCAGAGACCAGCTGATCCGAGGCATCCCGCTCAGCCCCACCCGCACGCGACAGAATCCGAAAACCGTGATCCATTCGATCCGACGAGCCACCCACGACGACCTGCCAACGCTGTCGAGATGGACGCTGGCCCTGCAGCACTACGAGGCCGAACATGGCCGCGCCATGTTGCCGGTGGTCGACGATTTGCCGATCCACCTTGAACGGTGGATCCACGACTTGCTGAGGACGCCCAATGCCTTGCTGCTGATTGCCGAACAGGGGTCAGCCTCGCCAGGAGGCTGTCGGACTTGGGGCGCCGAAAGCGAAAATCGGCCCCAGCGAGGCCAGTTCTTGCCGGATTTGCAGGCCCATAGCCCCGCTATGGGCCAAGAAGACGGTGAGAAATGGACCGCTGCGGCCGATTTGCAGCCGGCGATTCCCAAGTCCGACAGCCTCCTAGGCTTTGCACTGGGCTTCTTGCAGACACAGCCCAACCCGTTCACGCCTTTTCAGAGTCATGGCGTGATCCAGTTGTTATGGGTCGACGATGCGTGGCGTGGACAAGGCATCGCACGAGGTCTGGTGAGCCAACTCGTCGCTGTCTTCAAGGAATCGGGCGCCGGCTACATCGAAATCCAACACATCGCGGCCAATGTCCCTGCCGCATCGTTTTGGCAAGACTCTGGATTCGATGTCTGCGGCGTGACACGTCGGAAATTCCTTTGACCTCGTTCGAACCGGCCCGGCGAGACTCCCCCAAGAATGGCGGGATGCCCCCGAGCAACGAGGTCATCGACACGCCGACTCCCGCGCCCGGGCACGGCACCCACGCCAGCGCGACGCCACCCCACCTGGCAGTTCCCTCCCCCACGCGGCGCTACCGCGGCCGCTTCGCGCCCTCCCCCACCGGCCCGCTGCACGCCGGCTCGCTGGTGGCCGCCCTCGCGAGCTGGCTGGATGCCCGAGCCCACGACGGGACCTGGCTCGTGCGGCTGGAAGACGTGGACGGAACCCGCTGCGTGCCTGGCGCCGACGCGGTGATCCTAGGCCAGTTGGCCGCGCTGGGGCTGAGCCCGGACGAGCCGCCCTGGCGCCAGTCCGAAAGCTCGACCGCCTACGCCGCCGCGCTGGAGAAACTGCTCGCCGCCGGAGCCGCCTACCCCTGCGCCTGCACGCGCCGCGAAATCGACGCCGCGCTCGCCGCCGCGGGCAATGCGCCCCAGACGAACGCCGAATCGGTCTATCCCGGCACCTGCCGCCACGGGCTGGGTGGCCGGCCGCCCCGGGCCATCCGCCTGAGCACCTGTGACGCCGCGGGCAGGGATATCCTGATCGACTGGGTGGACCGCCACGCAGGCGCCCAGCGCCAGAACGTGACGCGGCAGGTGGGCGATTTCGTGCTGCGGCGGGCCGACGGGCTCTGGGCCTATCAACTGGCGGTCGTCGTCGACGACGCCGCGCAGCAGATCACCGACGTCGTGCGCGGGGCCGACCTGGCCGACAACACGCCGCGGCAGGTGCTGCTGCAGCGCCGCCTCGGCCTGCCGACGCTGCGCCATCTGCACGTGCCGCTGGTGCTCGGCGCCGACGGGCGCAAGCTCTCCAAGCAGCACGGCGCGGCGGCGGTGGACGCCTCCACACCCGCAGCGGCACTGCAGGCCCTACGGCAGGCCGCGGCCCACCTGGGTCTGCACGGCCTGGACGATGCGGCCCTGGCACCAGCCGCGCGGCCGCAATGGATGGCCCGGGCGGTCGCCGCCTGGCGCGAGCTGCACCCCCTGCCCCGCGGCCAAGCCGCGGACAGCGGTCACAATCCCGCGGTTGCGCCCTGAAAGATGGTGTTCCCCGCGGGCGCGCACCTCTGATTCTTCACACGCCCACAAGGAAACACGATGCCTACCACTCCGTCCGGCCTGCAATACGAAGACACCGTGCCGGGCACCGGCGCCACCGCCGCGGCAGGGCAGCGCGTGCGCGTCCACTACACCGGCTGGCTCTGGCAGGACGGCCAGCAGGGCCGCAAGTTCGACTCCAGCAAGGACCGGGGCGAGCCCTTCTCGTTCCGCCTCGGCGCGGGCGAGGTCATCGGCGGCTGGGACGAGGGCGTCCAGGGCATGCAGGTCGGCAGCACGCGGGTGCTGATCATCCCGCCCGCACTGGGCTACGGCGCGCGCGGCGCCAGCGGCGTCATCCCGCCGAACGCGACGCTGAAGTTCGAGGTCGAGCTGCTCGGCGTCTGACGCCCGCGCGAGACCCCCCGGCACGACGGGTTCACCTCAGGAGGTGAGCCCGATAGTGCAGCAGTTCGTCGATCGACTCGTGGATGTCGGCCAGCGCAGTGTGCTTCTGCGCCTTCTTGAAGCTGTCCAGCACCTGCGGAGCCCAGCGCCGCGCCAGCTCCTTGAGGGTGCTGACATCGAGGTTGCGGTAGTGGAACCAGGCCTCCAGCGCCGGCATGCCGCGCACCAGGAAGCGGCGGTCCTGGCACACGCTGTTGCCGCACATCGGGCTCTTGCCCTGGGGCACGTGGCGGCGCAGGAAGTCCAGCACACGGCTCTGCGCCTCGGCCTCGCCCACCGTCGATTCGCGCACACGCTGCGTCAGCCCGCTCTTGCCGTGGGTATTGCGGTTCCACTTGTCCATGCGCGCGAGGATCTCCTCGCCCTGGTGCACCGCGATCACCGGCCCCTCGACACGCACCGTCACCTGCGGGTCGGTGACGACCACGGCGACCTCGATGATGCGGTCCTGGTCGGGGTCGAGGCCCGTCATCTCCAGGTCGATCCAGATCAGGTTGTGTTCGCTCGGCGCCAGGGTCGGGGCAGGGACGCAGACGTCGGCAGCGGCGAGCGGGGTGGGGGCAGGCGTGGAGGTCGACATGGCGGGGCGGGTGCGCGCGCGGAGCGGCGATACGGGCATTGTCTCAGCCCTACACTGGCACGCTGATGTCCGCGCAAGCCTACACCCTCCTCTTCAGCGCCGCGCTGCTGGCCTGGCTGCTGACGCAGTTCTGGCTCGCCACGCGCCAGATGCGCCACGTCGCCGCGCACCGCGATGCCGTGCCAGCCCCCTTCGCCGCCACGGTGACGCCGCAGGCCCACAGCAAGGCCGCCGAGTACACGCTGGCCAAAGGCCGCTTCGGCCTGCTGCAGCAGGCCTTCGGCGCCGTCGTGCTGCTGGGGTGGACGCTGCTGGGCGGGCTCGACCTGCTCAACGCATGGGTGCTGGAACTCACGCTGCCGACGCTCGGCCCGCTGGGCTACCAGATCGCGCTCGTCGCCGCCTTCGCGCTGCTGTCGGGCCTGCTCGACCTGCCGGCGCAGTGGCACGCCACTTTCGGCATCGAGCAGCGCTTCGGCTTCAACCGCATGACGCCGCGGATGTGGATCGCCGACCAGCTCAAGGGCACCGCGGTGGGCGCCGTCATCGGGCTGCCGCTGCTGGCGCTGGTGCTCTGGCTGATGGGCGCCGCGGGCACGGGGTGGTGGCTGTGGGCCTGGGGTGCCTGGATGGGTTTCAACCTGCTGCTGCTAGTGATCTACCCAACCTGGATCGCGCCGCTGTTCAACCGCTTCGAGCCGCTGCGCGACGAGGCCCTGCGCGAGCGCGTCGAAGAACTGATGCGCCGCTGCGGGTTTGCAGCCCAGGGCCTGTTCGTGATGGACGGCAGCCGCCGCTCGGCGCACGCGAATGCCTATTTCACCGGCCTGGGCAGCGCCAAGCGCGTGGTGTTCTACGACACGCTGCTGGCGCGGCTGAGCGCCGACGAGGTCGAGGCGGTGCTCGCGCACGAGCTCGGCCACTTCCGCCACCGCCACGTGCAGAAACGCATCGTCACGCTCTTCGCCTTCAGCTTCGGCGCGCTGGCGCTGCTGGGCGCGCTGAGCGCGCACAGCCCCTTCTACGCCGGCCTGGGCGTCCAGCCCAACATGGCGGCGCCGAACGACGCACTGGCGCTGCTGCTGTTCATGCTGGGACTGCCGCCGTTCGGCTTCTTCGTCACGCCGCTGCTGGCGCGCACCTCGCGGCGGCACGAGTTCGAGGCCGACGCCTACGCCTGCCGCCAGGCCGACGGCGCCGCGCTGGCCAGCGCCCTGCTGAAGCTGCACGAGGACAATGCCTCCACGCTGACACCCGACCCGGTCTACGTGAGCTTCTACTACTCGCATCCGCCAGCCTCGCAGCGCCTGGCGGCGCTGCCGCCGCCGCAGGCCGCCCGGCAGCCCCTGCTGGCCTGATGCGCCGTCATCCCATGCAGATGCCGCAGCGCCCCGCCGAGCTCGAGACCCTTCTTTCGCTGGACTGCGCCCGCATCGACGGGCGCAAGCCGCTGGCGCCCGAGCAGGCGACAGCGCAAGCCCGGGTGCTCCCGGCATGGACCTGCGCCGACGGCGTGCTGCGCCGGCGCTTCGAGTGGCGGGACTTCCAAGAGACTCTGGCCTTCGTCAACGCGGTCGCCTGGGTCGCGCACCGGCAGGACCACCACCCCGAGGTCAGCTTCGGCTACCGGCACTGCGAGCTCGCCTTCACGACGCACTCCGCGGACGGCCTGACGCTCAAGGACTTCATCTGCGCCGCCCGCATCGACGCCCTGGGCGCCCATGCCTGAGCCGCGCGGCGCGCGCGCCGACACCAGCCCGCAACAGCTGCAGCACGGCCTGGTCGTCAGCGCCCACGGTCGGCACGTCGTCGTCCTCGATGCTGCCGGCGGGCGCCAGCGCTGCCACCTGCGCGGGCGCCGCATGGAAGCCGTCGTCGGCGACGCGGTGGAGTGGGCGCCCAGCGGCGACGAGGGCGTGATCGAGCGCATCCGCCCTCGCCGCAACGAGTTCTTCCGCCAGGACGCCTGGCGCACCAAGCACTTCGCCGCCAACCTGGATGCCCTGCTCGTGCTGGTGGCAGTCGAGCCGTCCTGGTCCGACGCCGTGCTGGTGCGCGCCCTGGTGGCCGCAGCGAGCGCCGGCATCCCTGCCTGGATCGGACTGAACAAGACCGACCTGGCCGCCGCCCCCGCCGCGCGGCAAAGGCTGGCAGCCTGTGCGGCCATGGGGGTGGAGATCGTCGAGTTGTCCCTGAAGGCGCAGCCGGGCGCGTCCGAGACGGCGCTGCGCGAGCGCCTGCGCGGGCGCACCACGCTGGTGCTGGGACCCAGCGGCACCGGCAAGAGCACGCTCGTGAACCTGCTCGCGCCCGGCGCGGCTGCAGCCGTGGGCGAGATCTCGCGCGCGCTGCAGTCCGGCCGCCACACGACGACCGCGACGACCTGGTACCCCCTGGGCAGCGCCGCCGGCGAAGGCGCTCTCGTGGACTCGCCGGGCTTCCAGGAGTTCGGGCTGCATCACGTGGCGGCGGCCGACCTGGCCGGTCTCATGCCCGACCTCGCCGCCCATCTGGGGGCCTGCCGCTTCCTCGACTGCACGCACCGTCAGGAGCCCGGCTGCGCCGTGCGCGCGGCGGCCGAGGCCGGCGAAATCGACGCCACGCGCTGGCGCCTGTATGGCTCGCTGTACGAGGAACTGGCCCTGCCGGGCCGGCGATGAGAAGCTGAAGCCGACGGCCCCAGGTCAGCCCAGCACGTTGGCCAGGGTCAGCAGCGCAACCACCAGCATCCACAGCGCGACCGAGCGCCACACCAGGCCGACCATGCTCTGCAGGTGCACGCCCTGGGGCGGGCTCGACGCCCGCGCACCCGGAGCGGGCGCAGGCGCTTCCAGCTCGTCAGCGTCGCCCGTGGACGGCGGCGCCGGCGCCTCGGGCACGCCGAGTTGCACGCCCATGGCGCCAGCGGCCGAGGCCAGCACCGTGCCCTCGTTGCGATCGTCCCAAAGCCCGGCATCGCGCCGCCAGGCGTTGACCTCGTCCTCGAAGCTGCCGACGATGGCAAAGCCCACGGCCGTCAGGCGTGCGGGGATGTGGTCCACCCGGGCGAAGCCGCGCCGCGCCACCTCGACCAGGCGCGCATTGACGGTGCCACCGACCGCGGCCTCGCTTCGGGCCTGCCAATGGCGCGCGGCATGGGCGGCCAGCCGGTACAGCACGGCACCCGCCGGCCCGAGGCCGAGCGCGGACAGCACCACAAACCAGAAGAACACGCCGAGCACGCTGCGGTGGGCCACGAGCAGCGCGTGCTCGATGACCTGGCGCAGCAGTTCGCTGCGCGGCAGATCGGACGCATCGACGCCACGCCACTGGGCGAGCAGGCGTCGCGCCTCGAGTTCGTCGCCGCGGTCCAGCGCGTCGCGGATGTCGGTCACGTAGCGGGTGAACTGCCGGAAGCCCAGCGTCAGGTACAACACCGCGACGTCGAACAGCAGGGCCAGCAGCAGGCTGAAGTGGCCCAAGCCCAGATAGATCAGCGCGGAGAGCAGCGCTGGCGCGATGACCGTGACGCTCCACACCACCGCCGGGTGGTGCGGCCGGCCCGCGTCCAGGTTGCGCGCGGCCCAATCCGCCCAGCCCGCGACCAGGCCGTCCAGCCGGGCGGCGCGGGGCAGGGGCTTGAGCTGCTCCACCAGCAGCGCAAACAGCACGGCGAAAAAGGTCATCGGCCGCCATGATAGCCAGCCTCGGGGGGCGTGGCAGACTGTCGTCCCGACGCAGCACCACGGCCGCGTCGGCAGCAGCCCGCCCGTGCCATGCGCCGGCTGCCCTGTCACCCGCAAGGAGTCTCGACGATGGCCCTCAACTGGCTCTCGGTCCTGCAGGCCGTGCCCTGGACCGAGGTGATCTCGAACGCGCCCAAGGTCGCCGAGGGCGCGCGCAAGCTCTGGAAGTCCGCGGGCGGTCGTGAAGCGGCGGCCGAGGAGTCTCCCGGTCAGGCCGGTTCTCCGGTCGACACCCCGACCGGGGCGCCGGACACCGCCGCCGTGGCTCAACTCCAGGCACGAGCGCGCCACCTCGAGCACGCCGTCGACGACCTGCGCCAGCAACTGCAGCAGTCCACCGAGCTGATCAAGACCCTGGCCGAGCAGAACACCCAGCTCGTGGCACGCGTGGAGATGAATCGCGTGCGGGCGCAGCGCACGCTCGTGCTCGCCGCAGCCGCGCTGGCACTGTCGCTCGGCGCCCTGGCGCTCGCGCTGTTGCGCTGACCGGTGCGCCGGCCGGCGCGTCACGCCGCGGCGCGGGACGCGCGCTGCCGTTATGCTGCGCCCCCCGCACCCGCCATGGCCGGCATCCACATCACCGACATCGAGAGCGCCATCAACCACTGGCGCGAGCGCTCGCCTTCGCCCGACGGCGTGACGGCCTGCGCCCCCGTGCGCGCGCTGGCCGAGGTCTACGCGCTGATGGTCTACCACCACGAGAGCGAGTGCGACGAGGCGAGCATGCCGGCGGCCGGGCGCGCGGCCTGGCTCGCCTGGTACGAGACCACGCCCGACGCGCCCTGCATCGCGATCTGCTCCACCAGCCAGGGCGACGCCGAGTGCAAGGGCTGCGGCCGCAGCTTCGACGAGGTGCAGCACTGGACCGCCTACACGCCCGGACAAAAGCGCGCGGTGTGGCGGCGCATCACGCACGAAGGCCGCGCCTGGCGCTTCAACCGCTATGCCGAGCGGGCGCGCCAGGCCACCGGCGCCGACCCCCCGGATCCGGTGACGCTGGGTGGCGGCGCAGCGGGGACGGCGGCTTGAGCCCTCCTGCGGCGGCGCCCGGCGCGCCGCGAGCCACCAGCGCCGGGAGCCTGCGCGCGAGCGCGCGCGAGATCGCGCCGCTGGCCTGGCCGGTGCTGGTCGGGCAGGTCTCGGTGCTGGCCTTCGCCACGGTCGACACCCTGCTCGTGGCGCGCTACTCGGCGGTCGATCTGGCGGCGCTGGCCGTGGGCGCGGCGGCCTACATCACGATCTTCATCGGCTTCATGGGCGTGGTGCTGGCCGTCAGCCCGATCGCCGGGCAGTTGTTCGGCGCCGGTCAGCACGCCCAGGCCGGGCACCAGGCGCACCAGGCGGTATGGGTCGCCCTCGGTCTGTCGGTCCTGGGCAGCACGCTGCTGGTCTTCCCGGCGCCCTTCCTCGCGCTGTCGCAGGCCTCGCCCGAGGTGGCGGACAAGGTGCGCGGCTACCTGCTGGCGCTCGCGTTCTCGCTGCCGGCCTCGCTGCTGTTCACCGTGTTCCGGGGCTTCAACACCGCCGTGTCGCGGCCCAAGGCGGTGATGCTGCTGCAGGTGGGCGCGCTCGCGGTCAAGGTGCCGGCCTCGGCGGCGCTGGTCTGGGGCGTGCCGTCGCTGGGCCTGCCGGCGCTCGGCGTGGTGGGCTGCGGCATCGCCACCGGCATCGCGATGTGGGTCCAGGCCACGGCAGCGTGGTGGGTGGTGCGGCGCGACCCCTTCTACGAGCGTTTCGCGCTCGCCGGTCGCGGGCTCGACCGGCCCGACCGGCGCGCGCTGGCTGCGCACCTGAGGCTCGGCCTGCCGATGGGGGCCTCGATCCTGATCGAGGTCTCGGGCTTCAGCTTCATGGCGCTGTTCATCTCGCGCCTGGGCACAACGCCGGCGGCCGGCCACCAGATCGCGGTCAACATGGCCACGCTGATGTTCATGCTGCCGCTGGCCATGGCCAGCGCCTGCTCCACGCTCGTCGCGCAGCGGGTGGGCGCGCGCGACGCTGGCGGTGCCGCGCGCATCGCCGCTCACGGGCTGTTGCTCGGCGGCGCTCTGTCGGCGCTGCTGGCCACCGTGGTCGCCCTCGGCGGGCCGCACATCGTTGGCCTGTACACGCGCGACGCCGCGGTGGCCGCGGTGGCGCTGCCGCTGATGGCCTGGGTGGCGCTGTTCCACGTCGCCGACGCGGTACAGACGATCGCCGCCTTCGCGCTGCGGGCCTTCCGCATCGCCACCGTGCCGCTGTTGATCTACGCCGCCTCCCTCTGGGGCCTGGGGCTGGGCGGCGGCTATGCGGTGGCGCTGGATCTCGGCGGACTGACGCCTCCTGCGCTGCAGGGGGCACCGGGCTTCTGGTTTGCGTCCACCGTCGGGCTGACGGTCGCCGGCCTGGCGCTGAGCGGTTTCCTGTTCTGGGTGCTGCGCCGGCAACGCGCCGCAGCCTGATGCCGGCCGGTCAGGCTGGCAAGGTGATCGTGAAGCAGCTGCCGCCGCCCTCGCGCGGGGTGCAGCGGGCCTCGCCGCCGTGGCGGCGCGCGATCTGGCGCACGAGCGCCAGCCCCAGGCCGACACCCCCTGCGCGCTCGGCGTGGCCGGGCAGGCGCAGGAAGGGCTCGAAGACGCGCTCGCGCCAGGCCTCGGGCACGCCAGGACCGCGGTCGCACACGCGCAGTTCGGTCCCGCCGGCCGCCTGCGGCGAGACCGAGACGAGGATCTCGCCGCCCCCGTAGCGGCGTGCGTTCTCCAGCAGGTTGCGCAGGGCCCGCCGCAGCAGGCGTTCGTCACCCCCGACCGTCAGGGGTGCGCCCTCGACGGTGGCACCGACGTGCGCGGCCTCCTCGGCCGCCAGGGCGAGCAGGTCCACCGGCTCGCGCGCCAGCTCGTCGTGCGCCGCATCGAGCCGGCTTGCCAGCAGCACCTCCTCGACCAAGACGTCGAGCTCGGCGATGTTGGCGTCGATCTCGGCGCGCAGGCGGGCCCGCTGCGCAGCTGGCGCCTCCTCCAGCAGGCCCAGCGCCATCTTCAGGCGGGCCAGCGGCGAGCGCAGCTCATGGCTGGCGTTGGCCAGCAGGCTCTGGTGCGAGCGCACCAGGGTCTCGATGCGCTGCGCCGCACGGTTGAAGCTCGCGGCCACGGCCGCCACCTCGTCGCGCCCGTCCTCGGGCACGCGCTGCGACAGCGTGCCCTGGCCGAAGCGCTCCACCCCCTGCTGCAGGGTCTCGAGCCGGCGCGTGAGGCGGCGTACGACCGGCCAGGCGCCAGCAGCCACGGCCAGGAAGAGCAGCACGACCAGCACCGCCAGCCCGAGCCCGCCGGTCAGCACCGGCCAGCCCGGCAGCAGGGCGAGCGCCGGACCGGCAGGGTAGGCGCCCATCCGGCCGGCCTCGCCGGCCAGGCCTGGCGGGGCCGGCAGGTCGCCCTCGGCGCGCCGGGCCCAGCCCGGCATGCCGTGCATGCCGCCGGGCAGGCCCGTCGACGCGGCGTCCGACCCGGCCGCCGGTCCCGCGCCGTGCTGTCCAGGCGCCATGCCCCGCGGCAGGCGACGCGCCACCCAGAGCGCGCGGCCGTCCTCGAGACGGACGAGAAAGGCACGCGGGGTCGCGCCCAGCGCGGCCTCGCGCCGTAGCCAGGACTCCGACGTCGCGACGCGCCGCCCCTGTGCGTCATCCAGCGCCAGCGGCAGGCGCAGGCGCGCGGACCACTCCTGCAGCGCCCGGGCCTGCTCGGCGGGCGGGGCTGCGGGCGGGGGCAGGGTGCGCTGGATCAGCTCGGCCCAGGCCTCGATGCGGTCCTGGGCCGCGGCCTCCAGGCGCGCGCGCTCCTGGGCCAGATGCCGCTGCACGAGCCAGCCCGACACGAGCGCGAACAGCGCCAGCGCCGCCAGCACGGTGAGCCAGATCCGGAGATAGAGCGAGCGCATGCGGGCCGGCCTGTCGATGGGGCGGCGGCATCAGAGCCTGAGAGTTGTTACGCTGTGCCCGAAAGGCGCACCAAAACGCCCCGTATCCAGGCGAAAACCACAGCCATAGCTCGGGCTATGGCGCGGATTTGCAACGACGAGACGGGGTGTTTTGGGGTGCAAGGCGGGCATGGGGGAAAGACTCTCAGGCTCTCAGCCGTCCTGCCGGCGCGCGAACACATAGCCCGCGCCACGCACCGTCAGCAGGCGCTTGGGGTGGCGGGGGTCGTCCTCGATCGCGGCGCGGATGCGTGAGACATGCACGTCGATGCTGCGGTCGAAGGCCTCCAGCGCGTGGCCCTTGAGGGCGTCCATGATCTGGTCGCGGCTGAGCACGCGGCCGGCGGCGCGCGCGAGCACCACCAGCAGGTCGAACTGGTGCGAGGTCAGCTCGCAGGGGCGCTCGTCCAGCCGCGCCTGGCGCGCGCCGAGGTCGATCGAAAGGCGGCCGAACGAGAGCACCTCGTCAACCCCGGCCGCCGCAGCAGGCGTCGCCCGGCGCAGCAGCGCCTTCACGCGCGCCAGCAGCTCGCGCGGCTCGAAAGGCTTGGGCAGGTAGTCGTCGGCGCCGAGCTCGAGCCCCACGATGCGGTCCATGGGCTCGCCGCGCGCGGTCAGCATCAGCAGCGGGAGGCGCCGTGTGCGCGCGTCGGCGCGCAGCTCGCGCGTCAGCTCCAGACCGTCGCCGTCGGGCAGCATCAGGTCCAGCAGCAGCGCGTCGTGCCCGCCCTGGCGCAGCACCTCCCGCCCGGCGGCCAGCGTGGGGGCCGTGTCCACCCCGTAGCCCTGGGCCCGAAGGTAGTCGGCCACCATGCCGGACAGCCGGGTGTCGTCGTCGATCAGCAGCAGCTTCTGGGGCATGGGCGGGGATCGCCAGGATTATCGGCACGGCCCGACCCTGTCCCGGCGCCCGGATGCACGATGGGCCGTGCGTCCCTGGTCAGGACTTCGGCGCCTCGAGCGCGCGGCGCTCGTGACGATGGCGCTGCATCATCTCGTGCCTTTGCGTGGCATGGGCCGCCAGCTTCTGGCGCTGCTCGGGCGTGAGCACGCGGCCGGCCTCCACCATGGCCTGCGTCATGCGCTTGCTGGCGGCATCGTGCCGGGCCACCTGCTGCTGGCGCGCCGCCTCCACGGCCGCAGCGTCGATCTGGGGCTGGGCAAGCAGTTCGGCCATCTTGCCGCGCTGCGCGCGGCCGGCCTCGCCACCGGCGCGCAGGTCGGCGCGGGCCGACTCCATGATCTTGCGGATCTGGGCGCGCTGCTCCGGCGTGGCCTGCACGCGGTCGAGCATGCGCTCGAAGCCGCGCATCTCCATGCCGGCGCCATCGCCACCGTGCATGCGACCGTGCGCCGCGTGCATGCCGCCCGGCCCCTGCATGGCGTGCCCGGGGCCAGCGCCGTGCATGGCACCCTGGGCGTGGGCGGCCGTGCCGACGCCGAGAGTGATCAGCGCCGCGAGGCTGGCGGCGGTGCGGGCGAAGCGGATCGAGGGGAACAGGCTCTTCATGACGGGGCTCCTTGGAGCGGTTGACGATGAAGCGTACTGTGGCGGTGCCGTGTGTCGGCTTCCTCGAGGCGCGGTAAAGAACTGTGAAGCGCCGACAATGACCGCATGCCGAGTTCCGACCCAGCCTCCAGCTCACTCCCGGCCGCGCCGCCCACGCTGCCGCCCGAGTCCTTGGACTGCGTGGTCATCGGCGCCGGCGTCGTGGGTCTGGCGGTGGCCCGGGCGCTCGCGGGCGCGGGGCGCGAGGTCGTCGTGCTGGAGGCCGAGGGTGGCATCGGCAGCGGCGCCAGCTCGCGCAACAGCGAGGTCATCCACGCCGGCATCTATTACCCGCAGGGTTCGTGGAAGGCGCGGCTGTGCGTGGCCGGGCGCGAAAGGCTCTACGCCTACGCGGCCGAGCGGGGTGTGCCGCACCGCCGCTGCGGCAAGCTCATCGTCGCCACCGACGCCGCGCAGGAGGCCACGCTGCAGGGGATCCAGGCCAAGGCGCAGGCCAACGGGGTGGACAACCTGCGCCTGATCACGCGCGCCGAGGCACGCGCGCTGGAGCCCGAGGTCGAGTGCACGGCCGCGCTGCTGTCGCCGTCCACGGGCGTCGTCGACTCGCACGCCTTCATGCTCGCCTTGCAGGGCGACGCCGAGCACGCGGGGGCGGTCTTCGCCTTCCACAGCGCCGTGCGTCAGGGCCGGGGCGGCGAGGGCGGCATCGAGCTCGACATTTCAGAGACGCCCCAAGGCCTGGGCACAACGAGCCTGCCGGCGCCCGAGGCGAGCCTGCGGGTGCGCGCGCGCACCGTCGTCAACTGCGCCGGGCTGCACGCACCCGCGATCGCGGCGCGCATCGAGGGCCCGCCTGCGGCGCAGGCGCCGCGTGCGCACTACGCCAAGGGCCATTACTTCACGCTCGCCGGCCGGCACCGCTTCACGCGCCTGATCTACCCGGTGCCGGTGCCGGGTGGCTTGGGCGTGCACCTGACGCTGGACCTGCAGGGCCAGGCGCGCTTCGGGCCGGACGTGCAGTGGGTAGACGCGATCGACTACAGCGTCGATGCGGCGCGCGCCGAGGCTTTCTACGCCGAGGTGCGCCGCTATTGGCCCGCGCTCGCCGACGGCGCGCTGCAACCGGGCTACGCCGGCATCCGCCCCAAGATCGGCGGCCCGGACGCGCCGAACCTGGACTTCCGCTTCGACGGCCCGGCTGAGCACGGCGTGCCCGGGCTGTACCACCTCTTCGGCATCGAGTCGCCCGGGCTGACGTCGGCGCTGGCCATCGGCGAGCTGCTGCGCGAGCGCGTGGCCGCCGGAGCGTGACGGGGCGCAGCCCGGCCGCGCGCCCGCGGCCCGTAGACTCCAGCCGATGAACGCCGACACCCCCCCTTCGCACCGGCCAGGCCCTTCCGCGCCAGACCGCATCACCCTGCCCTGCGGCCTGGAGATCCCGCGCATCGTCACTGGCCTGTGGCAGGTGGCCGACATGGAGCGCGACGGCCGCACGCTCGAGACCGGCCGCGCAGCGCAGGAGCTGGCCGCCTACGCGCGCGCCGGCTTCGACGCCTTCGACATGGCCGACCACTACGGCAGCGCCGAGCTCATCACCGGCCGCTTCCTGGCGCAGCACCGCACGCCCGGCGCGCGCGCCTTCACGAAGTGGTGCCCCGAGCCCGGCGCGATGACGGCCGAGGTGGTGCGCGCCGGGGTCGGCGAGCGGCTGCAGCGCCTGGGCGTGGAGCGCATCGACCTGCTGCAGTTCCACTGGTGGGACTACCGGCACCCGGGCTACCTGGACGCCTGCGAGCAGCTCGTCGCGCTGCAGCGCGACGGCCGCATCGAGCACCTCGGCCTGACGAACTTCGACACCGACCACCTGCGCCTGCTGCGGCGCGAGGGCGTGCCGGTAGTCACGAACCAGGTCTCGTTCTCGTTGCTGGACCGCCGCGCCGCCGGCCGCATGAGCGCGTATTGCCTGGGCGAGGGCGTGCGCCTGCTTGCCTACGGCACGCTGGCCGGGGGCTTCCTGGCCGACCGCTGGGTTGGCCAGGCCGAGCCGGCGCATATCGCCGACTGGAGCAAGAACAAGTACAAGCGTTTCATCGACGCCATCGGCGGCTGGGACGCGCTGCAGGCCGTGCTGCAGGCCGCTGCCGAGATCGGGCGCAAGCACGCGGTGTCGGTCTCGGCCGTGGCGCTGCGCTGGGTGCTCGAGCAGCCGGCGGTGGCCGCGGTCATCGTCGGCGCCCGCCTGGGCGAGCGCGAGCACCGGGGCGACAACCTGGCCGCCTTCGGCTTCGCCCTCGACGCCGAGGACCACGCGCTGCTGCAGCAGGCCTTCGCGCAGACGCGCGAGCCTCCGGGCGACTGCGGCGACGAGTACCGCAAGCCGCCCTTCCTGACCGCCTCGGGCGACCTGAGCCACCACCTCGCGCAACTCGAGCAGGTCTTCGAGGCGCGCGCCGCGCACGGGCGCTCCGACCGGCTGCGCGTGGACTCCGGCAGCCAGTGGGAAACCCTGGGCGGCTACTCGCGCGCCGTGCGCCAGGGCCAGCGCGTGCTGGTCAGCGGGACCACGGCGACGCACGGCACCGGTCGCGTCGTCTGCCGCGGCGACGCCGAGGGGCAGACGGTCTACATCCTGGACAAGATCGCCGCCAGCCTGCAGGCGGTGGGCGCGAGCCTGGACGATGTCGTGCGCACCCGCGTCTACCTGCGCGACGTCAAGGCCTGGGAAGGGCCGACCCGCGTGCACGGCCGCGTCTTCGCGGAGGTGCGGCCAGCCAACACCCTGCTGGCCGTGGCGGGGCTCGTGGGCGACTACGAGATCGAGATAGAGGCCGAGGCCGAGGTCCACGGCACCGGCCGGACCTGACCCCGCTGCGCAGGGCGCTTGCGCCACGAAACCGGCGGGGACCGCCGGCTGAAGGAGCCCGGTCCGGGACCGTGTCCCGAACCGGCAAGCGCATCAGTTCTCGACGCGCTTCATCAGGCCCTGCATGTCCTCGATCGAGATGATGCGGTCGGTCTCGATCTTGCCGCCGGTGATCTTCCACACCAGCGCCGGGCCGGTGACGTCGCCGTTGGCATCGAACTCCAGCGGGCCGGTGGCGCCGGTGTATTTGATCGGACGACCGGCCTTGATGAGGTCGATTGCCTTCTTGAACTCCGCCGGGCCGGTGCCGATCAGCGTGCCGCCAGGGGTGTGCACACGGCGGATCGCCTCACGGATGGAGGGGCCGGTCAGGTCCTTGGCGATGTTCATCGCCAGGCCCAGCACCATCACGGCGTCGTACTGGGTGTGCACGCCCGGGCCCTTGGAGTCGGCGTTCCACTTCTTTTCGAAGGCCTGGTTGAAGGCGTCCACGTGCGGGCCGGCGACCTGGGCGTTGTCCATGCCGAAGAAGTCCTCGACGAAGCGCGCGCCCACGCCGTTGACGAAGTCCATCGTGCGCATCGAGTTGTTCAGCGCCACCTTGTTCGGCCCGCCGAGCGACAGCCACTCGCGCACGATCGTCACCGCGTCCTTCGGGAAGCCGATCAGCAGCAGCGACTCGGGCTTGGCCGCGAGCGCGCGCGTGACCTCGGCGCGGTAGCTGGGCTGGTTGTCGTTGTAGGCCACCTCGATGGCGATGTCGCCGCCGAGCTTGCCCGCCGCCGCGCGGTAGAAGCGCAGCATGTCGGTGCCGAAGTCGGTGTTGACGTAGATGATGGCCGTCTTCTTGAAGCCGCGGCGCGCGGTCTCCGACGCCGTGGCGTAGGCCTGCGTCTTGCTGGTCGGGATGGTACGGAAGAAGTAGCCGCCGCCCCGGCCGTCGGCCGTGAAGCTGCTCGCGGTGGAGCAGCAGGTCACCTGCACCACCTTGGACGGCGCTGTCACCGAGGTGATGATGGGGCCCGTCACGCCCGAGGAGATGGTGCCGGTGAAGGCAGCCACGCGCTCGACCTCGACCAGGAACTTGGCCGCGTCGACGCCGACGGTCGGCTGGCCCTGGTCGTCGCGCAGGATGAACTGCACCGGGCAGCCCTTGATGCCACCGCCCTGGTTGATGTGCTCGATGCCGAGCTCAGCCGCCTGGGCGATCTTCTTGGTGATCGGCGCCATCGAGCCGGTCAGCGGCAGGATGCCGCCGAGCTTGACGGGGCAGGACGGCGCCTGCGCGTACGCAGGCAGCGCCAGCAAGGCGCCGGCGGCCAGCGCCAGCGCGCCGAGGGCCCGGGAAACGGGGTGGGACATGACGACTCCTCTTTCGTTGCAGGGTCAGGAACACGGAACACGGAACAGGGCGGCGGGCGGCTGCCCGGCCCCCGGAAACATGCAGCTTAGCCGTCCAGGTGACGCGAGACCATCGGGCGTTCCCCGATGAGACCGCGCGGCCGGTACAGCAGCATCAGCACCAGGACGAGACCGATCAGGATGACCTGGATCGCCGCGCCCTGGGCGGCGTGCGAGGGCGGCACGAGCTTGGACACCGTCACGCCGCTGGCCGCCCAGATGCCCCAGACCACCAGCGTGCCCAGCAGCGCGCCGCGGTTGTTGCCGCTGCCGCCGACGATCAGCATGGCCCAGACCTGGAAGGTCAGGATGGGCAGGAAGTCGAAGGGGCTGACGAAGCCGATGAAGCTGACGTACAGCGCGCCGGCCAGGCCCATCAGCGTGGAGCCGAGCACGAAGGACTCGAGCCGGAAGCGCAGCGCGCTCTTGCCCAGGGCGATGGCGGCGGTCTCGTCCTCGCGGATGGCGCGCAGCACCCGGCCCCAGGGCGAGGCCAGGATGCGGCCGAGGGCCCAGTACACCAGGGCGACCACGCCGAGCAACAGCACGAGGTAGAACATGTTGTAGGCCAGCGGCGTGGTGAAGACCGAACTCATGGGCTTGGCGATGCGCGAGAGGCCCTGCGAGCCGCCGGTCAGCGGCTCGAGGTTCAGCGTCACGAGCTGGATCAGGATGGCGATGCCGAAGGTCGCGATGGCGAGGAAATCCCCGCGCAGCCGGATCGTGAGCAGGCCGATGAGCAGCGCGGCAAGCGCCGTCAACGCCATCGCGCCGGCGATGCCGACGATCCACGGCAGGCCGAAGTTGCCCAGGTACTGCGGCTGCGGCGCCGCCGTCAGGATGGCGTGCGTGTAGCCGCCGATGGCGTAGAAGCCGGCCACGCCGGCGTTGAACAGCCCGGTGAAGCCCCACTGCAGGTTCAGGCCCAGCGTCAGGACCGACAGCACCAGCACGACGCAGAGGAAGAAGACGAGGTAGGAGGTGATGCCGATCATCGCGGGGCCCGCAGGGTCAACGCTTCTCGCCGAAGAGCCCGTCGGGGCGGAACAGCAGCACCATCAGCAGCAGCACGAAGGGCATGGCCGGCTTGTAGCCGGGCGGCACGACGAGCAGGAACAGGTTCTCGGCGATGCCCACGAGCAGGCCGCCGATCACCGCCCCGGGCAGGCTGCCGGCGCC
Source organism: Rubrivivax sp. (assembly GCA_044375195.1). GTDB lineage: Bacteria > Pseudomonadota > Gammaproteobacteria > Burkholderiales > Burkholderiaceae_C > Rubrivivax. The sequence goes on along the minus strand of JBILNB010000019.1, from coordinate 46,856 downwards.
GCCGAAGATCGCCGCCGCGAACAGCGCCAGCAGCAGGTTGAAACCGATCTCGGGGTGCAGTTGCGGCGTCAGCCCCGTGAAGACGCCGGCCAGCGCCGCCAGCCCGCCGCAGAGGATCCAGGTCGTGCGCACCACCGACTCCACACGCACGCCGCAGGCCTGGGCCAGGCCCGGGCTCTCAGCCATGGCCCGCATCGCGATGCCGGTGCGGCTGTAGGTCAGGAACAGGTGCATCGCGAGCATGGCCAGCAGCGCCAGCGCGAGGATGAAGACCTGGTCGGGCATGACGCGGATGCCGGGCGGCACGAGCACCGCCATCTGCAACTCGCGCGTGTAGAAGTAAGACTCGTGGCCCCAGATCAGGACGACGATGTGGCGCATCACCAGCGCCGCGCCGAAGGCCGCGAACACCAGCACCAGCGGCTGCGCGCCGCCGCGGCGCAGGCGCTTGAAGACGAGTTGGTCCAACCCCCAGGCCGCCACGCCGGTGAGCACGGCCGAGACCAGCGCCGCGGCCACCAGCGGCCAGCCGAAGGTCAGCCCGGCCGTGGGCGCGCCCGCGCCGGTCAGCATCACCACCGCGAGCGCAATGTAGGCGCCCCAGGTCAGGAACTCCGAGTGCGCGAAGTTCGCGAAGCGCATGATCTGCAGCGTGAAGGACACGCCGATCGCGCCCAGCGCGATGATGGCGCCGGTGAAGACACCGTCGGCCAGGGCCTGCAGCACCATCATGCGGCGGCCCTCCGCGTTCCCGCGCCGCCCAGGAAGGCGGCGCCCACCGCCGGGTCGGCCAGCAGCGCGGCCGCCGGGCCCTCCAGGTGGTTGCGGCCCTCCACGAGCACATAGCCGCGGTCGGAGTGGCGCAGCGCGCCCTTGGCGTTCTGCTCGACCAGCAGCACCGCCACGCCCTGGCCTGCCAGCACCCGCAGGCGCTCGAAGACCTCCTGCACGACCTTGGGCGCGAGGCCGGCCGTGGGCTCGTCGAGCATCACGACCCCGGGGTCGGTCATCAGGGCGCGCGCAATGGCCAGCATCTGGCGCTGCCCGCCGGAGAGGGTGCGCGCGCGGTCGCCGCGCTTGCTCGCCAGCACCGGGAAGGACTGGTAGGCGCGCTCGAGCCGGGCGGCCATCTCGCCGCGCAGCAGGTGCCCGCCCACGCGCAGGTTCTCGTGGATGGTGAGGGTGGTGAAGACGTTGCCCGTCTGCGGCACGTAACCCAGGCCCGCGCTGACGACCTGGTCGGCGCTGCGGCCGGTCACGTCCTGGCCGAGCAAGACCACGCGGCCCGACTCGATGCCCACCAGCCCGGCGATCGCCTTCATCAGCGTGCTCTTGCCGGCGCCGTTGGGGCCGATGATGGTGGCCACCTCGCCGCGCGCCACCTCGAGCGAGGCGCCGTGGACGATGGGCAGGCCCTTGACGTAGCCCGCCACCACCTGCTCGGCGCGCAACACCACCTCGCCGCGCTCAGCCATGGGTGACCTCGCCAAGGTAGGCGTCGACGACCTGCGGGTCCTCGCGCACGGCCTGCGGGTCGCCCTGGGCGAGCACGCGGCCCTGGGCCATGACGACGACCGGGTTGCAGATGCGCATCACCATGTCCATGTTGTGCTCGATGAGCAGGAAGGTGATGCCCTGGCGGTTGAGCAGTTGCACGCGGTCGATCAGGGTCTCGAGCAGCGCCGGGTTCACGCCCGCGGCCGGCTCGTCGAGCAGGATCATCTTGGGCTCGATCATCAGCACCCGCGCCAGCTCCAGCAGTTTCTGCTGCCCGCCGGAGAGCCGGCCCGCCAGATCCCCCGCCTTGCCGGCCAGGGCGCAGACCTCCAGCACCTGGTAAGCGCGGTCGCGTGCGGCGCGCTCCTGGGCGCGCACGCGACCGGGGGCGAACCAGTTGTTCCAGAAGCGCTCCCCCGCCTGCTGCAGCGGCGCGAGCATGACGTTCTCGAGCACCGTCATGTTGGCGAAGGGCCGCGGCACCTGGAAGGTACGGGCCAGGCCGCGCTGGAACACCTGGTCGGGCGGCAGGCCGTCGATGCGCTGGCCGTCGAAGACGATCTCGCCGGCATCCGGACGGCGCGCGGCGGCGATCAGGTCGAAGGTGGTCGTCTTGCCCGCGCCGTTGGGGCCGATCAGCGCCGTCAGGCTGCCGCGCGCGACGTCGAAACTGGCGCCATCCACCGCCCGCAGGCTGCCGTAGGCCTTGGCCACCCCGCGCACGCTCAGCAGCGCGTCGCGGCTCGGGGGCACGCTGCGGGTGTCGGGGCGGGTCATGCGTAGGGGGCCAGGAGCACGGAGTCTGGGATGGTGTACCTGCGGCCAGGGCAGGACCGAGACAGGCTCTACCGTTGGCGAAGGATGCTTGAAGTCTAAAGTACCCTGCAAGCCGCCGTCGCTGGTCGCCCTTCAGTGGAATCCCCAGGGCCGCAGCGCAGCCAGGCACTTGCGCCAACCCGGCGCCGGGGGATACTCCTGCCATTTCTGCCTGCACCGGCCTGGTGCGTCCCGGCTCCAGAATCCGGTACGCTGCCCCGGCCTCACCCCGCCGTGATCCTGTTCGCCTCCACGATCGGCCTGTCGGCCTTCCTGCTCTTCCTGGTCCAGCCGATCATCGCCAAGCAGATCCTGCCCTGGTTCGGCGGCACCTCGGCCGTCTGGACGACGTGCATGGTCTTCTTCCAGTGCGTGCTGCTGGCCGGCTATTTCTACGCGGACACGCTGATCCGCCGCGTGGCGCCGCGTCGCCAGGCTCTCGTGCACACCGCGCTGCTGCTGGCCAGCCTGGCGGTGCTGCCCATCATCCCGTCCGAGGCGCTGAAACCGGTGGACGGCAGCGACCCGACGGCGCGCATCCTCGGGCTGCTGGCGCTGACCATCGGCCTGCCCTACATGATGCTCTCCACGACCGGCCCGCTGGTGCAGGCCTGGTTCGCGCGCCGCTACGCCGGCGGCCAGGTCTACCGCCTGTACGCGCTGAGCAACGTAGCCTCGATGGGCGCGCTGATCGCCTATCCGCCGCTGATCGAGCCGTTGAGCAGCGTGCGCGTGCAGTCCTGGGCGTGGAGCGCCGGCTACGCGGTGTTCGCCGTGCTGGCGGCGCTGTCGGCCTGGGCTGCGGTACGCAGCCCTGCGCCCGCGACGGACAACTCGCCGGAGCCGGATGTGGCCGCGACGCCGGCGGCTGCGCCCGGCGCAGCCGCGGCGCCACGCTGGCACCGCCAGCTGCTGTGGCTGACGCTGTCGGCGCTGGGCTCGGTCCTGCTGCTGGCCACCACCACGCACCTGACGCAGAACGTGGCCTCGGTGCCCTTCCTGTGGGTGCTGCCGCTGGCGCTGTACCTGCTGACCTTCATCCTGTGCTTCGACGGCCGGGGCTGGTACCGGCCGCGCCTGATGGCGCCACTGGCCGCGGTGGTGGCGCTGGGCATGATCGCCGGCCTGATCTGGCGCCCGACCTTCCCGGGCAGCGCGCCCTGGGTCGGTTACGAGCGCGGCCTGATGGACATCACGCACGCCGTGCCGCTGTACGCGCTCGGGCTCTTCGTGCTGTGCATGTTCTGCCATGGCGAACTGGTCGAGCGCAAGCCCGCGCCTCAGCACCTGACGCGCTTCTACCTGATGGTGTCGCTGGGCGGGGCAGTGGGCGGCCTGCTCGTGGGCCTGGTCGCGCCCACGGTCTACGACTGGACCTGGGAGCTGCCGCAGGCACTGGCGCTGGTGGCGGCGCTGGCGCTGGGCCTGGCGGTGGCCGACCGGGCCCCGGTACGCGGCGTCGTGGCCCTGGCCTGTCTGGTGGGCGCCGGGGCGGTGTACCTGGAGTACCGCAGCGACATCCGCGACCGCGCGATCGACATCTCGCGCAATTTCTACGGCACCCTGCGCGTGCAGGCCACCGGCCCCGACAGCGACCCCGACGCGCGCTGGCGCCTGCTGCACGGGGTCATCATCCATGGCGAGCAGTACCGCGATGCCACGCGCCGCACCCTGCCCACCACCTACTACGGCGAGACCTCGGGCGTGGGGCGCGCCATCCTCGGCATGCGCGAGGCCGCGCCCGAAGCGCCGCAACGCGTGGGCATGATCGGCCTGGGCGTGGGCACGCTGGCCGCCTACGGCCGCGCCGGCGACCACTACCGCATCTACGAGATCAACCCCAAGGTGATCGAACTCGCGCGCGAGCGCTTCACCTATCTGCCGCAGAGCGCCGCCGAGATCGTCACCCCGCTGGGCGACGCCCGCCTGGTGCTCGAGCGCGAGGCCCCGCAACAGTTGCACGTGCTGGCGATCGACGCGTTCTCGAGCGACTCCATCCCGGTGCACCTGGTCACGCGCGAGGCCATGGCAGCCTACCGGCGCCACGTGCGCGACGACGGCGCCATCGCCTTCCACATCAGCAACCGCTACCTCGACCTCTCCGGCGTGGTGCAGCAGCTCGCCGACTCGGTGGGCTGGACGGCGGTCAGCATCGCCGACGACCCGCCCGAGTCCAGCCACCTCTACCGCACCACTTGGGTGGTGATCACGCGCAACGCCGCCCTGCTGGAGGCCTTGAAGGCCGCGCCGGGCGCCGAGGACATCCCGCGCCCGATCACACGGCCCTGGACTGACGACTTCAACAACCTGTTCGACGTCCTCAAGTAGCGCCCGGCCTCAGATATTCCCCGATGGCGCCCGCGCCCGAGCCGGCCTAGACTTCGGCGATACGCCCCCATCCACCCAAGAGAGCCCGCCATGCCCGCCCACATCGCCCAGAAAGCCCCCTACCCCGTGGCCGTCGAGGCCGGCAAGTCCTACTGGTGGTGCTCCTGCGGGCAGAGCAAGAACCAGCCCTTCTGCGACGGTTCGCACAAGGGCAGCGAGTTCGCCCCCGTGAAGTGGGACGCCACCGAGAGCAAGACCGTCTATTTCTGCGGCTGCAAGCAAAGCGGCAAGGCGCCGCTGTGCGACGGCGCGCACAAGAGCCTCTGATTCTTCTGCCACCCCATACGACAAGCACCGAAGGAGACCTGCCCATGAACACCCGACGCCAACTCGCCCTTTCCGCCGTGGCCCTGGCCGCCGCCCTCGCCGGCGCGCCCGCGCTGGCCCAGCAGACGATCAAGCTCACGGCCGCCGCCGGCCACCCGCCGGTCTTCCTGTGGGTCAAGACGGTGGACGAGGTGCTGATTCCCGAGGTGGACAAGCGCCTGGCCGCCGCCGGCGGCAAGTTCAAGATCGAGTGGACCAAGGCCTGGGGCGGCACGCTGCTGAAGCTGGGCTCGGAATCCAAGGGCGTGGCCGACGGCGTGGCCGACCTGGCCATCGTCAGCACCGTGTTCGAGGCACCGAAGTTCCCGCTGCAGAACGTCAGCTACTTCACCCCCTTCGGCAGCGGGGACATCGGCCTGATCAGCCGAACCATCGCCGACCTGCAGCGCTCCGTGCCCGCCATGGGCGACGCCTGGACGAAGAACGGCCTGGTCTACCTGGGCGGCATGGCGCTGGACACGTACCACATCTGGAGCAAGTTCCCGATCACGAAGATCGAGGACCTGCAGGGCAAGAAGCTCGCCGCGCCCGGGCCAGCGGCCAACTGGGTGCGCGGCACCGGGGCCGTGCCCGTCGCCGGCACGCTCAACTCCTACTACGAGGACATCAAGTCCGGAGTCTCCGACGGCGCGGTGGTCTTCGTCACCGGCGCGGGCGCTGCCAAGCTGCACGAGGTGGCACCGCACATCACCAAGGTCAACTTCGGCGCCCAGTTCGCCGGCGGCGTGGCCATCAACAAGAGCCGCTTCGACCGCCTGCCGCCCGAGGTGCAGAAGGCGCTGCGCGAGGCCGGCGAGGTCTGGCAGGCGGCCTACGCCGCGGCGCAGTCGGCCGCGGTGGACGCCACGCTCAAGCGCATGGTTGACGCCGGCGCCAAGGTCGGCGAACTCAGCGACGCCGAGCGCAAGCGCTGGGCCGACGCCCTCGGCCCGGTGGCGCGCACCTGGGCCAACGACAGCCAGTCCAAGGGCCTGCCCGCCAACGAGGTGCTGAACGCCTACATGGCGGCGCTGGCCAAGGCCGGGACCAAGCTGCCGCGCGACTGGACCAAGTGAACGCCGCGCCTGCGCCCGGCGCAGCCGGGGCGGGCGCAGGCGGGCCCGCCCGCCCTGCCACGTCCTACGGCACCGCGCTGCCCTTCGGCCTGCACCGCGTGACCGGCGCGATGAACGCGCTGGGCACGCTGTGGATCGCCGCGCTGATGGTGCTGATCAACGCGGATGTCGTCGGCCGCAACCTCTTCGCCAGCCCCGTGCCCGGCGTGCCGGAGATGGTGGCGCTGTCCATCGTCGGCATCGTCTTCCTGCAGTTGGCCGACACGCTGCACTCGGGTCGCTTCACACGTGCAGACATCCTGCTCGACCGCCTGGCGCACACCTCGCCGCGCGCGCACGACGCGCTGCACGCGCTCTTCCACATCGTCGGCGCGCTGCTGATGCTGGTCATTCTCTGGGCGAGCTGGGAACCGCTGGCCGAATCGGTGCGCATCCGCGAGTACGTCGGCGCGATCGGCGCCTTCCAGGCGCCGGTGTGGCCGGTGCGACTCATCACGCTGCTGGGGCTGGGCATGACCGCCCTGTGCTACGGCCTGCTCGCCGCAGCCGATCTGCGTCGCATGGCAACGCGGAGGGCCGCCCCATGAGCAGTGTCTCGATCGCGCTGATGTCCCTGGTGGCCATGCTGGTGCTCATCTACGCCGGCATGCACGTGGCCATCACGCTGGGCCTGCTGAGCTTCGTGGGCGTGTGGCTGATCCGGGGCGATATCGGCATCGCCGCCAACCTGCTGGCCCAGGCGGTCAGCGATGCGATCGCGAGCCACATCTTCGGTGTGGTGCCGCTGTTCGTGCTCACCGGCTTCCTCGTGGCCTATGCCGATGTCGGCAAGGACGCCTTCGAGGTCGCGAACCAGCTCTTCCGCCGCATCCGCGGCGGCCTGGGCGTGGCCACGGTGGCGGCCAACGCGATGTTCGCGGCCATCACCGGCATCTCCATCGCCTCGGCCGCGGTGTTCTCGCGCGTGGCCGTGCCGCAGATGCTGCGCTTCGGCTACCAGCCGCGCTTTGCGGTGGGTGTGGTCACGGGCTCGTCGGTGCTCGGCATGCTGATCCCGCCCAGCCTGCTGATGATCCTCTACGGCTTCCTGTCCAACCAGTCGGTGGGCGACCTGTTCACCGCGGGCATCGTGCCCGGCCTGCTGCTGGCCGTGGCCTACGCGGTGATGATCGTGCTGCTCGCGACCTTCCGCCCCGATCTCGTCAAGGTACCCGGGGCGCAGGTCGAGGCCGACGACGCGCCGCTGATGGGCTGGGGCGAGATGGCGGCCAAGACCCTGCCCATCGTCGTGCTGATCGGCACCGTGCTCGGCGGCATCTACGCCGGCTGGTTCACCGCCACCGAGGCCGGCGCCGTGGGCGCGGCGCTGGCGCTGGCGATCGCGCTGCTGCGGCGCAAACTCACCTGGCGCAGCTTCTGGGGCGTGCTGACCGAGACCGGCCACGTGACGGTGGCAGTGAGCTTCCTGATCATCTGCGCCAGCATCTACACCCGCATGCTGGCGATGAGCGGTACACCGCAGGCCCTGGTGGGCTGGATGGCGGCCATGGGCTTCGGCGTCGGCATCTTCCTGCTGCTGTACATCGTGCTGATCCTGCTGCTGGGCACCGTCATCGACTCGTCGTCGATCATGCTGATCGTGCTGCCGCTGATGCTGCCGGTGGCCGAGCAGCTGGGCCTGAACCTGATCTGGTTCGGCATCATCACCATCGTCGCGGTGGAGATCGGGCTGCTGACGCCACCCTTCGGGCTGAGCGCCTACGTGGTCAAGAGCACGCTGGGCGATACGGTACCGGTCAAGCTGGGTGACATCTTCATCGGCACGGCCCCCTTCACGCTGACGATGCTGGCGGTGCTGGGCCTGCTGGTGGCCTTTCCCTCCCTGAGTCTGGTGTTGCTGAAGTGAGCGAATGGTTTCGGGCTATCGGCATCTTGTGGACGCGGGGCGCTGATGGCCTGCCGGGTGCGGGGATCAGGCGGGCGGGGTGCCGTGCTCCGCTCATGTCCTCCGGCGCCGGCCTGCGGCCGCCGCCTCCCCCTGTACTTCGCTGCGCACGGCACCCCGCCCGCCTGATCCGCCAGCGTCTTGGCATGCCCCTGGTGGGGTTCCTCCCTGCCTTCGGGCTGCGGCCTCGGTGATCGTCGTCAATGTGCTGATTCGAGCAGACTTCCGGAAGGCCCCATGACCCCCAATCCCCTCGACGGCTACACCATCGACCGCGCCGGCATCCGCTTCGTCGGCCAGGGCCTGCAGCGGCCCGAGTGCATCCTGGCCGAGCGTGACGGCACGCTGTGGGCGGCCGACGCGCGCGGCGGCGTGATGCGCATCGCCCCCGACGGCAGTCAGCAGTTCATCGGCCAGCGCGCCGACGAGCGCTTCGGCAGCGCCGCCGCCGACACCGCCGACGCCTTCGAGGCCAAGTTCACACAGGGCACGCTGCCCAACGGCCTGGCCTTTGCCGCCGACGGCAGCCTGCTGATCTCGAACTTCGGCACCGACTGCCTCGAGGCGATGACGCGCGACGGCCGCACGCGCACGCTCTACGACCGCATCGACGGCCAGCCCATCGGCAAGGTCAACTTCGTGCTGCGCGACTCGAAGAACCGCATCTGGCTCACCATCTCCACCCGCGTCAACCCCTGGACTCAGGCCGCCGCCCGCCGCGTGCGCGACGGCTATATCGCCGTCGTCGACGAACACGGCCTGCGCGTGGTGGCCGACGGCTTCCACTTCACCAACGAGATCCGGCTCGACGCGCGCGAGGAGTGGCTCTACATCGTCGAGACCACCGGGCCGCACATCAGCCGCATGCGCCTGGTGGAATCGGCTCGGGGCGTGGCGCTGACGGACCGCGAGGTCTTCGGCCCCAGCCACCTGGGCGGCTACCCCGACGGCATCGCCTTCGACGCCCACGGCAACCTCTGGTGCACGCTGGTCATGGTCGACAAGCTCGTCGCACTGACGCCGCAAGGGGACCTGCGCCTGCTGCTCGACGACGGCGACCCCACCGCCAGCCGCAACCTGCTGGACAAGATGGACGCCGGCACCGTCACCGCCGACGACATGGCCCGCGCCAAGGGCACGCTCGCGCCCTGGATGGCCAGCATCACCTTCGGTGGCGCCGACCTGCGCACCGTCTACGTCGGCAGCCTGCTCGGCACCACCATCCCGCATTTCCGCTCGCCGGTGCCCGGCCTGCCCATGGTGCACTGGCACGAGCGCTGACCCAACCCTGCCGCGCCCCCGAACCGGAGACCCCGTCATGCCCCGCACCTTCGTCGACCTGTCGATCTACCTGGAGAACGACGTCCTCAGCGACCCGCCGGCCTTCAAGCCCAAGATCGAGTACCTGCGCCACGACACCACGGTCGAGCAGATCGCGGCCTTCTTCCCGGGCCTCAAGAAGGAAGACCTGCCCGACGGCGAGGGCTGGGCGGTGGAGTTCGTGCAGCTGAACACGCACAATGGCACTCACCTGGACGCGCCCTACCACTTCCACTCGACGATGGACCAGGCGCTGGGCGAGAAGAAGCGCGCGATCGCCATCGACGAGGTACCGCTGGAGTGGTGCTTCCAGCCCGGCGTCAAGCTCGACTTCCGGCACTTCCCCGACGGCTACGTCGTCACCGCGGCCGACGTCGAGACCGAACTCGCGCGCATCGGCCACACGCTGAAGCCGCTGGAGATCGTCGTCGTCAACACCCGCGCCGGCTCGCGCTACGGCCACCCCGATTACGTCAGCGCCGGCTGCGGCATCGGCTACGAGGCCACGATGTACCTGCTGGAACGCGGCGTGCGCCTGACCGGCACCGACGCCTGGAGCTGGGACGCGCCCTTCGTCCACACCGCCAAGAAGTACGGCGAGACCGGCAACGCCGGCCTGATCTGGGAAGGCCACAAGGCCGGGCGCGACATCGGCTACTGCCACATCGAGAAGCTGCACAACCTCGAGAGCCTGCCGCCCACGGGCTTCACGATCTCCTGCTTCCCGCACAAGATCCGCGGCGCCTCGGCCGGCTGGACACGCGCCGTGGCGATCTTCGACGACGCCCTGCTGGCCTCGGCCTGAGAACATCCCGTGTACCGATCGGTCTGCGACGCTCGCCCCAACACCGTTCGGGCCGAGCCCGTCGAAGCCCGAAGGCCAGCCGTTCGGGCCGAGCCCGTCGAAGCCCTCACGCAAGCCGTTCGGGCCGAGCCAGTCGAAGTCCTCGCGGGCACTTCGACAAGCTCAGTGCGAACGGGGGCGAGGGGCCGCGGCGTTCGAACTCTTCTCTCCTGACCTTCTCATGAACCTCGACCACACCCACGACCCCCTGGCACGCAGCTGGCTCGCCAGCGCCAACGCCCCCGACACCGACTTCCCGCTGCAGAACCTGCCCTACGCCGTCTTCCGCCGCGCCGGCAGCACCGAACCCTGGCGCGGCGGCGTGGCCCTGGGCGACCAGGTCGTCGACCTGGCCGCGCTCGCCGCCGGCACCCTGCTGGACGGCGCCGCCGCCCAGGGCGCGCGCGCCTGCGCCGGCGAGGCGCTGAACGACTTTCTCGCGCTCGGCCGGCCGGCCTGGCGCGCGCTGCGCCACGCGCTGTTCGCGCTGCTGCGCGAGGACGCGCCCGCCGCGACGCAGGCGGCGGTGCGGGCCCTGCTGGTGCCGCTGGACGCGGTGGAGTACCGCCTGCCCACGCGCATCGGCGACTACACCGACTTCTACACCTCGATCCACCACGCCCGTAACGTCGGCCGCGTGATCCGGCCCGACAACCCGCTGACCCCCAACTTCCAGTGGCTGCCCATCGCCTACCACGGGCGTGCCTCCAGCGTCGTCGTCAGCGGCACGCCCTTCCGCCGACCCTGGGGGCAGGCCCTGCCGCCGGGCGCGCCGACGCCGAGCTTCGGCCCCTGCAAGCGCCTGGACTACGAGCTCGAGATGGGCTTCTACGTCGGCCCGGGCAACGCCCAGGGCCAGCCGGTGCCGCTGGCGCAGGCCGAGGAGCATGTCTTCGGCATGTGCCTGCTGAACGACTGGTCGGCGCGCGACCACCAGTTCTGGGAGATGGCCCCGCTCGGCCCCTTCCTGGGCAAGAACTTCTGCACCAGCGTCTCCCCCTGGATCGTCACGATGGACGCGCTTGCGCCCTACCGTGTGCCCTTCGCGCACCCGGCCGACGAGCCGCAGCCCCTGCCCTACCTGGACGAGCCCGGCAACCGTACCCGCGGCGGCATCGACGTGCGCCTGGAAGTGCTGCTGCAGACGGCGCAGCACCGCGCGCGCGGAAGCGCGCCGCACCGCCTGTCCGCCACGAGCTTCCGCCACCAGTACTGGACGGTGGCGCAGATGCTGAGCCAGCACACCGTGGGCGGCTGCAACCTGCAGGCGGGCGACCTGCTGGGCACCGGCACGATCTCGGGCCCCACGCCCGAGGAAGCCGGCGCCATCGTCGAGCTCAGCGCCGGCGGCCGCCAGCCGATCGCCATCAGCGGCAGCGGCGAGACGCGCACCTTCCTCGAGGACGGTGACACCATCGTGCTGCGCGGCTGGTGCGAGGCCCCGGGTCGCGCCCGCATCGGCTTCGGCGAGTGCCGCGGCGAGGTGCTGCCGGCGCTGGCGTCGGTGTCCTGAAGCCAGGTCTCCACCCCGGCGCCAGGCACCGGCTTTCAGCCCCTCTCCCCTCGCGGGAGAGGGGTTGGGGAGAGGGGGGAACTCCGAGGCCTCGGCACCCACCCCCCCACTCCCCCGGCCCCTCCCCCGCCAAGTGGGAGGGGAGCAAGACCCGCAGGTCGGGTAGCCCGGTTCCGGGGCGCAAGTAGGCTGCGTCAGGATTGCCGAATGGACCCAGTCTCATCCCCTCAGACCCTGGTGCCAGGATCCCACGCCACCGAACACCCGACGATGACAACCATGCAAGCTCCGACCGCCCCCGCCTTCTTCCCTCCAGCCCTGCTGGCGCAGGTGCGCGAGCGCTTCCACCACGTCGACCACTGCCCCGTCACCGGCCAGCCGCGCATCTTCCTGGAGAGCGGCGGCGGCTCGCTGAAGCTGAAGGCCGCGATCGCCGCGAGCGCCGAGGTCTCGGCCCTGCCTGACCAGGAGGGGCGCGACAACCCGGCATCGCAGCACCTGAGCGCGCTCATCGGCCGCGCGCGCGAGGACCTGCACCTGCTCTTCGGCACTGCCGCGCTGGGCCCGGCGCGCGGGCGCGTGATCTCGGGCGAGACTGGCACGCGCCTGCTCTACCGCCTGGTGCGCTCGGTCGCGCTGGCCGCGCGGCCCGGGCCGGTGCTGTCGAGCACGCTCGAGCACCCCGCCAGCCTGGACGCGGCGCGCCAGTGGGCCGCCAGCACGGGCCGGCGCTGGATCGAGGTGCCCTTCGACCCCCGCACCGGCACGCTGACGGCCGCGCACTACGCCGCCGCCGTCACGCCCGACACGCGCCTGGCGACCATCATCCACACCAGCATGCTGACCGGCTTCGTCGCCGACCTGCCGGCCATCACCGCGGCCATCCGCCGCGTGGCGCCCGACTGCTACATCGTCGTCGACGGCATCCAGCACGCCCCGCACGGCACCATGGACGTGGCTGCCTACGGCGCCGACGCCTACGTGTTCTCGCCCTACAAGGCCTACTCGCGGCTCTCGCTGGGCTTTGCCTGGGTGAATGACCGGCTGCACGCCGTCCCGCACGAGCACATGCTGGGCAAGGAGGGCGCTGACTGGGAACTGGGCTCGCGCGACCCCGGCTTCCACGCCGCGCAGTCGGCGGTGGTGGACTACTACGCCTGGCTGGGCGGGCAGGTCACCGGGGGCGCCACGGGCGCCGACCGCGCCACCCTGGTGCGCGCCGGCACCGCGGCCATGGCGCGCCACGAGGCGGCGCTGATCGAGCTGCTGCTGCACGGCGACGCCGCCACGCCCGGGCTGCTGGCGATCCCCGGCGTCACCATCGTCGGCCCGGCGACGGCCGAGGGCCGGGAGGGCCTCGTCTCCTTCAACCTGCGCGGCATGGACTCGCCCGCGCTGGTGCTGGCCCTGGCCGCGCGCGGCATCCGCGTCCACGCCCGCGTCACCGACGGCTACTCCGGCCACATCCTCGGCGCCCTGGGCCTGCAGGACTGCCTGCGCGTCTCGCTCGCGCACTACAACAGCCCGGACGAGGTGCGGGCCTGCCTGCGCGCGGTGGGGGAGATCGCGCGCCGGCTACACCTCCCGGCCGTCTCTTCATGATGTCCGGTGACAAAACTGGCGATACCGGCCCCCGCGGCCACAGGACCGGCCTCGTTCCGGTACCCGGCTCGCCCGGCGCCCCGCTGACGCCGGAGCAGAAGCGCTTTCGCAAGCTGTCCGGGCAAGTGGACGCGGCGCGCGAGTCGCTCGAGCGCCTCAAGCAGCAGGCGCGGGAGTTCTCGCAGCGGCAGGCCGAGCTGACGCGCCCGCTGGTGGCCGATCTGCTGAGTTGCGGTGAGGTGCTGCTGCGCGCGATGGAGGCCTTCCACGGCGCGCAGAAGCTCGCGCCGGCGCAGCGCCGCACGCTGCGGCGCTGCATCACCGAGCAGGCGGTCGAGCTGATCGATCTGATGGACGGGCCGCCGCCGGCCTGGCTGGTGGAGATCCACGACCGCCACGCGCGCAAGACGCACGCGCAGCAGGTGGCCGAGGACAAGCTCTCGATGCAGTCCATGCTGGGCGAGGCGCTGGGCGAAGACCTGGGCGACGAGCTGCTGAGCGACGAGGAACTCGGCGCCCGGCTCGCCCAGGTGATGGCCGAGGAGGCGCGGCGGAAGGAGGAAGCCGAGTCCGCCGAGGCAGCCCACGAACGCGACGCACCCGGCGCGCCAGGCCCGCTGCCGCACGGTCGCCCCGGCGCTGCAGGTCGCGCCACCGGCGCAGGCACGGCCCGCGGCCCGCGCAGCCGCGCCACGGCCCAGGCCCAGCGCCAGGCGGCGGAGGCGCTGCAGTTCACGCAATCGGTGCGCGAGGTCTACCGCCGGCTGGCCAGCGCCCTGCACCCCGACCGGGTGCCGGAGGGCCCCGAGCGCGCAGCCATGACGGCCCTGATGCAGCAGGCCAATCAGGCCTACGAGTCCAAGGACCTGCTGAAACTGCTGGACCTGCAGGCGCGGCTGGACAGCCACGCCGCCGGCAACGCCGAGCAGCGGGCGATGGGCCTGTCGGCCGCCACGCTGCGCCACTACAACCAGTTGCTCGGGCAGGAGCTCGAGGACCTGCGGGCCGCGCTGCTGATCGAGGAAGACCAGTTGCTCGACGCCCACCCCCACGTGGCGCCCTTCCTGATGGGCCGGACGAACGGGAAGACGCGAGCCGAGGTCCTGGCCAAGGCCGGCCAGCACGAGCTGCGGCTGCTGCGCCTGCAGATCGAGGAGGCGCAGGCCAGCCTGAAGGCCCTGTCCAACGGCGCCTCGGGCCGGCGCTGGCTCGCCGGGCAGCGCCAGCGGCAGCGCGAAGCCGACGAGGACAGCGAGCTGGACCAGTTCCTGACGAGTCTGCTGGATGACGGGCCCCCGGGCTTCGGGCCAGGTGGCTTCGGCGACACTGATGGCGGCAACCCCTTCGCGCCGCCGCGTCGCCGCCGCAGGCGCGGCCCGCCGGACGACATCCCCTTCTGAACTCGGGTCGGGCCCGGGACGCCCCGATCGACACCCTGGATCCACCCGGCCGAAACCCGCAGGACCCTGCCGTGACGTCCGCCCCCGCCCAGCCCTTCCGCTTCGCCCAGCTGCGCGCGGGCGCGCGCATCGCCTGGACCCGCAGCGGCCCGCCAGGGGCGCCAGTGGTGGTGCGCGTGGCGCATTGGCTCACGAACGTCGAGTACGACCTGCGCTCGCCGGTCTGGCAGCCGTGGGTGGAGCGGCTGAGCCGCTCGTTCCAACTCGTGCGCTACGACGAGCGCGGCTGCGGCCTGTCGAGCGATGACGACCGGCCACGCGGCCTGGAGCCCTGGGTCGAGGAGCTCGAGGCCGTGATCGACGCCACCGGCGAGACGCGCGTCGCGCTCCTGGGCGTCAGCGGCGCGGCGGCCATCGCCATTGCCTACGCCACGCGTCACCCTGGGCGGGTGTCGCGCCTTGTGCTGCTGGGAGGCTACCTGCACGGCGCGCTGCACCGCTGCAGCACGGCCCAGGACCGTGACTACCTCGAAGCCCAATGGCGGCTGGTCGAACTCGGCTGGGGCCGCGACGACCCTGCGGTGCGGGAGTTCTTCACCAGCCGCTTCGTGCCAGCGGCCCCGCCCGCGGTGCGCGAGGGCCTGAACGAGCAGCAGCGGCTCAGTTGCGACGGCCCGCGCGCCGCGCAGATCATGCGCGCCCGGGCAGCGCTCGACGTGCGCGCGCTCGCGCCGCACGTCAGCGTGCCCACGCTGGTGCTGCACTGCGAGGGCGACCGCGTGATGCCGGTGACGCTCGGGCACGAAATTGCCGCAGCCATCCCCGGCGCCCGCTTCGAGTCGCTGCCGACGGACAACCACGTGCCGCTGGGCCACGAGCCGGCTTTCGCCCGGTTCTGCGAGGCGGTGGTCGGCTTCGTCGCCGGCACCGGCGAGGCGCCGCGCCTCACTCCGCGAGAGCGCGAGCTCGCTGCCCTGGTCGCCCAGGGCCTGGACAACGCCCAGATCGCCGCGCGCCTGGGTGTGGCCGACAAGACGGTGCGCAACGCGCTGTCGACGCTGTACGCCAAGCTGGGCGTCGACGGCCGCGCCCGCGCAGTCGCCCGGTCCCGGGACCTGGGGCTGTAACGGCACGCACTCGGGACGGCTGTCCCATGTCGGTGCGCAGGGGCTGGCGATAGGCTGGACCCCGCGCTGTCCGGCACAGAAGAGGCCGGCGGCCTGCCAGCTCAGGGGAGTTCCCAATGTTTCTCGACATCGACGGCAACCGGGTGTTCACACTCTCCTTCGGGGCGGGCCCGCGCACCCTCCTCGCCCATGGCGGCTGGATCAGCAACGTCGAGGACTGGATCACCACCCTTGCGCCGCTGAGCACGACCTGGCGTACCGTCACATACGACCACCGCGGAGCCGGCCTGACGCGGGTGCCGGTGGACCGCATCTCGCCCGAGGCGCTGGTGGACGACGTCTTCCGCGTCATGGACGCCCTGGACATCGAGCGCTGCGTGCTCGCCGGCTTCTCGCGCGGCACGGTCACGGCGATGCGGGCGGTGCTGGCGCGACCCGAGCGCTTCGACGGCCTGGTGCTGATGAACGGCTGCGGCGAAGTGCAGGCGCCCGGTCTGCCCGTCAGGCCGCGGCCTGGCCCGTCCACCTGGCCCGGGGCCACGCACGCCGAGCGCATGCGCTGGTTCATCGAACGCTGCACGCCCGAGCCCGACGTCGAACACATACGCCGTTGGGGGGAATACGTGCTCGCCCGGGCCACGCCCGAGGCGGCCGAACGGCTGTTCGTCATGGAGGCCGAGCAGGCCATCGACTGGGCCGCCCGCCTGCCGCGACTGCGCCAGCCCGCGCTGGTGGTGCACGGCGAGCTGGACGTTTTCTACCGGATCGAACACATGCGCCACGTCCAGTCGCTGATCCCGGACAGCGAGCTCGTGGTGATGCAAGGCACGGGGCACCTGCCGACCCTGACCCGCCCGCTGGACGTGGCGGCCCACATCGAGCGCTTCTTCTCCGCCAGGGGGATCTGAGGACCTTGCCGGGTGGTCGAGGTGCTGCGGGTGGTGGACTGCAGCGCATGGCGCTCGGGGGAAGGAGATCCCCGCGCGCCTCCTCACGCGCCCCGCACCCGGACCGCCCGCCCCGCCTCCAGTTCCACCGCCACCCCGTAGTCGCGCAGCGCCGCGCCCGCGCTGACGGCGCCGGCCTGCACGTCGGCCAGCACGCGGGCGGGGTCACGGGCAAGCGGGTCGCCCCAGCCGCCGCCGCCGGCCTCGCGCACCACCAGGGTCTGGCCGGGCTGGAGCTCGAGCCGGCCCTTGGGCGGCACCGGCCGGCCATCCACCAGGAACTGCCGGCGCGCGCCCGGCCCGCCCCCCAGCAGGCCCTGGGCGGGGATCTCGGTGCGCAGGCCGAAGAGGAAGAGCGTCACCGGCTCGCCGCGGGTGTTGGTCAGCGCCGCCTCCTGCCCCAGGCCGCCGCGAAACTCGCCCGGGCCGCCCGAGTCGGGCAGCAGGCGGCGGTGCTGCACGCGCACGCCGGTCTCGTTCTCCCAGACCTCGGTGGCGACGACGGCGTTGTTGGTCGGCGACGGGGTCGCGTGCCGGCCGTCCAGGCCGCGCATCGCGCCCAGGCCGCCGGCCAGGAAGTACTGCGTCGAGCCGGCCTCGCCGCCGCTGCGCCCGGTATGGCAGATGAAGAGCGAGGCCATGCCCGAATCGGCCTGCACCCGCTGCGGCAGCGCGCGCGCCAGCGCGCCCGTCACCAGCGGCACGATGAACCAGCCCACCGTGTGGCGCCCGCCCGTGGGCGCGGGGCGCTGCGCGTTCAGGATACAGCCCTCGGGCGCGCTCACGCGCAGCGGCGCCAGCATGCCGGCGTTGTTGGGGATGGCCGGCACCGTCAGGCACTTGACGGCGTAGCTGGCGAAGGCGCGCGTGTAGCACAGCGGCACGTTGATGGCCTGGGGCGCCATCGGCCCGGTGCCGTCGAAATCGATCGCCAGGCTCTCGCCCGCGACCTGCACCGCGCAGGCCAGCGTGACCGTGCCGTCGACGGTCTCGACCTCGATGCGGTGCCGATACTCGCCGTCGGGGATGGCGGCGATGGCGCGCCGCATCGCCGCCTCGGACTGCCCGACGATGCCGTCGGCCAGCGCCTGCAGGTCCTGCAGCCCGGCCTCGTCCATGAACTCGCCCACCAGGCGCTCGGCCAGCACGCAGCCGGCGATGTCGGCGCCGATGTCGCCGAAGACCAGATCCGGCGTGCGCACGTTGGCCGCGATCAGCTCGTGCAGCAGCGCAACCGGCTCGCCGCGCTCGTGCAGCTTGCACACCGGCAGGATCAGCCCCTCCTGGAACAGCGAGGTGTTGGCCACCGACAGGCCCGCGCCGCCGATATCGGGCAGGTGGCTGATCGTCATGACGAAGCCGGCGTGGCGGCCGCGGTGGAAGATCGGCCGCGCCAGGCACAGGTCGGGCGTGTGCCCGGTGCCGAGCCAGGGGTCGTTGGTGGCGACGATGTCGCCGGGCGCCCAGGTGCCCGCCGGAAAGCGGTCGAGCATGTGCTGCATCGTCAGCGGCGCGGTGCCGATGAAGGCCGGCATCGACAGCGTGGCCTGGGCGATGCTGCGGCCCTGGGCGTCGAACAGGATGCAGGCCAGGTCCCAGGCCTCGCGCACGCCCACCGAGAACGCGGTGCGCACGACCGACTGCAGCACCTCGTCGGCCACCGCGATCAGCCGGTCCCAGGCAATGCCGAGGTCGATGGCGTCCAGGGCCCGCGTCATGATCGGGCCTCCACGCCGTGGATGTGCACCACCAGGTTGCCGCCGGCGTCGACCTCGAGCATGTCGCCGACGCCGACGACGCAGGTCGACTCCGCCTCTTCCACGAGCAGCGGGCCCACGTGGCGCGCCCCGGGCGCGAGCGCGTAGCGGTCGAGCACCGGGGTCGGCCGCGCCTCGCCCCACTCGGCGAACCAGGCGGGGCGCCTGCCCTTGAGCGTGGGGCCTGGCGGCGCCGAAGCGCGGCGGTCGAGCTGCAGGCCACCGTCGGGCGCGGCGCGCTGCAGCGCCACCGCGACCTTCCAGTTCGTCACCTCGACAGGCTGCCCCGGGAAGGACTTGGCGAACACGCGTTCGTAGGCCGCGGCGAACAGGCCCGGCAGTTCGGCCACGCCGGCGCCGGGCGGCAGCTCGACCTCGAGCTCGTGCCCCTGACCGCGGTAGCGCAGGTCCAGCCGGCGTTGCACCTGCTCGGTCTCGCCGGCGGTCGCGGGCCGGCCGAGGTGGGCGCGCGCCTGCGCCACCAGGGCGTCGAAGCGCTGCGCCAGGCTGGCGGCGTCCAGCGCGTTCAGCGCGATACGCTCGGCGCGGAAGGTCTCGAAGGACAGCGGGCTCGCCAGCAGGCCGATGGCCGACATCACCCCGGCGCCCACCGGGAAGACGACCACGGGCACGCGCAGCTTGCGCGCGACGCGGCAGGCATGGGCCGGGCCCGACCCACCGAAGGCCACCATGGCGCAGCCGCGATAGTCGAAGCCGCGCTCCGAGGCGTGGTTGCGGAAGGCGCGCGCGACGTCTTCGTTCACCGCCTCGTGCACGCCCCAGGCGGCGCGCAGCGTGTCCACGCCCAGCGGGCCGGCCAGCGTGCGCGCCAGCGCAGCGGCGGCGGCGTCGCGGTCCAGCCGCATCGCCCCGCCGAGGAAGAAGCCGGCGTCGAGGTAACCCAGCAGCAGGTTCGCGTCCGTCAACGTCGGCGCCTGCCCGCCTTGCCCGTAGCAGGCCGGGCCGGGCGCCGCCCCGGCGCTGCGCGGACCCACGGCCACGGTGCCGCGCACGTCCACCGCGGCGATGGAGCCGCCACCGGCGCCGATCTCGATCAGGTCGATCACCGGGATGCGCGCCGGCAGGCCCGAGCCGGCGCGGAACTCATGCACGCGCGCGACCTCCATCTCGTAGCGCTGCAGCGGCTGGCCGCCGCGCACCAGCGCGCCCTTGGCCGTGGTGCCGCCCATGTCGAAGGCCAGCAGCTCGCTGCGGCCGATCTCCCGCCCCAGGGCGGCCGACTGCAGCACGCCGGCCGCGGGCCCGCTCTCGAGCATGCGCACCGGGAAGCGCCGCGCCAGTGCCGGGCCGACCATGCCGCCGGAGGAGCTCATCACGAACAGGTCGCCGCGCAGCCCGGCCGCCCGCAGCCCGGCCTCGAGCCGCCCGAGGTAGCGGTCGAACAGGGGCCCGGTGCAGGCGTTCATCGTCGTCGTCGTCCAGCGCTCGTACTCGCGCAGGAAGGGGAAGACCTCGGCCGAGGTGCTGACGTAGAGCTGCGGGTGGCTCGCGCGCGCGATCTGCGCCACCCGCTGTTCGTGCGCCGGGTTCACGGGGCTGTTCAGCAGGCACACCGCCACCGCCTCCACGCCGCGGGCCACCAGTGCGTCCAGCGCCGCGGCCGCCTGTGCCTCGTCCAGCGGCTGCAGCACCGCGCCCCGGTGGTCGACACGTTCGGCGAGCTCGACGCGCAGCGCGCGCGGCACCAGCGGCTCGGGGTAGGTGATGCCCAACTCGTACATGTCGTAGCGCCGCTCGCGCGCGATGTCCAGCACATCGGCGAAGCCGGCCGTCACGAGCAGCGCCGTCTTCGCGACGCGGCGCTCGATCAGCGCGTTGGTCACGAGCGTGGTGCCGTGCACGACAGCCCCCACCTCGTCAGCCGACACCCCGGCCTTGGCCAGCAGGCGCGGCACGCCCTCCAGCACGGCGCGCGCCGGATCGTCGGGCGTGGTGAGCTGCTTGTGCAGGCACAGGCGCCGCCCGTCGCCGTGCAGCAGCGCGAAGTCGGTGAAGGTGCCGCCGATGTCGATGCCGACGCGACAGGCCGGCGGCGGCGGGGCCGCGGGATGGACGCCGCTCATCGCACCGCCTCTGCCCGGGCGCTGCCCGGCTGCACCGCCCCGCCCGGGGCGGTGCGCGGCCGAGGCGCGCCGGGCACGCCGGGCGGCCAGGGCAGCGCGTCGCGCAGCAAGCGGCCAGCCCCCGGGCGTGGCCCGATGCCCGCGATCTGCGCGCAGGCCCACCAGGTGGCCTGGTTGCTCGTGACGACCGGCTTGCCGTGGCGCGCCTCGAGCCGCTCCACGAGGCCCAGCGCCGGCAGGTCGGTGCAAGAGACGAACACGGCCTCGGCGCCGGGGCGGTCGACCGCGGCGACGAGGCCCTCGAGAGTCCCATCGTCGATGTCGTGGATGTCGGCGCCGCCGCGGCGCTGCAGGCCGTTGATCGCAAGCACCTCGAAGCCCGCCTGCTCGAAGAAGGCCCGCTCGGCCTGCACCACCCAGTCCAGGTAGGGTGTGGCGATCGAGACGCGGCGCACGCCCAGCGCGTGCAGCGCCGCCACGGCCGCCGTGGCCGTGGTCAGCGCCGGCACGCCACCACTGCGGGCCGACAGGCTGGCGGCGATCTCCAGGTCCGCGCCCGGGCCCTGGAAGAAGCTCGCCGAGGTGCAGGCAAAGGCCGTGACCGCCACCCCGGCCTGGGCGAGCGCCGCCGCGTGCGCCGGCGCAGCGTCCAGCATCTGCCGGAACTGCTCGGCCACCGGCCGCGCCGTGTCGACGACCGCGCGGGCGAAGTGCACGCCCACCGGCGCCTGCGGCACCGCGCGCGCGAGCGTGATCATGTCGTCCTCGGCGACGACGTTGATCGACGGGACGATGACACCGATGCGGGGCGACGGGCGGGGCATGAGCGGGGGCTTGGAATGCGCGGGCCGATTCTGCCCGGCGCAGTGCCTCCAGGGAGCCCTGGGCGCGGGCAAACCCCGAGGTGGTCGCATCCCGACCTTGACGGCGAGTCGATACAGGCTCGCTCGACGTCGTCGGGGACGACGCGCTGCGCACCCTCAACGCCCGCACCCCGATGCATCGCGACGATGAGCGCTACCGCGGGCCACGGCGCCCGCCCCGGACCGGGAGCGCGCATGGACGAGCCGATGAAGCAGAAGATCCTGGCCCTGCTGCAGGGGCACCGGATCATGACCCTGGCCACGCTGCGGCCCGACGGCTGGCCGCAGGCGACAACGGTGGGCTACGTCGATCAAGGGCTGACGCTGTGGTTCCTCTGCGGCAAGGACAGCCAGAAGGCCGCGAACCTGGCGCGTGACAACCGCGTGTCGGTCACGATCGACCACGACACGCCCGACATCATGGCCATCACCGGCCTGTCGATGGCCGCCCGTGCGCACCGCGTCACCGACCCGGCCGAGGCGCGCCGGGTCATCGCGATGATGCCGCTGAAGTACCCCGACGCGCCGCCGCAGACGGCCGCCCTGCAGATGCCCGGGCCCGAGGACGTGGCGCTGTTCCGGCTGGAGGCACGGGTGATCTCCGTGCTCGACTACACGAAGGGCTTCGGGCACACCGACCTGGTGCGGTGCGCGGACGCGCCGGCCTGAGCCAGCGGAGTGCCCCGGGCGAGGAGCTCGGTTGCGACTGGGGTTTCCCAGGCCATCGTACCGGCCGCCTAGGGGAATTGGCGCCGTCGGTGCGCGGTCCTCGAGCGGCCATGCGCAGTCAGCTCGGCCCGAAAGTCGCCGTCTCCAGGGAGAATTCAGCGCCTCGGTACCTCGCTGCCTCGGCGGCGCGAGGAATCGGTCTGCTGCGCGCATCATCCAGGTCCATGTTGCTGTCCCCAGGCACCGCGGCCACCTTCCACGCCTTCGCCCAGGGGCTGGCCCTGGGCCTCGGCTTGATCGTGGCCATCGGGGCGCAGAACGCCTTCGTCCTGCGCCAGGGCCTGCGGCGCGAGCACGTCGGCAGCGTCGTGCTGTTCTGCGCCAGCGCCGACGCCCTGCTGATCGCCGCCGGCGTCCTGGGCATGGCCCAGGCGCTCGGCCAGAGTCCCGCGCTGGCCCATGCCCTGGCGCTGGCAGGCGCCGTGTTCCTGGCGGTCTACGGCTGGCGGGCGCTGCGCCGAGCGCGGCAATCGCAGCAACTGCAGGCCGCCGCAGGCGGTCCGGCACTGGGGCGCGGCGCCGCGCTGGCGCAGGCCGCCGCCTTCACGCTGCTCAACCCCCACGTCTATCTCGACACGGTGCTGCTGGTGGGCAGCATCGGGGCGCAGCAGCCAGCGGCGCTGCAAGCCTGGTTCATCGCCGGGGCCGCCAGCGCCAGCGCGCTGTGGTTCTCGGCGCTGGGCTTCGGCGCGCGCGGGCTGGCGCCCTGGTTCGCCAGCCCCCGCGCCTGGCAGGTGCTGGACGGCCTCATCGGCGTGACGATGTTCGCGCTGGCGGCGCTGCTGGTGCGGCACGCGCTGGGAGGCGGCTGAGAGCCGAGGCCGTCGCGGTGGAGGGCTGGGTGCCCGGGCTGATCGACGCGGAGCTGGCCGGGTCGAAGTAATCCGGTCACGGTACGCCCGCCCGCCGGTCCAGCACGTCCCCTGCACCCGCCCTTGCGCCTGCGCACCGGCGGCCGTCCCCATCCGGTGTCGAGTGCGGGGTTCGCCATGGCCCGCACCGACCGCCCTGCCCTCATACATCAATCGCCCCCCGCAAGGGCGAGCGTGCACCCGCTGAAACGCTGGTTCACACACATGCTGCGCCGACGCCGCCATCGGCGGCACTTCGGGCGCCACCCGCTGCAGGACCGCCTGGCCGGTATCGGCCGCCACGAAGCCCCGCCCGAGGCCCTGCTGCAGCGTCTGCGCCAAGTGGCGGCCGACACGCCCGCGGCGGCGCTGAGCCGACTGCGCTCGCACCCCGTGGGCCTGAGCGCGCGCGAGGCCGCCGCACGCCTGGCGCACCACGGGCCGAACGAGGTCGAGCATGACCGGGCGCCCTCCGCCTGGCGCCGTGCCTGGCACTGCTACAGCGACCCCTTCAACCTGCTGCTGTCGGCACTGGCCGCTGTCTCGGCGCTGACCGAGGGCGGCGCCTCGGCGCTCGTCATCGTGGCCATCGTCGCGCTCAGCACCGGCATGCGCTTTGCGCAGGAGGGCCGCTCCGGCCGGGCAGTCGACCGGCTGAAGGCCCTGGTCGGCAACCGGGCGAGCGTGCTGCGGCGCGCGCATGCGGGCACCCTCACCCAGGGGCTGGCCCCGCCGCGCGAGATCCCGCTGCGCGAACTGGTCCCCGGCGATCTCGTCCACCTCGCCGCAGGCGACATGGTGCCCGCCGACTGCCGCGTTCTGGCTGCGCGCGACCTTTTCGTGGCCCAGGCCGCGCTGACGGGCGAGTCGCTGCCGGTGGAGAAGTTCGCCGAGGCGCGTGCGCGAGAAGCCAACGTCATGGCGCACCCCAACCTGCTCTTCATGGGCACCAACGTCGTCTCGGGCACGGCCACTGCCCTGGTGGTGGCCACCGGGGCGCAGACCTGCTTCGGCGCGGTGGCCGAGCGTCTGGCCATGCGCGAGGAGGTACCCGACGCCTTCCAGACCGGCGTCAATGGCGTGAGCTGGCTGCTGATCCGTTTCGCCGCCGTCATGGTGCCGCTGGTGCTGCTGCTGATCGGCTGGCGCCAGGGCGACTGGCTGCAGGCCTTCCTCTTCGCGCTGTCGCTGGCCGTGGGCCTGACGCCGGAGCTGCTGCCGATGATCGTGACGACGACGCTGGCGCAGGGCGCGCTCGCCCTGTCGAAGCGCAAGGTGGTCGTCAAGCGCCTGGACGCCGTCCACCACCTCGGTACGATGGACCTGCTGTGCACCGACAAGACCGGCACGCTGACCCAGGGCCGGCTCGAGCTGGACCGCCACGTCGACGCCTTCGGTGTCCCATCGCTGCCGGTGCTGCGCGCGGCCTGGCTGAACAGCCGGCACCAGACCGGGCTGCGCGGCCCGCTCGACCGCGCCGTGCTCGAGCATGCTGCCCTGCCGCCGGAAACGATCGCCAAAGAGAGCTGGCGCAAGGTCGACGAAATCCCCTTCGACTTCGTGCGCCGGCGCATGTCGGTCGTCGTCGAGCAGCCGGGCGGCCCGCGCGAGCTGGTCTGCAAGGGGGCGCTGGAGGAAATGCTGGCCGCGTGCAGCACGGTGCGGATGGCCGGCCAGGAACCACAGGATGTGCCGCTCGATGCGGCGCTGCGCGAACGTGTGCTGGGGGTCGCGGACGCCCTGGGCGACGAGGGCCTGCGCGTGATCGCCGTGGCCGTCAAGGCCCTGACCACGGCGCCCGACCGCGTCTACGGGACCGCCGACGAGAGCGGTCTCACGCTGCTGGGTCACATCGCCTTCGTCGATCCGCCCAAGGACAGCGCAGCCCCTGCGCTGCGGGCACTGCAGGCCCACGGCATCGACATCAAGGTGCTGAGCGGCGACAACGAGCGCGTGGTCCGGCAGGTGTGCCGGCAGGTGGGTCTCGAGCCCGGGCTCATCGTCGACGGCGCGTCGATCGACGCGATGGACGAGCCCACGCTCGCGCGCGCCGCCGCCGGGCACCGCGTGTTCGCCCGGCTCACGCCGCTGCACAAGGAGAGGCTCGTGCGCGCGCTGCGCGCCGGCGGCCGCGTCGTCGGCTTCCTCGGCGACGGCATCAACGACGCCCCGGCGCTGCACGCCGCCGACGTCGGCATCACGGTAGACGGCGCGGTGGACATCGCGCGCGAGGCGGCCGACGTCGTGCTGCTGGAGAAGAGCCTGACCGTCATCGACGACGGCGTGATCGCGGGACGGGCCACCTTCTGCAATCTGCGCAAGTACATCCGCATGGCGGCGAGCTCGAACTTCGGCAACGTGCTGTCGGTGCTGGCGGCCAGCGCCTTCCTGCCCTTCCTGCCGATGCTGCCGCTGCAGCTGCTCGTGCAGAACCTGCTGTACGACGTGGCCCAGATCGCGGTGCCTTTCGACCGCGTCGACACGGCCCAGGTCGCGCGCCCGCTGCGCTGGGACGCCGCAGGGCTCGGCCGCTTCATGCTGTGCTTCGGGCCGGTCAGCTCGATCTTCGACCTTGCCGCCTTCGCCGTGCTGTGGTTCGCGCTGCAGGCGAACACCCTGCAGACGCAGGCGCTGTTCCACAGCGGCTGGTTCGTCATCGGCCTGCTGACCCAGGCCATGGTCGTGCACCTGATCCGCAGCGCGGACGGCCCCTTCACCGGGGGCGGGGCCTCGGCGCCGCTGTGGGCGACCACAGCCGTGGTGATGGTCGTCGGGCTCTGGCTGCCCGCCAGCCCGCTCGGGCCGCCGCTGAAGCTGACACCGCTGCCGCTCGCCTTTTACGCCTGGCTGGCCGCGCTGCTGCTGGGCTACGCGCTGGCGGCCAGCCTGGTCAAGCGGTGGTACGTCTCGCGCTTCGGCTGGGACTGAATCCGAAGACCGCGCCACACGGTACCGGCCCTCAGACGGGCCAGAACACGACCCCCCAGGTCAGCGCCGCCAGCAGCAGGCTGCACATCACCGCCGCGCTGCCCAGGTCCTTGGCGCGGCCGATCAGCGGGTGATGCTCGACCGAGATGGAGTCGGCCAGCGCCTCGACCGCCGAATTCAGCAGCTCGACGATCCACACGAGCACGATGGACGCGGTCAGCGCCAGCGCCTGCCAGCGCCCGGGCGCCAGCCACCAGGCCAGGGCGATCATCGGTACGCCCATAGCCAGTTCCTGGCGGAAGGCCGATTCGTGTCTGAAGGCCGCGCGCAAGCCGGCCCAGGAGTAGGCGGTGGCAGCGACGACGCGGCGCCAGCCGGGACGGCTCTTGTAGGGGCTGGCCGGCATGTCGCCGCGGGCAGGCTGCTGCATGGCAGACATTCTGCGCCGGCCCGGGGTCCTGCGGGCCGCTCGTGGCTCAGCTCTCGGCCGTGAAGCCGATGGACTTGACGATCGGGCCCCACTTCTCGGTGTCGGCCTTCAGCAGCGCGGCCAGTTCGGCCGGGGTGGAGGACTTCGCCTCCAGACCCATCAAGGCCAGGCCGTCGACCGTCTCCCTGTCGGCCAGGGCCGCGCGCAGCGCCGTGTTGGCGCGCTGCACCACCTCCGCCGAGGCGCGGGCCGGCAGGTAGAAGCCGAACCACTCGCTGAAGCTCATGTCGCGCAGGCCCTGCTCCATCAGCGTGGGGGTCTCGGGTGCGAAACGGCTGCGCGTGGCGCCGGTGGCGGCCAGCAGGCGGCACCGGCCGGCGGCCACGTGCTGGGTGAACTCGCCGATGGGCCCGGACACGGCCTGGATCTGGCCGCCGATCATCTCCAGGATGGCGGGCTGGGTGCCGCGGTAGGGCACGTGCTTGAGTTCGATGCCGGCGCTGCGACCCAGCAGCACGCCGATGAAGTGCGGCACGGAGCCCGCCGCCGGCGAGCCGAAATTGGCCTGGGCCGGGTTGGCCTTGCACCAGGCCAGGAACTCCGGCAGGGTGCGCACCGAGGCCGGCACGGCCGGGCCGACGGCGAGGCCGAAATCGAAGGTGCAGCCCAGCGTCACCGGCGTCAGGTCGGCCACCGGGTCGTAGGGCAGGCGGCGGTAGATGTGCGGGTAGATGCCGAGCATGGACATCGGCGTCTGCAGGATCGTCGCGCCGTCAGGGGCCATCGTGCGCACCGCCTGGATCGCGATCTGCCCGCCGGCGCCGGTGCGGTTCTCCACGACCACGCTGCGGCCATAGCCCGGCGCCAGCCTGGCGGCAACGCGGCGGCAGATCGTGTCGGATGTGCCGCCCGGCGGGAAGCCGGTGATGATCTTCACGTTGTCGAGCGCGGCCTGGGCCTGGGCGCGCGTGCCCACGGCCACCAAGGCCGAGGCGACGGCAGACTGCAGCAGGGTGCGGCGGGCAAGGGTCATGGGATGTCTCTCCGGGTTTGGAATGAAAAAGCGGCGTGGAGCATACCGGCTCGGCCCGGGCCACCGCAAGCCGTCGGCCCGCGGGCCTGGCGCCGCCAGGGTCAGGCCGGCCGCGGGGGCGGCGGGGCCATGCGCGCGAGCAGCCAGCCCACCGCACTGCCGTAGACCGGCAGGTAGAAGGCCAGGCTGACGGCCTGCTTGGTCAGGTAGTCGGTGGCGGCCAGCGTGGGCCAGTGCTCGGCCATGAAGGCGTCCGGGCTGCCGTGGAAGGCGGCGGCGAAGAACACCAGGGTGTCGATGAAGCCGCCGATCACGGTGGAGAAGGCGGGCGCCACCCACCACGGGCCGCGCCGCTGCAGACGCTGGAAGACCAGGATGTCCGTCAACTGGCCCACGACGTAGGCCGCCAGGCTGGCGCAGGCGATGCGGAAGACGAAGAGGTTGAACTCGCCCAGGGCCGCCCAGCCGGCGAAGGCGCCCTCCTGAAACAGCACCGAGACGACGTAGGTCGCCAGCAGCGCCGGCGCCATGGCCAGCAGCACGACACGGCGCGCGACGTCCTTGCCCAGCACCCGCACCGAGAGGTCGGTGGCCAGGAAGATGATCGGGAAGGTGAACGAGCCCCCGGTCGTCAGCACCGGCCCGAGCTCGAGCGGGATCTGCACCAGCACGTTGCTGGCGATGATGACGGCCACGTGCAGCGCGGCCAGGGTCCAGAGGATGCGGCGTGGGCTCATGGGCGTCGCGGGCTCGCGGGGAGCCCGGGGGCAAAGACCCGATTGTCGGTCAGGGTTTCCAGGACGGGTTGCGGCCGCGGGCTTCGCCGCCTGCGCTGGCCGGCGCGGCGGCTCCCCATTCGGCGCGGGCCTGCGCCAACGCCGCCGACACGCGCTGGCGCAGCGCCGCCTGGCGCCCGGCGTCGAGCCAGCAGGCGTCCACACCGGCCAGGCACAGGCGCTCGAGCGCGTCCAGGTCGGGCTCGGGCAGGGCGCGCCCGTAGGCCTCGCCCAGGTCGGTGGCGAACATCGCCGGGTCGTCGGTGGCCAGCGTCACGCCCAGGCCGGCCGCGCGCATCGCGGCGATCGCGCCCAGGCGCAGGGCATCGCGCTCGCGCGTCGAGGGCTTGGGGCAGCAGGTGAACACCGCGCCGTCGGCGCGCGCCCGGGCGACGACTGTGGGGTCGGTCAGCAGGCGGTAGCCGTGGTCGAAGCGCTCGCAGCCCAGCAGGTCGCGGCAGGCCAGGTAGTTGGCCGCCGGCGTGGGCGCATAGTCCTCGCACACGTGCGCCGTGCGGCGCAGGCCCGCCGCCCCGGCGCGCTGGAACAGCGTGGCGAAGCGCTCGGGCGGGCCGCGGTCCTCCGGGCCGTCCAGGCCCAGGCCCACGACCTCGTCGCGCCGGTCGGCCAGCACCTCGTCGACGACGCGGCGCGCGACGTCGTCGCCGAACTCGCGGTCGATCGATGGGATCAGCAGCACGCTGACGCCGAAGTCGCGCTCGGCGGCGCGCGCGCCGGCCAGCAGCCCCTCGAGCTGGGTGCGGTAGGGCACGCCCTGCGCGTACAGGTAGCTCGGGTTGAAGAAGAACTCCACGTGCGCCAGCGCACCGGCGCGCTGCGCGTCCTGCACGTACTCGTGCACGGCACGCTCGAAGTGCGCGGCCCGGTGCATGGCCTGGGCAGCCAGGCGGAAGACCTCGATGAAGTCGTAGAAACCGCGGTACTGGTACAGCGCATGCGCCGGCCGCGGCAGCGCGAGGCCGGACTCGGCCGCGAACTCCGCCAGCGTCGATGAGCGCAGCGAGCCGACCACGTGCACGTGCAGTTCCACCTTCGGGATGCGGCGCATCATCGCGCCCCAGGCCGCGGCCCGCGCGCCTGGCGCCGCCGCCCCTGGCTGCATGGCGAACGTGTTCCTAGAATGGTCTGTCATCCACTCCCACGACCCGAGGCCGCCCCATGACGCTGTCATCCCTGCTAAAGCCCGCCTTCGCCGCCGCCGCGGCCCTGGGGGCGCTGTGCGCCGCGCTGCCTGTCGCAGCGCAATCATCGTATCCGAGCAAGCCCGTCACCCTCATCGTGCCCTATGCCGCCGGCGGCAACGTGGACGCGGTGGCGCGCTGGGTCGCGCCGGAGCTCGCCCGGCGACTCGGCCAGCAGGTGGTGATCGAGAACGTCGCCGGCGCAGGCGGCATCATCGGCACCGACCGCGCCGCGCGCGCGGCGGCCGACGGGCACACGCTGCTGCTGTCGGTGGAGAGCACGATCGTGATCGCGAAGATGGTCTCACCGTCCACGGTCAAGTACGACGGGCTGAAGGACTTCGCCCCCGTGACGCTGCTGTCGAACGCGCCGCTGGTGCTGGTGGGCAAGCCCGCGCTGCCGGCCAACACCCTGGACGAACTGCTGCAGCTGCTGCAGCGCGAGCCGGGCAAGCTGAACTACGCGACCTCGGGCATCGGCACCTCGCTGCACGTGGCCGGCGAGATGTTCAACCAGATCGGCGGCGTGCAGATGACGCACGTGCCCTACAAGGTCGGCGCGCAGATCGTGACCGACCTGATGGGCAACCAGGTGGACCTGGCGATGCTGCCGATCCCGCTGACCAGCCAGCAGGTCAAGGCCGGGCGCGTCAAGGCCTTCGGCGTGACCGAGGGCACGCGCTCGGCGGCGCTGCCCGACGTGCCGAGCATGGCCGAGCACCCCAAGCTCAAGGGCGTGGACGTGACGGTATGGTTCGGCATCTTCGCCCCTGCCAAGACCGACCCGGCCATCGTCGCCCGGCTCCACCGCGAGACCGCCGAGGTGCTGAAGGACGAGGGCCTGCGCCAGAAGTTCGCCTCCATCGGCATGCGCACCCTCGGCCTCGGCCCCGAGGCCTTCGGCAGCTTCCTCGAGGGCGAGCAGCGCAAGTTCGGCGAGATCGTGCGCCTGCGCAACATCCGCGCCGAGTGAGCCCGCGCCCCGCCTCGAAGCCGACGCCGCCGATGAGCCCCCTGGACGTCACCCAAGCCATCCCCGCCGCGACGCGCCAGCGCGCGATCGCCGCGGCCCAAGGGCGCGAGCCCTTCGACCTGCTACTGACCGGCGCCACCGTCGTCGACGTGGCCACGCTCGAGCTGCGCGAGGCCGACGTCGGCGTGGTCGGCGAGATGATCGCCAGCGTCCACCCGCGCGGCCGCTTCACCCAGGCGCGCGACACCCAGGCGCTCGACGGGTGCTACCTCGCCCCGGGCCTGATCGACGGGCACGTCCACTTCGAGTCCTCGCACATGCTGCCGCACCACTACGCCGGCGTGGTGGTGCCGCAGGGCACGACGACGATCTTCTGCGACCCGCACGAGCTGGCCAACGTGCTCGGCCTGGACGGCGTGCGCTATGCCGTGGAGGCCAGCCGCGGGCTGCCGCTGCGCTTCGTCGTGCAGGCCTCGTCCTGCGTGCCGGCGGCGCCGGGGCTGGAGCTGTCGGGCGCGGACTTCCAGGCGCGCGAGATCGAGCAACTGCTGGCGCTGCCCGAGGTCGCCGGCCTGGCCGAGGTGATGGACATGCGCGCCGTGCTCGAGGCCTCGCCGCGGATGATGGGCATCCTCGGCGCGGCCCTGGCCAGCGGCAAGATCGTCGAGGGCCATGCGCGCGGCCTGTCAGGCGAGCGCCTGCAGGCCTACGTGGCCGCCGGGATCGGCGCCGACCACGAGATCACCTCCGGCGCCGACGCGCTGGAGAAGCTGCGCGCCGGCCTCACGGTGGAGCTGCGCGGATCGCACGACTACCTGCTGCCCGAGGTGGTGGCCGCGATCAAGACGCTGCCGGTCGTGCCCACCAGCCTGACGGTGTGCACCGACGACGTCTTCCCCGACCACCTGGTGCACAAGGGCGGCATGATCGACGTGCTGCGGCGCCTGGTGCGCTACGGCCTGGACCCGCTGCAGGCCCTGCGCTGCGCCACCGTCAACAACGCCTACCGCCTCAAGCGCGACGACCTCGGCTGGGTCGCCGCCGGCCGGCGCGCCGACCTGATCGTGCTGCGCGACCTGCAGGCGCTGGAGGTCGCGCAGGTCTACGCCAGCGGCCGCCTCGTCGCCGCCGAGGGCAGCATGGTGGAGCCGATCCGCCCGCGGCCGATGGCCCTGCCCCTGCGCACGATGAAGCTCGCGCCGCTCGCGCCCGCGGACTTCGCGGTGCGCGTGCCGGAGCTGCGCCAGGGCCGCGCCGTCGTGCGCGCGATCAAGGGCGCGCGCTTCACCGAGTGGAGCGAGGTTGCGGTCGACGTCGTCGACTCGGTGGCCGTCGTGCCCGGGCACCTGTCGCTCATGACGGTGGTGCACCGCCACGGGCGCTCCAGCCTCGGGCCGCAGACCGCCCTCATCGACGGCTGGGGGCGCTGGCAGGGGGCCTACGCCACCTCTTACGCGCACGACTCGCACAACCTCGTGGTCTACGGCGCCGATCCCGCCGAGATGGCGCTGGCCGCCAACACCGTGATCGAGATGGGCGGCGGCGGCGCTGTCGTCCGCGGCGGCGAGGTCGTCGCCCGCACCGCCTTCCCGGTGGCGGGCCTGCTGTCGGTGGCCGAGCCCCAGGCCGTCGCGCGCGAGCACCTGGCGCTGGTGGAGGCGGCCGGCACCGTGGTGGAGTGGCAGGGCCCCTACCGCACCTTCAAGGCCCTGTCCGGCCAGTGCCTGGCGTGCAACGCCGGACCGCACCTGACCGACCTGGGCCTGACCGACGGCACCACGCGCGAGGTCCACCGGCCCTTCCTGCGGGCCGTGGGCTGACGCGGTCCAGCCCGGCGGCGCTCAGGCCGCGGCCTGGGCCAGCGCCTGCGCCGTATCGCGGATCAGGTGGCCCGAGATCGAGAACCGGGGCGGGATCTTCGGCAGCTCGTCCAGCCCGAACCAGTGAGCCTCGGCAATCTCGCCAGGCTGGGGCACGATGTCGCCGCCGGCCCATTCGGCCGTGAAGGCCACCATCAGGCTGTGCGGGAAGGGCCAGCTCTGGCTGCCGTAGTAGCGCAGGTTGCGCACCTGCAGGCCCACCTCCTCCTGCACCTCGCGGTGGACGCAGTCCTCGAGCGACTCCCCGGCCTCGACGAAGCCGGCCAGGGCGCTGAACATCCCGCCCACGAAGTGCGGCGCGCGCGCCAACAGCAGCTCGGGCCGGCCGCGGTCGGTACGCCAGACCAGGGCCATCATCGCTGGGCTGAGCCGCGGGTAGGACGAGTGCCCGCAGGCCGGGCAGCGGCGCGCCCGCTCGCCGGGCTGAAGCTGCGTGAGCGTGCCGCACACGCCGCAGTGGCGATGCGTGCGGTCCCACTCGAGCACCTGGGCGGCGCGCCCCGCCAAGCCCATCAGGGGCGCCGGGAACTGCATCATCGCCGCGCGCAGCGGCACCTCGCGCCAGCCCGGCGGCGCGGTGTCGAGCCGCGCCACCCAGCAATCCAGCCCGTCCAGACGGCCGAGGAAGTGGCGCGCGCTCGCCAGCGGCGCGAAATCCGCCCGCGCCAGGGGCTCGAGCGGCAGCGCCTCATCGGCCGGCAGCAGGAGCTTGCCATTGACGAAGGCCAGCCACCAGGCGGCTTCGGTGGGGGGCTGGAAAGGGTCGATCGCGGGGACGAACTGCATGGGCCGGGTCGCGCTGCGCTGGAATGGCGAAGTCCCGAGGGTACGACAAGGCCGCACTCGCGGGCTGCCAACCGATCGCGAGGTGAGGGTGGCGGCAAGGGAAGCGGCGCGCGCATGGCGTACCCACTGTTGCGTCCACGTGTCAATCCAGATTGACACCTAACCGAACTGACGTACGATACCGCCGACCCAGCCCTCGGAGAGCCGTGCCGTGATCACCGTCAAGACCTGCCTGAGCCAGAAGCCCGGCGCCCTCATCAGCCTGACGTCGGCCGAGCCCGTCCAGCGCGCACTCGAACTGATGAAGGAAAAGCGCGTGCGCTCGGTGCTCGTCATCGACGGCGGCCGGCTCGTGGGCATCGTCACCCAGGGCGACTGCGCCATCCGCGTGCTGCTGGCCGGCCTGGACGCCAAGACGACGCCCGTGAGCGAGATCATGACGCGCGACCCGATGACGGTGAAGCCAGAAGATCCGCTCGAGGCCTGCATGGGCCTGATGGCCAACCGCAACTTCCGCCACCTGCCCGTGCTCGACGGTGGCCGGGTGGTCGGCGTGGTCTCGATCGGCGACATCGTCAAGGACATGATCCGCCAGCTCGGCGCGCAGGTCAACTTCCTCGAGACCTACATCAAGGGCCACGGGGCTTGAGAGCCTGAGCCCGCCGGGCCACCTGGCGACTGTCCATGGAACACGGGCCCGAAGGCCCGTGTGATCTTGAAACACGGGCCCGGAGGCACCGTGTGGTGTATGCCCGCGGCCTTCAGGGCCGCAGCGTGAGGCAGGCTTCCGGCGCGGCTTACTTCTTCTTGGCCGCGGCGTCCATCAGCTTCTTGCACTCTTCCTTCATCTTGGCGTCGGCCTTGGCCGCGTCCATCTTCTTGCACTCTTCCATCTTCTTGTCGTCCTTCATGGCGCCGCCGTGGGCGCCTGCGAAGACGGAGGATGCGCCCAGGGAAAGTGCCGCGATGGCAACGGCCGAGAGGAGCTTGGTCGTGGGTAGACTCCGAAAGTCATGGTGAAAGAACGGTCTCGACTGACCGCACGCGACTGTAGCGCTTTCGCGGGCTTTCCAGGGCTGCTCCGGCGTCGCCCGGTGGCCAGCCCGCCTGCGCATGCCTGCCTTCTGGCGACGGCCCTCGTCCTGCTCGGCGCCGCGGGCGGGCTTCGGGCCGCTCCCTTCGTGCCCACGGACGACGCGCAGGTCCTCGAGCGCCTGCCCTGGCGCGCGGGCGACGCCGCGGCCCGTGACCTGGCGTCGCTGCGGGCCGCGGCGGCCTCAGCCTCGGCGCCGCTGGCCGCCGCGGTGCAACTGGCCGACCGCCATTTCGACCTGGCCCTAGAGCGCGGCGATCCCCGCCACGCGGGCTACGCCGAGGCGGCGCTCGCGCGTGCCAATGGCGAGCGGACGGCCGAGTGGTTGACCCTGCGTGGCGCCCTGCGCCAATACCGTCACGACTTCGACGGCGCCCTGCAGGATTTCGAAGCCGCCCTGGCAAAGGACCCCGGGCACGCCCAGGCCCACGCGTGGCGCGGCGCCGTCCACCTCGTGCAGGCCGACACCACCCGGGCCCGGCAGGAGTGCGAAGCCCTGCGCCGCCTCGACCGCCCGGCGCTGGCCGGCGCCTGCGAAGGGCTGGCGCTGGCCTACTCCGGCCAGCTCGACGCGGGCACGCGTGCGCTCGAGCAGGCGCTGTCGGCAGCCAGCTCGGCGGCACAGCGCTCATGGCTGCTCACCCGCCTGGCCGAGGTCGCCGCCTGGCAGGGCCGCGCGCAACAGGCCGAGGCCCGATACCGCGCCGCCCTGGCCATGGGCGTGGAGAGCGTCTACCTGCGCACCGCATGGGCCGACTTCCTGCTCGACACCGGCCGCCCCGAGGCGGTGCTGCAGGAGCTCGCAGGCCAGGAGGCCGCCGACAGCCTGCTGCTGCGGCTGGCCGAGGCCGGCGCCGTCTTGAAGCGCCCCGAGGCCGAGCGCTGGCGACGCACGCTCCAGGACCGCTACGCGGCAGCACGCGCGCGCGGAGACACCACACATCGCGCCGAGGAGGCGCGCTTCGAGCTGCGCCTGCGCGGCAGCCCCCCCACGGCCCTGCGCCTGGCGCAGGAGAACTACGCCGTCCAGCGCGAACCGCGCGACGCCCGCATCCTGCTGGAGAGCGCCGTCGCCGCGGGCCAGCGCGCCGCGGCGCAGCCCGCCATCGACTG
The DNA here is from genome assembly GCA_044375195.1 of Rubrivivax sp. Classification (GTDB taxonomy): domain Bacteria; phylum Pseudomonadota; class Gammaproteobacteria; order Burkholderiales; family Burkholderiaceae_C; genus Rubrivivax. Next base: position 11,577 of record JBILNB010000019.1, on the reverse strand, counting down.
GCTGCAGCGCAGCGGCTTCGAGGACCGGCGCATGCGCGAGCTCGCCGGCCTCACTGCCACGCCGGCCCCCTCAACCGGCTCCTCACCCGGCCACTCGGCGCGATGACACCCGCCACCCTGCCCTGGCACGCGCTGTGGCGCTGGCTGGCCCTGTGCAGCCTGGTGGTCGGCCAGCTCTGGGCCTTGCCGGCCCTCGCGCACAAGGCGAGCGACAGCTATCTTGCGCTCCGGATCCAGGGCAGCGAGGTCACGGGCCAGTGGGACATCGCCCTGCGTGACATCGAGGTCGCGCTCGGCCTGGACGCCGACGGCGACGGCGAGATCCGCTGGGGCGAACTGCGCGCGCGGCACTCCGCGCTCGCCACCTGGGCCTTGGCGGCGCTGGCGCTGGACCGGGGCGGGCGCTGCACGCTGCAGGTGAGCGGCCATGCGGTCGACGAACACACCGACGGCGCCTATGCCGTGCTGCAGTTGAGCGGAAGCTGCCCGGCAGGCGCGGGCGACCTGACGGTGGACTACCGCCTGCTCGCCGAGGTCGACACCCTCCACCGGGGCCTGCTGAAGCTGACGCTGGACAGTGCGGACCATGTCGCCGTCCTCGTGCCCGGGCAGGCGGCGCCCGCCTTCGCCGCGGCGCCGCCGGCACCGCTGGAGTCGTTCACCTCGTTCCTGGTGCAGGGCGTATGGCACATCTGGATCGGGTTCGACCACATCCTCTTCCTGGTGGCGCTCCTGCTGCCCGCCGTGTTCGAGCGGCGCGCGCGGCGCTGGGTCGGCGTGGCCCGCTTCGGCCAGGCGGCGCGCGAGGTGATCGCCGTGGTCACCGCCTTCACGCTCGCGCACTCGATCACCCTGTCGCTGGCCGCGCTCGAATGGGTGAGCCTGCCGTCGCGCTGGGTCGAGTCGGCCATCGCCGCCTCGGTCGTCGTCGCCGCGGCCAACAACCTGCGGCCCCTGATCGGTGGCCGCCGCTGGATGGTGGCCTTCGGCTTCGGGCTGATCCACGGCTTCGGCTTCGCCAGCGTGCTGTCGGAACTCGGCTTGCCCCCCAGCTCGCTGGCCTGGGGGCTGGCCGGTTTCAACATCGGCGTCGAGCTGGGCCAGTTGGCGATCGTCCTCGTCTTCCTGCCCCTGGCCTTCGCGCTGCGGCACACCGGGTTGTACCGCCACGTGATCTTCACCGGCGGCTCCTGGGCGGCCATGATCCTGGCCGCTGCGTGGTTCACGCAGCGAGCCTTCGACCTGTCCTGGTGAGGCTGGGCGCCGGCACGCGCGAGCGTGCCGGAAAGGGCGATCAGCCGGGCCAGCGCTCGCCGTGGCGCGCCGGTCTCGCGCCCGGATGGCGCGGCGCACCGCCGGCACCCATGCCCCCGCGCCCATGGCGCGGACCGTCCGCGTGAGCCCCTGCGCCGGGGCGCGCGCGACCTGCGCCCCGGGGCTTGCCACCGAACTTGGGGCGGCCCGCGGCGGGCTCGGCAGGCGCCGGCCGGCGCGGCTCGAGCCCGGCGATCACCTTGAGCGGGATCGCCTGCGTGGTGAAGCGCTGGATGCGCTGGATCATGCCGGCGTCGCGGCGCTCGGCCAGCGTCACCGCCAGGCCCGAGCGACCGGCGCGACCGGTGCGGCCGATGCGGTGCACGTAGTCCTCGGCCTTCAGCGGCAGGCCGTAGTTGATGACGTGGCTGATGGTGGGCACGTCGATGCCGCGCGCTGCCACGTCGGTGGCCACGAGCACGCGCAACTGGTGCGAGCGCAGGCCCTGCAGCACGCGGTTGCGCTGGCCCTGGGGCATGCCGCCGTGCAGCGCCGCCACCGCGTGGCCCATGTCGGCCAGGCGGTCGGCCAGCCACTCGGCGTCGCGCTGCGTGCTCGTGAAGACCACGGCCTGGTCGACGTCGCGTTCGGTCAGCAGGTGGTCGAGCAGCGCGTGCTTGTGGTCCAGGTCGTCGGCCCAGTGCAGGCGCTGCTCGATGTCGGCGTGCGCCTGGGTGTGCGAGGCCACGTCCACGCGCTGCGGCTCGCGCAGCAGCGTCTGGGCCAGCCGGCCGACGTGGCCGCCGAAGGTGGCGCTGTACATCACCGTCTGGCGCGCAGCGGGCAGGGCCTGGGCGATGTGGTGGATGTCGTCGATGAAGCCCATGTCGAGCATGCGGTCGGCTTCGTCGAGCACCAGCATCTCCACGCCGGAGAGCACCGCCCGGCCCGAGGCCATGTGGTCCATCAGGCGGCCCGGCGTGGCGATCAGGATGTCCAGCGGGCCGGCGAGCTGGCGCAGTTGCAGGCCGTAGGGCACGCCGCCCACGACGGTGGCCACGCGCAGCCCGCGCACATGGCGCCCGTAGCTGGACGCAGCGTGGGCGAGCTGCAGCGCGAGCTCGCGCGTGGGCGTCAGCACCAGCACGCGCGGGCCGCTGACCACGCCGCGGGGCCGGTGCTGCGCCGGGTCCTGGCGGGCCTGGAGGACGCGCGCCAAGGCCGGGAGCATGAAGCTCGCGGTCTTGCCGCTGCCGGTGCTGGAGGAGACCATCAGGTCGCGGCCCTCCAGGGCCGGCGGGATGGCGCGCAACTGCACCTCGGTGGCCTCGGCGTAGCCGGCGTCACGCAGGGCGGCGCTCAGCGCCTCAGGCAGGTTCAGGGAATCGAAACTCATGGGTCCAGGTCTTTCGTGCAAGCCGCGGCGCAGCGGCACCAAACCCTGGACGGTACCGGGAGAACTCAGGCAAGGGGAGAGAAGCTGTTGCTGCGGGCGCGCGGTGCGAACCAGGGAATTGTTCCTGCACCGAATGGCTGCGCAAATTTGCGGGCAACCCAGCATCGTAGCGGATTTCGAGGCTCCTGTTGCTCAATCACACCGCGCGGCCAAGCTCATTTCAAGCATCGGGCCCCCGCGACGCCCGAAAACCGAAGGCCCACCCGGCGCCGGGCGGACAATGACGCCCAGGCCCCAGCGGCCCGCCGATTCCACACCATGCAGCCCAGCCACTTCGAGCCCACCCGCAGGGAAGACCCCCTGCTGCTGCGCGGCCAAGGCTGCTATGCCGCCGATGTCGAGGATCCAGAGGCCCTGCAGGCGGCCTTCGTGCGCGCACCGGTTGCGCACGGGCGCATCGACGCGGTGGACACCCGGGTGGCCGAGGGAGCGCCCGGCGTCGTGGCGGTGCTGACCGCCGCCAGCCTGACGGCCGACGGCGCACCGGTGGTCCTGCCGCCGCCCAACCCGCTGCTCCCGCTGGCCGAGGTGCCGCGCGTGGAGCCGCTGGCCCGCGGCGAAGTGGTCTACGCCGGCCAGCCCGTGGCCCTGGTGCTGGCGCGCACCCTGGCGCAGGCACGGCAAGCCGCGCAGCAGGTGCGCCTGGACCTCGCCCCGTTGCCGGCGGTGCTGGATTTCGAAGGCGGCCTCGCGGTCACGCAGGTGCGGCACGTCCAGGGCCCGCACGGCGAAGCGCAGGCCGCCGAGCACCCCGCGGGCGCCGAGCCCACCACCGTGGAGGTGTCCCTGGAGGTGCCGCGCGTGCTGGCGCTGGCGCTGGAGCCGCGCGGCATGGTCGCGCGCTGGCACGAAGGCACCGAAGACGCGCCGCCACGCCTGACCGTGCACCTGGGTACGCAGTCGCCCTCGCGCGCGCAGGCTGACATCGCCGCCGCGCTGGGCTGGGCCGTCCAGCGCGTACGCATCGTCACCGGCCACGTCGGCGGAGCCTTCGGCGCCAAGTCCTCCATCAGCCCCGAAGACCTTGCCATCACGCTGGCGGCCCGGCGGCTGCAGACCAGCGTGCGCTGGGTCTCGACCCGGTCCGAGGAGTTCACCGCCGGGATGCACGGCCGCGGCGCGCGGCTGCGCGGGCGCTTGTCTGTCACGCCCGACGGGTGCCTGCAGGCCCTGCACGCCGAGGTGCACCACACGCTGGGCGCCTGGCTGCCGTTCTCGGCCGTGGTGCCCCTGCGCAACGCGGCGCGCATCCTGCCCGGGCCCTACCGTGTGGCCGCGCTGGACGTGCAGGGCCGCGCCACGCTCTCCCACGCGGCGCCGGTGACCATCTACCGCGGCGCCGGCCGGCCCGAGGCCGCGCTGCTGATGGAGACGCTGGTCGACAAGGCCGCCCGCGCCCTGGGCCTGGACCCGGTGGCGCTGCGCCGCCGCAACGTGATCGAGGCCAGGGCCCTGCCCTTCGCCACGCCCAGCGGCGAGTTGCTGGACAGCGGCGACTACCGGCTCGCGCTCGACCGCGCATGCGAGCGCTTCGGCTATGAAGAGCAACGCCGCCTGCAGGCCGTGCGACGCGCCCGCGGCGAGGTGGTGGGTCTGGGCGTGGCGCTCTACGTCGAGCCCTGCGGCACGGGCTGGGAGTCCGCGCGCGTGGACTGGCACGCCGACGGCTGCGTCACCGTGGCCAGCGGCTCGCCGGCCCAGGGCCAGGGCCATGGCACCACCTACGCCCGCATCGCCGCCGAGGCGCTGGGCGTGGCGGCCTCCCAGGTCAACGTCGTCTACGGCGACACCGATTGCTGCCCCGTCGGCATCGGCGCCCTGGCCAGCCGCAGCACCGCGATCGCCGGCAGCGCCATCGTCCAGGCCTGCCGCGCGCTGCGGGCGCGGCGCGCGGCAGGCGAGCCGCTGCCGCTGCGCGCCGAGGAGCGCTTCACCGCGAAGGAATCCTGGAGCTACGGCTGCGTCATGGCGCGCCTGGCCGTGGACCGCGACACCGGCCGCCCGCAGGTGGAACAGATCACCTGGGTGGACGATGCCGGCCACGTGGTGGAGCCCGTGCTCGCCCACGGCCAGCTCGTCGGCGGCCTGGCCCAGGGCCTGGGGCAGGCGATGCTGGAGCGCCTGGTTCACGACCGCCAGGGCCAGTTGCTCAGCGGCTCGCTGATGGACTATGCGGTGCCGCGCGCCGACGACATGCCCCCCGTGGACATCGAGAGCCTGCACACCCCCAGCCCGCACAACCTGATCGGTGCCAAGGGGGTCGGCGAGGCCGGCTGCATCGGCGTACCGGCGGCGCTGATGAACGCAGCGCGCGACGCGCTGGCGCCGCTGGGAGAGTTCGAGCTGCAATTCCCACTGACGAGCGAGCAGTTCTGGCGCGCGATGCCGGGCTGAAGCGCCGCCAGGAGCGACCGCCCCCCGTTCCCACATCCTTCCCCACAACCCGCACCCATACACCCCAAGGACACACGCCATGGACTACCGCAAGTCAGAAGCCAAGGACTACGCGCGCCAGCACCTCGTGGGCATCTGGGCTGCCAACCTCACCCCCTTCGACGAGGCGCTGCGCCTGGACGAGGCCGCGCTGCGCAGCAACCTCGACCACTGGATCCGCGATCTGAAGCTCGGCGGCCTGTTCGTCGCCGGCAAGCAGGCCGAGTACTTCTCGATGTCGATCGCCGAGCGCAAGCGCCTGATCGAGCTCTCGGTTCAGGCAGCGCAAGCCGCGGGCGACCGCGGCGGCATCGGCCGCTGCGGCATCATCACCTCGTGCTCGGACACCAACCTCGACGTGGTGCTGGACCTGGCGCGCTACTCCACCGCGGCGGGCGCCGACTACGTCATCGTCCACAGCCCGGTGCTGCACTTCGGCGCCGACACCGAGGAGACCATCTTCGAGTACTACCGCCACCTCTCGGAGCAGCTCGACATCGGCATCGCGATGTGGAACCACCCCGACTGCGGCTACACCATGAGCCCGGAGCTGTGCGCGCGCATCGCCGAGCTGCCCAACATCGTGGCCATCAAGTACAGCACCGACCGCGCACGCTACAGCCGGCTGACGGAGATGGTGGGCGACAAGATCCATGTCAGCAACCCGGACGAGGCAGACTGGCTCGACAACATCGTCGAGCTGGGCTGGAAGCTCTACCTCTGCTCCACCCCGCCCTTCCTGCTGCAGACGCGGGTGGACCAGCGCATGAACGAGTACACGCGGCTGGCCTTCGCCGGCCGGATCGACGAGGCGCGCGCGGTGCGCGACAGCCTCGAGCCGGTGCGCCAGGCGATGCGCGCGAGCAAGCCCAAGGGCAAGCCGCAGGCCCACAGCAAGGCCTGGCAGGACCTGCTGGGCCAGCACGGCGGCAAGGTGCGCCGCCCCCTGCTCAACCTGACCGAGGCCGAGCTCGACGCGACGCGCCGGGCCTTCGAGACCTGCGGCCTGCGCCTGGGCTGAGACGCCGCATGCCGCAGGTGAAGCTCGAGGTCAACGGCGCCGCCCGCGCCGCCGAGGTCGCGGCCGACACCTTCCTCGTCGACCTGCTGCGCGGCCCGCTCGACCTGCGCGGCACGCACCAGGGCTGCGACACGGCGCAGTGCGGGGCGTGCACGGTGCTGCTGGACGGCCGGCCCGTCAAATCCTGCAACGTGCTGGCGCTGCAGGCTCAGGGGCACGCGGTGCGCACCGTGGAAGGGCTGGCCTCGGGGCCGGACGAACTGCACCCACTGCAGCAGGCCTTCAGCCGCCACCACGCGCTGCAGTGCGGCTTCTGCACCCCTGGCTTCCTGATGCGCGCCGTGGCCCTGGCCGACGCGCCCGAGGCGGCACACGACCCCGTCGACCCGCAGTGGGTGCGCCACGCGCTGGGCGGCAACCTGTGCCGCTGCACCGGCTACGAAGGCATCGTGCAGGCGGTCTGCGAGGGGCTGCGCGCGATGCGGCAGGCCGCGCCGTGAACCCGCCGGGCAACCCCCGCGCACGCGCCGCAGGGAGGCCGCTGCCGTGAGCGGCCTGGCCTACGCCCGCCCCGGCACGCTGGCCGAGGCCCAGGCGCTGGCGGCCGGCGCGCCGGCGGCGGCCGACGGGGACGGTGACGGCCGCCTGTGGCTGGCCGGCGGCCAATCGCTGCTGGCGGCGATGCGGCTGGGTCTGGTCTCGCCCTCGATGCTGATCGACCTGCAAGCGCTGCCGGGCCTGCGCGAAATCCGCGTGGAGGGCGGGGACGGCGCCGCACCCGCGCTCTTCCTGGGCGCCCTGGCCACGCATGCCGGCATCGCCGCCAGCAAGCTGGTGAGGCGCCACGCCCCCGGTCTGGCGGCCCTGGCCGGCGGCATCGCCGACGAGCAGGTGCGGCAGATGGGCACCATCGGCGGCTCGCTCGCGCACAACGACCCCGCCGCCTGCTGGCCGGCCGGCGTGTTGGCGGCGGGCGCCACGGTGGTGACCGACCGGCGCGAGATCCCGGCCGACCGCTACTTCCGGGGCCTGTACGCCACCGCGCTGCAGCCCGGCGAACTCATCCTCGGCGTGCGCATCCCGCCGCTCGAGGACCTGCACTACCTGAAGTTCGAGCAGCCGGCCTCGCGCTTCGCGCTGGTGGGCGTGGCCGTGGCCCGCAGCGCCGGCGGCGGGCTGCCGCGCGTGGCCGTCACCGGCCTGGGCCAGGGCGTGGCGCGCTGGCCGGCGGCCGAACAGGCGCTGGCGGGCGGCTTTTCGGTGGCGGCGCTGCAGGCGCTGGCCGACGACGGCGCGCGCGGCCTGGAGGCCCTGCCCGCCCTGCCCGATCTCCACGCCTCGGCCGCCTACCGGCGCCACCTGGCCTGGGTGCTGGCGCGGCGCTGCACCGCCGCCCTGGGCGGTGGGCCGCTGCCGCCACACGCGCCGCTGGCCCGCGCCGTGCACCCCGTGCCGCAGGCCCGCGCGGCCCGGCCCACCGCCCAGGCGGGCGAGGCGGCGCCCACCTCTGCCCCCACCTCACCGCCGGACGAGGCCGGTACGGACGGCTTCGGCGGCGTCCAGCTCCTCGAGGCGCCGCCGGCGCAGGTGTGGCCGGCCCTGCTGGACCCTGGAACCCTGCAGCGCAGCCTCCCCGGCTGCGAGGCCCTGGTGCAGACCCGCGCCGACACCTACGAGGCCCGGGTCAAGGTCGGCCTCGGGCCGCTGTCGGTGCGCTTCAGCACCGAGGTGCAAGTGCGCAACCCGCACCCGCCGCAATCGCTGACCCTGGTCTTCACGGGCCAGGCCGGCGCACTGGGCAGCGGCCAGGGCACGGCCGAGGTGCGCCTGGAGCACGTGGGAGCCGCTCGGACGCGGCTTCACTGGCGCGCGAACGTGCAGCTCGGCGGCCGCCTGGCACAGTTCGGTACCCGCCTCGTCGAGGCGACCGCGCGCGAACTCGCGGGTGTGTTCTTCGAGCGTCTCGGCCAGACTCTGGCCACCGACAGCCCCCAGGCTCCCCGCGCGCCGCGCGCCCTGCCCTGGTGGCGCCGGCTGCTGCGGCGATTCCGGTCTTGGGTCGCCGGCTGAGAGCGCGGGAGCTTGAGAGACCTGCCCCGGCGCCCCGCTACTGCCTGCGCCCGGCCCGGGCGCGTGCGCACCGGGACCGGACATCAAGGGACGACGTCCTGAGGGTCATTCGTCCTGGCGGATCTGCGTCGCCACCCAGGCCGCCGCACAGATCAGCAGGATGGCCCCGCTCTCGTACAGCAGGATCGTCGGATCCGCGTCCTTGCCCTGCAGGATGATCAGGCGCGACAGCGCCGTGACCGCGATGAACAGCGGGATCGCGATCGGGATGCGCCGGCTGCTGTAGAAGGCGGCCAGCATCCCCAGCACCTCGGCGTAGATGAACATCAGAAGCAGGTCCTTCAACTGGACCTTGCGGTTCTCCAGCAGCAGCATCACCTCCTGCCCCATGGCCACCACGGTGAAGATGGCGATCAGGATCAGGAAGCCCTTCTCGGTGAGCTCAATGGCACGCTTGACGTTCATGGCTTTCCTTTCGCCCGGGCCGGCGAGCCCTGGAAGCGGGCCGGCGTGGCCGCCGACGCGTTGAATGACCAGCTTATTCTGTCAGGCCGATCAGCCTCGAAGGCCCCGAACCGGATGTTCCACGAAGCCCGATGCCGACTTCGCTGTGTCGATACACTTTTCACGGTGTCAATGCCTCTGCCGCCATCCATGGATGTCGTCCTCGGCAAGTACGGCACCAGTACCGTCGCCGTGTTGCCAGCCTCCGTTCTCGAGGATCCGGGAAGACGCCAAGCCCGCGGATCAGGAGCTTCGCTGATGCCCGTCTTCGATCGCGGGGACGTCGTCAGCGTGCCCCTGGATCCGGCCATCGGTCATGAGCAGCCGCGCACCCGCCCTGCCCTGGTGTCGACGACGAGGGACTTCAACGAGCCAAGGGTGAGGTGAGTTCACGCCCAGGCCCCTGCCCCACTCGCGGGCCGCCCGGGAACGACGAGCGTCTGCCGTTTCTGGACTCCCTGCGGCTGCTCGCACTGGGGCTTCTCATCGCCTATCACGTGGGCATGTACTACGTGAGCTGGGACTGGCACCTCAAGAGTCGGCCTTGCGAAATTCATCCAGCCACCCAGAGCGGATGTTGAAGACGCTCCTCAGCATGCGCTCCAACACCGCGTGTGCGCCGCTTTTCGGCGGTCACCATAGTCATGGTGCCTCCATAGCGGCCCCCCAGCGTAGTCGGCAGCCACAGGGTCACCCAGAACAGGACGAAAAAGAACGCCTTGGCGGCCTTGGCCGCCTGCTCGGCGATGGCTCGCAGCAACCAGCGGATGTTGAAGCCAGCCGCGCACAGCACCGCGTGCAGCGCGTCGCCTTCGGCCCCCCGCAGCCAGCACCTGTCCATGCGGTGATCGGCCTTGAGGTGACCGATGGCAGGCTCCACGGCCTGACGCCTTCTCAGCCAGGCCTTCTGCCTGGCCGTCAAGCTCTTGGCCTTGCCTCGGTGGATGACCCGCACCGTGGGCTCATCGTCACCGACGCCCCGGTAGCCCAGATCCACGACGGCGGTGGTGGGCGTGACGCCGATCTTCTCCAGCAGCTTGGTGGTTTGCTCGATCTGGGGGGCCAGGGTGTGACCGTCGTATGGGTTGCCCGGGAAGGTTCTGGCGCCCACCACCAAGCCCTTGCCGTGGGTGACCGCGATGCTGGCCTTGACACCAAACTCGCAGGGCTTGCTAACGTGAAGCCAATCGGTGCGGCAACGGGCGGCGGCCGGGCCTGAATGAAATGAAGCCCGGGCGACGAAGGGTGTTGTGCCTTCGGTTGAGCGAAGCGTCAGGCAGCAGACGCATCGCGGAACGCCCGAAGCACCGAATTGATGCGTGTCTGGTAACCGGGCCCCTGCGCCTTGAACCACTCGATCACGTCCTGGTCGATCCGCAGGGAAATCAACTCCTTGGAGGCCACAGGCTTGAGGCCGCGCCCCACGATGCCGCGCACGACGTGCTTGGGGTCGAACTCGGGGTGCTCGACGGTGGCTATCCCCTTCTCGGTCGACTTGAGCCGATCCCAGTCAGTCTTGGACTTGGTCGAAGAAGAGGCGCGCTTCGCGAGCGGTGGCCTTGCGGAAGGAGATGACGCGGATTTCATCGTCGGCCTCGGTATGTGCGATGGACACTGGCACACCAGCCAGCAGCCCCAGGGTCACGAAGCGTTGTTCTCCGTAGGCGAAGCGGTCATCCTCGTAGGTTTAGGTCAGGCCTTCGAAAACGCGCGGGGCGTCGACGAAGTCCAGTCCGTGCTCCTTCAGGTTGATGGAACGCTTGCGCTCGGACCAGGTAAAACGCATACACAATTGTAGCTACACGCAGAAAGAGGGGCAAGGCGTGCGCCCCTCCTCCACCACGGAGCTCACCTCGATCCGGAGGGCTACGACCTCCAGGGTGCCAGCTGGGCCTTGTGAAACGGGGAGGACGTCACCACGAACTTCGAGCGCCTAGAGGGAGATCCGCAGAGCGACGAGCTTGCGAGCGTCCACAGTACGGCTCCAGTTCGAACCCGTCTCTGTCAGGAGCCGCTGAGACGATCGCCGTCTCAAGTCGGAATCGGTACGGCATTGCCGAGCGCGCTTGAATCCCGCGCACTCGCATGCGGCCGAAAAACTCGACCGGATCAACCACTTACAAACCCGCCTTGGGCGAGGAGCGGTTGAGCGGGAATTCAACTGGCGGAGCAGAAGTGATGGGGTTGCAAACAGTCTGCGGTCAGGAGGTTTTCCGAGCCGGCCGGTCAAGGGTTTCGAACTTTCTGACGGCAAGCCCATTGTTCAACAAAGCTTGACATAAATCACGCGCTCTCTATACACTTTCCTAGATCTTTTGCGACAGGCATACCGCATGGAAGTGATTCTCAGAAAGTACGGCAACAGCACCGTAGCCGTGCTCCCTCCGGCCGTTCTCAAGGACCTCGGTCTCTCGGCCGGCCAGGCCATGTCGCTGGACACCACAGGCCAGTGCGACCGCAAGGCGCCCCCGCCGGCCGACCTCGCGCTTTGGGACACCGCCAAGTCCGTAGGGCAAGAGGTCTGGTGATGCCGGTGTTCGACCGGGGGGACGTGGTCAGCGTGCCCCTGGACCCCGCCATCGGCCACGAGCAGAGAGGCACCCGCCCTGCCCTGGTACTGACCACCAAGGACTTCAACAAGCTCGGCGACGTGCTGGTGGCCCCCATCACCCAGGGCGGGGACTTCTCGCGCCATGCTGGCTTCGCTGTCAGCCTCACGGGCACCGGGTGCAGAACCCAGGGTGTGGCGCTCATCAACAAGGTGCGGATGCTCGATCTTGCGGCGCGCAAGGCCCGCCGCATCGAGCGCGCACCGCAGGCCGTCATCGACGAGGCGCTG
>JBILNB010000130.1:0-6468 GCA_044375195.1 Rubrivivax sp. | reverse complement strand
GAAGCCGCCCAGCGCCTGGCCATCAAGGACTCAGCCGACTGAGAGACACTCCTCACTGTCCTGCCCTGGGGGAATTTGACCCGGCCACGGGTGGAGGAATTTGAAGTGGCCATCGGGGCAACGGCAGCGGCGCGGCGTTCTCGGGCGACGTGAGCATTGATGCCAGCGCCTTCGTGGGGGGCACGGCCGGGCTGAACATTGCGACGTCGACGAATTTCGGTGGCAACGACACGATGACCGGTGGTGCAGGGAGCGACACCCTGTCCGGGGGCGGCGGCGACGACGTCATCGACGGCGGGGCAGGTGCCGACTTGCTCACGGGGGGTGCCGGTGCGGACCGCTTCCTGATCGACCTGGGGGACTCGGCGTCGTACGTGTTCCAGGACAAGGACTACTCGGTGACGTTCACCGATGGAGACACCTTCACGGGTAATTTCGATCAGATCTTCGGCTTTGACGGCGCTGGCGGCGACAGGCTGGAGGTTGCCGGCGCGGCGCACAACGCCGCCTTCGGGGACTATGTCACCAGCGGCCGCCCTGCCGGTGCGGCCGATCCGGCCACTGGCGATCTGTTTGCCATTCGCGGGCAGTTCAGTGGTGGCGTGTTCACGGTGGGATTCCAGGGGGCCGACACGCTGGTGTTCTACGACCCGAACACGCTGGCTTCCCCGGGAACGAACCAGGCTGTCGTCCTGGTCGGGTACACCGCTTTCCAGGGGAGCTACGAGCAGACCTTCATCGCCTGAGCCGGCGGCGCTGTCCACGGTTCGTAAGGCCGCCGCTTACCTTGCCCGCATCTCCCGGGCAAGGCCGGCGGCGGTCTTCTTCGATGAAGATCCTCTTCATCCACCAGAACTTCCCCGGCCAGTTCAGGCACCTGGCCCCCGCGCTGGCTGGGCGCGGGCACGAGGTGTGTGCGCTGGCCTGGGGCAAGCAGGGGGAGGCGGGGGACTGGCAGGGCGTGCGCGTGACGCGCTATGCGTCCACCCGCGGCACCTCGAAGGAGGTGCACGCCTGGCTGGCCGACATGGAGACCAAGGTCATCCGGGGGGAGGCCTGTCTGGCGGCGGCGCGGCGGCTGCATGCTGGGGGGTTCACGCCCGATGTGATCGTGGCGCACCCGGGCTGGGGTGAGAGCCTGTTCCTGAAGACGCTGTGGCCGCGCGCGCGGCTGGGCATCTACTGCGAGTTCTTCTACGCGGCCGATGGGGCCGACGTCGGCTTCGACCCCGAGTTCGCGCCCAAGGACGCACTGGCCGACCGCTGCCGGCTCGAGCTGAAGAACCTGAACAACCTGGCGCACTTCGAGACGGCGGACGCCGGGCTGAGCCCGACGCAGTGGCAGGCGTCGACCTTCCCGCCGCGCTTTCGCGATCGGATCGAGGTGGTGCACGACGGCATCGACACCGCGCGCCTGCGGCCGCACGCCGGGGCGGCGATCCAGCTCGGCACCCAGGGGGGGCGGCGGCTGCGGCTGACGCGTGACGACGAGGTCATCACCTTCGTCAACCGCAATCTGGAGCCCTACCGCGGCTTCCACGTCTTCATGCGCGCGTTGCCCCACATCCTGCGCGCGCGGCCGCGGGCTCGGGTGCTGATCGTCGGCGGCACCGGCGTCAGCTATGGCAGCCGGCCGGACGCCCAGGTGCACGGTGCGGCCTCCTGGCGCGAGGTGTTCGTCAGGGAAGTGCGGCCCCGCATCCCCGACGAAGACTGGGCGCGCGTGCACTTTGCCGGGCACGTACCGTACGAGCACTTCGTGCCGATGCTGCAGGTCTCCACGGTGCACGTCTACCTGACCTACCCTTTCGTGCTGAGCTGGAGCCTGCTGGAGGCGATGAGCATCGGCTGCGCCATCGTCGGCAGCGACACCGCCCCCGTGCGCGAGGTGATCACCGACGGCGTCACGGGCCGCCTGGTGAGCTTTTTCGACCCCGAAGCGCTGGCGCAGGCGGTCTGCGCGCTGGTGGACAGCCCCGAAGAGCGCGCCCGCCTGGGGGCGGCGGCGCGCGAGCGCGCGGTGGCCGGCTACGACCTGCATTCGGTGTGCCTGCCGCGCCAGATCGCCTGGGTGGAGGGCCTGTGTCAAGCTCGAATGGAGGCCGCATGAAGCAGCGCCTGCGCCTGGACGGCGTCGACCACGACGTGGACAGCCTCTGCGCCGAGGCGCGGCAGATCCTGGCGCGGCTGCGCTATGTGGAGCAGCGGTTGCAGGAGTTGCACAACCAGCAGGCGATGCTGACGAAAGCCAAGAACGCCTACATCGCCGACCTGAAAGCCGAGTTGCTGCAGCCCGTGTCGGGTGTGGCCCCGAGGGCCTCGACAGCCACCGGCCCTGCCGGTCTGGCGACGGGCACCGGTGCGGGAGGGCTCCCGTTCTTCCTGCGCGACGACGACCACGACACCTTTTGACGACGGCGACCCCATGCTGAAGTTCAACATCGACGGCCTCGACTATCAGGTGGAGGCGCTGTCCGAGACCGCACAGGCGCAGTTGCGCAGCCTGCAGTTCACCGAGGCTCAGTTGCACAAGCTGCGCAACGAGGTGGCCGTGTTCGAGACGGCGCGCGCCGCCTACATCGCGGCCCTGAAGGCCGAGATCGCGCGTGCGGGAGCCCAGGGGGATCAGTCAGGGTAGACCCTGCGCCAAGGGGTCTGGCGCCCAGGCGTGTTGACCACCCTCATCAGGTGGCCCCCGGGTTCAGCGTTTGATTCGGGTCAGGAAGGGGCGGGTGCTGGCCGCACGCTTGCGGCCGGCCTACGCCCCCACAACCTCTCTTTCGGCCTCGTCGAGCACCGCCTGCGGCACGCCATGGCGGCGCAGGGCCTGCAGTAGGCGTGTCCTTTCGTCGTCCGCGAACAGCGCCTCGTCCCGTCGCAGCCCTTCGCTCAGGTAAGACTTCAGCAAGCTCTGGTAGCCGGCCATCCCCCGTCTGGGAGCGATGGCTTTCATCGAGTCCACCACATCCACCGGAATCCGCAAGGTGATGGACGTCATAGGCCTTTCCTTGCGCAGGCGCGCCCTGATAGTTTCAGAAATGCTCATGTTCCAGCCTCTCGTGTGCAGTGGCCCGGCGGGCCGAGATGATCCGGATGGCCTCTTCCTCGATCTGGATGTGGACGACGAACAACAAACGCCCGGAGGCGTCGAAGCCGATCACTGCGTCACGCGCTTCCTCGTTGCGCGATGCGTCAACCAGTCGCAACAACGGGTCGAAGAACACGGTGGCTGCCTGTTCGAAGGTCACGCCGTCGTGTTTGGCGGCGTTCCCAGCCGCTTTGCGCGCGTTCCACACGAAGTCGGTACCACGGAGGCTGAAGCGCACATCCATCGCGTGAAGTCTAGGAATTTGTATTTCCAATGTCAATACAACCCAGTCTCCAAGACCCGAGCGTCAACAGCCGTGGATCTTTCCCTGGACGAAACCCGCGGCCATCCCGCGCAGCACGACAGGGGCTTGCAGCCTTTCTGTGCGACGAAGACTGCGACGATTTCAGATGGTGGCGGCCCCACGGCGGCACAGGACCTGCAACGAGCGGACCCGTTCGTCGTGCGCAAATGGTGCTTCATCGACCAATGACCAGGCGCAGAGGGTAAGGTAAAGTTGCCTTACTTTTTGTGGAGAGCACCGCACATGTCCACCCTCACCGTTACCGCCAAGGGGCAGATCACCCTACGTCGTGAACTGCTGCAGCATCTGCACATCCAACCCGGGCAGCAGGTGGTTGTCGACAAGCTCGCCAACGGCGTGCTGGCTCTTCACGCCAAGGCCCCGCAGGAACTGGATGGCTTTGTAGGGTGCCTGCCGCCCCCAAGCAAACCCCTGAGCATTGACGAGATGAATGCAGTGGCTGCTGAAGGCTGGGCGGCTCGCAAGTGAAGGTCACGCTGGACACCAACGTCCTGCTGCGTCTGGCCACGCGAGACGACCCCGCTCAGGTCGCAACGGCCCTGCAGGTCCTTCACGGCGCTTCGCTGATCGCGGTGTCCACCCCCGCCCTGTGCGAGTTTGTGTGGGTGCTGCTGCGTGGCTATCGTTACTCGGCCGCTCAGGCTGCTCACGCCGTCAGGTCCTTGCTTCAGGTACAGCAGGTCGTGGTCAACACGCCCGCTGTGCTCGCCGGTCTGGCCCTGTTGGAAGCGGGGGGAGACTTCGCTGACGGCGTCATCGCTTTCGAGGGCGAGTTGCTCGGAGGCCAGGAGTTCGTGTCGTTCGACCAGCAGGCGGTGAAGTTGCTGAAGGCTCAGAAACGCAAGGTGTGCCTGCTCAGGGCAACGGGCTGAATCCGATCAAGTTGACTGCCCGAGCTGCCTCACGCCCCCCAGACGCTCACCCGCAGGCCGTCCTGCACGGCCTCGCGCTGCCAGATACGGGTGTCCCAGGCCACGCCGGGCCGGCGGTCGAAGAGCACGAGGTGGGCCTCGTCGGCACCCACCTGGCGGGCGTAGGCCGCGGTCTGCTGCAGGCCTTGCTGCTCGGTGGCCTCGGGGGCCTTTTTCAGGAGCTTGAGCTCGATGACGATGCGCTGCACCGGGCCGTTGAAGCCCAGGGCTGGCTCCAGGGGCCATTCGACGAACAGGTCGGTGCGCTTCCAGCCCAGGCCGTACTCGCGCGAGATGCGCCCGCCGCCGTTGACGATGCGCTGCAGGAAGGCCTGCATCAGCAGTTGCGGGCCGGCCTCGCGGTAGCTGAAACCCTCGATCCAGGCGTCCGAGTGCTCGCGGAAGAACTGCTGGAAGGCGGCCAGCAGCCGGGGCATGTCCAGGTGGCGGCTTGGGGTGAGGTACCAGGCCTGTTCATTGGGGATGTAGGCCTGCTTGGACCAGGTCAGCTCGCGCGGGATGACCTCGCGGTAGATGCGGTTGCTGATCTGCACCTTCGGAGAGCGCGTGACCAAGCCCAGATCTTCCACGTACTCGAGATGGTCGTTGGGGATGTCGCGGTGCTCGATCTCGCCGGAGAGCAGGGCCGACATGACGGCGTGCACGCGCGGCTCGCGCAGCTTGTCGGTGAGTTGGTCCAGGTGCGTGGCGCGGCCCTGGATGAGACGCTCGCGCGCGGCCTTGTAGCGCTCCAGCGTGATGGGCACGCTGCGGTCGCGGGCGCTGCGGTCCTGCATGGTGCACTCGTCGCCCAGGGCGTTGACGAGCCAGGGCTGGCCACGGGTGTCCTCCCACAGCTCGGGCCAGATGGCGGGGTCGAAGACCTGGCCGGTCTCGGCCTGGTGCTGCAGCCACAGGGCCACGGTCTCGTCGCGGCTGAGGTTGCCCAGGCGCAGCGATGCGGCCTTGATGTTGAAGGCCGAGCCGCCGGTGATGACCTCTTGCGTGCCGGTGTGGATGCGGTAGTCGCGCACGTCGCGCACACCGCACAGCACCACGCTCTGCGGGAAGGCGCCCGGGCGCTGGGCGTAGCCGGCTCGGATCTGGCGCAGCAGGGAGATCAATGTGTCGCCCACCAGGGCGTCCACTTCGTCGAGTAGCAGGATGCCGGGGTGGGCGGTGTCGAGTTCGGCCCAGCGCTGGAGCATCTGCCGCAGCCGGGTGGCCGCGCCGATGCGGTGGCCGTCGGACGCCAGCCAGGCCGTGAGCCGCGTGTCACCCAGGTGCACGCGACAGGCGTCGGCAATGTCCTGGCAGACCGCCTCCAGGCCCTGCTCCACGTTCCCCCGCGCCGCCTGCGCGGCCTCGATGTTGGCGTAGAGGGCGCGGTAGCGGCCCTCACCGTTCAGGCGCTCCATCAGCGCCAACAGGCAGGTGGTCTTGCCGGTCTGGCGCGGCGCATGCAGCACGAAGTAGCGCTTGTCGTCGACTAGCCGCAGCACCTCTTCCACGTCGAGCCGCGCCAGCGGGTCGAGCATGTAGTGGTCACCGGCGATGCACGGGCCTGCGGTGTTGAAGCTGCGGGGCATGGCGGGATTGTGAGGCAGCCGCGTCGGGCAGGGGCCTGCCAGACCGCGCCGCGCCGGGCTTGCGGGCTCAGGCGCCCCAGACCATGACCCTGAGGCCATCGTGTGTGGCCTCGCGTTGCCAGATGCGGGCGTCCCAGGGGATGTCTGGGCGGCGGTCGAAGAGCACGAGGTGGGCCTCGTCGGCACCCACCTGGCGGGCGTAGGCGGCGGTCTGCTGCAGGCCCTGCAGTTCGGTGGCCTCGGGCGCCTTCTTGACGAGCTTGAGCTCGATGACGATGCGCTGCACCGGGCCGTTGAAGCCCAGGGCCGGCTCCAGGGGCCATTCGACGAACAGGTCGGTGCGCTTCCAGCCCAGGCCGTACTCGCGCGAGATGCGCCCGCCGCCGTTGACGATGCGCTGCAGGAAGGCCTGCATCAGCAGTTGCGGCCCGGCCTCGCGGTAGCTGAAACCCTCGATCCAGGCGTCCGAGTGCTCGCGGAAGAACTGCTGGAAGGCGGCCAGCAGCCGGGGCATGTCCAGGTGGCGGCTTGGGGTGAGGTACCAGGCCTGTTCAT
>JBILNB010000129.1:0-6576 GCA_044375195.1 Rubrivivax sp. | reverse complement strand
CCGAACTTCGCCGACAGCACCGTCGTGATCGCCGCCGTCAGCGTCGTCTTGCCATGGTCCACGTGCCCGATCGTCCCCACGTTCACGTGCGGCTTCGTGCGCTCGAACTTGCCTTTTGCCATTGAAACACTCCCGGCAGGAAATCAACATGCCGCCTTGGCGGCAAACCACGAACCTTGGTGCCCATGACGCGGATCGAACGCGTGACCTCTCCCTTACCAAGGGAGTGCTCTACCACTGAGCCACATGGGCATCGGCACGGGCCTGGGTTCGGACGACAAACCCAGGCCGGTGACGATGACGGCACGCCGCAACCGCGCGCCGCACACTGCCTGCACCCCGACCGAACCGGAACCGGCGGTTGGAGCGGGAGACGGGAATCGAACCCGTGTCATTAGCTTGGAAGGCTAAGGTTCTGCCATTGAACTACTCCCGCTGGCAGGCCCGCGCGACAACCGGTCCGAGGACTTCTATCTCTTGGTGGAGGAGGCTGGATTCGAACCAGCGTAGGCGTAAGCCAACAGATTTACAGTCTGCCCCCTTTAGCCACTCGGGCACCCCTCCACGGAGAACCCGAAAGTGTAGCACAGACTTGTGTCAGCGCAAGTGAGGGCTGCCGCGCTCATGGGCCAGCCCCGGGTCCAGCGACCACCAGTCCACGCGCTCCGCCGTGGCGGCGAAGTGGCTGCCCTCGGCCATGAACTCGCGTCGGAAGTCGTTCGACGGGTGGCGGGTGCGCCAGATCGCCCCCGCGGCGGGCCGCACCCCGGCGGCGGCCGCCGCCTCGTCGAAGAAGGCCTGGGCCTTCGAGCCCCACAGCAGCCAGACCGACGACGGCGTCTGACGCAGCAGCGCCGCGACAATCTGGGAAGTGAGCGCCTGCCAACCCACCGCGAGGTGGCTGCCGATTCGCCCGAGCTCGACCGTCAGCACCGGATTGAGCAGCAGCACACCCTGCCGCGCCCAGGCGTCCAGCGCCCCGCCGGGCGGCGGCGTCCAGCCCGGGCGGTCAGCCGCCAGCACGGCGAAGATGCGCCGCAGCGACGCCGGCCGACCGCGCGCCGCGGAAAAGGCTAGCCCGTCGGCATGCCCTGGCGTCGGATAGGGATCCTGGCCGAGCACGACCACGCGCACGTCCTGCGGCGCGACCAGCCGCAGCGCGCGGAACGGGTCCGACGGACCGATCTCCCGCCCGCCCGAGGCAGTGCGCACACGCTCGACCACCGCGCGCTCCAGCGCCCCGGTCCAGCCTGGCAGCGCATCGCGCCAGGCCGGCGGCAGCGTCGCGAAGGCCGCCGGAAGGTCGTCGGCCGTCATCGGAACAGTTCGGCGAGCGCGGTGCCGGGCTCGGGCGCGCGCATGAAGGCCTCGCCGACGAGGAAGGCGTGCACCCCGGCCGCGCGCATGCGCTGCACGTCGGCGCGAGCCAGGATGCCGCTCTCGGTGACGAGCAGACGGTCGCCCGGCACGCGCGGCAGCAGGTCCAGCGTGGTGTCGAGCGAGACCTCGAAGCTGCGCAGGTTGCGGTTGTTGACGCCCACGAGGCGCGTGCGTAAGGCCAGCGCGCGCTCGAGCTCGGCCGCGTCGTGCACCTCCACCAGCACATCCATCCCGTGCCCGCGCGCGCAGGCCTCGAGGTCGGCGAGCTCGGCATCGTCGAGGCAGGCCGCGATCAGCAGCACGCAGTCGGCGCCCATGGCGCGCGCCTCGTGCACCTGGACCTCGTCGACGATGAAATCCTTGCGCAACACGGGCAGCGTGCAGGCCGCGCGCGCCTGCTCGAGGCAGGCGCTGCTGCCCTGGAAGAAGCGCTCGTCGGTGAGCACGCTGAGGCAGGCAGCGCCGCCGGCCTCGTAGCTGCGCGCGATCGCCGCGGGCTCGAAGTCCGCGCGCAGCACGCCCTTGCTGGGGCTGGCCTTCTTCACCTCGGCAATGACAGCGGCAGCGCCGGCGGCCAGGCGCGAGCGCAGCGCGGCCTCGAAGCCGCGCAGGCCGCCGCGGGCTTCGGCCAGCGCCCGCCACCCGGGCAGGCTGCGGCGCGCGCGCGTCGCGGCGATCTCCTCGCGCTTGACCGCGACGATGCGTTGGAGGATGTCGGACACCTCGGGCTCCCGGCTGCTTCAGGCCGCCGCGGGCCGGTAGCGCTGGGTCGCGCTGACGAACTGGCTGAGCTTGGCCAGTGCCGCGCCCGAGGCCACGGCCTCGCGCGCGCGCCGCACGCCTTCGGCCACGCTGCCTGCGACCCCGGCGCAGTACAGCGCGGCGCCCGCGTTCAGCAGCACGATGTCACGCACCGGGCCGTCCTCGTTGGCCAGGGCACGCTGGATGCACTGCACCGACTCCTGCGTGCTCGCGACCTTGAGGACGCGCGAGTCGTACACCGGGAGGCCGAAGTCGCTCGGGTGCACCACGTACTCGCGCACCTCGCCGTCCTTCAACTCGCCCACCAGCGTCTCGCCCGACAGCGAGATCTCGTCCATGCCGTTCATGCCGTAGACCACCATCACGTGCTCGCTGCCCAGACGCTGCAGCACGCGCACCTGGATACCCACCAGATCGGGGTGGAAGACGCCCATGAGCTGGTTCGGCGCGCCCGCCGGGTTGGTGAGCGGGCCCAGGATGTTGAAGATCGTGCGCACGCCCAGCTCCTTGCGCACCGGGGCGGCGTGCTTCATCGCCGCGTGGTGGTGGGGCGCGAACATGAACCCGATGCCGGTCTCGGCCAGGCAGTCCGCCACCTGCTGCGGGCTCAGCCCGATGTAGGCACCCAGCGCCTCCATCACGTCGGCCGAGCCCGAGGTCGACGAGACGCTGCGCCCGCCATGCTTGGCCACGCGCGCGCCGGCCGCCGCCGCGACGAACATCGACGCCGTGGAGATGTTGAAGGTGTGCGACGCGTCACCGCCGGTGCCGACGATGTCCACCAGATGGGTCCTGTCGGCCACGGCCACCGGCGTGGCGAACTCGCGCATCACCTGTGCGGCGGCGGCGATCTCGCCGATGGTCTCCTTCTTGACGCGCAGGCCGATGGCGAAGGCCGCGATCATCACCGGCGACATCTCTCCGCCCATGATGCGGCGCATCAGCGCAAGCATCTCGTCGTGAAAGATTTCGCGGTGCTCGATGACGCGGGTCAGGGCGTCGGTGTTTGTGATGGGCATGGAGGGGCTCCCTCGGGGTGTCCGGATCAGGGTTGGCGGGTCGGGGTCGGGGTCGGGTTGGCGGCGATTGGCGCGGCCGCGCCGCCTAAAGGCAGCGCCGCAGCACGACGATCGCGCGCTCGACGTCGTCGGCGCTGACGTCCAGATGCGTGACCAGCCTCAGCCGGTACAGCCCCGTGCACAGCACGCCCGCGGCACGCGCTCGCTCGACAGCGCCGCCGGCGCGCGCAGGGTCGAGGTCGACGAAGACGATGTTGGTCTGCGGCGGCTCCACCATCACGCCGGGCAGGCCCTGCAGGCCCTCGGCCAGGCGGCGCGCGTTGGCGTGGTCGTCGGCCAGGCGCTCGACGTGGTGGTCCAGGGCGTGCAGCGCGGCCGCCGCCAGCACACCGGCCTGGCGCAGGCCGCCGCCTAGCATCTTGCGCACGCGCCGGGCACGCGCGATCAACTCACGCGGCCCGCACAGCGCAGAGCCCACCGGCGCGCCCAAGCCCTTGCTGAAGCACACCGAGACCGTGTCGAAAGGCGCGGCCAGCGCCCGCGCGGCAGTCGGCGCCGGCCCGCCGCTGGCCACGGCCGCGTTGAACAGGCGCGCGCCGTCAAGGTGGGTCGCCAGGCCGCGCGCACGCACCAGCGCCGTGGCCTGCTGCACGTAGGCCGGAGGAAGCACCTTGCCGCCCCAGGTGTTCTCGAGCGTCAGCAGGCGGGTGCGGGCGTAGTGCGGGTCGTCGGGCTTGATCGCGGCCTCGATGTCGGCCAGCGCCATCGTGCCGTCGACCGCCTGCGCCAAGGGCTGGGGCTGGATGCTGCCGAGCACGGCCGCGCCGCCGGCCTCCCAGCGGTAGGCGTGGGCCATCTGGCCGGCGAGGTACTCGTCGCCGCGGCCGCAGTGGCTCATCAGCGCACACAGGTTGCCCTGGGTGCCGCTGCTGACGAACAGCGCGTCCTCCTTGCCCAGCAGGGATGCGATGCGCTCCTGCAGCGCGTTGACGGTCGGGTCGTCGCCGAAGACATCGTCGCCGACGTCGGCCGCGGCCATGGCCGCGCGCATCGCCGGCGTGGGCTGCGTGACGGTGTCGCTGCGCAGGTCGATGGGCCGTGTCATGCCGCCTCCGCCATTGCGCCCATGCGCACGAAGTTTTCCAGCAGCGCGTGCCCGTGCTCGGACAGCACCGATTCCGGGTGGAACTGCACGCCCTCCAGCGGCGCCGGCCCGCCGGCCAGGCCGCGGTGGCGCACGCCCATGATCTCGCCGTCGTCGGACTCGGCCGTCACCTCGAGCTCGGCCGGCAGGCTGGCGCGCTCGATGGCCAGCGAGTGGTAGCGGATCACCGTGAAGGCGTCGGGCAGGCCGGCGTAGACGCCACGGCCGTCGTGGCGGATCACGCTGGTCTTGCCGTGCATCTGGCGCGCGGCGCGCACGATGCGCCCGCCGAGCGCCGCGCCGATGCTCTGGTGCCCGAGGCACACGCCGAGGATGGGCAGGCGCCCGGCAAAGTGGCGGATGGCCGGCACGCAGATGCCGGCCTCGGACGGCGAGCACGGCCCCGGCGACAGCACCAGCCGGTCGGGCCGCAGGGCCTCGATCTGCGCCAGCGTCACCTCGTCGTTGCGGACCACGCGCACGTCCTCGCCGAGCTCGCCGAAATACTGCACGAGGTTGAACGTGAAGCTGTCGTAGTTGTCGATCATCAGCAGCATGTGGCGCTCCAAGCCTTTGATTCCATGGGATGTTCCGCAGAGCATCCTGGTTCGGTACCCGCTTTGAACCCCGCTTTCCGCGGCGCTGGCGAGGCCGGCGCGCTGTGCTGGGTGGGGACGGAAGGCGCCCGCTGGGGCGCATGGGGGAGGTCAGGCGGATGGCTTGCGCCAAAGCCAACTGGAGCGCGCTGCAGTGATCGGAGGGATCGCAGACATGAACTTGATTATGCCGGCTGTCAGGGCGCCGCCCAACCCCTCACGGGGCCGTCACGGTCAACGGCGCAGCGTCCGCCGCCGCGCCCTCCGGCAGGCGCCGCACCCTCAAGCCCGGCAGCCGCAGGCGGAAGCGCGAGCCGTGGCCGGGCTCGGACTCGATCTCGATCTCGCCGCCGTGGCGCTGCATCACGTGCTTGACGATGGCCAGGCCCAGGCCGGTGCCGCCGGAGTCGCGCGAGCGGCCGGTGTCCACGCGGTAGAAGCGCTCGGTCAGGCGCGGCAGGTGCTCGCGCGCGATGCCCGGGCCGCTGTCGCGGACCTCGAAGCCGCCGCCGCCGTCGGGGGCGTCGATCCAGCGCACCTCGATGCGGCCGCCCTCGGGGGTGTAGCGCACGGCGTTGCTGACCAGGTTGCCCAGCGCGCTCTGCAGCTCGGTCGGCGAGCCGGCGATCTGCACCGCTGCAGGAGCATCGAAACTCAGCGCGTGGCGGCCGGCAGAAAGGCCCTGGGCCTCGGCGCGGGCGCGGCCGAGCAGGGCGCCGACGTCCGTCCAACCCTCGGCCGAGGGGCGCGGGCTGCCCTCCAACTGCGCCAGCGTCAGCAGGTCGGCCACCAGCGCCTGCATGCGCTCGGTCTGCTGCTGCATCAGGCCGAGCACGCGCGTGCGCTCGGGCTCGGTCAGCGGCAGCGTCGCGAGCGTCTCGACGAAGCCGGCCAGCACCGTCAGCGGCGTGCGGATCTCGTGCGAGACGTTGGCAACGAAGTCTCGGCGCATCGCGTCGGCACGCTCGCGCTCCGTGATGTCACGCGAGAGCACGAGCTTCAGACCCTGTCCGTAGGGCTTGACCAGCACCGAGAGCGTGCCCGGCGCCCGCGGGTTGGGGTAGCTCACCGGCTGCTCGTAGCGCCCCTCCTGGAGGTAGGCAACGAAGACCGGTGCCCGCACGAGGTTGGTGATGCGCTGCAGGCGGTCGCGCGCCGGGTCGAGCCCGAAGTGCTCGGCCGCAACCTTGTTGCACCACTCGATCTGGTCCTGGTCGTCGAGCAGCAGCACGCCGTTGGGGGAGGCTTCGATCGCGGAGAGAAACTGCGCAAGCTTGTCGCGCTCGTCCTGCACGCGCCGGTCACGCTGCACGAGTGCGCGTTCGGCACGGTAGGCGAGTTCACCCCAGAAGCCGCCGTCGCGGGGTGCCGGCACGTCCAGCGGCCCGCGCAGCCAGGCGAGCAGGCGCTCACCACGGCGGCGGTCGATCAGGGTCGAGACCGCGGCGCCGACGATGGCCCCGAGCAGTGACAGCGTCAACGTCAGGTCGACAGGCGCCCCGATCAGCCCGCCAAGGCCGGCACCCAGCAGCGACCAGAACACCTGACCAGCCAGGCGGGAGAACAAGCCCTCCACGCTCAGCCCTCAACCGGTACCGTCAAGGGATGACCTGACTGCAGCGGGTCGGTGCCCGACGCAGACAGGCCAGCCCACGCTCGGGCGCCACGCCGCGCA
>JBILNB010000127.1:0-6796 GCA_044375195.1 Rubrivivax sp. | reverse complement strand
AGTAGCGCAGCGCGCCCGGGTGCAGCGGCACGCTGCCCACTGCGGTGGCCGTCTGCAGCGAGATGTTGCGGCCCTGCACGTGCACCTGGCCCATGATGGCGGTGTTCTCGTACAGCGCCTTGGTCACTTCGTAGGCCACGTTGTCGGGCACTCCGTCGTGGGCCGTCCACACCGCCATCACCGCGATGGTGGGCACCGCGGCAGCCTGGCCGCGGTAGGTGTTGGCCGGCAGGTTGACCTGGGTGTAGTAAGGCTGCTCCTTGAGCAGCGCGGCCACCTCGGCCCCGGCCAGCGGCAGGATCCGGATCGGGTGGCTCTGCGCCGCGTCGGTGATCGCCGCCACCGGGATGCCGGCGGTGATCAGCGTGGCGTCGAGGTTGCCGTCCTTGATCTTGTCCATGGCCTGGCTGAACGAGGAGCTGTCCTCCTTGACGTCGCTGCGGCTCAGGCCGTTGACGCGCAGCAGGTCGGTGACGAGCTGGTACTGGCCCGAGCCCGGCGCACCCGAGGAGATGCTCTTGCCCTTGAGGTCCTTGACGCTGTTGATGTTGGCGCTGGCGCGCACGACCAGCTGCACGGTCTCGGGGTACAGGGCACCGAGCGCGCGCAGGTTCTTGACCGGCGCGTTGGCGAACTGGGCTTTGCCGTTGTAGGCCTGGTCCAGGATGTCGGCAGCGACGAAGGCGGATTCGATTTCCTTGCTGCCCAGCAACCTGGCGTTGCCCACCGAGGCGCCCGCGGCCTCCGCGGTGGCCGCGAACTTGCGCCCGTCGACCGTGGCCTTGTTGGAGATCAGCTGCGCGAGCATGCCGCCCAGCGGGTAGTAGGTGCCGCCGGTGCCGCCGGTGGCGATGCCGAAGAACACGCGCTGCTGCGCGACGGCGGTGGTGGCGGCGGCGACGAGCGCCAGGCCGGCGATCGCATGTTTCCAGGACAGTTGCATGGTGGACACTCCTTCAGGAAGCGAAAAGCCGGACGATAGGCGCTTTTCCCACGCGCGGGCATCGAGACTTCCCCGGGGCGCCGCTCGCGCGGCCGGCCACAATGAGGACCGATGGAAACCTGCGACGTCCT
Organism: Rubrivivax sp.; assembly: GCA_044375195.1. GTDB lineage: Bacteria > Pseudomonadota > Gammaproteobacteria > Burkholderiales > Burkholderiaceae_C > Rubrivivax. The sequence goes on along the minus strand of JBILNB010000127.1, from coordinate 5,722 downwards.
CGTCATCGGCGCCGGCGTCGTCGGCTGCTCGGTGGCTTTTCACCTGGCCCGGCTCGGCGCCGGGCGAGTCACGGTGCTCGAGCGCCGCCAGGTGGGCGCGGGCACGACGGCTCAGTCCAGCGGCATCCTGCGCACGCACTATTCGGTGGCGGAGAACGTCGAGCTCGCGCGCCGCTCCTGGGCCGTGTTCGAGGACTTCGCAGCCTATGTGGACGACCCCCAGGCCAGCGCTGGCCTCGTGCGCTGCGGCTACCTGATCGCGGCGCCGCCGGGCCCGAAGCGAACGGCGCTGGAATCCGCGCTGGCGCAGCAGGCCGCCTTCGGCATCCCGGTGCATCGGCTGTCGGCGGCCGAGGCGGCGCGGCTGCTGCCGATCGCCCGCTTCGACGAAGCCGAGCTCATCGGCCACGAGCCGGAGGCCGGCCACGCCGACGCCTACCTCGTGGCCACCTCGTTCGCGCGCGCGGCGCGGCGGCGCGGCGTGCGCGTGATCGAGGGGGTCGAGGTGCGGGCCCTGCGCCGCGAGGGCGGGCGTGTCGTCGGCGTCGAGACCTCGCAGGGCCGCGTGGATGCCGGCGTCGTCGTCAGCACGCAGAACATCTGGGCGCGCGAGATCGAGGCCTGGACCGGCATCGCCTGCCCGGTGACGGCCGAGCGCCACCGCGTGCTCGCGCTCGAGGCGCCCGGCGCGGCGTACACGTCGGCGATGCCGGTGTTCAAGGACCTGGCCTCGCCCGGCATGCTGTACGCGCGCAGCTACGGCGGGCGCCAGATACTCGTCAGCGAGGGGTTGCCCGGCGAGGCCCTGCCCGAGCCCGACGACCGCCAGGGCGACGTGGACATGGATTTCGTCGCCGATGTCGGCGCGCAGGTCGCGGCGCGCTTCCCGGCCTGGGCCGAGGCGGGCCTCGCCTCGTCCTGGACCGGCGTCTACGACGTCACCCCCGACTGGAACCCCGTCCTCGGCCCGCTGCCGGGCGTGCCCGGCCTCGTCGTGGGGTACGGCTTCTCGGGCCACGGCTTCAAGCTCTCGCCGGCCGTGGGGCGCCTGTTGGCGCAGGCGGCGCTGGGCCTGCCCACCGAGGTGGCTCTCGCCCCGTATGCGCTGGAGCGCTTCCGCGCCGGGCGGCTGCTGACCGGCGCCTACGGGCGGGGTGCGGTGTCCTGAGGGCGGGCTAGATGCTGCGCGGGTCGGGCAAGGGTTTGCCCGGGTGCGCGTCGACGAAGCGGGTGAACTCGTCCAGCGGCATGGGCCGGGCGAAGACGTAGCCCTGGATGGCGTCGCACTGCATGCGCTTGAGGACTTCGGCCTGGCCGGCGGTCTCCACCCCCTCGGCGACCACCTCCATGCCCAGATGGTGTGCGAGCTTGACGATGCCCTGGACGATCTTGCGGTTCGGCCTGCTCGATTCAACCTCGGTCACGAGCGAGCGGTCGATCTTCAGCGTCTGCACCGGAAAGCGCGCGAGGTAGGCGAAGGAGGAGTAGCCGGTGCCGAAGTCGTCGATGCTCAGGCGTACGCCCATGCGGTGCAGGCGATTCAGGATATCGGTGCTGGCCTCAAGGTCTTCCATCAAGGCGCCCTCGGGGATCTCGATCTCGAGCAGGCCGGGATCGATGCCTGCGGCCTCGAGGAGCGACTGGCAGCGATCGGGCAGCGTCAGATCGCTGAGCGCGCCCACTCCGATGTTCAGTGACACCGGCAAGGGCGTGCCGCTTGCGAGCAGCGAGCCCGCCATCAAGGCTGCGGCCTGCATCGTCCAGCGATCGAGTGCTGGCATGGCGCCGATTTCCAGCGCGGCCTGCAGGAAGTGGCCAGGTGTCAGCATCCCGCGTCGCGGGTGCGCCCATCGCATCAGCGCCTCCGCGCCCACGACACGGCCCGAAGCGAGCGAAATCTTGGGCTGCAAGTGCAACTGAAACTGCTGCCCGTCCAAGGCCACGCGCAGGTCTTCCTGGAGGGCGGTGCGCAGTTGGGACTCGAGTTCGAGTTCGGGGTGGTAAGCGTAGACCGGATTCTCGCCGTGTCGCTGCCGCGATCGCACGCGCGCTTCGGAGAGAGCGAGTCCGCATTGGCGCAACAGGGTCTCGAAGTCCTTGGCACCGAAATCCGAATCCGTCACTCCCGCCGCCGATTCGACGAACACGCGTCCCGCCGGCAGGATGATGGGCTTGCTCAGGTGTGACAGGAACTCCCGCAGCCTGTCCCCGATGTTGGCCATTTCGCTGAAGAGGATCGCGGAAAACTGGTCGGATTCGATACGGTACAGGGTTTCCCCCTCGTGAATTCCTTCGCGCAGGCGCGACGCGATCTGCAGGGTCACGAGGTCGGAGGAGGCGTAGCCGTGCGCGGAATTCAGCGAAGCCAGATTGTTCAAGACGATCACGGCGAGCCTGAACGTCGCCTTGGCGTGGCGCAGCCGGTCAATGCGGTCTCCCAGCGCCAGACGGTTTCCGAGCCCGGTCAGGGGGTCGGTTTCGGCGCGCTCCGATCGCAGGTGGTCCTTTACGGATTCCGAAGTCGCCCTGCTGATCATGATGACGCTGCCGTCGAGGTAGGGCACGACCCGCACCCGAACCCAGATGTTCAGAACCGGCGAGAAACTGATCTGCCGGGTTTCCCGGCGTTCGCTTTGGCAGCGAAAGATCGGGTCGTGGAATATGGAGGTCTTGAAACTTGGTGCGAAATCGAAGGGTGTCTGCCCCATGACTTCCGAGCGTGTCAATCCTGAGAACCTCAGGTAGACGTTGTTGACGTAGCAGACGCGCCAGTTGCGATCAATCTGGACGATGGCCTCGTTGATGGACTCAAAGATGATTTCGAGTTCGCCCGCGTGCGCTGCTTCCGCGATGGATGGGTGGGGAAAGATGTTCATGGCGGGTTCTCGGGCAGCGAAGGGAAAGCCGGTTGTTGTACATTGACCAGCGTAGGGTGCAGGTGCACGGGATCTTTTATGTCCCTGACTTGACACTGAATCCGAGGGCTGCTGGTGCTGGACTATTTCGAGCTTTCCGCGCGTATCGAAGGTCTCCAAACGAAAAGATTGGCGTTACGGGCCTGCACGTCCGTCGATGGGTGGCCACTCTTCGAGGCCACGAGGAACCCTGGCTTCAATCGCTACCTGATGTGGGCTCAGCCTGTCGAGGCCTCGGCAGCCGTTGCCAGGATGGAAGCCATTTCCCAGGAACACGCCCGCGGGCGGATGACAGCGGTATCGGCAGTCCACCGGGAAACTGGAGCATGGTGCGGGCTTTTTCGGCTCCTGCCCTACGCGCACGATCCCTTCGTCGTCGAGATGGGCCTGTGGGTACATCCCGGCTTCTGGGGTGATGATTACGGCTCCGAGCTCACCCAGGCCTGCGTCGACGCAGCCTTCTCGCAGTCCGAGGTGGGAACCCTCCTCGCGGGCACGTTCCCACGTAACCGAGGCGCCCTCGGTGTGGTTGAGAACTGCGGCTTGACCTATCATTCGTCCGTTCCCCGTGAGCACGAGGATGGATACGTTGTCGAACTGCTTGAGCACCGGATCGATCGCGCCCGATGGCAGTCTTTGCGGCTGCCTCAGGAGGATTTCGCCAGGATGTCCGGCTGATCAGGGCGAAGCCACCGAACTGGAGGCGTCGATCGTCTGCGGCTGTCCATCCCCGACAGCAACCGTTTCGAGCTTGAATGCGTGACCCAGATGCACGCGCGTGGTCGATGCTGCGCATGACGGCTTGTCGAGCGCCCACGCAAGCCCGGGGCTCGGCGGCATGAAGCTGGGTCCGGCCCTCGTACCTGACGGTGGCGCACGCGCTGGCGTGTTCCTCGGAGCACTGGTCCTGACGCTGGACTTCTTCACAGTGCTCGTTGCGCTTCCGTCGTTGCAGCGCGACCTCGGCAGTTCGGACGCCGAGCTGCAACTGGTGGTCGCCGTGTACTCGACCGCCTTCGCATCCGGCTTGATCGCCTCCGGTCGCCTGGGGGATGCGTACGGGAATCGTCGCATTTACGTGGCAGGTCTCGTCTTGATGATCCTGACCACCGTGGCGGCCAGTCTGGTGCCGTCGACGGCCGCCTTCCTGTGCATCCGCTTCGTGCAGGGCCTGGCCGCGGCCATGGTGCAACCCCAGGTGCTGGCCATCGTCGGCACCCGGTTTGCGGGGCACGAGCGGCGCAAGGCCTTCGCAGGCTACGCCCTGAGCCAGGCCCTGGGGGGCGTGGCGGGCCAGTTGCTGGCTGGGTTCGTGATCAGCCTGGATGTTGCCGGCATGGGTTGGCGCGCGTCCTTCCTGGTCCTTTTGCCTGCTTTGGTCCTGGCCTTGGTACTCTCCTTGCGGCTGCCTGCGGAGCGCCCTGCGGCAGGGTCGCTCCGTCTCGACCTGACCGGCATGGCCCTGTGCTCGCTCGCACTGGGCTGGCTCTCCTGGACCATCACCGTTTGTCGTGTCACGCGCCCTGTGTCCGAGTTCGTAGCGCACCTGGCCGGATCCCTGGCCCTGTGCGCGCTTTTTGCCTGGCACCAGCAACGGCTCGAGCGTCAGGGTTTGCAGCCTATGCTGCCACTGCGACTGCTGCAATCTGTTCGGGTACGCTTGGCGCTGGCCTGCGTGTTCGTGTTCTACCTTGGGCTGATGTCCTTCTACTGGCTGCTCAGCGTGCGTCTTCAGCGGGAGATGGGCTTGGACGCCTGGGCTGCGGGGCAGTTGTTTGCCCTGTATGGCGGGTGCTTCATGGCCGCGACAGCAATCAGCCCAGCCTTGCATCGCAGGTGGGGGCCGCGGGTTGTGGCCTGGAGCGCGTGCTTGCTGGCGCTCGGGCATGGGTTGGGCATTGCGGCCACCCAGTCCGGGAACGGGCTCCTGCCGCTGGCGGTGGCCCTGGCGGTCACCGGGTTGGGCGTCGGGGCGGTGATGTCTCAGTTGCTGGCCATGGCCACCGTTGGCGCAGCGCCGGAGGAGGCCGGTGCCCTGGCGGGCGTGGTGGGCACGGTTCAGGCCGCTGGAAATGCCCTCGGCGCTGCCGTGGTGCCGATCGCCTATCTGTCGGCATCCGCAGCCGGGAAGCCCCGTGCGGCCCTCGAACCCTACTCGACGGGCTTGCTGCTGTTGCTGATGCTGGCGGTGCTGCTGGCACTGATCAGCCGGCGCGTCCGGTCACCCGCCGGGGCCGCTGACGCCGCGCCGGGCAGCCCGTGAAGAGGCGTCGAAGCGGCGCCATCACCTATCCTGGGACGGTGGATCTCGTGGAGAGTCCGTTCGCGGCTTCGTGACGCCTCGTCAGTACCTGACTTCGGCCTGGATCAGGGTCAGATCGAGAACGGATCGATCCGCGGGCCCTTGGCGCGAAGGGTCCGGGCGTAGCCGAGGAACTCCGGTGCCGACATCAGGGAGCCGCAGGCGGTACCTTGAGCGTGATCGAACTGTTGTTCTTTCAGCCATACGAGATCCGCAGCCGTATCCGCGCCGCTGACCACGATGTGGCCACCCAGCGCGTGGCCTACGCGCACCAGTGCCCCCAGGGCGGCCCGGGCGCGCGGCTCGGTGATCTGCTCCCGCGCCCAGCGCGCGCTGCACTTCAGCCCGGCCAGGGGCAGGCCCAGCATGTGGCTCAGTGGCAGGCGCCAGCGGTTGATGTCGCTGATGACGATTCGCACGCCTACGGCGCTCAACTCGTGCAGGCGCTGGCGCAGCAGGTCGGGATCGGGGCCGGCGCTGTCGTCATGCAGTTCAAGCTGCAACC
>JBILNB010000069.1:0-22533 GCA_044375195.1 Rubrivivax sp. | reverse complement strand
GCCCAACGATCTGCTCGACGCTCGCGACCGCCAGATCGCCGAGCTCAGCGAGATCGTCCAGGTCAAGACGCTCCAGGCGCTCGACGGTTCGACCTCGGTGCATTTCGCCGGCGGCGTGGCGCTCGTGGAGGGCGACAAGTCGGCCACGCTCAAGGTCGCGCCCGACAAGGACGACGCCGGCCGGCTGGCCCTCGAGGCCGACGAGAACGGGGTGACGCGCGACATCGATCCCCTCGCCCTGGGCGGCGGCTCGATCGCAGGCTTGCTGCGGTTCCAGAACGACGATCTGCGCAACGCGCGCGCCACGCTCGGCCAGATGGCGGTGGCGATCGCCGGCGTGGCCAACGAGCAGCAGAGTCTGGGCCTGGACCTGCGCACCCCGGCCGGCCGCGGCGCGGCCTTGTTCGACATCGGTGACCCGCTGATGCAGCCGGGCCGGGACAATCTGCGCACTCCCGGGGGCACCTTCGTGGCGGCGGTGACGCTGGAGGTGACCGACCCCCGGCTCGTGCAGGCCTCGGAGTACCTGCTGAGCGCCGACCCCGACACCGGGGGCTGGCAGGTGGAGCGCCTGTCCGACGGCGCCGTCTTCACCGGCATCTCCAGCGGCAGCGAGTTCGACGGCCTGCGCATCGACCTGGGGCCGACTCCGCCCGCGGCCAGCGACCGCTTCCTGCTGCAACCCGTCACCTATGCGGCCGGCAGCCTGCGCCGTGTGGTGCAGGACCCGCGCGCGCTGGCGGCGGCCGCCCTGCTCACGGCCGACGTCGGCGCCGACAACCGGGGCACCGGCGCCGTGGCGAAGCTGCGCCTGACCAGTGTCGACATCAATCCGGCGCTCGACGCCGAGGTGGTGTTCACCGCCGCCTCGACGGTGGAGTTGCGTGCCCGCGAAGGCGGGTCGCTGCTGGCCACCGGCACCTGGGAGCGCGGCCGGCCCGTGGCCTGGGACGGCGACGACGAGAGCGTGACCGGATTCGACCTGTGGCTGGACGGCCGGCCTGAGGCGGGCGACGTGTTCACCCTGGCCCCGACGGCCCACGTGGAGCGCAACAACACGAACGCGCTGGCCTTTGCCGAACTGCGCGACGCCCGTTTCATCGGCCAGGTTGCCGGCAGCAGCGGCAAGTCCGAGGGCGGCAGCACGGTGGTCGAGGCCTGGACCCGGGCGCTGGCCGACACCGGAGTGCGGGTGCAGGCGGCAGACGCCGCGGCCCAGATCTCCACCGCGGTGGCCGACCAGGCCGAGACGCGACGCGCGGCCCAGGCCGGGGTCAACCTGGACGAGGAGGCGGCGCGCCTGATCCAGTACCAGCAGAGCTATCAGGCGGCTGCGAAGGTGCTGCAGGTGGCGCAAACTGTCTTCGACACGCTGATGCAGACGGCTGCCGGTTGAGAACCCCCGGGGTGAGTCGCCATGAGGATCAACACCGCCAACCAGTTCGAGCGCTCCGTGGAGACGCTGCAGCGGCGCCAGCAGTCGCTGAGCGAGACGCAGGAGCGCATCACCAGCGGCAAGCGGGTCCTGCGTCCGAGCGACGACCCCGCCGCGGCGGCGCGGGCCGAGCGCGCGCTGGCGCGGCAGTACCGCATCGACGCCGACAGGCGGGGCCTGGACGCCAGCAAGCAGGCGATGGCCCAGGCGGAGTCGGCGGTCGGCGACGCGGTCGGCCTCATGCAGCGCGTGCGCGAGCTCGTCGTGCAGGCCGGCAGCCCGATCTACAGCGCGGCCCAGCGCAGCGCCATCGTCGAGGAGTTGCGCGTGCTGCGCCAGCAGGTGATCGACATCGCCAACCGCGGTGACGGCGCGGGTGGCTTCCTGTTCGCCGGGCAGGGGGCGGGCGCGGCGCCCTTCCTCGATGGTGCGCAGGGGGTCGGCTACCGGGGCACGCCGGGCGAGATGGGGGCCGCGGGCGCCAGCCTGCCGCTGTCGGTGGACGGGCGGGCCACGTGGATGAGTTCCATGTCGGGCAACGGCGTGTTCGTCACGACGCCCGCTGCGACCAACAGTGACGGGGCCTGGGTCGACGCCGGGCGCGTGACCGACCCTTCCGCCCTGACCGGTGCGTCCTATGTGATCGAGTTCGCCGACGACGGCGCCGGTGGCGCCGCCTGGCAGATCGTGCCGGCGCCCGAGGCGGGTCCGTCCGGCGCCCAGCCCTTCGTCTCGGGTCAGGCGATCGAGTTCGACGGACTGGCCGTCCGCATCCACGGCCAGCCCGAGGCCGGCGACGCCTTCACCATAGCTCCGGCCAAGCGCGAGCTGTCCTTGTTCGACGCCCTCGACCGCACGATCGCCGGCCTGTCCCAGACCGGACGCAGCGCGGCCCAGGTCACGCAGACGGTTCAGACCGGCCTGCGCGATCTCGACGCCGTCATGGGGACGCTGGTGACGGTGCGCACCCGCCTGGGTGGCGCGCTGGAGCAGGCCGACGGGCTGGATGACCGGCTGGCCGACGAACGCACCGCCGCGCAGGCCACGCGCTCGGCCGCGGAAGACGTGGACATGGCCCAGGCCGTGTCCGACTTCCAGATGCGGCAGACCAGTTACGATGCGGCGCTGAGGACGTATTCGATGGTGCAGCGGCTGTCGCTGTTCGATTACATCCGCTGATCCTGAAGCCGCGGGCGCGGTGGCAGTGGCACCGGAGCCGGGCGCATGAACAATCCTTCCACCCTCGACCACCTGACGCTGGCCTACGCGCCCTTGCTCGGCCGCTGGCGCGAGATGGTCGGGGTGCGGCTGAAGCTGCTGCCGTCCGGACACCAGGCGCGTCCGGACGCCGAGGGCCTGCTGCGCGCGCTCGGGGAGGCCTGGGACAGCCATGGGTCGGCGCCGCAGGAGGCGACGGCGTCCTCGGGCGCAACGCCCTTGCCGGTGCTGCTCGACGCCACTGGGTCCACCTGGGCGGAGCGCCTCCTGGAGCAGCCCCTGCCGGGTTGGGTCGGGCTCGCGATGTCGGCCACGGTGGCACAGGACGCGGCGCTTGCAGAGCGCCTGCGCGCGGCGCGTTCGGCGGGCACGTGGCTCGTGGCCCGGGCGCCGTCCTGGGAGCAGGTGCCCGAATCCCTGCGCGACTGCTTCGGCGACCTGCTCGTCGAGTCCGAGGGCGGCGGCGTGGTCGGCGCCCGCCTGGGCCGCAACACCTGGGTCGAGGGCGCGCACACGCTGGCCGAGGTGAACGGGTTCTTCGAGCACGGCGCCCGCGGGATCGTGGGCTGGCCGCGCGAGGCCGAGCCGACGGCCGGGCGCGACATCCGCGCCGAGGTGCCGGTGGTCGTCGACCTCATGAACCGGGTCGAGCGCCAGGAGCCGCTGGAGAACCTCGAGCGCGCGCTCAAGACCGACCCGACCCTGGTCTTCCGCTTGCTGCGCTACATCAACTCCGCCGCGCTCGGGCTGCGGGTGGAGGTGACGGCGCTGCGCCAGGCGCTGATGCTGCTGGGCTACCTGCCGCTGCTGCGCTGGCTCTCGCGCATGCTGCTGGACGCCGCGGCCAAGGAAGCGGCGAGTCGTCCGCTGGTGCATTTGTCGGTGCGGCGCGGCTTCCTGATGGAGAGCATCGGCGCGGTCTCGGGCCAGTCGGCCGAGGCCCCGGAGATGTTCCTGTGCGGGATGTTTTCGCTGCTGGATGTACTGCTGCAGCGCCCGCTGGGCGAACTGGTAGCCACTTTGCCGCTACCCGAGAGGGTGCGCTCATCGCTGCTCGAGCCCGACGGCCCCTACAGCCTGCACCTGCGCTGGGTCGAGGCCGTCGAGGGTTCGTCGCCTTCGGTCATTCGCGAGGCGCTTGGAGCCCTGCGCATCAGCCCGCGCACGGCCAATCTGGCGGTTCTACAGGGGCTGGCCTCCGCCTGCACGCTGGATGTTTGATTCGCCACCCACTGGCGGCCCCGCGGCCCCATCGATTCGAGGGGAAGCGTCGGCAACCGCCTTGCGTTCCCTGATGGATGCCGCCGGTGTTGCGCTAGTCGTGGTGGGTGCTGATGGCATAAGCGCAGTGAACCCCGCGGCCGGGGTGCTGCTCGGGGGCGATGCTACGCGCTGGATCGGGCAGTCACTTGAATCCTTGGCTCCGGCCGAGCCTGGGCATCTTTGGCGCCAGCCCGGCTGGCTCGATTCCCTGCCATTCGGCCGGATTCATGACTTCGAGTGCGCGGTCTTGCGCGCCGACGGTGACAGGCTTCGGGTGGCCGGTCATGCCTGGGCCGAGCCGAAGCCCGGGTTGCGTGGGCGTGTGGTGCACCTGACCTTTGCGGCTGCTGGCCTTCAGCGTGAGGCCGAGGCCCTGCGCCGAGCCGCTCGCGTCCAGGCTTCCTTGCAGCGGATGATCGAGGCAGCACCCTTGGCGATCGCGGTCTTCGAAATGCCGGCCCGGCGCATCCTGCAGGCGAACCAAATGGCCGAGTTGTTCTTTGGCTTGCCTTTGGCTGCGTTGCTCGGCCGCACGCCCCGGCAATGGCCGGCGCGTGCTCGCTCCCACGAGATCGGCGCGCTCGAGGCCAGCCTCGACTTGGCTATGGAGTCACCCCCGGGGGTGCGGCGTGAGATCGTCGATCCGCAAGTTGATGGCGCACCCTCACGGGTATGGGATACGCGCTTTGTCATGATTGCGCCGGACGTTGTCCAGGACCACTCGGCCGACTTCGCACAGGTGCTGATGGTGGCTAACGAGGTCACCGATCTGCGCGTCGCCGAACAGGAGCGCTTCGATGCCGCGATCGCCCAGCGTGGCATGCTGGTTCAGGAGGTGCATCATCGAATCAAGAACAACCTGCAAGGCGTGGCCGGCCTGCTGCAGCAGGCCGCGCAACGGTATCCTGCAGTTGCGCCCCTGCTGTCCGAGGCTGTCGGCCAGCTGAATGCGATTGCGCAGGTCTACGGGCTGCAGGTGGGATCGAGCGGACCCGTCGAGCTGGCAGGATTGCTACGTGCCGTGTCGAGGTCGGTGGAACGCACTTTCAGCCGCACCATGATCGAGAAGCTCTCCGCGCTGAGTTGGGCGCAGGCCCGCACAGTCGAGCGCAGCCTGAGTCGAACGATTGATTTCAGCGTTCTGGGTCAAGATCCCGAACGCTGGCGTCTTCCCGAGGCGGAAGCAATACCCGTCGCATTGACAGTTAATGAACTACTTACCAACGCGCTGAAGCATGGGGGTGGGCACGCCGTACGGTGCGTTCTTGTTGCCGCCGAGTCGGACGTCGCCATCGAGATCGTCAACCACGGTCGCCTGGGCGAAAGTCACGAGTCAAGCTCGCGTGGTGAGACGGTCAGCGGTCTGGGCCTGGTGCGCGCGCTGCTGCCGCGCCGAAGCGCGGAATTGACGCTGACACAGCGAGGTGATCTCGTCGTGGCGCGTGTCGTGCTGCGCCCCCCGGCCGTGCGCAAAGGTGGCTGAGCGCGTTCGAGTCCAGGGCGAAGCGGTCAGACGGCACCTCTCGAAGGGCTCGGCTCGTGCCGAAGGCGGATAATGCTCTGATGGTCGCCAAGGGAAAGATCCTCGTCGTCGATGACGACCGGCTGGTTCTTGCCATGCTTGTTCATGGCTTGGCGCGGTCCGGCTATGAGGTCATCGATGCCGACAACGGTGATGACGCGATCCTGCTGGCTCGCGAGCATCGCCCGGACCTTGCCTTGCTGGATATCCGAATGGACGGGAAGAGCGGTTTCGACGTCGCGCAGTATCTTCGCGAGGTGGGACACACACCCTTCGTGTTCCTGTCCGCGTTTTCTGATGAGCAGACCGTGACCAAAGTACGGTCTCTTGGAGCGCTTGACTACCTCGTCAAGCCCTTGGAGATGGCGCAGATCGTACCGACCATCGATGCGGCCTTCGCCCGTGCCCGCGCCATGCGCGCAGCTACGCGGCCGCCGATCGTGGATTCGGCCCAGGCGCGCCCCCTCGAGGGGTCCGAGCCTGGTGGGCCGGATGCGATGGTTTCAGTGGCCGTCGGCATTGTCATGCATCGGTTTTCCATGAGACGCCGCGCGGCTCTGAGGCGGTTGGAGCGTGATGCCTTGACCGAGGGGCGAAGTCTGCGCGCTCAGGCCGAGCGGGTTGTGCACGCTCTCGAGGATCTGTGCGACCGCGACGACGCGTGAGCTGAAGGCCTCCCTAGGTGGCCAACGTGAACATGAAACGCGCTCCCTGTCCAGGCGCGGACTCGGCCCAGATCTCTCCGCCATGTCGGCGCACGATGCGCTGCACCGAGGCCAGACCGACGCCGGTACCGGGGAAGTCGCTCTGGCTGTGCAGGCGCTGGAAGAGGCCGAACAATCGGTCTGCCGAGCGCATGTCGAAGCCGGCGCCGTTGTCGCCGACCTCGAAGACGCGGCGCCCGTCGTGCGCACGGCTGGCCAGCCAGACGCGCCCGGTCTCGCATCGCGCGGTGTATTTCCAGGCGTTGGAGAGCAGGTTCTCCAGCACCAGGCGCAGCAAGGTCGGATCGCCGACAACCCGTAGCCCGGGCTCGATCGATGCCTCGACCATGCGGTGCGGGTTATGGTGCCGCAGGTCCTCGACGATGAAGTCTGCGAGTTGGCTCAGGTCCACCGGTTGGCGCGCCAGCGGCTTCGTCGACAGCCGTGCCAGCGACAGCATGGCGTCGATCATCGTGTTCATCCGCGCCGCCGCCGCGAGCACGCGGTCGAGGTGATCGTTGCCGATGCGGTCGAACTGACGGCCGTAGTCCTCCTTCAGGATGCGCGCGAAACCATCCACCACGCGCAGCGGGGCCCGCAGGTCGTGCGACACCGTGTAGCTGAAGGCGGCCGCCTCGCTGCTGGCGTCTGGCGCCGTCAGCGGCGCGCTCGGCCACATCAGCAGCCGCTCGGCCGCTCCGCTGCCCACCCGCTGCAGGGTCCAGCCCTCGCAGTCGGCCTTCGACTGCGGCGCGAGCGCCGCGGCCGTCACGCGCCACGAGCCGGGGGGCTGTGCTTCACTGGGTTCGGGCTCCGGGCCAGGGAATGGGATCGGCACCCAACCGCCTTCGTCCGCCGGGCAGAACACGCGCAGGCCAGCGGGCACGAGCGGCCAGACCGCCTTCAGCGTCACGGCGTCATCGGCGGGGGGCTCGGCCGACGGGGGCGGCGCCGCAGGCTCCGGGGCGGCGGGAGTCGCGGCGCCGGGCTCACGCCTCCCGGCCCGGCCCAGGGCGTAGGCCAATCCCGCCACGAGGATGAGCGCGGTGCTCGCGAAGAGCCAGAAGCCTGAGGACTCGGGCCACGCAGCGCCCGCCGCAGCCACTGGCGCGCTGCCCAGGGCGGCAGCCGCCAGCATGCAGGGGGCGACGCGGCGGCCCGCGCGGCGGTGAACAGGCGGGCCCGAAGCGTCGCTCATGCCGCGGATTGTAAGGAGGCGCCCTCGGCGGGCCGACTTTCGCCGCACTTCCGGGGATCGCGGGGCTTGGGCTGGCACCTGCTTGCGGCTATGCTCTGGGGTGTCTGCATCATTGCCCCTTGATCGTCATTTTCCGGCGTGACTCCCAGTTCATCCTTCTTCGACGACCTGCCGGCCGACATCTCGCCCGTGGTGGTGCTCGTCGACGACGACGAGGTCAACCTGATGGTGACGGCGCTCGCGCTGCGGGACCGAGGTTTCGTTGTCACCGAGGTCGGCTCGGGCGCCCAGGCGCTGGATCTGCTGGCCCGGGACGTGCCTGACATCGTGATCCTGGACGCAATGATGCCGGCGATGGACGGCTTCGAGACCTGCAGCCGCCTGCGTGCCATGCCGGGCCTGGACCACGTGCCGGTGCTGATGCTGACCGGTCTGGACGACGACGTCTCCATCCGCCGCGCCTACGAGGTCGGTGCGACCGACTTCTTCGTCAAGTCCCAGCAGTGGAGCCTGCTCGAAGGGCGCTTGCGCTACCTGCTGCGTGCAGCCCGGGTGCGCGAGGAACTGGCCCGCAGCCGGGCGCGCCTGGCCCGCGCCCAGGACCTGGCGCGCATGGGCAGCTTCGAGTGGCATCGGATGCCCGGCCAGACTCTGGGGCGTCTGGAGTTCTCCGCCGAGGCCTTGCGCGCCGTCGGGCTGGCGGGTGCGGCCACGAGCCTGCGGCGTTGCCTGCGTCTGGTGCGGCCGTCGGAGCGCCGGCGCCTGCTGCGCGGCATGGCCGAGAAGGTGGCCCGGCAGGCGGTGTTGGCGGCCGACGTCGCGCTGGAGGAAGCCGATGGCCGGCGCCGCATCGTGCATGTCGAAGCCGAACCCGCGCCCTCGCCGCACCCGGGGGCCCACCTCGTCTACACCGGGGTCCTGCAGGACGTCACCGACCGCCGGGTGGCCGAGGACCGGATCAGGCACCTCGCGAACTTCGATGCCCTGACGGGTCTGCCCAACCGCCGGCAACTGATCTGGCGCACCGAGCGCGCGTTGGAGCACGCGCGCCGCCAGGGGCACTTGTGCGCGCTGCTGCTGATCGATCTGGATCGTTTCAAGGTGATCAACGACACCCTGGGCCACGCCGCGGGCGATGAGCTCCTGGTCGAGGTCAGCCGCCGCCTGCGTACCTGTGTGCGCCACAACGAGCAGGTCGACGAGGGTGCGGTCGAGGTCGCGGGCTCGCGTGCTCACCGCTCGCTCGAGGGCGTCGGCCGCCTGGGCGGCGACGAGTTCGTCGCGCTGCTGCCCGAGGTCGGCTCCGCGGCCGACGCGGAACTGGTGGCCGACCGCATCCTGCGCGCGCTGCGCCACCCCATCCACGTGGGGGGCGAAGAGTGCTTCGTCACCGCCAGCATCGGCGTGGCCCTGTTCCCGCGCGATGGCGATTCGGTCCTCGAGCTGCTGCGAAACTCCGATGTCGCGATGTACTCCGCGAAGGCCGGTGGGCGCAACGCCGCCGCAGTGTTCGCGCCCAGTCTGATCATCCGCGGGCGCGAGCGTCTGGCGCTCGACAGCGCCCTGCACAAGGCGCTCGAGCGCGAGGAACTGGTGCTGCACTACCAGCCCAAGGTGGACGTGCGCTCGGCGCGCATGATCGGCGCCGAGGCCTTGATGCGCTGGCGGCACGGTGAGCGGCTGATCCCGCCCTCGGAGTTCATCCCGCTGGCCGAGGAGAGCGGCCTGATCGTCCCGCTGTCGCATTGGGCGCTGGCGCAGGCCGCGGGGCAGGTCGCGTGCTGGCGCCGGGACTTTGTCTTCGACGGTACCGTGGCCGTCAACCTGCCCGCGCGCCTGCTGGAGCGCCCGGACTTGGTCGACCGACTGCGGGCGTGCACCTTGGCGCATCAGGTGCCCGTCAACACATTGCAGATCGAGATCACAGAGACCAGCCTGATGAAGGACCTCAAGACGGTCCAGTCGGGCCTGCAGCGCCTGAGCGCGGTGGGCGTGGGGCTGTCGATCGACGACTTCGGCACCGGTTACTCGTCGCTGGCCTACCTGACCTCGCTGCCGATCACCGAACTCAAGATCGACGGCAGCTTCATCCGCCAGTTGGGCGGCCAGCCCCAGGGCACGGCCGTGGTGACAGCCATCATCGCGCTGGCCCGCTCGCTGGGCCTGGAAGTGGTCGCCGAGTGCGTGGAGAGCCTGCACCAGATGGAACTGCTGCACCGCCTGGGTTGCAGCGTGATGCAGGGCTACCTGTTCAGCCACCCGATGCCGCCCGATGGTGTCGAGGCCTGGCTGCGCGACACGGTGCTGCCGCGCAGGGCGCCCTGGATCGGCGCGGTCGCCCGAAATGCGGTCGAGCCGGCTCTGCCGGGGGGTGCCGACGGGCGCGATCAGTCCGCGGGTTGACCCGGCCTGGCGCCACCCCGCCGGGCAGCGCCGTTGCGTTCTGGCGACACCGGGTTTTCGGCCCGGGGGCATTGCGTACCATCGGACTCATCGGTCACGGCGTGGCCCCGCCGTGTCGGTTGCAGGTGCCGCATGCGGCAGCGGCGCCACTCGATCGGGCCGGGGAGCAAGACGATGGGAATCAGGGCAAAGCTGACTGTGGCCGCGCTGGCCATGGCTGCAATGGCGGGCGCGCACGCGGGCGAGATCTACGGCGGCATCGGCCTGCCGGGCTTGATGCTGGGCTACGCCCAGCCGCTGAACGAGCGCTTCACGCTGCGGGCGGACGTGGCGACGCTCGGGAGTCGCAACGTTACGCGCACCGAGAACAGCATCTCTTACAGCGGCTCGATCGACACACGTCGGATCGGCGCGTTCGCTGATTGGTTCGTGATGCAGGGAGGGTTTCGCGCGACCGGCGGCCTGACCTTCAACAAGTTCGGTCTCGATCTCTCGGCCCAGACCGCTGCCGGCCAGACCATCACCATCGATGGCACGCCGTACACCCAGGGCGGGCGCCTGGACGTGAACATCAAGTTCCCGAACACCACACCTTATGTCGGCATCGGGTACGGCCACCATGCAGGCAAGGGCTTGTCGTTCGTGTGGGACCTCGGCGCCTCGGTGGGCCGCGCCACGGTCAAGGGTACGCTCGGAGGCGCCTTGGCTGCGGCGGTGCCTCAGGCCAAGCTCGACGCGGAACTCGCCGAAATCCGCGACGGCGTCGGCAAGATCCGCCTCCTGCCCCAGGCCAGTGTTGCCTTGAGCTACAAGTTCTGAGGCCGGTGCGGGCGCCCGGCCTGGCGGAAGCGGTGAGATTCGAACTCACGGAGGGGATGAACCCTCGCCGGTTTTCAAGACCGGTGCCTTAAGCCGCTCAGCCACGCTTCCACGATCGCATGATCATACGTCGCCGGTTCGGCCTTCGCGGCCTCACCCGGGCGTCTGCGCCTGTTCGCAGCGCACCTGCACGATCTCCCGCCGGCCGCCGTCGACTCGGGCGGCGGTGAGGCAGCCGCCCCAGACGCAGCCGGTGTCCAGGGCGAGCAGGTCCGGGCGGTTCACGAGGCCGAGCGTGCTCCAGTGGCCAAAGGCGACGGGCGTGCCTGCGATGCGGCGGTCCGGCAGATCGAACCAGGGTCGGTGACCCGGCGGCGCCGCGGCCGCGCCTTCCTTCGTGACCAGGTCCAGCGTGCCGTCGGCGGCGCAGAAGCGGATGCGCGTGAAGGCGTTGACCGCGAAGCGCCAGCGCTCGAGGCCGCGCAGGCCGGGGCTCCAGCGCGCGGGTTCGTTGCCGTACATGCCGTTCAGGAACTCGCCGAGCCCGGGGCCGCGCAGCATCGTCTCCACCTCGGCGGCCAGGGCCAGGGCCTCGTCCGCCGTCCAGGCGGGTGCGATGCCCGCGTGCACGCACAGCCAGCCTGACTCCACCAGCGCCAGCCTGCGCGCGTGCAGCCAGGCGAGCCAGTCCTCGCGGTCCGGCGCGTCGAGCACGTCGCCGAAGGTGTCGCCGCGCTGGCGCGCGCGCGCGCCATGGGCCACCGCCAGCAGGTGCAGGTCGTGGTTGCCGAGGATGCACTCGGCGGCGCCTTCCAGCGCGCGCAGGCGGCGCAGCACCGCCAGCGAGCCGGGGCCGCGGTTGACCAGGTCCCCCAGCGCGACGAGGCGGTCGCGCGAGGGGGAGAAGCCGCAGGCCTGCAGCAGGCGCTCCAGCGCCGTGTCGCACCCCTGGATGTCACCGATGAGCAGAACCATGGGCCGGATTCTGCTACCCTCTTCTCCCTTGCCACTGACCACCGCCCCCCGCCGGCGGCGCGCATGGACGTCCTGTTGCTGGTGTTCCTGATCCTGCTGAACGGTGCCTTCGCGATGTCGGAGATGGCGCTGACGGCCAGCCGCAAGGCGCGTCTGCAGGTGCTGGTGGAGTCGGGCGAGGGCGGGGCGCAGGCGGCGTTGGACCTGCACGAGAACCCGACGAAGTTCCTCTCCACGGTGCAGATCGGCATCACGTCGATCGGCGTGCTCAACGGCATCGTTGGCGAGGCCGCGTTCTCCAGGCCGCTGGCGCAGTGGATCGATACGACGCTGCCGGTCCGGCCCGAGACTGCGCAGTGGCTGGCCACCGGCCTCGTGGTGCTCATCATCACGGTGCTCACCATCATCTTCGGCGAGCTCGTTCCCAAGCGCCTGGGGCAGATGTTCCCGGAGACGGTGGCGCGGCTGGTGGCGCGGCCGATGAACTGGTTGTCCACGGCCACGCGCCCGCTCGTTCTGCTGCTGGGGGCCAGCACCGAGGGCGTGCTGCGTCTGCTGGGCCTGCACGGGCGCGCGGCGCGCGGCGTGACCGAGGAGGAGATCGCCGCCAGCCTGGAGGAGGGCGTCGATGCCGGCGTGATCGAGGCCCAGGAGCACCAGATGGTGCGCAACGTGTTCCGCCTCGATGACCGCCAGATCGGCTCGATGATGGTGCCGCGTGCCGAGATCGCGTGGCTGGACTCCCAGGCACCCGTCGAGGAGACGCTGGCGGTGATGGCCGAGCGCGGCCATTCGCGCTACCCGGTGTGCCGCGGCGGCCTGGACGACGTCATCGGCGTCCTGCCGGCCCACCGCCTGGTGGGCTCGCTGGCCCAGGGGCGGCCGCTGGACCTGGCCGCCCATCTACAGCCGCCGGTCTTCGTGCCCGAGACCCTGACCGGCATGGAACTGCTGGACCACCTGCGCGCCTCGTCGACCGAACTGGTGCTCGTCGTCGACGAGTACGGGGCAGTGCAGGGCCTGATTTCCGAACGTGACGTGCTGGAGGCCATCACCGGGGAGTTCGCGGCCCCCGCGGGCGAGGAGGCCTGGGCTGTGCGGCGCGACGACGGCAGTTGGCTGATGGACGGCCTCATACCCGTTCCCGAGCTCAAGGACAGGCTGGAATTGAGGGATCTTCCCGAAGAAGACCGGGGACGCTACAACACCTTGGCCGGCATGATCATGCTCTTGCTCGGGCGCTTGCCCCGTACGGCGGACACCGTGGAATGGGAGGGCTGGCGCTTCGAGGTCGTGGACCTGGACGGCAAGCGTGTCGACAAGGTCCTGGCCACGCCGTTTCCCGAGGCGGGAACAGCGAGCTGACCGGCTTCCTGCAAGGCGCCCTCGGGGCGCGGACGGTCGGACCGGGCGAGGGCGCCCGGGGGGCGTCACAATGAGGCGCCGCACGTCCTCGAGCCAGTACGTCGCGGTTGCCGGCTTGGCCCCATGAACACCCCAGGAATGCCCCGCAAGATGTCCGCCCGCACCACGCCCCCATTCCGCGCCGACCATGTCGGTAGCTTCCTCCGTCCGGACTACCTGCTGCAGGCGCGCGAGCGCAAGGCCCGCGGCGAGATCACGCCCGCGCAGTTGCGCGAGGTCGAGGACCGGGCGATCGACGAGATCGTGCGTTTCCAGGCCGACGTCGGCCTGCAGTCCATCACCGACGGCGAGTTCCGCCGCACCTATTTCCACCTCGATTTTCTCGAACAGCTCGGCGGCGTCAAGACCGACATCCCGGTCACGGTGAAGAAGCCCGACGGCACCGAGGAGCTGGCCCCGCCGGCGATCCGCGTCGTCGACAAGGTGCGTCACGTCAAGGACATCCAGCTCGCCGACTTCCAGTACCTGAAGTCGCGGATCGAGGCCCTGGGCCGCCCGGGCCTGCTGCCCAAGGTGACGATCCCCTCGCCGACCATGCTGCACTTCCGTGGCGGTCGTGCCGGCATCAGCCGCGATGCCTACCCCGAGCTCGACCCCGTCTTCTACGACGACGTGGCGCGCGCTTATGCGGCCGAACTGCAGTCGCTGGCCGACGCCGGCTGCACCTATGTGCAGATGGACGACACCAACCTGGCCTACCTCTGCGACGAGCGCATGCGTGAGGCCACGCGCCAGCGCGGTGACGACCCGAACGAGCTGCCCCACCGCTACGCTGCCTTCATCAACAAGGTGGTGGCGCTCAAGCCTGCGGGCATGACGCTGGCCATGCACCTGTGCCGCGGCAACTTCAAGAGCACGCACGCCGCGGCCGGCAACTACGAGCCGGTGGCCGAGGCGCTGCTGTCGGAGATGAAGCTCGACGCCTTCTTCCTCGAGTACGACGACGACCGTTCGGGCGACTTCCGGCCGCTGCGCTACCTTGGCAAGGACAAGATCGTCGTCCTCGGCCTGGTGACCACCAAGTTCGGCCAGCTCGAGAACAAGGAGCTGCTGAAGCGCCGCATCGACGAAGCGGCGAAGTACGCGCCGCTGGACCAGCTCTGCCTGAGCCCGCAGTGCGGCTTCTCCAGCACCGTGCACGGCAACAACATCGCGGTGGAGGACCAGCGCCGCAAGCTCGCGCTTGTGCTCGAGACCGCGCAAGAAGTCTGGGGCTGAGGCCCGCCCGGGGCAGGGGCCCCCGCGGGTCGAGTCCTCCCCTGGGCCGGCGCGCGGGCAGGATTCTCCGGATGACAGCCGGCATCAGCCTCGCTACATTGCGTCTTCCCGTCGAACCGGCCTGCCCGGCCGCAGCGCGGGCCGGCCTGCGCCGGCCGCCTTCCACCGTTTTCAGGAGCTCTCCCCCATGAAGTTCTCGCACGCTATGCTGACCTTGGCCGTCGCGGCCGCGCTGACGGCCCTGCCGGCCGCCGCGCAGGAGGTCACGCTGAAGTTCCACCACATCTGGACGCCGCAGGCCATGGCGCCGGTGAACGTGATCACGCCGTGGTGCAACAAGATCGCCGCCGAGTCGAACAACCGCCTGAAGTGCCAGATGCTGCCGGCGATGAGCGGCGGCGGCACGCCGGCCCAGCTGGTCGACCGGGTCAAGGACGGCGTCGATGACGTCGTCATCACGCTGCCCGGCTACACCGCTGGCCGCTTCCCGGCGATGGAGGTCTTCGAACTGCCCTTCATGACGAATTCGGCCGAGGCCGGCGCCCGCGCCGCCTGGGATTACCTGCAGAAGTACGCGCTCAAGGAGTTCCCGGGCACCAAGATCCTGGCCACCTGGGTGCACGACGAGGGCTACGTCCACACCAACGGCCGCCAGATCAAGACCCTGGCTGACTTCAAGGGACTGAAGATGCGCGCGCCCACGCGCCAGACGAACAAGCTGCTGGCTGCGCTCGGCGCCACGCCGGTGGGCATGCCGCTGCCGGCCATTCCCGACGCGGTGAGCAAGGGCACGATCGACGGCTTCATGCTCCCCTGGGAGGTGATGCCCTCGCTGAAGCTGCAGGAGATGGTGAAGTTCCACTCCGAGACCGACCCCTCGCGCCCGGCGCTGTACAGCGCGGGCTTCGTCTTCGCGATGAACCAGGCCCGCTACGACAGCCTGCCGGCCGACCTGAAGAAAGTGATCGACAACAACAGCGGCGCGGCGCTGTCCCAGCAGATCGGCAAGATCTGGGACAACAGTCAGGCCGCCGGCCGCCAGGCCGCCCGTGATCGTGGCAACACCTTCCACATGATCCCGGCGGCCGAACTGGACAACTGGGTCAAGGCCAGCGCCGGCCTGTACGACGACTGGATCGCCGACGTGACCAAGCGCGGCTACGACGGCAAGGCCATGCTGGCCGAGGCGCGAGCGCTGCTGCAGAAGTACCGCAAGTGAGCGGCGGCGCCCGGGCGGCTCCCGACGGGCCGCCCGGGCCTGAGCCGCTGCGCTCGCGCAGCCCGCCACCGCCGAGCTCCGCAGACGTGTGCCGCAGACTGGCCGCCCCATGACCGCGCGCTTCCTCGCCGCGCTCTCGCGCGTCTTCGCCCTGGCGGGCGTGGCGATCGCGGCGGCGGTGGCGCTGCTGGTGGTCGTCAGCATCGTCGGGCGGGCCACGATGTCCAGGCCTATCCAGGGCGACGTCGAACTCACGCAGTTCGGCGTTGCGCTGTGCATCTCGCTCGCGCTGCCCTGGTGCCAGTGGCAGCGCGCCAACATCATCGTCGACTTCTTCACCCAGCGCCTGGGTGAGCGCCGCAACGCCGTGCTCGACGGGATCGGCGCGCTGCTGATGGCCGCGATGTACGCGCTGCTGGCCTGGCGCACAGGCGCCGGGGCCGTCTCGGTGCGCGAGGCCTTCGAGGCGACGATGATCCTGGACCTGCCGATGTGGTGGGTCTATGCATCGCTCGCGCCCGGCCTCGCGCTGGCCGCGCTGATCGCGCTGTACCAGGCCTGGAGCCTGCTGTCGAGGCGAGCGCCGCCCGCATCGGCGCCCGGGGGCGGCCGATGACGAGCGCCACCACGGTCGGTCTGACCATGTTCGGCGGCATGTTGGCGCTGATGGCGCTGCGCGTGCCTATCGCCGCTGCGATGTTCATTCCCGGCGCCCTGGGCTACTGGGCCATGAGCGGCGAGGCGGCCCTGCTGAACCAGGTCAAGGGCAGCGCGGTCGCGCGGCTGACGGTCTACGACCTGAGCGTGATCCCGCTGTTCCTGCTGATGGGGCAGTTCGCCACGCAGGGTGGGCTGAGCCGGGCCCTGTTCCGCGCGGCGGCCGCCTTCGTCGGCCACATCCGCGGCGGGCTGGCAATGGCCTCGGTGCTGTCGGCCGGCGCCTTCGGCGCGGTGTGCGGCTCGTCGGTGGCGACCTCCGCCACCATCACCCAGGTGGCCTATCCGGAGATGAAGCGCCATGGCTACGCCGGTCGCCTTTCCACCGCCGCGCTGGCCACCGGCGGCACGCTGGGCATCCTGATCCCGCCGTCCGTCCCGCTGGTGGTCTACGCCATCCTGACTGAGCAGAACATCGCCAAGCTCTTCGCCGCGGCCATGCTGCCCGGCATCCTGGCCATGCTGGGCTACATCGTCGTCATCGGCCTGTGGTGCCGGCTGCGCCCGCACATGGGGCCGGCCGGGCCGCGCATCGGCGCGGCCGAGCGCCTGGGCGCGCTTCTGGGCATCTGGCCGATCCTGCTGATCTTTCTCGTCGTCTTCGGCGGCATCTACGGCGGCATCTTCTCGCCCACCGAGGGGGCGGCGGTCGGTGCCGTGGCCACCTTCGTGGCCGGCTGGGCGCGGGGCGAGTTGCGGGGCGCGCAGATCGCGAGCAGCTTCCTCGGCACGGCCGAGACCACGGCGATGGTGTTCCTCATCTTCCTGGGCGCCGACATGATGAACGCCTCGCTCGCGCTTACGGCCATGCCCGCGGCCGTGGCGGCCTGGGTCGGGGGGCTGGCGGTGCCGCCGCTGGCCATCGTCGCCGCGGTGCTGCTGCTCTACGTGCTGCTGGGCTGCGTGATGGACGAGTTGTCGATGCTGTTGCTCACCATCCCCGTCATCTTCCCGGCCGTGATGGCGCTGGACCTGTGGGGACTGAACGCCGAGGCCAAGGCCATCTGGTTCGGCATCCTCGTGCTGATGACGGTGGGCATCGGCCTGATCGCGCCGCCGGTGGGACTGAACGTCTACGTCGTCAACAATCTTGCCCGCGACACCCCCATGGCCGAAACCTACCGCGGTGTGCTGCCCTTCCTCGCCTGGGACGCGCTGCGCGTGCTGCTGCTGCTGTGCTTCCCGGTGCTGAGCCTGGGGCTGGTGACGGTGTTCTTCGCGCGCTAGGCCAGAGGGCCGCCCTATTCGATCGGCAGGCCGACGTAGTTCTCGGCCATCGCGGTGGAAGCCGCGCGCGAGCTGACAAGGTAATCCAGCTCCGCGGCCTGCATCTTCTGCCCGAACTCCCCGTGCTCGGGGAACTTGTGCATCAGGGTCGTGAACCACCACGAGAAGCGCTCGGCGCGCCAGATGCGCCGCAGGCAGCGCGCCGAGTACTCTTCGATCGAGCCGCGGTCGCCCCCGTACCAGTCGATGAGCGCGCGCGAGAGGTAGGCCACGTCCGCCGCGGCGAGGTTCAGGCCCTTGGCGCCGGTGGGCGGCACGATGTGCGCGGCGTCCCCGGCCAGGCACAGGCGCCCGAAGCGCATGGGCTCGGCGACGAAGCTGCGCAGCGGCGCGATGCTCTTCTCGATCGACGGCCCGGTGACCAGCGACTCGGCCGCGGCCGGGTCCAGCCGGCGGCGCAACTCGTCCCAGAAGGCCTCGTCGCTCCACTGCTCGACCTTGTCCTCGAGCGAGCACTGCACGTAGTAGCGGCTGCGCGTGGGCGAACGCATCGAGCACAGCGCAAAGCCGCGCTCGTGGTTGCTGTAGATCAACTCGTGGCTCACCGGCGGCGTGTCCGACAGCACGCCCAGCCAGCCGAAGGGGTAGATCTTCTCGAAGGTGCGGATCGCGCCCGCGGTCACGCTGGCGCGGCTGATGCCGTGGTAGCCGTCGCAGCCGGCGATGAAGTCGCAGGCCACGGTGTGTTCCACGCCGTCGCGGCGGAAGCTCAGGCGGGGCCTGTCGGTGTCAAAGTCGTGCAACTGCACGTCGGCGGCCTCGTAGACCGTGGGCAGGCCGGCCGCGGCGCGCGCGGCCATCAGGTCGCGCGTGACCTCGGTCTGGCCGTAGACCATGACCTGCTTGCCGCCGGTCAGGCCGTGCAGGTCGATGCGGTGGCGCGCCCCGCCGAAGCAGAGTTCGAAGCCGCCGTGGACCAGGCCCTCGCGGTGCATGCGCTCGCCCACACCGGCGGCGTCCAGCAGGTCGACGGTGGTCTGCTCGAGCACGCCGGCGCGGATGCGGCCGAGCACGTAGTCGGCACTCTGGCGCTCGACGATCAGCGCGTCGACGCCGGCACGGTGCAGCAGCGCGCCGAGCAGCAGGCCCGAAGGGCCGGCGCCGACGATGGCGACCTGGGTGCGGTGGTGGGTCATCGGTGGGAGGCTCCTGTACGGATACAAGGTCACCCGGCGGCCAGGCCGACCGTACCGCCGGGTGCGTGCGTCGGGCGCGGCTGCAGCGTCGCGGGGTCGAGCACGAGACACACGCCCTGGTCGCCCAGCACTGCGGCGCCGACCACGCCAGGCCAGGCCCTGAAGTGGGATTCCAGCCGGTGCAGCACCACCGTGCGCTGGAACAGCACCTCGTCGACGAGCCAGCAGGCCTGGCGCTCGCCGGCCTGCAGTGTCAGCCGCAGGGCCGGCGCGGGGGGGGCGGGGACCGCGGGCGCTGCCGGCGACGCCAGCCACGGGCCCAGGTCGAGGGCGTCGGCCGAGGACGGCAACGTGCCAGCCGGCGCGCAGTCGACAACCAGGGCGGCCGGCACGAGGCAGTGGCGGGTGCCGGCGCGCAGGCAGGTCACCTCCAGCAGCTCAGGCGCCGAGGGCAACTGCGCGGCGTGGCTCGCGCGCAGCGCGGCGGCGGCGGCCGCGAGCGGACGGACCGCAGCGTCCAGCCGCGAGAGTGCCTGCGCTGCGGGCGCCGGCAGCGCGCCCGAATGCGGGCGGAGGGCCTGCGCCAGTGCGGCCTGGGCGTCGACCAGTGCGCCCAGGCGCGCCAGCAGGGCGTCGACCTCGGGCCAGGGAAACGCCTGCCCGGCGGGAAGGCCAGGGGCCGCGGACGTCGGTTCACGGCTTGGCGCGGCAGCGGCCGTCGGCGGCATGGGTACGTCCGCGGCAAGGCCGGGCCCGGCCGGGGCGGCGCTGCCCGACAACGCCTGGATCTCCACCAGCAGGCCCTCTGCGTCGGTTTCGGCGCTTGCGCTCGGGCTGACGGCTGCGAGCTGGCGCAGCACGTCGATGGCGCGCTGCATCGTGTCGAGGACCACCGAGGTCGGCCTGACGGCGCCCGAGCCGAGCTGGCCGACCAGCCCGAGCAGCCGCCCGGCCAGCAGCCCGGCGCTGCGGGCGTCAAGGCCTGCAGCGTAGGCGGCGACGAGCTCCAGCCCGCGGCGCGCACCCGCCGTGTCGACCCCGGACTGCAGGTCGGCACGCAACAAGCTCTGCTCGAGCGGATCGAGCCACGATTCTGGACCCGGCGAACGCAGGCCGGCAGCGTGTGGATGGGACGCGGACGCAGGCTGCATGGACATCACTGGTGCAAGCCGCATTGTCCGTCGATTCGACGCCATCGCTCGAAAGGCCGTCGCCGTCGGATGCCTGCGCGATACTCGCTCCCCGTGAATCCGTCGCCCGTCGCCAATGCAGAGCCACAGCCGTCGGCGCGCGAGAGTGCCTTGCCGGGCCCTGAAGCCCGGGTCGAGGCGGCCGCTGCTGCCGGCCGGGCCCTGCCCCGGGCGGCGCCGCTGCGGGTGCTCCATGTAGAGGACTCCGAGGACGACCACGCGCTGGTCCTGGCACAGTTGCACCGCAGCGGGGTGCGGGTGTCCGTGACCCGGGTCGACACCTTGCAGGCCTTCGAGCTCGCCCTGTCCCAAAACTGGGACGCCATCGTGTGCGACTACAACCTGCCCGGGTTCACCGGGCTGGATGCCTTGGCGCTGCTGCGCGCCAGCGGCCACCTGATGCCCTTCCTGCTGGTTTCGGGCGAGATCGGCGAGGACGTGGCGGTCGAGGCCATGCGCAGCGGCGCGAGCGACTATCTGCTCAAGCACAACCTGGTCCGGCTGGGGCCCGCGCTGGAACGCGCCATCGAGGCCAACGAAGCCCGGCGCGCCCGCGTGGAGGCCGATCGCGAGGTCGCGCTTTCGCGCCAGCGCCTTTCCGAGCTGGCCCAGCACCTGCAGATCAGCGTGGAGCGCGAGCGCGCCGCGATCTCGCGCGAGATCCACGACGACGTCGGCGGCTCGCTGACGGCGTTGAAGTTCGATCTGGCCTGGATCGCCCGTCGCAGCGAAGACCCGGCACTGCGCCAGCGCGTGCAGTCTGCGCTCGAAACCGTCACGCACGCCATCGAGGCCAGCCAGCGCATCATGCACAACCTGCGTCCGGCCATTTTGGACCAGGGCCTGGTGGCGGCGCTGCAGTGGATGACCGGCCGCTTCGAGAAGCGCACCGGCGTGACGATGGTGTTCCGGACCAGCCACGAGGCCTTGCCGCCGCTGCCGGCCGGGGTGGCGCTGACGGCCTACCGCACGGCCCAGGAGGCCCTTACCAATATAGACAAGCACGCCCAGGCGCGCCGGGTCAGCGTGGACCTGCTGCTGGCCCACGGGGTGCTGTCGCTCGAGGTGGCCGACGACGGCCGAGGCATGGACAAGGACGCGCTGGCCAAGGCGCGCAGCTTCGGCATCCGTGGCCTGCACGAGCGCGCGGCCACGGTGGGCGGATGGATCGATCTGTCCAGCAGCCCCCAGGGCACGACGCTGCTGCTGTCCGTGCCACTGGGCGGCAACGGCGTGCCGCCGGACGAGGCAGCGGCCCCCGGGCCCGGCACGCGCAACGCCGACCCCACCGCCTGGGAGTGAGCATGATCGAAGTCATTCTCTGCGACGACCACGCCCTGATCCGCCGCGGCATCCGCGACACCCTGTCGGATTCCACCGACATCCGTGTGGTGGGCGAGGCCGGGGAGTACGGCGAACTCCGATCCTTGATGCGCGGCCAGCGCTGCGACGTGCTGGTACTCGACATCAATCTGCCCGGGCGCAGCGGCCTGGACGTGCTGCACGCGCTGCGCGAGGAGGGCGCCGACGTGCGCGTTCTCGTCGTCAGCATGTATCCCGAGGAGCAGTACGCCATCCGCGCCCTGCGCGCGGGAGCCTCGGGCTATGTCAACAAGGGTGGTGACCCGGCCGAGATCGTGCGCGCCGTGCGCACCGTGGCCCAGGGCCGCAAGTACGTCACGCCCGAGATCGCGCAGATGCTCGTCGAGAGCCTGACCGCGCCGCCGAGCGAGAAGCCGCACGAGCGCCTGTCCGACCGCGAGCTGCAGACCCTGCTGATGATCGCCTCGGGCAAGCGCCTGTCCGACATCGCCGAAGAACTGCTGCTGTCGCCCAAGACCGTCTCGGTCTACCGCGCGCGCGTGCTCGAGAAGCTGGGCATGTCCAACAACGCCGAGCTGACGGTGTACGCGATACGCAACGGGCTGGTGGGGGAAGGCTGATTCCGGCTTCCCGGCTGCCGATACGCCTACAGTCCGCGCCGCAGCGGCCGATATGCGTCGGGTGGAAGGCCTGCGCCGCAGGCCGCCGCGCCGCTTCGTGGGCGCGTCAGCGGGTGCAATCCAGCTCTTTTCGGGTTTTTCGCCGCCGCCACCCTCAAGTCCAATCGGCAGCAGCCGATATACCGACGAAGACGATACCGGGGAAAGGCCGTTCGGGCCTGGCACCGGGATCGGTCTGCCGCGGCGCCTGTGCGCCCGGCAAGGCGAAGGACTAGACCATGGCGACGCTCATCCCCAATCTTTCGACCACTGCGATCGCGGGCTTCAGCTCGGCGGGCATTGCGGCGTTGACGACGGAAGACTGGGCGGCCTTCAGCTCGGCGCAGATCGCGGCCTTGACCACGGCGCAGATTCCGCATATCTCGACCGCTGGCATCCGGGCGATCAAGCCGGAGGTTGTGGCGGCGATGGAGTCGGACGACCTGGCGGCGCTGGGCAGCGCGCAGGTGGCCGTTTTGAGTACGGGGGCGATTCGGGCGATGGACGCTGCTGACCTTGCGGCCATTTCTGGAGACTTCGGCGTTCTGTCATCCGCACAGGTGCGGGCCATCGAGACGGCGGATCTCTCCAGCATGGGGACCGATGCCCTTGCGGCGTTGGGAACCACGCAATTGGTGATGCTGAGTACGACCCAGTTCGCTTCGTTGTCCACACAGTATTTCAACGCTTTGTCTACGGCGCAGTTTGCGGCGCTGACGTCCGCCCAGGTGGGTGCGATCACGTCCACGCAGGCTGATGGGCTCGAGACGGCGGACCTGGCGGCCATCGGCACGGCAGCGATTGGCCGGCTGAGCACGGCGG
>JBILNB010000030.1:0-48972 GCA_044375195.1 Rubrivivax sp. | reverse complement strand
ACTCCACGCAGATCCCGAACCTGACGACGGCGCAGGTGGCGGCGCTGACGACGGCGCAGATTACCTCGATGGGCAGCGACGACCTGAACGCGCTGACGACGGCGCAGTTTGCGGCGCTGACATCGGCTCAGGTGGGCGCGATCACGTCCACGCAGGCGGGCACGCTCGAGACGGCGGACCTGGCAGCCATCGGCACGGGCGCGCTGCGCAGCCTGAGCACGGCGGCGCTGGCGGCGCTGGACTCCACGCAGATCCCGAACCTGACGACGGCGCAGGTGGTGGCGCTGACGACGGCGCAGGTGGCGTCGATGGGCAGCGACGACCTGAACGCGCTGACGACGGCGCAGTTTGCGGCGCTGACGTCCGCCCAGGTGGGTGCGATCACGTCCACGCAGGCTGATGGGCTCGAGACGGCGGACCTGGCGGCCATCGGCACGGCAGCGATTGGCCGGCTGAGCACGGCGGCGCTGGTGGCGCTGGACTCGGCGCAGCTGAACGCGCTGACGACGGCGCAGTTTGCGGCACTGAGCTCGGCGCAGGTGGGCGCGATCACGTCCACGCAGGCGGGCACGCTCGAGACGGCGGACCTGGCAGCCATGGGCACGGGGGCGCTGCGCAGCCTGAGCACGGCAGCGCTGGCGGCGCTGGACTCCACGCAGATCCCGAACCTGACGACGGCGCAGGTGGCGGCGCTGACGACGGCGCAGATTACCTCGATGGGCAGCGACGACCTGAACGCGCTGACGACGGCGCAGTTTGCGGCGCTGACATCGGCGCAAGTGGGCGCGATCACGTCCACGCAGGCGGGCACGCTCGAGACGGCGGACCTGGCAGCCATCGACCCAGACGCCATTCGAGGGCTGACCACATCGGCAATTGCAGCGATAGATCCGACTGCCTTCGTTAGCCTGATGACGGCGCAGATTGCTGGCCTTTCCACTCTCCAGATCGACGCCTTGTCGTCGTCTCAGCTGAGTGCGCTCGACAGCAACGACATTCGCTCGCTGACGACGGCGCAGCTGGCAGGTTTCACCACCAGCACCGACATCGCTGCCTTCACTACCAGCCAGATCCAAGCCTTCACTACGGAGCAACTCGCTGCACTGTCCACCACCCAGATCCAATGGCTGCAGACCGACGACATCGTCGCGCTCACGACGGACCAGGTTCTGGGCTTCGGTACCAGCCAGATCCAGGCCTTCACCACGGCCCAGATCGACGTGTTCGAGACAGACGACCTGAAGGCCATGACGGCGACGCAGGTGGCGGCTTTCACCTCCACGCAACTCAATGCGATGGACACGAGTCAGATCGATGCCTTGGTCGCGGTCTCGCCCATCGTGCTGGACCTGGATGGCGATGGTGTCAGCACGGTCGCTGCCTCCGAAGGCGTCAACTTCGACCTGCTGGCAATCGGCCAGCAGGCGCGGGTGGGGTGGGTTGGAGGGGGTGACGGTCTGCTGGCGATGGACCGCAACGCCGACGGTGTCATCAATGACGGTTCTGAGCTGTTCGGTGTCGGTACCCGCCTGGCGAGCGGGGAGCGTGCCGGCCACGGCTACCAAGCTCTTGCAGAGTTGGACAGTCATCGGGATGGCCGTATCGACGCGCGGGATGACCGCTTCGCCGACCTCCGGCTCTGGCTCGACGGCAACCGTGACGGCAAGACCGACAGCGGCGAACTGGTGGGTCTGGTCGAGTTGGGGATCACCGAGCTCAACCTCGATTACGCGCTGTCCGATCGCATGGACAACGGCAACCTGGTGGGCATGATCTCGGACTACACCACGGCCGACGGACAGAAGCGCGAGATGGCTGATGTCTGGTTCGCCAAGGACACGTCTGCAGGGACTCCGCCGCTTTCAGAGCTGCTGGCCGACGCGGCCGAGCCCTTGCCAGGCGCGGCAGAAGCGCCTTCGGCCAGGCCAGCGCCGGCCGTCGCGCAGTCACCGGTTGTCGTCGGGAGTTCCGGTGTGCCAGGCACCCTGTCGGCCGACGAGGAGTTGCGGCAGCAGGGGCCCCTGGTCTGACGATCCGGGGGGGGGGCCGAAGCCGCATCGCCCGGCCACGGGTGTGGCGGGTGCTTGCCCAGGGTCTCGGGTGATGAAGAACCCGTACCCTGGGCGGTGTCGGCCACTGCGCGTGACGGCGCCTGAAGCCCCTGGCCGGCTTTAAGTATCCAGGCCGGCGGCCAAGGTAACGGTCGTCAGCCACGACTCCACGCTGCCGACAACAAGCCGTGCCTACAAGCGATGGACCGGGGCCTTGAACAACTGGATCGATCTAGCAAAATCACTAGGATCGCCTAGTAAAGTGTGACATCATCCTCTCGATGCTGTATCAGCGCCCCTTTGTCAGCACCCTGGCACAGCGCCTGACCGCGCCGCAGCCCTTGATCCAGGTGCTGGTGGGGCCACGCCAGGTGGGCAAGACCACCGGTGTGCGGCAACTCCTGGCGGGCGGGGCATGGGCGCACCACTACGCCAACGCCGACGACGTGCTGGTGAGTGACCGCCAATGGTTGCTGGCGCAGTGGCAGCAGGCGCTGCTGCTGGGTGATGGCGCCTTGCTGGTCATCGACGAGATCCAGAAGGTGGTCAACTGGCCCGAAACCCTCAAGGCCCTGTGGGACGCCCAACCCGGGCGCCTGCGGGTGTTGCTGCTGGGCTCGAGTGCCTTGCAGATCCAGGCGGGGGTGACCGAAAGTCTGGCAGGGCGGTTTGAGCTGCTGCGGGTGTTCCACTGGACTTTTGCCGAACTTCAGGCCGCCTTTGGCTATGACTTGCAGCGCTATCTGTCCTTTGGCGGCTATCCGGGTGCCGTGGCCCTGGAGCACGACCCGGACCGTTGGTACGCCTACATGAAAGATGCGATCGTCGAGGCCGTGATCGGCAAGGACATCTTGCACAACCACAAGGTGGCCAACCCCGCCCTGTTCCGCCAGGCCTTCCAGATCTTGTGCGCCTACCCGGCACAGGAGATCAGTTACACCAAGCTGCTGGGCCAACTGCAGGACAAGGGCAACACCGATCTGGTCAAGCACTACATCGATCTGTACGGCGGCGCCTTCCTGTTGCATGCGCTGCAGAAGTATTCGCCCAAGGCCTGGCTGTCACGCAGCTCCAGCCCCAAGATGCTGCCGGCTTGCCCCGCGCTTTACAGCATGGCCGCCGGCGTGAATGTGGCGCAAAACGCCGAGCAGCGCGGGCGGGCCTTCGAACTGGCGGTGGGCGCAGAACTTCTGCAGCAGCCTGGGCAGGTGTATTACTGGCGCGAGCGCACCGATGAGGTGGACTTTGTGTACCAGTATCGCGACGCGCTGTATGCGGTGGAGGTGAAGTCTGGCCGCAAGAAGGCCTCCAAAGGCTTGACGGCCTTCTGCGCGCAGGTGCCCCAGGCGCTACGCGTCATCGTCAGCCCGGAGAACTTTGGTCAGTTTTCCGAGCATCCGCGTCGATTTTTGGAGCGGGTGGGGGTGCGGTGAGTTGGATGGGTTCGTCGATTGCTCAGGGTTGATTCATCACAGGAATAGCGTGGGACCGGGCGCCGTTATCCGAGGCTGCTGGAGGCGGTTGTTGCTTTCAAATCGGATGATGGCAAGTGCGGTGGTCCTCTTTCAGGTTTCCGACCAGCCCGACACAAAGTTGGTGCCCGTGGACGGTATGGAGTCGCTGCCCCCGCCCGGGGCCGAGGAGGCAGCCTGGGGCGAGCATGGGCCGATCTCGAGATGCTTGAAGTCCCTGGTCATGAGCGAGGATGTCCACTATGGCTTCCTCCCGCCGGACTTCCAGCTACGCACTGGCTACTCACCCGCCGCCGTCGGGCAATTCGTCTCGGCCCACGGCGCCGGGCATGACGTGCTGCTGTTCTCGGACCACCCGCATCACGTGGCGCTGTTCAGGAACGTCTTCGAACGGGGCGACTTCTTCGCGCCGGGCTTGTTGGCCTGGGCACGGCGCTGGACTCGGTCTCTAGGTGCCAAGGACGACCCCGGCGCGCTGGTGATGGCCGTAGATCAGATGGTGATCTCGAACTGTTTCGTGGCGCGCCCTAGATTCTGGCGGAGGTGGCTCGAGCTTTGCGCTTCGGTGCGGCGTTTACTGCAAGCCACCGCCGGTACCGACATGGCGGAAGAGCCGGCTCCGGCCCTGCACCCCCATACCCGGATCGAACTGATGCGCTGTGTGGCGTCCTACCTGCTTGCCTGCGAGCCTGCTGCATGGCGGGTATGGTCCAGCGATCCTTTCGTACACGGCAGGTACCCTCTGGCTGCCATGCGGGAGGATCCGACGGATCTCGTCGCTGCGGCTGCCCTGAAGCACGCCATGCACTCGTCTTCCTGGCCCCATTACGCCCTTGCTTACCACGAACTGCGTCGTCGGGTCATCGGGCAGGACGGCCGGAGCTGACATGCGCCTGGAGCTTTATCAGATCGCCTACAGCGCGCAGACGCTGGCGATGATCGAGCCCGGTTACCGCGTGCTCGACAACCTGGGCAACGAGCGTCCCGACTGGTACGAGTACCACCCGATCCGTCGATTCCTGCTGGAGCAGCCCCTGGAGGACGACGTCCACTACGGTTTCTTCAGCCCCAAGTTTGCGAGCAAGACGGGTCTGGCATACGCCAGCGTGGTCGAGCATGTGCAGCGGGCCGGGCCCAGCGTCGACGTGGTGCTGTTCTCACCGCAGCCGGACATGGGCGCCTTCTTCCTGAACGTGTTCGAGCAGGCCGAGACCTTCGACCCGGGCTTCATCGACGCCGCGCAGGCCTGGTTGGAGCACGCCGGGCTGCTCGACAAGGGCCGGATTCCGCTGCGAGGTCTGGTGATGGACAGCCGGCACATCGTGTTCTCGAACTACTTCGTCGCCAAGCCCGCCTTCTGGCGCGAATGGCTGAGGTTCAACGAGTCTCTGTACCAAATCTGTGAGCAAGGCCCCGAGCCTCTGCGATCCCAGCTGACCGCACTGACGACCTACACCGGCGGCGCCCAGCGCAAGGTCTTCATCCAGGAGCGTACCGCTTCGTTGTTGCTGGTTCTTCAGGGCCATTGGGAGAGTTACCCGGTCAACCCCTTTGACATGGCCTGGTCGCTGTCAAGGTTCAGTGATCATCCCGAAATGGCTTTCATGAGCGACGCGCTCAAGCGGGCACACAATGATCTTGGACTGGCTTGCTTCTTGAGGGCTTTCGGCAAGGTCAGGGAGCGGTTCACGGGCGAGCGGTCCTGACAGCCCTCCGGCGCTGATCGCGGCCTGAAATCATCATGAAGGCGATGGTGCGTGCCAAAGCCGGCATTGATGCCGCTTCCCGCTGTATCTGTTACCCGCACGCTGCTTCTCTTCGAAACTATCGCGCTTGGCCTCCGCCAGGGCATGGGCTGCTACCAGTCCTTCAGGTGGAGCAAGGCGCCATGGGGCAGCCGGCAGGGCGGAGCCCAGGGCGGAAGGTGACACAAAGCCTGGCGGCCGCTGGCCAGGGCTACGATCAGGGCCATGGTCTCGGCGCCTACCACCCAGCGCGCCGGACCTAGTGCTTCGGTTAGCGTGGCATGCGTGTCCATCACAGCGCCATCGCTGTCGGCGCTGGCCATCCAAGAATCGTACTTCCCGGGCGGGTCGCTAGGGTGGGGGCGCAGACGTACCAGGGTGCCGGACGGCAAGCCCAGCACGCTGCGGCGTTGCATAAAGTAACGCAGAGCTTGGAACTCACCGGGTTCGCCGGGTCCGCCATCAGGCGCCAGCCGGCCCCAGTCGCTGCGCGCAGGCTCCAGCACCACCAATACATCACCCTGCGCGGGCGGAGGCGTAATAGCACCAGCCTGTTCAGCCAAGTACGAATTACTTAACTTCCGGAGCCGCTCGGCCGGGAAGAACTGCGTCGCCAAGGCCAGGGCATAGGCGTCGGTCAGCCAGAACTCGTCGGGCCACTGACGCACCCCTTGGCGCTCGAAGCGCATCGGGTAGTTCACCCAGTGGTCGATGACGGCGACGGACCGCCGACCCTGCTGCGCTGCCAGAACACGTGCGTCATGTTCCAGGCTGCTGGCCCAGCCGGTGCCAGTCAGCACCAGTTCAGCCTGCGCCAGGGCTTCGTCCAGATTGCGGCACAAGGGGCGTTCAGGATATCGCTGGCGCCACAGGGCTTGGGCGGGGCCTTGCAGAAAAACGCGCGCGTTGGGTGACGCGATCAGCCATGGGAACAGTAAATTGGCCGCGCCAGCATCGTGGGCCACCACGGCCAGGGCTCCGGGGACGGTGGGCAGCCTCGGCAATGCGGCGGGTGTGTACGATGAGAGTTGCACGAATAAGGTGCGGTAGGTGATTGCCAGACCCGGGCAGACGAGGCAGGTGTGCGCCTATGCAGTTGGGTAGGTAAAGCGTGCGAAGTACAGCATATCGACAGGCTGCCCTTCGACCAGTTCCTGTCCGCGTCGCACGGCCTCCAAGTGCATGCCGGCACGTTCGGCCACACGCACCATGCCCGTGTTCAACCTCAGTGTCCCAGCCGTCACCTTGCGGATGCCGGGCTGTCCCACCCACCAGTCGACCAGGGTCTTGAAGGCGTCCAGCCCCACGCCCTGGCCCCACACTCGGCGTTCGCCTATCAGGATGCCTATGTCCACAGTGCCATGAGATGGGCTACAGAACGCCGTCAGTGTACCCACGGCTCGATCGTCACCCCCAGGGTCGACCGTCAGGCGGATGCTGACGAAGTGGTTGGCGCTGCCGGCAAAGCTGGTGTAATAGCGCTCGGAGGTCTCGCGAGTGTGTTGCACAAAACGCTGGTTGCTGAAGCGCACGGTCTCGGGGTCGTTCAGCCAGCCGATGTAGGCGGGCGTGATGTCGGCCGCGCTGAAGGGGCGCAGATGCACGCGCCGGCCATTCAGCGCCGGCAACGGGGTGGCGGAATGGTCCGACATGGCGAGGAGTTGGGCGCGGAGATCAAGCCGGGATCAAGCAGCACTGGCCATCGGGTCGCGCAGCGCGTCCAGGTTCGCCCACACCTTGTGGAAGGCGGTGATCACAGCCTGCAACGAGGTCGCATCCAGCGCAAACTGCCCCATGGCCAGGCCCAGAAAGCTGCGGCTATGCAGGTCTTCTGCCACCGGGCATAGGCCGGGGCCGTAGAAGACAGTGCTGTCGCCCTGCGGCGCGCCCTTCCAAGGGAAGCCTTGTGTGCCGTAGGCGATGCGCTGGCGGAACAGCGGTAGCAGGTGCAGGTTCTGGTAACCGCCCACCAGGCCGGGCACCCCCTCGGCCTTCAGAGCATCCACTAGGCGGGCGCGGCTCAGGCCCAGGCGCGCCGTGTCGATCTGCAGGGCGTAGATGTAGTACGCGTGCGTGTTGCCAGGCAGGACGGCCGGTGGGGTCAGGCCTGGCAGCTTGCCAAGGGTCTTGTTCAGCAAGGCGGCGGCCTGCTGTCGTTCTTCCACGCGTGCAGCCAGGCGGGTGAGCTGCACACTGGCAATCGCGGCTTCAATCTCCCCCAGGCGGAAGTTGTATCCCAGCATGCTGGCCAGCTCAGACGGGTCGTCGCTGGTTTGCACACATTCGGCATGGTTGCGGATCTGCGCCAGCCGGCGTGCGTAGCGGTCATCGTTGGTCACCAGGACACCCCCTTCGCCACAGTGGATGTGCTTGTGGTAATTGAGGCTGTAGCCGCCGATGTCGGCCATGGTACTGGCGAGAACGCCGTGATGTCGCGCACCGGGAGCCTGCGCGCAGTCGTTCAGCAGCTTCAGCCCGTGGCGGTTGCAGATGTCGCGCAGCCACACCATGTCGGCGCTCTGGCCGAAGATGTCCACGGCGATGACGGCCTTGGTGCGCGGCGTAATCAGCTTCTCCACGCATGCCGGGTCGATGTTGAAGGTGGCGCGGTCGATGTCGGCGAACACAGGTACCGCGGCCCAGTGCAGGATGGCCGTGGCCGTGGCGGCCATGGTCCAGGGTGTGGTGATAACCTCGTCCCCAGGCTCCAACCCCAAGGCGCCCACGGCGCACACTAGGCCGCTGGTCCAGCTGTTTACGGCGATTGCGTGCTTGACGCCAAAGTACTCGGCGCATTGGCGCTCGAAAGCTCGCACCCGTTCGCCGCCCATGAAGGCCTCGCCCGGGGCGCCAATGTAGCCCGACAGAACACCTCCGCGGATCACTTCGGCGGCGGCCTGCACGTCGGCCTCGCCCATCAGCGCGGGGTGCGGCAGGCCCTGTGTAATGGCTGCGGGGCCACCGAACAGGGCAAGGTTGTCGTTGGGCATGAGCATGAGGGCCTCGGAATTGGGGGTGAGATGAATCGGCAATGACGCCGGCTAACGTACTGCCTGGGCGGCGTGGCATTGGGCCTTGGTGGACACCGCGGCCCGTCGGATGGCTTCGCACAAGCGTTGGGCGGCCAGGGCACTCTGGCCGTGACTAGCCAGCGGTGTGCCGTGCTGCAGATGGTCATGCAAGTTGGCCACAGCCCGCGAAGTGGCGAGCAGATATTCACCCGCGCGGCGTTCACCGGCGTCCAGCACGCGGTAGCCGGCGAACACCGGGCTGTCGACCACGCGGCGCACGCGCCAGTTCAGGCCGCCGTCTTCCATGGTGATGACGGCGCGCTCGGTGACGATCTGTAGCTCGAACACCGCCACGTCGCCCGCGTGGGCGGTGGCCAGGTGCACGGGCACACCGTTCAGCGTGTGCAGCAAGGCCGGGATGGTGGGGTCGTCGGGCCAGAAATCGGCCACGGGTGCACCAGCCTGGTCCAGCACCATGGGGCCCAGCAGCAGGTGCAGCAGATCCACCAGGTGGCTACCGTTGTTCAGCACGCCCTTGTTGT
Organism: Rubrivivax sp.; assembly: GCA_044375195.1. GTDB lineage: Bacteria > Pseudomonadota > Gammaproteobacteria > Burkholderiales > Burkholderiaceae_C > Rubrivivax. Next base: position 40,151 of record JBILNB010000030.1, on the reverse strand, counting down.
AGGTGCCCACGGCGGAACGCACGGCGCCCCAGGCGCCGGCCCGCAGCTCGTCGGCCAGGCGCTGAACGTCCGGCGCCCAGCGCCGCGTGTGGTTCACGGCCAGAGGCACGCTGGCTTCGGCGCACAAGCGCACCAGCTCGGCGGTCTCGGCCAGCGTGGGCGAGACGGGCTTTTCGCAGAACACCAGGCGCGGACGAAGGGCCAGCACCGCGCGCAGCTGTTCGGCGTGGGTCGCGGTGGGCGAGCACAGGCTCACCACGTCGAAGGTGGCCGGCGGCAGCGCCGTGGCCACTTCGTCCAGCGACGCAAAACCCTGCAGCACGCCCCAGCGTTGCATGAAGGCCTTGCGGCGCGCCGGGTCGGGCTCCACACAGGCAAACAGGCGGAAACCGCCGTGGCGGTTGAAGGCACCCGCGTGCGTCAGCGGCGGCAAGGTGGCGTCGCGCGCGGCGTCAAAGCCGCCAGCGATGTTGCCGCAGCCCACGACCAGCACTAGCAGCAGGGCTTGCGCCGTGCGCGCGGGCGGTGGCAGGGGATCTGTCAGCATCAAAGGGGCTCCTGCACCGGCTTCAAGGCAAGGCCGGTTCCAGCACAGGGGCCGCCGGGGCCGGGGTGGCCGCGGCGGGCGCCACTGTGTCGGCGCCATAACGCTGCCCGTGGCTGCTCGCCGGCAGGTGGCCACGTGCGACGGCTTCGTCTATGAACTTCAGAAGCAGTGGGTCGTTGTAGCGGCGCGCCACCAGCTGCAGGCCGAAGGGCAGACCGCCGGGGCTCTTGAACACTGGGGCGCTTACGGCGGGCAGTTGCGTCAGCGTCCACATCAGGGCTGAGTCCGGCAGTTCTTCCACGTGGCGCAGCGGGGCCTCGCCGGCGGTGCTGAGCGTGATCAGCACGTCGAACTCGCGTGTGAACCGTTCCATAACTCGCGATAGGTCCACCTGTCGATCCAGCGCCTGCGCATACGCGGCCGGGCTGATGCGCTGGCCGGCTTCTATCAGCGCGTTCATCATCGGGCTGACCAGTTCGGCCTTCTGGAACTCGGCCTTGAAGTAGTAAGCCAAGGCGCGGTTGTAAATGGTGGCGTGCACGGCGTGACTCTCGTCCATCTCGCCTGGTAACGTAGCGTCCTCAATCTCATAGCGTGGGTCGGTGGCCAGCTTGTGCGCCCAACGCCGCAGAGCCTGCTGGGCGTAGGCAGGCACGTATGACCACACATGCGAGCGCACTATGCCGACACGCCAGGGGCGCATGGTGGGGGGGGCTTGGCGGGCCTGGTCGTTGAAGGCGCGGTCGCTAAGTGGAAAGTCGCGGCCATGTACCCGCAAGCTGTCCAGCAGGCGGCCCAGGTCGGTGGCATGGCTGGCGAAAAAGCCCACGGTGTCGAGGCTGTCGGTGGTCTTCAGCATGCCGGTGCGGGGGATCAGCCCGAACGACGGCTTCATGCCCCATACGCCGCAGAAGCTGGACGGGCGCACGATGCTGCCTGCCGTCTGCGTGCCCAGTGCCGCCGGCACCATCCCCAGGGCCACGGCCACGGCGCTTCCGCTGCTGCTGGTGCCTGGCGTACGGTCAGGCGCCCATGGGTTCAAGGTGTGACCCAGCGTGTGCACGGCGAACTCGGCGGTCTCGGTCTTGCCCGGCACCAGGCCGCCAGCCCGCTTCAAATTGAACACGGCTCGCGCGTCATTGCCCGGTGTGAAGCCGGCCCACAAAGGGCTGCCCATCTGGGTCGGGAAGTCGCTGGTGTTGAAAATGTCCTTCACGCCCACGGGCATGGCTTCCAGAGGGCGGATCGACTCGCCCTGGGCCAGACGTAGGGCGGTGGCCTGGGCCGCCTTCAACAGGGCGTTGCCATTGAAGTCCACCCAGGCGAGAGCGGTGCCGTCCAAGGACTCGACCTGCTCTATGCAATGGCGCGCGATGCTCTCCGGTGTGACGTGGTACTGCATCAGGGCCCTGTGCCACTGGGCGATGCTGTGCTGCTTGAAGTTCATGGGGAGCTTTCCCTTGGGGCCGAAGAGGAGGCTCTTCACAATCGGTTGCCGAACTTACGCTGCAGCTGCTGCGGGTAAGGCAGCAGAGCTTCTTCGTTGGGCGCTGCTTTGGGGTAGATGGGAATGACCTTATTCTTCAGCTCCGGGCGGCGGTGCTTCTCGAGAGTGGCGAAAAACTGCTCTTCAGTCATGCCGGTGATCTGGAGGTAGTAGTCCAGGCCCTCAGGGCGCACGGCGTCGTTCTCGCGGATCAGCTCCCAGGCCTCGTCGCGGCTGAGCAGACCGGCGCGCACGTCCACGCTGGCGTGGAAGGTGCTGCGGCCATAACCGCGCTTGAGGTAGCAGGCCAGGTCATGCACGCCGGGCATGATGCATTCGGCGCTCTTGTAGCGTTTGAAGCTGCCTTCCACCTGGGTTTCGCGCCAACCGTAGTTGTCGCGCACGAACTCGGTCTGGCGTTCGTCGTCCCAGAAGATGTAGTCGCCCAGGTGGATGCCGTGCACGCCTACACGTTCGCAGTCTTCGGCGCTGGGCACCTGGAAGGGTTCCAGGTCGCGCAGGCTGACGTCGTCGCGCACCATCTGGTCGGGCCGCAGCTTGGCGCTGACCTTGGTGAAGTACTCGCGGTCGAACTTGCGCACCGGGTTCAGGTAGCTGGCGCGGCCCGAGCTTTCGGCGATGCTTTCGCCCCAGATGAGCAGCGGGATGTTGAAGCGCACCGCGGCCTGCAGCGGGAAGGCGCCCACGCCGGCGTGGCAGTGCCAGCAGGAATCACCGATGCCTTCCAGCGAATGGCGGGCGAGTTTGTTCACCAGCTTGCGGTTGGGCGTGAACATCACGTGGTCCACGTTGAACTGCTCCAGCGAGTTCTGCAGGTTGTACCAACCCGTTTCGCTGAACCAGTTGTGGCTGAAGGTCACGGCCAGCGGTTTCATGCCGTAGACCTGCGTCAGCACGTACAGCTGGAAGGTGCTGTCCTTGCCGCCGCTGATGGGGATGATGCAGTCGTAGTTGTTGCCGGCCTTGGCCTTGGCGTCGTCGAGGATGCCGCGCAACACCTTCTCGCGCGCGGCCCAGTCGATGTGGATCTTCTGCTCGGCGCTTTGGCAGGCCTGGCACACGCCCATCTCGTCGAAGACCACGCCCTCCTGCGTCTGCGGTATGCAGCAGCGCACGCAGTACTGCAGGTGCTGGAAAGGCTTGCCGGCGGGGTCGCTGTCGGCGTCGGGGCGCGACATCAGGTGGGTGAAAGCACCGGGGCGGGCAAGGGTTTTGGCGGTCATCGCATCAGGCTCCAGGGAGATGACAGCAGAGTAGTTGAGGGCCCCGTTCTAAATTGCCTGAATAAGCGGCTGATTCCAGGCCTGTCTGGCGTCAAGAGATTCCTTGTCCTGGGAATGCGCCCCGTATCCGGGCCTGTAACAGTCCTGGCCGGGGGTAGTCCGGCCGAGGGGACGCTCAAAGTGCGCGCGCGATCAGCTCGGCACGCGCCCAGTCTTCGTGCGTGTCGATGTCCACGATGCGGTGGCCTTCTACCTCGTAGCCGTGGCCATGGCTGTGCATGCGCAGGCCGCTGGTCCAGGCCGTGGTCTTGCCCCAGTAGAACTGGCCGGCGTCGAAATAACACTTGGGCAGGTCTTGCGTGCGTGTCAGCTCGTACTCGGGGTAGACGAACTGCATGGGGCCGCTTTCAGGCTTGGTCATCGCGCGCCAAGGCGAGCTGTGGAAGCCCACCACGGGGTACACATAGTCGGCCCCACGTTCTTGGAACATGGCGTAGGCGCCCTGCAGGTCGGCGGCGCGCAGCAACGGCACACAGGGGTAGATGCAGCACACGGCGTCCACCGCATGGCCCTGATCCACGAACCACTGCGTGGCGTGGGCGATGACGGGCACGGTCACCGTCTGGTCGTCGGCCAGGTGGGCCGGGCGGCGGAACGGCACGCTGGCGCCATGGGCCCGGGCTACGGCGGCGATCTCGTCGTCGTCGGTGCTGACCACCACGTGCTCGAACAGCCCGCTGTCGCGCGCGGCCTGGATGGCGTAGGCGATCATGGGTCGACTGCCGAAGTGCTTGATGTTCTTGCGCGGGATGCGCTTGCTGCCGCCGCGGGCGGGAATTACGGCGATGTTCAGGGCCATGTCGCTCTCACTCGGTGGGGTAGGCGGGCCGCGGGTCGCTGGCCAGCAGGCTGAAATACAAAGAGTCGTGCCAGGCGCCCTCGGCCCAGTGGGTGGCGCGGTGGCGGCCGTCCAGGCTGAAGCCCAGGAGCTGGAAGAAGTCGGTCTTGGGCGTGTCGAAGCTGTAGATCTCGCTCCACAAACGATTCAGCCCCAGTTCGTCGAAACCGTAATTCGCCATGGTGATGGCGGCATCGGGCGCCAGATGGTCGTCGATGTACAAGCCGTCGGCGCCGATGTAGAGGCTGAAGTCGGCCGTGCGGTTGACCCAGTCGATGTAGCACAGCCCGGCCGCGCCCAGCAGGCGCCCGGCCTGCGGGCCAGTCTTCTGCAGCACCGCGAACATTTGTGTGCTGGGGTCGCCGTTGACCTTGCTGTCAAACCATTGGCGCTGCTGCGTGCTGTTCAACTCGCGGTACTCGCGGAAGTAGCGGCGCAACTCTGGCCGGTTGCGCCAGGCCAGCAGCTGGGCCAGGTCGCTTTCTTCGATGGCGCGCAGCGCCGTCAGCCGCCCTTCGATCATGCCGGCACCACCAGGCGCGGGGCCGGCGCGCCCACCAGGGCCGCGGGCTCCAGGGCGTCGCCGGCTTCCAGGGCCACGGCCAGGGTCTGGCCCACCGCGTTGGGCAGTTCGTAGGGGCGCAGCGCACCGGCCGGGGCCGGGCGCAGGGCTTCCAGGTCGCTGGCCTGCAGCACATGGCCGGCGGGCAGCGCGCGCGTGGCGCGCAGGCAGCGCTGCTGCAGCACGGCGGTCTGGGCTTCGTTGTCTTCCACGCGCTTGATGCCGTCGCCCAGGGCGGCTTCCAGCTCGCGGCTGCGGTCCACCATGTCGCGCCAGGTCTGCGGGTTCATCGCGAAAGAATGGTCTGGCCCTTCGCGGCCGGTGTCGTCGGTGAAGTGTTTTTCGATGGCACGCGCGCCCAGCGCAATGGCGCCCAGCACTGTGGCGTGGCCGGGCGAGTGGTCGCTCAGGCCCAGCAGCACGCCGGGGTAACGCGCGGCGTAGGTCTTCAACACGTTCAGGTTGATGAAGCGGAAGTTCTCCAGCGAACCCGTGTAGTTGGTGTTGCACTGCATCAGCACCAACTGGCGGTTCACGGCCAGCACGGCTTTCACGGCGCGGTCCACGTCGGCCTGGGTGCTGGCACCGCTGGCCACCATGATGGGCTTGCCGGTGCGCGCCACACGCTCCACTAGGCTGAGGTAGCTGATGTCGCCGCTGCCGATCTTCCAGGCCGGCACCACGGCGTTCAGCGTGTCGACAGCCTCGTCGTCGTAGGGTGTGGTCATGAAGTCAATGCCGGCGGCCGCGGCCGCGGCCGCGAGTTCGGCGTTCCAAGCGCGGTTCAGCTCATAGTGGCGGTATACGTCGAACACCGGGTCTTTCCATGCGGCCTGGTGGCTTTGTTGGCCGCCCAGGGCTTGGAAGCCACGTGCGCTGACGATCCTCTCGGCCTTGAAGTGCTGGAACTTAGCGCAGTCGGCGCCAGCCTCTTTGGCCAGCCAGATCAGCGCCTTGGCACGTTCCAGGTCGCCGTCGTGGTTGGCCGCGATGTCGGCGATGAAGTAGCTGGGCTGGTCCAGCGCCAGCAGGCGTTTGCCAATGCATACAGGGGCGGGGGTGGTCGACATGGGGGTGCTCACTCCTGGAATGCCTGCGCCAAGGCTCGGGCTACTGCTTCGGTGTGGGGCAGCTTCAGGCCCAGCGGGGCCAGCAGGGTCTGGGCGCGGCGCACGTCCAGCCCCAGGGCGTTGGCGCGTTGCAGGGCGCCAGGCGCGGTGGTGGGCCGGGTCTGCGGCTGCAGGCCGGTGGCGGATAAGCCGGCAGCGGCGGCAAATGCGGCGATGAACTCGACCTTGCTGATGGACTCGGTAGCGGCTAGGTTCAACAGGCCACGCGCACCGCTGTCGGCAAGGGCCAGTAGGGCTTCGGCGCACTGGCTGGCCGCTAGGCTGGAGGCCCAGACGTCGGTGTAGCCGGCAAAGCTTTCGCCGCTGCGCAGGCGTTCGTGCACCCACTCGGCAAAACTCGGACGGCCGGGCCAGCCGCGGCGACCCACGATGTTGGTGCGCAGCACAAGGGCCTGCGGGCTGGTCAGTGCCAGCGCTTCACCGGCCAGCTTGCTGCGCGCATATTCGTTGAGCGGCGCCACGGTCGCGTGTTCGTCGTGAAGCGTGTTGTGTTCGCCGCTGAAGTAATGGTCGGTGCTGACCTGCACCCACGGCGTGCCCGTGGCGCGCGACCACGCGGCCAGGGCGCCCGGCAGTTGCGCGTGCAGTACCCAGGCGCGGCTGCGGTCGTCCTCGCAGGCCGCCAGGTCGGTGATAGCCACGGCGTTCACCACCAGGGCCGGCTGGTGCGAGTCCAGCAGATGGTGCAGGGCCAGCGGGCTGAAGGCGCTGGCGAAGTCCACCCCGTTAACGCGCGACAAGCCCACCACAGGGCGGCCAGCCGCGATGCAGGCTTGCACCAAGGCCTGGCCCAGCAGGCCGGTGGCGCCCAGCACCACCACGGGGTGTGCGCTGTTCATGCCCTGCCCGGCGCGTGCCTCAGTGGTGGGCCGTATGGGGGTGGTCCACGTGGCGCTCGATCAGTGCTCGCAGCTGTGGCACGCTGAGGAAGTCGCTGTTCCTGCCGCTGTCGTAGCAGAAACCCGGCTGCACACGCTGGCCGCCCATGCGGTCGCAGTAGTCGTCGATGCTGTACTCGGTGTGGCCACTGGGCAGGATGGCGTAGTAGCGGCCGATGTCCACGGTATTGGGGCTATCGCTGGCCGTGATCATCTCCTCGTGCAGCTTCTCGCCGGGACGGATGCCCACCACACGCTTGCGCGCTTCGGGCGCGATGGCCTCGGCCACGTCGGTGATGCGGTAGCTGGGGATCTTGGGCACCAGGATCTCGCCGCCCCAGGCGTTTTCAATGCTCCACAACACCATCTCCACGCCTTCTTGCAGGCTGATGTTGAATCGCGTCATGTTGGGGTCAGTGATCGGCAGTTCACCGCTGTCGCGCTTGTCCTGGAAAAAGGGGATGACCGAGCCACGGCTGCCCATCACGTTGCCATAACGCACCACGCTGAAACGCAGGTCGCGGTCGCCCTTGATGTTGTTGGCGGCGACGAACAGCTTGTCGCTGCACAGCTTGGTGGCGCCGTACAGGTTGATGGGCGCGGCGGCCTTATCGGTGCTCAGCGCTACCACGCGTTTCACACCGCTGTCCAGGCAGGCGTCGATCAGGTTCTGCGCGCCCAGCACATTGGTCTTGATGCACTCGAAGGGGTTGTACTCGGCGGCTGGCACCTGCTTCAGCGCCGCGGCGTGAACCACCACGTCCACACCTTCCACGGCGCGCTGCAGGCGCGCGGCGTCGCGCACGTCGCCTATGAAAAAGCGCAGCTGCGGATGCTTGGAGGGCGAAAACTCCTGTGCCATCTCGAACTGCTTGAGTTCGTCGCGAGAAAAGATGACCATGCGGCGCACCTGCGGGTAGCGCTGCAGCACGGACTTCACAAATGCACGGCCGAAGGAGCCGGTGCCCCCGGTGATCAAGACGGATTTGTTGTTCAGCATGGTCTGGAACTCCACAAGGCCGCTGGCGGCCATCAATCACAAGCGAGTCATGTGCAGATGTAGGGAGGAAGGCGCCAAGCGCGGGCGCTACCGTGAACGCCAGTTTGCTTAACTTTAGGGTGAGCCATCGCCGGAGATCAGGCGGTTTTCCGGCTAATCTTCGACCGGAGGGCACCTGCCTGTTGATGCCAGCCTTCCCCCAGGACCCGCCGGGGCCAAGGGACCTTCTCAGAACAAATGCTCTTCGGCCAGAGCTGTGCGCTGGTCGTAGGCCTCGTTCTGGCGCTGGCAGGCGGCCTGGAATACCGCCGGGTCGTCTACCCAGCGCTGCACCTGGTGCAGGCCGTCGCTCATGGGCAGGCTCTGGATGACGCGGTCGTGGATCAGTGGCAGGCTTACCAAGTAGTCTGTAGGCCATTGTTGCGGCCCTACTTGCAGCACCAGACTGCCGGCGTCCAGGAAGGGCGCTACGCCTGTGGTGGGGTCGCCGAAGGCTACGCAGAGTTCGCACTCCAGCGCCAGGTCCCTCAATGGCTTGCGTGCATTACCTAGGAGGTCTTCAGCGCGCATGTGCAGAAGCAAGGCCAGCACGTTCAATGCAGGTGCGCCAGGCTTGGCACGCAGTGCCAACTCCACACCCCGGGACTGGCAGAAGGCCAGCAGAGGCCTGTAGAACGCGGCTAGCGAAGGTGCGTCCACGTAGCTCAGACCTTCGGTCTGCATGGCGTTGAGCATCAGACACACACGCTGTACACGTTGCACGGAGCGGCGCCCCGGCCCGGGCTGCAGCTTTACCGGCCGCATGGCTACGGCTTGGCCTAGCACCGTGCGTGCCCGCGTGCCCCAACCCGCGCGTTCTGCCACTGTGACGTTGCGGCCATGAGGCACGGCCATGCTGGGATATCCTGAATGAGGACTAACGGTGATGGCCGAACCCAGTTCGTTGGCCACTGAGAAGATGGGGCCATTCAGCCCTAAGTCTTGGTCGGACAACAGGAAGTGCGGCCGCAAGCCGACCAAACCTTCGCGTAGGGCCTGGAAGTTCAGCGCCTGCCAGATGCAGCGCTGAGCCCAGGCGTCCAGCTGCTGTCTGCGGGCCTGGGGCTGGGGCATCAGCGGGTCCAGCAGTTCGACCAGAACGGCGCGAGCACGCTCCGCATAACGATGGGCTAGCGCCAGTGCTGTAGGTGGCGATTGGCCGTGTGTCAGCATAGGCAGTTGGCCGCGGTGCAGGGGAACGTCCCAGAAGGGGCTGGGCAGGTCTAATGAAAACCGGTGACGGCGAGTCACCTGTTCCATCAGCCAGGAGCGGTCGTAGAAGCATGTCGGCACATGGGTAACCAGGCTTACGAGACCACTGGCCATTGCTTGGCGAATGCCAGCACCGTCGAATACTTTGTCGTAAGCATCGGAGCGCGACCATCTTACGTGGTCGTAGGCGCTCAGCACCAGCAGTCGCTGAGGTGCCTGAGCCACCACCAGGTCCGTGACCAAGCAGCTGTCGAAATACATTTGCTGGACGGCGTTAGGCCGCAGAACAGCCAGATAGGGTTCGTCGAAGCTGTCGACGATTCGCTCGCCCAGTTGGCGCGCCAGCAAAAGGCGCTGCAGGGCAAGGAAGAACAGGCCCACGTCCCAGCCCTGCACCAAGGAACCAGGCCACAGGCGCTGGCGTTCAATCGTAAGGCGCATGTCCAGTAAGGTTGCCAGCGAGAAGGCTTCGGTGGTGGCCTGGGCCTGATGGTCCGGGCTCACACGCAGAGGCTTGAACTCCAGCGCGGTCAGTCCTAGCGTAGCTGCCTCGTCTAACAGGCCGGGGTCCACGAAGTAGATGCGCCGGCCCCTGGTCAGGGCTGGATGGTCTGCCAAATGAGCCACGTCGCTACGCTGCAGTACCAGCAGGGGCCAGGTCGAGGCCAAAGAGGTGCACTGACCGCTCATCGAAACGGTTTGTCTACAAAGGCAGCGTCAGAAATGCCTGCGGGTTGCCATGCGATTCAGGCTCAGGCTGGTCGCAGGCGGAACAGGTACTGGAACACCTGGGCGTCCTCCACGGCCTGATCCGGGTCTACCCCACCGGCTTCAGCAATGGTACGGATGCCGTCCAGCAGGACCGGCGGGGGGGGGTGCAGGATGCGACGGGTCAAGCCCGCTTCGATGCGCCAGCCGGCCTGCTGGAACATTTCGATCATCGTGATGCGGGTGAACCAGCGCACATGGGTGCGGTCCAGCAGGCCACTGTCTTCGTAACGAAACAGGCCCGTGGCCAAGCGCATCTGCACGCTCCAGTGCTGGGAATTCGGGATGCAGGCCAGCAACATGCCGTCGGCGTCGATGAGCTGACGGACCGCCTTTACGATGCGCCACGGATCGCGCAGGTGCTCCAGGCAATCGCCGAAGACCCAAACATCGCTGGGAAACAGCGAGGTAAAGTCTGCGTCGTCCATCTTTTCGATGTCGCCAGCCAGTGCCCTGTGGCATCGGCTGGCGGCTACACGCGCGTACTCTGGGTCGATGTCAATGCCTGTGTAGTGCGTACCTGGGTTGGCTTGTCGGTAGGCTTGGGCAAGGGCCCCGTGCATGCAGCCCACCTCGACCACTCGGCGCGCACCTGCAGGCATTAGACCCAGCAAGTCGCGGTTGACAACGCTGTGTGCGGGAGTTTGTTTCATCACTATCTCAGCCATTCGGCAACCGCCTCTCCTTCATCATCTCAACCACTCCCCCACCCCCCGCCCCAACGACTGCAGCACCACGTTCAGCTGCTGCCCGTCGTGCAGCGCGTTGACGTATTGCACGCGCAGGTTGTAGTGCTCGGCCTCGGCGTTCATCACGTCGAAGAGGGATCTTCGGCCCAGCTGCTGCCATTGCTGCAGCGTGAAGTTGCGCAGTTGCTCGCTGTCGCGCAGCACGGCGCTGACGCGGCGGGCGCGGTCGAAGGACGCTGTGGCCTGTTCGTGGGCTTCGGTGATGCGGATGCGGCGCGCTTCCAGGGCTTCGTCGCGTTGCATCACTGCAGCCCGGGCGCGCTTGAGCGCCGAATCGCTGGCATGAAGGTTCGCAGGGTTGAGCAGGGGTATGTCCAGGTTCACGGCGAAGCTGGCGGCTGCGTTGCGCTTCTCGTCGGTGATGCCGCCCTGGCTTTGGCGCGCGCTGCCCGCGAACGCCCAGCCCAGCTTGGGCCGCGCCGCGAGTTCCACCGAGCGCGCCAGCCGGTCGGCGGCCAGTGACTGCGCCGTCAGTTGTTCGATCTGCGCGGATTCGGCTGCGGCAATGAGCGAGCTTTCCAGGTCAGGCACTTCCAGCAGGGCCGTGCTCAGCCCCTCGGCCGACGGCAGCTCCGTGCCGACGACGCGGCGCAGCCGGGCTTCGACCTGCCGCGTCTGGGATTGCGATTGCGCCAGCGCCAGTTCGGCCGTTTGCAGCGACTTGCGGGCCTGCACCAGTTCGCTGGCGCGGCCGCGGTCGGTGGCCACGATGGCTTCCAGGGCCTGTGCCAGACAGCCCATCTTGCGCACGTACTGGCCGTAGACCAGGGCCTGCTGGCGGAAGCGGCTGCGCTCCAGCGCAAGCGCCACGGTGGTGGACGCCACCTGCTCCTGCGCGCTCAGCTGGCCATGCCGCGCAGCCCGCGCCAGCTCGGTGCGCCAGTCGACGATGTGGCGCGTGCGGCCACCGTCGTAGATCATCCTGCTGACCTGCAACGACCCGCTGGCGCGCAGCGCCGACCCCCGGTTGTCGCCGTCGGTGCGGCTGCCTTCGGGGCCGATGGAAAGGGTCATGGTCGACTGGAGCTCCCGGGCTGCCCGGGCTTCCTCGATGTCGCTGAGCGCTGCCTCGGAAAGCAGCATGGATGCACCGACTGCGTGGCTGCGTTCGAGCGCACTGCCGACCATGGCGGCCAGGCGCTCGCGCGGCGACATCCCGGGCTCTGCGGCTGGCGCTGAGGTGATGGCGGTGCTGGCGATCGCGGCGTCTTCGTCGAGGCACCTCACCTGCGCGGCCGACGCGTGGGCCAGGCCGCTCAGGATGGCCAGCATCAAAGGGATGCGCACGCACTTCATTCGGCCGATTCTGTGGCGACCGTGCGCATGTCATGCGTTGAAAACCGCCGCCTCAGTCCGCCAATTCGCCATGAAGACCCGGGGTGTTTGGGCGTGCAAGGCGGGCATGGGGGAAAGGCTCTCCGGCTCTCAGCGCTCCCTGAAGGCCTCCTGGCTCTTCATGAGCGGGCGCAGCAGGTAGCTCAGAACCGAGCGCTCGCCGGTGCGCACGTCGGCGGTGCCGCTCATGCCGGGCAGCACCTGCAGCGGCTTGTCGCCGGCGCGCAGGCTCGAGCGGTCGGCGCGGATCATGGCCTTGAAGTAGCCGGCCTCGGTGCCCGGCATCGCCTTCTCGGCGTCTCTGAGCACGTCGGGACTGATCGACTGCACCTGGCCCTTCAGGCCGCCGTAGACGCTGTACTCGTAGGCGCTGAGCTTGACGACGACCTCCTGGCCCACCTGCACGAAGCCGATGTCGGCAGGCCGGATGCGGGCCTCCACCAGCACGCGCGAGCCGATGGGCACGATTTCCATCACGGGCGCTCCGGGCCCGATGACGCCGCCGATCGTGCTGACGCGGATCTGCTTGACGACACCGCGCACCGGGCTCGTCAGCACGGTGCGGCGCAGCGCGTCGTCACGCACCACCAACTGTTCCTCGAGCTGGCTCAGCTCGGTGCGGGCTCTCACCAGCTCGGCGCTGGCGTCCTGGCGGAAGCGGTTCACGCGCTCCTGCACCTGCAGCTGCAGATCGTTGACCTGGCGGCGCAGCCGCATCACCTCGACTTCGCTCATCAGCCCGCGGGCCGACAGGGTCTGCGCCATCGACAGCTCGCGCTGCAGCAGCTCGGCGTTGCGGCGGGTGATGCCCACGGCCTCGTCGAGCGCGCGCTGGCGGGCGCGCCAGGAGTCGGTTTCGCCCTGCGCCACCTGGGGCGACTTGGCGGCCAGGTCGGCCGGGAAGCGCAGTTCGCGCCCCACGGATTCGGCCTCCAACCGTGCCACCATGCCCAGCAGCGAAAGGCGCTTGGCCTGGCCCTCGGCCTGCTGGGCCTCGAAGCGCGTGGGGTCGATCAGCGCCAGTTCCTCGCCCTCGGCGACCTGCTGGCCCTCACGCACCTTCAGCTCGCGCAGGATGCCGCCTTCCAGGCTGGCGATCACCTGCTCGCGGCCGTCGGGCACCACACGGGCGTTGGCCCGCACCACGATGTCGACCTGGGCCACCGCGGCCCAGGCGATGGCGGTGGCCAGCAGCGCCAGCAGCAGGTAGACGGCCCACATGGCGGCAGGCGCAGGCTCGACGACCTGCGCGCTGCGCACCGGTGTGAGGAAGCCGATGTCCTCCGGGCGCAGGGCTGCCGTGGCTGCGCTCGGGCTGCGGCGCTGGAGCAGTCTCTTCAGCATGGGGATTCCGGGTCAGGGCGGTGCGGTGCAGGTCATGGCAAGGCGGGGTCTGCGGTGTTCGAGGCCGGTCACACCGCCTGCCCGCGCTGCACGGGTTGCATCGAGGGGTGGTGGTGGACGTTGGTCCCGGTGCCCTTCGCGCCGGCTTCGGCGGCAGGCTTGGCGCCCGACAAGGCCGCCAGGACCTGCGCGCGCGGGCCGTCCATGACCAGGCGTCCGGCGTCGACGACGACGATGCGGCTCACCAGTTCCAGCACGGCCGGCCGGTGCGTCACGACCACGAGCGTGCAGTCGCCCGTCGCCGCCTTCAGCTGGCGCAGGAAGGCCACTTCGGATTGCGCGTCCATCGAGCTCGTGGGCTCGTCCATCAGCAGGATGCGAGGCCGCGTCAGCAGGCAGCGCGCCAGCGCCACGAGTTGTCGCTGGCCCCCGGACAGCAGGTTGCCGGCCTCGCCCACCGGCAGGTCCCAGCCCTTCGGGTGGGTCGCGACCAGGCGGTCCAGGCCGGTGAGGCGGGCGATCTCGCCCAGCTGCGACGGGTCCGCGCCGGGGCGCTCGAGCAGCACGTTGTCGCGCAGCGTGCCCTTGAACAGGCGCGGGTCCTGCGACAGGAATCCCACACGGGCGCGGAAGTCGGCCGGGTCGATCTGCCGCAGGTCGATGCCGTCGGCCTCGACCATGCCCTCGGTGGGCCGGTACAGGCCGCCGAGCAGGCGCAGGATGGTGGACTTGCCCGAGCCGATGCGCCCGAGGATGGCCACGCGCTCCCCCGGCTCGAAAGCCAGGGTCACGCCCTTGATGACCGTCGGCGCCTTGTCCTCCTCCTCCTGCGCCGGGTAGGCGAAGCTGACCTCACGCAGCGCGATTCGGCCGCTGATGTCGGGGCGTTCGGCGTAGCGCTTTCCCTGCTCACGCTCCACGGGCATGGCCATCACGCGGTCGAGGTTGCGCATGGCCGCGCGCGCGCCCTGGTAGCGCGTGGCCAGCGAGACCACCGACGACAGCGGCGCCAGCGCCCGCATCGCGAACATGATCGAGGCGAACAGCACCCCCCCGGTGATGACCCTGGCGTCGATCAGGTAGACGCCCCAGACCAGCATCACGACGGTGACGAGCTGCTGAGAGATCGCCGACAGGTTCATCGTCCAGGACGAGATTCGGCGCGAGCGCAGCGTGGCCGCGCTCGCGGCCACCGCAGATTCCTCGTACTGGCGCAGGAAGCGGCCCTGGGCTCCGGCGGCCTTCACGTCCTCGATGCCGTCCACCGCCTCCACCAGCAGCCCATGCAGGTCGGACTGCTGCTGCATCTGCGACATCATCGCCCGGCGCAGCGCCCCTTGGATGACCCAGGAGATCGCCAGGATGGTCGGCACCGCCAGGAGGGGCACCCAGCCCAGCGGCCCGCCGATGACGAAGGTCATCGCCACGAAGACGACGATGAAGGGCAGGTCCGACAGCGCTGCCAGGGTGGCCGAGGCGAAGAACTCGCGCACGAGCTCGATCTGTCCCATCTGGTGCGCGTACCCGCCGGCGGAGGCGGGCCGCTGTTCCATGCGGATCGACAGCGACTGGCGGAACAGCCGGGTGCCCACCAGCAGGTCGGCCTTGCGGCCGGCCATGTCGATCAGGTACGCCCGCAACTGGCGCGCGAGCAGGTCGAAGACCAGGGCCAGGCCGGCCCCCAGGGCCAGCCACCACAGTGTGACGAAGGCCTGGTGCGGGATGACCTTGTCGTAGATGACCGATGTCGCCAGCCCGGTCACCAGCATCAGAACGTTGCTGAGCAGCGCCGCGAGCAGGGCCGAGCGGTAATAGGGTGTGAAGCGCCGCAGTGTGCCCCAGAACCAGTGCTCGGACGGGTCGGCCAGGAGGGATTCGTCCTCTTTCGGGGCCGTGCTCACGACCCTGGGCGAGGCCACCAGGGCCTGGCCCGTGTAGGCGGTCGACAGGTCGGCTTCGGTGGCGGTGCAGTGCTGCTCCACCTCGCCCGGCATGACCACGTCGTAGGTCTTGCCATCGGGATGACGGGCCGTGATGATGCAGGCGTCGCCCGCTCGCAGCAGCAGCACCGCCGGCAGCAGCAGGGCGCTCATCTCGCCGATGCGGCGCTCGACCAGCCCCGCCTGGAACCCGGCCTCCTGCAATGCCCGCACCGCGAGGGCGCCGTCCATGCGCTCGGTCGTGGGCAGCCCGGCCAGCAGCGATTGCGCCGAGCGGCCGCGCCCGTGATGTCGGGTCACCCAGGCCAGCGCGTGCGCCAGCGGGTCGTCGCTGGTCGCCCGGCGTGCGCCGGCTGCCGGCTCCCGGGCCTGGGACCCGGCCAGCTCGCCGTCGGCGATGTCGTCGGGGGAGGGCTGCATGCGGAGGCTTCAGCTCCGCTCAGCGGCGGTGCCGCAGCGCGAGGCGCTCGAACGCGTCCTCGATGTCGCTCACGATCTGCGGCATGTCGAACAGCGCCGACTTGCGGCCATGCTCGGCCAGATAGCGCTTGTAAGAGGCAATGCGCGCCGGGTTGCGGCCGAGTTCGACCGCACGCTTCTCGTAGTCAGCCAGGGATTCGGTGATCAGGTCTGGCAGGCCGACAGCCGTCAGCAGGCTGCCGGCCATGCGCGAGATGTAGGTGCGGCCGGACCGGGTCAGGATGGGCGTGCCCATCCAGAGGACGTCACTGGCGGTGGTGCCGGCGTTGAAGGGGAAGGTGTCGAGGACGAGGTCGGCGCACTGGAAGCGCGCCAGGTATTCCGGTGGACTGACGCGCGGGGCGAAGATCAACCGGTCGCCCGACACGCCGTGAGCCTCGGCGCGCCGCCGCATGTTGTCGTGCGCCGTCGGGTTGTCGGCCAACAGCCACAGCACGCTGCCAGGCACCTGGCCGAGGACCCGCATCCAAGCGTCGAACATCTCGGGCGTGAACTTGTGGTTGTTGTTGAAGGAGCAGTAGACGAAGCCCGTTTCGGGCAGCCCGCACTGCGCGCGCGTCGGCGTGGGCGTGGCCTCGCGCTGGCGGTCGCTGACCTGGTAGCAGTGAGGCAGGTAGATCGGCTGCTCGGTGCAGTAGGGCACCAGCTCGGGCGGCATGACGTAACGGTCGGCCAGCATCCAGTCCACGCCCGGGATGGCCGAGGTGCCGGGCAGCCCGAGGTACGAAACCTGCACCGGCGCGGCGCGGTAGCCCAGGATGGCGGGTCGCGCGCCCTGGGTCAGGCCCTGCAGGTCGACGAGGACGTCGATTCCGGCTTCAGCGATCAGTCGTGCCGCGGTGTGGTCGTCCACGCCGGCCAGACGCACATGATGATCCAGCGCCTTCAGGATGCGCTGTCGGTGGGCCGAGTTCGACTCCGCGGTCCAGCAGAAGCCGTGCACCTCGAAGCGGGATCGGTCGTGCAACTCGAACAGCTCCGCCGTCAGCAGCCCGACGGCGTGGTGGTGCAGGTCGCCGGAGAGGTAACCGATCTTGATCTTGCCGGTGCGCGGCGGCATCTGCGCATGCAGGGCCTGTGCCGGCGGCTGCGGCACGCGGTCCTTGACGAAGCGCATGGCCGCCAACAGCTGCAGCGCCGGGTCGTCGTGGATGCCCATGCTGGACAGCGCCGAGGTTCCGAGCAGGAATTGGTTGGGGGTGACGTCACCGACAGGGTCGTAGAGCGGCCAGGCGCACTGACGCTGCCGCACATGCACGTAGTGTTGGATGACATCGAGTTGGTCTGCCCTGAGCTGCAGGCTGCGCCGCATCGCGGCCTCGGCCTCGGGGTAGCGGCGCAGTTGCTCGAGCAGACGTGCCGACTGGTTCAGGCCGTGCAGCCGGTGCTCCAGCGCGGTACCCGGTCCCGAGGCCAGGCCGTCGGTGACTTCGCGCCAGCAGTTCAGCGCGTCCTCGTGGCGACCCTCGCGCTCGCGCTGATGGCCCAGGTTGAGCCAGGCTGGTGCCAGGACGGGATTGATCTGCAGAGCCTGCGAGTAGCAGTCGGAAGCGTCCTGCGGCTTCCCGAGTGCCCCCTGCAGCGTGCCGCGGTTGAACCAGGCCACCGCCCGCATCGGCGAGTGGTCGCGCTCGATCCAGGCCTGGTAGAGCCTGTCAGCCTCGGCGACGCGGCCGCCGGCCTGCAACTCCTGCGCCCGGGACATCAGCTCGTGGAGCGACATCGGGGCGGACTGTGGCGCACGGACCGCCTGGGCACGCCGGGGAGAAGCGGTACCGGGTACCGGGCGGCGGGAAACGGAGGACGCGTTCATGAGGAGCCTGCTGTGCCCGAAGATCAGCCCGATGCTAGGGGCCGGGCCTTCCGGGCATCACTCGATCAAGACCCGTGACGACCGCCTGTTCAGCGCATCACTGCACGCCGGTTCCGCCCGCTGGCGGCAGGGCGCGGTCAGCGCAATGTCGACAGCACCCGCTCCAAGGTCATCGCGAAGGGCTGCTCCAGCGCCGGCACGATGAACAGCAGCGCCACCAGCCCGAGCCCCAGAGTGATCGGGAAGCCCACGGCGAAGATCTGGATCTGCGGCGCCACGCGCGAGATGAATCCGAGCACGAGGTTCACGAACATCAGCATCGCCACCAGCGGCAGCGCGATCCACAACCCGGTGGCGAAGATCTCGGCGCCCCATCGGTATGGCTGGCTGCTCGCGAGGAAGGCGAAGGGCTCCGGCCCGACCGGGAAGGCCTGGAAGCTGGCTGCCAGCGCCGTGATGACGACGAGGTGGCCGTTCAGCGCCACGAACAGCCAGGCCACGAGCGTGGCGAAGAGGCTCGACACGGCGGTGCCCTGGGCCGCGGTGACCGGATCGAAGAAGCCGGCGAAGTTCAGGCCCATCTGCAGGCCGATCAACTCGCCGGCGTACTCGACCGCCGCGAACACCACGCGCACGGCGAATCCGATGGTCACCCCGATGAGCACCTGTTGCGCCACGAGCGTCAGCGCCAGCATGGAGTCCAGCGGCACCACCGGCATCGGCGGGAGCGCCGGCTGTGCCGCGAAGGCGATGAAGGCGGCCAGACCGATGCGCAGTCGCAGCGGCACGCTCTGGCGGTTGAAGATGGGCAGGGCCGAGAACACCGCCAGCGCGCGCAGGAAGGGCCACAGCAGCGGCGCGATCCAGGCGTTGAGCTGTGCCTCGGTGAAGGTGATCACGGCGAGGCGCCGGCGGGCTGTCGGCAGGGCAGGCGAGACCGCCTCAGATCACCGCACGCGGGATCGCGAGCAGGATGGCCCGAAGGTAGTCCACGAGCGTGGTCATCATCCACGGGCCGGCCACGGCCAGCACCGCCACCGAGGCGATGATCTTGGGCACGAAGCTCAGCGTGGCTTCGTTGATCTGCGTGGCGGCCTGGAAGATGCTGACCACCAGGCCGACGACCAGCGCCACCAGCAGCAGGGGGGCGGCCACCAGCAGCAGGTGGTACAGGCCGTTCTGGCCCATGGCAAAGACTTCCTGGGGCGTCATGGTGCGGGGTTTCTCGTCGGGAAATGGGTGGTGGCGTGGGAGTGGACGCCCGCGGCGCTCAGGTGACGAAGCTGGCCGCCAGCGAACCCAGCAGCAGGTTCCATCCGTCGGCGAGCACGAACAACATCAACTTGAAGGGCAGGGCCACCAGCACCGGGCTCAGCATCATCATCCCCAGGCTCATCAGCACGCTCGCGACGATCATGTCGATCACCAGGAAGGGGATGAAGATCAGGAAGCCGATCTGGAAGGCGCTCTTGAGCTCGCTCGTCACGAAGGCAGGCACGAGCACGCGCATCGGCACGTCCTCGCCCCGGGTTTCCGGCGGCAGCTTGGCCAGGCGCGAGAACAGTTGCACGTCGCTCTGGCGCGTCTGCTTGAGCATGAACTCGCGCAGGGGCACGGCGCCGCGCTCGAGCGCCTGGTCGAAGCTGATCTGGTTGCGCGAGTAGGGCTCCCAGGCCTGGGTGTAGATGCGGTCGATGACCGGTGACATCACGAAGAAGGTCAGGAACAGGCTCAGGCCGACGATGACCTGGTTGGGCGGCGAGGCCGGCGTGCCCAGGGCCTGACGCAGCAGGGACAGCACGATGACGATACGGGTGAAGGCCGTCATCAGCAGCAGCACCGCGGGCAGGAAGCCCAGCGCGGTGAAGAACAGCAACGTCTGGATCGGCACCGAGTAGCTCGCGCCGCCCGCGCCCTGGCCGATGATCAGCGGCAGGCTGGCGCTGCCGCCTTGGCCCTGGGCCCAGGCGGCTGGCAGGGCCAGCAGCCCCAGCAGGGCCAGCAGCGTGGGCAACCGCCTGCGCGGGCTGAGAAGTGCGGTCCGCTGCGGGCTGCAGGGCGTCACCGACGTCACAGGGGCAGGGTGCGCGGACGCGGTGGGCTGGTCAGCGCGCATCGCCGCCTCCCTTGACGCCTTTCAGGCGGCCCAGCCAGTCCGCGAACGCCGGTGTGGGCGCAGCGCCACCGGCCGGGCCGGCCTCACCCTGCGGCGGCAGGGTGTGCAGCGGGGTGATCGAAGTCGGGGTGACGCCCAGCACGAGCCAGCGCCGGTCCTCACCCTGGCCCACTTCGACAGTGACGATGCGCTGGGTGCCCGACAGCGGCAGCATGCCGACGAACCGCAGGCCCTGGCCCTGCAGCGCGCCACCAACGGGGCTGCGCTTGAGCAGCCACAGCGCCGCGGGGATCGCCGCCACGACGAGCACGAACCACAGCAGCGGGGTGATCAGGTTGTCCATCGGGGGGGCGGTGCGCGGGAGGGTCAGATCTTGCTCAGGCGGCGCATGCGCTCGCTGGGCGTGACGATGTCGGTCAGGCGGATGCCGAACTTGTCGTTGACGACCACAACCTCGCCCTGGGCGATGAGGAAGCCGTTCACCAGCACGTCCATCGGCTCCCCGGCCAGTGCGTCGAGTTCGACGACCGAGCCCTGCGCGAGCTGCAGGATGTTGCGGATGGGAATCTTGGTCCGTCCCAGCTCGACGGTCAGTTGCACCGGGATGTCCAGGATCATGTTGATGTCGTTGCCTGCCGCCGGCGCAGCGGTGGCGCCCGGCGCGGCGGCGAAGTTGGCGAAGGCCGCCGGTGTCACGGAGGGCTGCGCCGCCGAGGCGGGCGGCTCACCGGCGCCGGCCCGGCCGTCGTCGAGTGCGGCAGCCCAGTCGGCGGCCATGCGGTCCTCGTCGGAGAGGGCAGGATTGTCAGCGGCCATGGGTGGTTTCTCCCAGCCAGCCCTCGGTCGGGCTGCTCAGTGACTTGTCGATCTTGATCGCGTAGTGCCCGTTGTGGGTGCCATAGTGGCATTCGAACACCGGTACGCCGTTCACCTTGGCCTCGATCAGCGGCTCGATGTCGAGCTCGATGAAGTCGCCTGGCTTGAAGGCGAGCAACTGCTCGACCGTCGCCGGGGCGGTGCCGAGTTCGGCCACGACCTCGACCACCGCGTCCTGGATCTGCGTCTTCAGCAGGTTGACCCAGCGCTTGTCGGTCTCGGCCTCGCCGGGTAGCGAGGAGTACAGGATGTCACGGATGGGTTCGAAGGTCGCGTACGGGATACAGAAGTGGATGGCACCGCTGGACTCGCCGAGCTCGATGTTGAAGCTACTGGTCAGCACCATCTCGCTGGGCGTGGCCACGTTCGCGAACTGCGGCTGGGTCTCGGAGCGCTGGTACTCCATCTCGATCGGGTAGATGCCGGCCCAGGCCTTGCGGTACTCGTGCATGACCACATCCAGGATGCGCATGACCACGCGCATCTCGGTGGGAGAGAAGTCGCGGCCTTCGATCCGCGTCGGGTACTTGCCGCCGCCGAACAGGGCGTCGATCGCGGCGAACACGAGCGTGGGTTCGCACACGACCAGGCCCGCACCCCGCAGCGGCTTGACGGCCACGACGTTGATATTGGACGGCACCGTCAGCTCGCGCAGGAAGGCGCTGTATTTCTGCACCTTGGTGCCGCCGATCGCCACCTCGGCATGGGTGCGCAGCATCTGGTGCAGGCCGAGCCGCAGGTCGCGGGCGAAGCGCTCGCACACGATCTCGACAGCCGGCATGCGGCCGCGCACGATGCGCTCCTGGCTCGACAGGTCGTAGGCGCGGACCTGGCTGTCGCCGTCGAGTTCGGCGTCCGGTGCCGGCGCGTCGGTGGCGATGCCTTGCAGCAGGGCATCGACCTCGTCCTGGGAGAGGATCTGCTGGCTCATCGGGCGCGCGCCGCTGCGGTGGGCCGTGTCACTGGATGATGAAGTTCGAGAAGTGCACGGCCAGCACGGGCGTGATCTCCTCGGGCTTCAGCGGCTTGCGCCGCGGCGGCGGTGCGGCTGCGGCGCTGGCCCCGTCGGCGCCTGCTGCCACGGGCTCGTCAGGTACCTGCAGCCCGAGTGAGCGCGAGATGTCGCGCCGCAACTCTGCGGCCAGGCGGGCCTTGCCCCCCCGCTCGAGCAACTCGGTCGAGGTCTTGTAGGTCAGGGTCATCAGGATGCTGTTGCGGATGACCGGCATGAAGTTCTTGATCGTCTCCTGAGAGTTCTCGTCCACCAACTCCAGCGTGATTGCGATCTGCGCGTAGCGGTCGGCTTCGCGGTCGGCGAGGTTGACAGTGAACAGGTCCAGGGGCACGAAGACCGGCTTGACCGCCAGGTCGCGGCGGCTGCCCTTGGCCTTGGCCTTGGCGGTGCTGCCTTCCTCGGCGAACTCTTCGCCCTCGGCTTCCATCTCGGCCGCCTGCTTCTTCTTGATGTAGAAGAGGGCGCCACCGCCCGCTGCGCCCAGCACCAGCACGGACGCGAGAACGATGATGAGCAGCTTCTTGCTGCGGCCCTTCTTCGGGGCGGCGTCGATGGTGGGTTGCGCGGTGGCCATGGGATCTCCTGCCGTATCAGGCGCATTGTGTCGTCAGGATGTTCCGCACCCCCGCGACCGCTGCGACCTTGACACACCCCCCCATTATTGGGAGGCGGGCGAGGCGTCATTGCAGGAATTGGGGCAAGATTGCCCCGCAGTCCCGGGCGGCGCCGGCCCGCCGGACCGGCGCCCCGCTCAGGCGTAGAGGTCGACGAGGCCCTGCGTGCGGGGTGCCCGCGGCGCCGGGCCGGGCTCGGTGGAGTCTGCGCGGGCCGTCGGCCTGCCGCCGCCCTGTCGGCTGCCGCCCGAAGGCAGATCTCCCGACCCGCCGTCACGGGCCTGCTGGAAGACGCCCCCCCCTGCGAGCGTGAAGCCGGCCTCGCGCAGCGACCCGGCCAGCGCGGGCAGGGCCTGCTCGAGGGCGACGCGCGTGGCCTCGACCTCGGCGGCCAGGTCGACGCGGACCTGGGTGCCGGCCATCTCGATCTGCACCGACACCGGGCCGAGTTCCTGAGGATTGAGCGCGATGCGCGCCTGCTCGACCCCGTCGCGGACCATCGCTGCGACGCGCGCGCCCAGCATGCCGGGGAACTGCGGGCTGTCGGGCGCGGCATCGATGCGGGGCAGGGTGCCGGACTCCGGCGCTGATGCGTCCGTACGCGTGCTTGACTCCCCCGCCACCGGGGCCAGGCCGGGAGAGGCGGTCGCATCCGGCGCGACGCCGTGCGGGGATTCGGTGCCCGCCTGGAGCACCGCGGCCTCCAGCGCCTGCATCCAGCTCGCGGCCTGAGCGGCGGACGAGGCCGCACTGGTTTCGCTGCCCGCCACGCGCTGCGCAGCCTCGGCTTCGGCCAGCCCGGACGTGGCCGAAGCCGCCAGCCGGGCGCGGTCTGCGGCCGCGGCCAGAGCCCGGACACCGTCGCCTGCGCCGGCTGTGAGCGGCCCGGGCCCGTTGCGCAAGCGCTGAGCGGGCAGCGCTGCGCCTTTCAGTGCGGCACTCGGCAGGGCGGCTGCGCTCGCTTGGGTGATACCGGCCGGCGCCTGTCCCGGGGCCTGGGCTGGCGTCGCAACGGGGTTCTCGGGTGATCGGGCCGGCGTCGGCGCAGACTCGAGCGCCCGGCCGGCCAGGGTCAAGGCCGCTTGAGGGTTTGCAGCCGGCGTGAGATCGTCTTGGCCCTTGGCTCGTGGGGCCGAGCCCTTGGCCTGTGCAGCCAGCGGCGGCGTGGCTGCGCTGGCATCCGGTGTCCGGTGCTCCATGTTGGCGACGCGGTGGCGCGGGGCCGCTGCCAGGCGCCGCGCCGCGTCACCGGTCCCCGCAGTGCCTTGTTCCGGGCCCGCCTGCGGGATCACCGCGCCAGGTTCCGCGCGGCTGGCGCCCGCCGTAACGTTGAGCGCGCCTGCGCCTGCCATGGGGTGGGTCGCGGCTGCGCTGCCCCTGAGGCTGCCAGCGGCCCCCTTGTCCGCGGCGGCGACCGTCCGGGCCGTGGCTCGGCCCGACGCGACCGAATCGCTTTCGAGCGCGTCGGTCGCGCGGCCTGGGGATGGGCCTTGTGTTTCGGCGGCAGCGTCCGCCTTCACAGGGGTGCGCCCGGGCGACGTGGTCAGCGCATCGGCCGCGCGCGCGCCATGACTGGCCGGATCGGACCGCGTCGCCGCCGTGGCGCTCGAGCGGCCGGCGCCGGCTCGGTCGGCCCGCCCCTTCAAGTCGGCGAGCCAGGCCGGCAGCGATGCCGCCGCGACCGGCTCCTGCGCCGCGGCGGCGGCGGGCTCGTCGCCCGTGCCGGCCTCGTCCGGTGCCTCATCGGCCGACGCGGCGGGTTCGCCGTGGTCGGACGCCGCCCGGCCCGAGGCCGTCGCGCCATGGGGGCCGCCGTCGATGAGACCGGAGGCGTTGGTCAGCGCCTGGCTGAACTCGCCGTCCTCGGTTTCGGTGGGGGATGCGCTGCGCGGTCCGTGGACGTGCGCCGGCGCGTGCAAGACCTGGAGCAAGGTCGCCTGCATGATCTGTTCCTCGAGGTTCGGGCTGCGGATCAGCCCAGCGCGCCAAGCGACACGCCGGCGTTGCCGCCCATCCAGGCGGCGCGCTGCGCGATCTCGTCGGTGTGCTTCTGCTCGCGGCGGCGTTCGAGGCGTTCGTGGCCTTCGACGCGGCGTTCGATGAGCTTGCGGATGGCCGCGACGCGGGTCTCCGCCTCGAGCAGCAGGGTCTGGCAGCGGCGAACCGAGGCCTGGGCGTGCACCTGTTGGGCCGTCAGTTGCCCCATCGCGTCGTCCAGGCGCTGCATGAAGCTGCGGTAGCAGTGCAGGATCTCGATCCCCCCGGCGTGCTGGAACTCGCCCTGCCAGCGCGTCACATACTCGGCGCGGTAGCTCTCGAACTGTGTCATCTGCTGGTCGACTCGGGCCAGGTGGCGCTCGGCCTGGCGCAGGGCGATCATCGCGGTGTCGCGGTCGCCTTCCTCGCGCTCGAGCAGCATCTGCAGGGTCTGGGTGTCGGCAGTGTTCATCGTCGGGCTCCTTGGGGTTCAGGGGCCGGCCACAGCCATCAGCTGTTGCCGGCTCTCCTCCATCGAGGCACGCTGCCGCATGTCCTGCTGCAGCAGTGCCTGGATCCGGGGGTGGGTCTGGACGGCGACGTCCAGGTCCGTGTCATGGCCGGGCGTGTAGGCACCCAGCAAGATGAGATCGCGCGCCTTGTTGTACTTGGCCAGCATCTGGCGCAGGCGCCGCGCCGCCTCCAGCTGGGGTGGCTGCGCCACCGAGGTCATCACGCGCGAGATGCTGCGTTCCACGTCGATGGCCGGGAAGTGGCCGGCCTCGGCAAGCTCGCGCGAGAGCACGATGTGGCCGTCGAGGATGCCGCGGGCCGAATCGGCGATCGGGTCCTGCGGGTCGTCGCCCTCGGACAGCACGGTGTAGAACGCGGTGATCGAGCCATGCCCTTCGCGCCCGTTGCCGGAGCGCTCCACCAGCTGGGGCAGGCGGGCGAAGCAGCTCGGCGGATAGCCGCGCGTGGCCGGGGGCTCGCCGATGGCCAGCGCGATCTCGCGCTGTGCCATCGCGTAGCGGGTGAGGCTGTCCATCAGCAGCAGCACGTGCAGGCCGCGGTCGCGGAAGTGCTCCGCGATGGCGGTGGCGTAGTGCGCACCCTGCATGCGCACCAGCGGCGGGGCGTCGGCCGGCGCAGCCACGACCACCGAGCGCTGGCGTCCCTCGCGCCCGAGGATGTCCTCGATGAACTCCTTGACCTCGCGTCCGCGTTCGCCGATGAGGCCCACGACGATGACGTCGGCGCCCGTGTAGCGCGCCATCATGCCCAGCAGCACCGATTTGCCGACGCCGGTGCCGGCGAACAGGCCGATGCGCTGGCCGCGGCCGATGGTCAGCATGGCGTTGATGGCGCGCACGCCGGTGTCCAGCGGCGTGCGGATCGGGTCGCGGTCCATGGCGTTGATCGGCGGCCGGCTGAGGCAGTCGTGCACTACGTCGCTCAGGGGGCTGGCGCGGTCCAGCGGCTCGCCGTGGGCGTCGACCACGCGCCCGAGCAGGCCGTCGCCCATGGGCAGCATGACGCCGCGCGCCTGGGGCCGCCGCGCTGCGGTGGCCGTCGCGCCGAAGCGCGGCGCAGACAGGGGAGGGGGCTGCGGCACGACGCGCGCCCCGCTGGCCAGGCCGTGGACCGGGCCGGTGGGCATGAGGAAGGCGCGGTCTCCGCTGAAGCCCACCACCTCGGCCATGACCGGCGCCTGTCCGTCGGCGCGCACCTCGCAGATCGAGCCCACCGGCACGCGCACGCCGGCGGCTTCCAGCACGAGCCCGGCCACGCGCGCCAGGCGGCCCTCGGCCTCCAGCGGCTCGATGTGGCCCGCCTGCTGCTGCAGGGCCGCCAGATAGCGCTGCCAGCGCGCCGGGTCACCGGCGAGCAGCGGCGCCTGCGGCGCCGTCGGGGCGGTACGGGCGGCGGCGCGATTCATGCGGGCTCCTCCGCGGGCGGGGCAGGTGGCGGGAGCATCTCGTCCGGCGAGGCCGGCGCAGGCGCGGCCCAGGGAAGCTCGTGCCCGAGGCCGGCGGCGGCGCGCGCCCATCTCGCCTCGACGGTCGCGTCGACCGCGCCGAGCTCCGATTCGATACGGCAGCCTCCGCGCGTGATGGCCGGATCGGCCTGCAGCCGTGCCCCGCGGGCCTGCAGCACCTCCTGCGCGCCCTGGCCCACGATGGACAGGTCGTCGGGGTGGACCCGCACGATGACCTGACGCGCGCTCGCAGCGAGGGTGTCGAGAGCCTCCCGGGCCACCTGCACCACGGCCTGCGGGCGCGTCTGCAGTTCGTCGCGCAGGACCTGCCGGGCCAGCAACAAGGCGGTGTGCGCCAAGGCGCGGGCCATCTCGGACTCCAGGGCGCTCAGCTCCCCGTCGAAGCTGCGCAGCAACTGCCCGACGCGTTCGCTCATCTGCTCGGCGTAGCTCTTCTTGAAGCCCTCGAGCGCCACGAGTCCGTCCCGATAGCCTTCCTCGTAGCCCTCCTGGCGTACCGCGGCCAGGTGAGCCCGCCAGTTCGGCAGCGGCGACGCGGCCGGCTCCTCCCGGAGCTGCGACTCAGGCTGCCCGCCCAGCGAGCCGGGGCGCCAGGCCCGGACGTCCTGCAACTCCTCGCGCGGGATGAAGCGGGCGTAGGCCGAGGCCGGCCGTGACCCCTCGGGCGGGGGCACGTTCAGCGGGCGCCGACGGTCAGACGAACTGGTCATCGCCGCCTCCGCCGATCACGATCTCGCCCTCGTCGGCCAGACGGCGCGTGATCTTTATCAGCTCCTTCTGCTCGGTCTCCACCTCCGACAGCCGCACCGGCCCGCGGGCCTCGAGGTCTTCGCGCAGGGTTTCCGCGGCGCGGGTGGACATGTTGCGGAAGACCTTCTCGCGCAGTTCGGGCGTGGCGCCCTTGAGCGCGATGACCAGCGATTCCGACTGCACCTCCTTGAGCAGGACCTGGATGCCGCGGTCGTCGATCTTGAGCAGGTCGTCGAAGGTGAACATGTTGTCCATGACCTTCTGTGCCAGCTCGGCATCGGTCTCGCGCAGGTAATCCAGCACGGCCGTCTCGACGGCACCGCCGATCATGTTCAGGATCTCGGCCGTCGTCTTCACGCCGCCCAGTGAGGATCGGCGCGTGCGCTCGCCGCCGGAGAGCACGCGGCCGAGCACGTCATTGAGGTCCTTCAGCGCCGCCGGCTGGATGCCGTCGAGCGTGGCCACGCGGACCACGATCTCGTTGCGCTGGCGCTCGGGCAGCAGCTTCAGCACCGCCGCGGCCTGGTCGGGCTCGAGATGCACGAGCACGGCCGCGACAATCTGCGGGTGCTCGTTGCGCAGCAGCTCGGAGACGGCCTTGGCGTCCATCCACTTCAGGCTCTCGATGCCGCTGACGTCGCTGCCCTGCGTGATGCGGTCGAGCAGCAGCTCGGCCTTCTCCTCGCCCAGCGCCTTGCGCAGGACGGTCTTCACGTAGGCGTTGTTGTCCGGCACGATCATGTGCTCGGCCTGGGCCAGATCGCAGAAGCGGCGGACCGCCTGCTCGTAGCGATCGCGCGCAACCGTGCGGGTGCGCGCGATCGCCTCGCCCAGGCGCTGTACTTCCTTGGGGGTGAGGTGCTTGAAGACCTCCGCGGCCTGCTCCTCGCCGAGGGACATCAGCAGGATGGCGGCGTCCTCGACGCCGCGGTCATCGCCGTCGGCCATGCTTCGTGTCCCTCAGGCCTTGGCCTCTTCGCCGTTCATCATGCTGCGCAGCACGTGGGCGACGGCGATCGGGTTGTTCACGGCGAGCTGCCGCGCCTCCTCGAGGCGGCGCGTATGCGCCGGGCTCGGCAGCGCAGGCGTACCGGCGACGTCCTGCCCCGGCAACAGCGGGGTGTCGTCCACCACGGTGTCGAGGTTGGTGCCCGGCGGCGGCGGCGGGGGCGGGGCCATCAGTGTCTTCAGCGCCGGGCGGATCGTGGTCAGCACGATCAGCAGCGCGACGAAGACCAGCGCGGCAGGCATGGCGGCTGCGCGCAGCACGTCGACCACCCAGGGCTGCTTCCACAGCGGCAGTTCCTCGGTCTTCGGCGCAGGCTCGGCGCGGAACGGGGCGTTGATGACGCGCACGGAGTCGCCCCGGTCGCGCTTGAAGCCCACGCCCTGTTCGACCAGGGCGGTCAGCTTCTCGAGCTCCTCGGGGGTCAGCGGCGTGCTCGTGGTGCGGCCACGGGCATCGGTGACCACCCGGTGGTTGACCACCACCGCGGCAGACAGCCGCTTGACGGTGCCGGTGGCGTTGCGGGTGGTGCGCTGGGTGCGGTCGACCTCGTAGCTCGTGGTCGATTCGCGCCGCACGCTGCCCTGCGTGCCGCCCTGGGCGCCCTGCAAGTTGGCGGCTGGGCCGTTGACCGGGGCCGTGGCTGGCGTGGGGGGCTGGTTGCTCTGGGCACCCGGTACCCCAGACGGCACCGGCGGCCCGGGCTGCGTGGATTCCAGCGTCTGCTGGCTCTTGATCGCGCCCGCCGCCTCGCCCTGGTTGGGCTTGAATTCCTCGCTCACCAGCATCGACTCCGAGAAGTCGACCTCGGCCGTGATCGTCGCGCGCAGGTTCTCGCGCCCGATCACCGGTTCCAGCAGGTCCATCACGCGCTTCTGCAGGCCGGTCTCGACCTGCTGCACGTACTGCAACTGCTGCGCGTCCAGGCCCTCGGCACCGGCCCCGGCCTGGCCGGTCAGCAACGTGCCGTTGCCATCGACCACGCTCACTGCCTTGGGGTTGAGGTCCGGCACGCTGGAGGACACGAGGTGGACGATCCCGGCGAGCTGCGCGCGGTCCAGCGTGCGGCCGGGGTGCAGCGTCAGCATGACCGAGGCCGAAGGCTTCTGCTGCTCGCGGAAAAAGCCGGTCTGCTGCGGCAGCGCCAGATGCACGCGTACCTGCTGCACCGCCGCCAGGCTGCCGATGGTGCGCATGAGCTCCCCCTCGGTGGCGCGTTTCATCGACATGCCTTCGCCAGCCTGCGTCTGGCCGAACTTCTGGGTGTCGAGCAGCTCGTAGCCGACGACGGAGTTGCGCGGCAGGCCGAGGTTGCTCAGCTTCATGCGCAGGTCCAGCACCTGGCTTGAGGGCACCAGGATGGCGCCGCCGCCCTCGCTGTGGCGGTAGGCCACACCCATCTGCGACAACTGGGCGATGACCGCGCCGCCGTCCTTGTCGGACAAGCCGCTGAAGAGCACCCGGTAGTCGCCGCCGCCCCCGCGCAAGGCCAGCGCGATGGCCATCGCCGCCAGCGCCGCGGCGCCGATGCCCAGCAGCACCAGGGGCTTGAGAGGCAGCGCGGCCAGCTTCTCCGACAGCGTCCTCGGCTCGGGCACGAGGGTCTGCGGCGGTGCAGTGGCGAGGGTGTTGTCCATGGGCGAGGGCGCGGTTCCGGCGGGTCGACCCTGGACGTGCTTCAGCCAGGGTCAGAGGCACCGATTCTTCGGCAGCGCCTTGTCGCGGCATGGACCGAGAAAGCGGGCGATTGCCGCGCAGTTCCTCCCATGTGCCTGCGCTGCGCGGCCTAAAGTCCCACCCTTGCGAGCCGAGCAGTGGCCGCTTCGCACCCACTCGCCGCACGCCCCACCGGGCCCGGCTGACAGTCAGGCAGGACGCGCATGGACGTGGTCAGACTCAAGCCCTTCGACTTTGCCCAGGCCGCGGCACGCGCCGGCCTGCGCACGGATGGTCTGCCGCTGGGACGAGCGCCCGCAGGCGCGGCCGCGCCCACCTTCGCAACGGCCATGGACCAGGCCTTGCGGTCGGTCAGCCGCAGCCAGTCGGAGGCCAGCCGCCTGCAGCGTGAGGTGCAGCTCGACAACCCGACCGTGAGCCTCGAGGAGACGATGGTCGCGATGCAGCGCGCGCAGATCGGCTTCCAGGCGGTCGTGCAGGTGCGCAACCGCCTCGTCCAGGCCTATTCGGACGTGATGAACATGCAGGTCTGAGGGCCCGTGCGCCGCCGCCCCCGCCCTTGAGCCGTCAGAGGCGCGGTGCGGCAGCGCGCTGGCGCTTCTGCTGGCGGTTGATGTAGACCTGCAGCGTACGCTCGGCGCCGCTGTCCAGGCGGCTCCAGCGACACGCCATCAGGATGCCCTGGGGCTTGCCGTCCTGGGCGGTCAAGGTCTCCCAGCGCCGGATCTCGAAACCGGCGATGAAGCGTTCCTCGGCTTCCAGGTCAACCCGACAGCTCGGGATGACGGTACCCGGCTCGAACACCGGTGTGTCAAGCGGCAGCAGCAGCGCGCAGCCGGCCACGCTGACGTCGCGAATGCGCCCGGTGATGACGTGCTCGGCATTGCCAGGTACCCGGAAACGCAGGGTTGGCGCGCTGAACGAGGGCGTGCGGACGCGGAAGGTCTTGCGCCGCTGGAAGCGGATGATCAGGTCGGGCAGTTGGGCCTGCAGTGCCAGGCCCTGCGGCTCGCGCAACAGCCGAATGCCTGCCAGCATGAACTGGAGTTTTTCGCTCTCCAGATAGCTCACGGCGACAGACTCACCGGAGCTAGCCACCTCACGAAGACCCTCTTGATGTTCGTCGACCGAGAAGCCGATGGTGGCTGCCGCGGGATCCACCCACCACAGCATGGTGGTGAGGAAGGAGCCGTCGGGCGCGCTGAGGTTGATCAGCGCGCGCGCGTCGATCAGGCGCTGCAGATAGCCGGCCACTTCAGCAGGCTTGGTGACACTGAACTCGTCGTCACCGCCGCCCGTCAGGCCGTCCATGCGCGCCGGCTGGGTGTCGATAGGCATGAGCGGTCCCGTGGCAGGCAGATCAATGGATGATCTTGATTTTACCCGTCATGAGCTGCTCGATGTCGGACAGCCAAGGTTCCGACAGGTGCCGGATCTCCGCGTCATTGACCAGGATGCGCTGCATGATGCGCGACTTCGCCCTGCTGCTCTCGGCGTCCAGCGAGGCCGCCTTCGCGGCGTGCTTGAGCCGGCTGATCAGCACCATGCAGGCGCCCTCGAGCTTGACCACCTTGTCCCAGTCACCGTCGCGCGCGGCTTCCAGCATGTCGGTGCTGGCGCGTTCGATCGCTTCGTAGTACTGGAGGAGTTCGGTGTCCATGGGGCGTTGCGCCGGTGGCTGGATTGTGAGCCCTGCGAGATCAGTTGGCCAGGGGGCGACCAGGCTCGATGGCATTCCAGGCGTCGCGGATCGGCTTGATGAGCTTGATGCATTCGTCGATGGCATGGATGTCACTCTTCAGGTTGGCGTAGGTCAGGCGGGAGAGGATGTAGCCGTACAGCGCATGCAGGTCCTCGGCGAGTTCGCCGCCGGAGCCCATGTCGAGCGATGCGCGCAAGCCGCCGTCGACGATGCCGACGGCGCGCGAGATCGCTCGACCCTTGGCCTCGATGTTGCGGTCGGCCATGGCGCCCTTGGCGTTGTTCATGGCCTCGATCGCGCCGTCGAACAGCATCGATACCAGGCGGTGCGGCGTGGCCGACCCGCCGATCTGGGCTTCGATGTGCACACGACGGTAGGCCATCGCCGAGAGGCCGTTGCGGGCATAAGGGGCGTGGGCAGTCTGCATGATGTCGGATGGATAAGGGAGGCTGATGCATGCTTATCGGCGCCTGCGGCCCGGCCTTGAGCGGCTCGTGGCGCCCGGTCCATCGAAATGAGGGGTTTGTCTTGCATGGCGGCGCGCGGCATGGCGCCACCGGGGCCGGGCGCAGGGGCCCGGCCGATCGGCACTACTTGCTGTTGCCGAACTGCTGCGCGACGTAGCTGCCCAGCCCGTTGAGCTTGGACATCTTGCTGTCGAGCGCCGTGTACTGCGCGCGCAGCCGCTTTTCGACGTCGGCCACTCGCTCCTCGAGCCGGACCTGGTCGTCCTTGTGTCGCTGCAACCGGTCGCGCAGCGTCGACTGCTTGCGCTCGATGGCGCCCTCGGGCGAGATGAGTTGGTCCACCAGTGCCGCCAGCCGCAGCGCGACGCCGTCGTTCGATGTCCCAGCCTGATCGATGCTGAACAGGCGTGCGACTTCGTCCACATCCTCCAGCGCATTGTCCAGCTTGCTGCCGTCGATCTTCAGCTTGCCATCGGTCTGCAGTGAGATGCCGACATCCGAAAGACGGGTGAAGACCTGCGAGGCCTGCGTCGTCGAACTGGCCAGTTCCCGAAACTGGCTCTGCACCAGCAAGGCGGCACGATCTCCCTGCAGGGTGGCCGATGTCTTCGTGGCCTCGTTGTAGGCTGTCTGCGCCTTGATGTAGCCCATCATGTCGTTGAAGGCCGTGACCAAGGCGTCGACCTTGGCCCGCATGTCGGCGCGATCGTGCTCGATGGTCACGGAGCGGGGCGAAGAGGTCGTCGTGCTCGCCCGTATGCTGATGCCCGGCAGCACATTGCTCAGCGTGTTGGTCGTCGACTCCACCGATGCGCCGTCCACCCGGCCCTGCAGGTTGGTGGCCCGTGTGTTGCCCTGGGCTCCGGCCGCCGTGGCGGGATCGCGCTGCGCCGTGTAGCTCAGGGCATCGAACTCGCCGGACGAAGCGGAGGTCGTGATGCTGAAGCCGTTCTCGGCGCCCGAGTGCTCGGAGCGTATGACGAGCCTTGCGCCACTGGCGTCGGTCAGGATGCTGGCGGTCACGCCAGCCGAGGCGGCGTTGATGGCGTCGCGCATGCCGGCGAGCGTGTCCTGGCCCGGGCCGATGCTTATCTGCACCGGCGGTACGTCGGTGGCTGCGGTGAACGCGCCGAAGCCTGCGCTCCAGGAGCCGCGCTGCAGAGTCAGCACCCCGGTGCCGACCGTCGATGACGAAGACTCGAAGGGCTTGGTCGAGATGCTCTGACGCTGCGCCAGCGCAGAGATTTCCACGTCCAGCGTCACCGGGCTTGCATTGCCGGCGGTGGTGACCGTGAACTCGTTGGCCCCGTTCAGATTGACGGTGGTCTTGCGCCAGGTGTCTTCATCGGCCAGCGCCTCGGCGGCCGTTCCCACGGCGTCGGCCTTCGAACGGATGTTGCCGAAGGCGCTGATCTCGGTCTCCACGCCGGCTGTCAGGCGCTGCAGCCGGCTCAGCGGCTGGCGCTCGATGGCCAGCAACTGCGTGATGATGGAGTTGACGTCGAGACCGCTGCCCACGCCCAGGGACTGTATCGTCGCCATCGCGCCCCTCCGCCACGATCAACCCACGCCGGGGGCCGCGCCCATGGACGACGCCACGGCGCCACCCCCGGCAGTGCCGTGGTCCGCGGCGGTGTGATTCAACGCAGACCCTGCAGCAACTGCAGCACCATTTCGGGCTGGTTGTTCGCCTGGGTCAGCATCGCCGAGCCCGCCTGCTGCAGGATCTTTGCTCGCGCCAGCGTGGCGGTTTCCTGCGCGTAGTCGGCGTCCATGATGCGCCCGCGGGCCGAGGCCGTGTTCTCGGCGAAGACCTGCAGCTGCATGACGACCGTCTCGAACCGGCTCTGTACCGCACCCGAGGAGGCGCGCGCGGAATTGACATGGGCCAGGTCGGTATCGATCGAGTCGATCAGCGTCCGTGCATTGGCCGCCGTGGTGATGTCTGCGACGGTGTAGGTGAGCAGCGTGGTCATGTCGAAGGTGTCGGTCTCGACATCGATGCGGTCCGACGCCTCGGGCCCGATCTGGAAGGTGATCGGGTTGGCCAGGGTGCCGTCGAAGACCTCGACATCGTTGAAGCGGGTGCTCTCGACGATCCGGGTGATCTCCCCTTGCAACTGCGTCACCTCGGCCTGCAGGAAGGAACGGTCGTCGTCGCCGATCACGCCGTTGGCCGACTGCACCGCCAGCTCGCGGATGCGCTGCAGGTTCTCGCCGATCCGCCCGAGCGCGCCTTCCACGGTCTGCAGCAGCGAAATCCCGTCGTTCGCATTGCGGACCGCGACGTTGGCGCCCCGCACGGCGGTGTTCATCCGCTCGGCGACCGCCAGCCCCGCCGCGTCGTCCCGGGCCGAGTTGACGCGAAGGCCCGAGGACAGACGTGTCATCGCCGTGGCCAGCGAGGCCTGCGATGTATTGAGATTGCGCTGGGCGTTCAGCGACATCACGTTCGTGTTGATCGTCTGGGGCATTTGGTGGGCTCCTTGCGGGGCGATGTAGGCGGTGGCTGATGCGGGCCCGCTGGCAGCGTCGCATCACGGGTTGGGCGAATTCTTTAGCGCAACCCGACGATTCGATCGCCGGAGAAGAGGCGTGAAGACGGGCCAATCTCCCGCTGGGCAGTCTGGGGCTGAGCCGGCCCCGTGGGAAGATAGCGCGTGAAGGAGATTCGCCGATGAGCGACTGGACTGCGGGTTATGTCACCGACATCGACTACACCCATGGCTACTACCCTGAACTGAACCCGCTGCGCGTTCGTCTGGCGCTGCTGGGCGCAGGGCAGGCCTGCCCCGTGATCCGGTCTGCCTGCGAGCTGGGCTACGGGCAGGGCCTGAGCGTGAACTTGCATGCAGCCTGCAGTTCGGTAGCCTGGTACGGCACGGATTTCAACCCGGCCCACGCGGCCGGCGCGCGCGAACTGGCCGCCGCCTGCGGCAGCGCGGCGCGGCTCCACGACGACTCCTTCGCCGAATTCGCCCAGCGACCGGACCTGCCCACCTTCGACTTCATCGGACTGCACGGAGTCTGGAGCTGGGTCAGCGACGCCAATCGCGCCGTGCTGGTGGATTTCGTGCGGCGCCGGCTTGCGGTCGGTGGCGTGCTTTACGTCAGCTACAACACCCTGCCCGGTTGGAGCGCCTTTGCGCCGATGCGGCACCTGATGGCCGAGCATGCCCGGGCCGTGGGCTCTCAGGCGCAAGGGGCCGTCGGCCGGGTGGAGGCCGCGGTTGGTTTCGGCGAGCGGCTTCTTGCCGCCAAGCCCGGCTTCTCGCGCGGCAGCACACTGGTGGAAGAGCGTCTGCAGCGGTTGAAGGAGCACGACCGCCGCTATCTCGCGCACGAGTACTTCAACCGCGACTGGCACCCGATGTACTTCGCCCAGACGGCGGCCTGGCTGGAGCCCGCGAAACTGCAGTTTGCGGGCTCGGCCCACTTGATGGATCAGCTCGACGGCGTGAACCTGTCGCCCGATCAGCGAGGCCTGATGCGCGAATGTGCGGACCCCATGTTCAGGGAAAGCGTTCGGGACTTCATGGTCAACCAGCAGTTCAGGCGCGATCTCTGGGTCAGGGGCGCGCGTCGCCTGAGCCCAGTGGAGCAGCGGGAAGCCCTCGGCACGTGTCGCCTGGTCCTGGTGATGCCGGCCCAGGAGGTGCCGAGGAAGATGCCGACGCCGCTCGGTCAGGCCACCTTGAACGCGGGCGTGCTCGATCCCCTGCTGGAGGCTCTGGCCGATCACCGCGCGTGCACCGTCAACGAACTCGAGCAGCGGCTCGCGCCTCGCGGCGTGGCCTACGCCAACCTGCTGGAGATGATCCTGATCCTGGTTGCTGCCGGACATCTGCAGCCGGCCCATGATGATGCGACGATCGAAGCGGTCCGCCCGATGGCGCAGCGTCTGAACACCTGCCTTTGGTCCCGGGCGCGATCGGGCGGCGAGACGAATTCCCTGGCGAGTCCGGTCACCGGGGGTGGGATTCCGGTCGGGCGGATACAGCAGTTGTTCCTGGCAGCCTTGCAGGAGGGACTGCCCGAGCCTGATCGATGGGCCGACGCGGCTTGGCAACGCCTGGCGGCGCAGGGCGAGAGGATGGTCCGCGGCGGCCGGCGTCTTGAAGGCTCGGCAGACAACCTCGCCGAGTTGTCGAGGCTGGCAAGAGAGTTCTCGCAGCAGAGGCTGCCCGTGCTGAGGGCGCTGCGGATGGTTCCTGAATGATCGGGCCAGGCTTTCTGGCCTGCGACGGGGCACGACGACCCCGGCGCCGCCCCAGGCGGGCGAGCGTGCTGGCGAGCAGGCTCGGTCAGCGCAGGCCCTGCAGCAGCTGCATGACCATTTGCGGCTGGTTGTTGGCCTGGGTCAGCATGGCCGAGCCGGCCTGCTGCAGGATCTGCACGCGCGCGAGGTTGGCGGTTTCCTGCGCATAGTCGGTGTCCATGATGCGGCCGCGGGCCGAGGCGGTGTTCTCGGAGAAGATCTGAAGTTGCATCACGATGGATTCCATGCGGCTTTGCACGGCACCCGAGGCGGCGCGGGCGGTATTGACCCCCTCCAGATCGGTGTCGATCTGGTCGATCAACGCG
Organism: Rubrivivax sp.; assembly: GCA_044375195.1. GTDB lineage: Bacteria > Pseudomonadota > Gammaproteobacteria > Burkholderiales > Burkholderiaceae_C > Rubrivivax. Next base: position 3,943 of record JBILNB010000030.1, on the reverse strand, counting down.
CGCGCGCCGGCCTCGGTGGAGATGTCTGCATCGCCGTAGACGTTCAGGCCCGTCATCACGAAGGACGTGGTCTCCACATTGACGGTGTCGGTGGACTCGGGCCCGACCTGGAAGGAGACCGGGCTCGGGTAGCTGCCGTCCAGCACCTCCATGCCGTTGAAGCGGGTGTTGTCGACGATGCGCTTGACTTCCTCCTGCAGCTGCGTGGCCTCGGCCTGCAGGTAGGCGCGGTCGTCGTCGCTGATCACGCCGTTGGCTGACTGCACGGCCAGTTCACGGATGCGCTGCAGGTTCTCGCCGATGCGGCCGAGCGCGCCTTCGACGGTCTGGAGCATCGACACGCCGTCGTTGGCGTTGCGGATGGCCACGCCGGCGCCGCGCACGGCGGTGTTCATGCGCTCGGCCACCGCGAGGCCGGCAGCGTCATCGCGTGCCGAGTTGACGCGCAGGCCCGAGGACAGGCGCTCCATCGAGGTGGCCAGCGAAGACTGTGACGTGTTGAGGTTGCGCTGGGCATTCAGCGACATCACGTTGGTGTTGATGGTCTGGGGCATGTCCGGGCTCTGCTTTCGGAGAGTTGGGGTGGCGGGGGCTTCGGTCTGTGGCCGGCCTGGCGGCAGCAGTCAGGCGGATTCTTCAGTCGGGGCCGATCGAGCGGTCGGTGCAATAGGCCCGTGAAGACCGCTCATTTCCATCGTGGCACCCTGCAGTGGCGCAGATCACGTCGCACGGCCTTTGGGATTGGGCCGGTTAACGGACTCAGGGGTGCGCATCGCGGCTCGCGAAGCGAACGCCGAGGCGGCCTGGAGGCAGGTAGCCGCCCGAAGTGGCTGTCGCCGGCGAAGTCGTCGGACGAGCACAGGGGTGAGGGCGGGGTGACCGGGGAGATTCCGGAAGCGGGGCGACATGGCCCGCCACCGCTTAAACGCTGGCGACGCGCGCGCGAGATCCAGATCCCGCGCTTCGACGGCGCCGCGCGCCGCCGGCCGGGCAGGGCCTGCAGGCCCGACAGCGCGAAGTGAGAAGACTCAGCGCAGGCCCTGCAGCAGCTGCATGACCATCTGCGGCTGGTTGTTGGCCTGGGTCAGCATGGCCGAGCCGGCCTGCTGCAGGATCTGAACGCGCGCCAGGTTGGCGGTTTCCTGCGCATAGTCGGTGTCCATGATGCGGCTGCGGGCCGAGGCGGTGTTCTCGGAGAAGATCTGAAGTTGCATCACGATGGATTCCATGCGGCTTTGCACGGCACCCGAGGCGGCGCGGGCGGTGTTGACCCCCTCCAGGTCGGTGTCGATCCGGTCGATCAACGCGCGCGCGCCGGCCTCGGTGGAGATGTCGGCGTCGCCGTAGACGTTCAGGCCCGTCATCACGAAGGACGTGGTCTCCACATTGACGGTGTCGGTGGACTCGGGCCCGACCTGGAAGGAGACCGGGCTCGGGTAGCTGCCGTCCAGCACCTCCAGGCCGTTGAAGCGGGTGTTGTCGACGATGCGCTTGACTTCCTCCTGCAGCTGCGTGGCCTCGGCCTGCAGGTAGGCGCGGTCGTCGTCGCTGATCACGCCGTTGGCCGACTGCACGGCCAGTTCGCGGATGCGCTGCAGGTTCTCGCCGATGCGGCCGAGCGCGCCTTCGACGGTCTGGAGCATCGACACGCCGTCGTTGGCGTTGCGGATGGCCACGCCGGCGCCGCGCACGGCGGTGTTCATGCGCTCGGCCACCGCGAGGCCGGCGGCGTCGTCGCGCGCCGAGTTGACGCGCAAGCCCGAGGACAGGCGCTCCATCGAGGTGGCCAGCGAGGACTGCGACGTGTTGAGGTTGCGCTGGGCGTTCAGCGACATCACGTTGGTGTTGATGGTCTGGGGCATCTCCGGACTCCTTGCGGGACGTGTTCGACAGGCTTGGACGCGAACCCTGGTGCGGATTCGTGTGTCAGTGCATGGCTATTTTTCGGCCTCGCCCGGTACGCCGATGCCCCGAGAAGCGGTGGAAAAGCGTGCCAGTCCTGCGCCTGGGCGAAGCCTCAGACGCGCTGCGACGCGTCACAACGGCCCTGGCCCCGTCATCGGCATAGGGGGCCCCCGTTATCGGAGGCGCCCCTGCCACACCACCCGGCATGCGGGTCCGCACCGGGCGGTTCGAGAGTTTGAGGTCATGACAGTCTTGGCACGCCCAGCCGATCGAAGTATGCGATGGTCAACACGCTGTTGATGGCACCACGGCTGTTGCGCCACCAGCGGCGGCAGTTGCCCGCCACCTGCCGGGCCGCATCCTCCGTGGCACCCAGCGCCTTGAGCTCCCGGTAGATCGTCTCCGGCCGCTTCCACTGCTTGAGCTGGATGGCCCTCAGGCGGTGGCGCAGCCACTCGTCCAGCTCGCGCCAGACCTTGGGCGTTTGCGCCATCCCGAAGTACGCCTTCCACCCCAGCAGATAGGGCCGAAGCTTCTCCACCACTTGCTCCATGCTGCGCCCGCCGCTGCGACGGGTGAGTTGCCGGATCCGGGCCTTGAAGTTGTCAAGCGCCTTTGTGGCCACCGCACATTTCACCTCCGAGCCCCTGGCCACCCACAGCGCGTACCCCAGGAACTTGCGCCCGAAGGCGCTGCCCACCGCGCTCTTGGCCTCATTGATCTGAAGCTTCAAGTCGCCGTAGAGCCTCCTGAGCCAGGCCATCACCCGCCGCCCGGCCTTGATGCTGCCTACGTAGACGTTGCAGTCGTCAGCGTAGCGCGCAAAGCTGTGCCCCCGCGCCTCCAACGCCCTGTCCACCTCGTCAAGCAGCACGTTGGCCAACAGCGGGCTCAGCGGCCCGCCTTGCGGTGTGCCCAGGTGCCGCTCCACCACCACCCCGCCATCCATGATCCCGGCGTTCAGATACGCCCGGATCAGCCGGATCACGCCAGCGTCGTCGATGCGTCTGTTGAGCCTGTCGATCAGGATGTCGTGGTTGACCCGGTCGAAGAACTTCGCCAGGTCCACGTCCACCACCACGCGCTTGCCCGATTGCACGTACGCCCTGGCGGCCTTGACCGCATCGTGCGCACGCCGCCCAGGCCGGAACCCGTGGCTGTGTTCGCTGAAGGTGGGGTCGATCAGCGGCTGCAGCACTTGCAGCAGTGCCTGCTGGATCAGCCGGTCCGTCACCGTCGGAATGCCCAGCTCGCGCTGGCTCCCGTCGGGCTTCGGGATCAGCACCTTGCGTACCGGACTGGGCCGGTAGCGCCCCTGCAGCAGCGCTTGGCAGATCTCGGGCCACCTCGTTCGCAGCATCTGGGCGGTCTGCTCGATGTCGAGCCCATCCACCCCAGCCGCGCCCTTGTTGGCCTTGACCCGCTTCCACGCCAGCAGCAGGTTCTGTCGCGTCAGCGCCGCCTCCAGCAGGCCACCGGTGCCCGCCTTCGGCTTTGCCAACCCTGTGCCCGGGTGCTCACTCGGCGGGCCCCAGGCTTCGTCGCTGACGGGATCACGCCGGGCTTCACCCCGCGCTACGCCCGCCCGCCCAGGTTGCCCCGGCATCTGACGCATGGCCTTCGACATCCTCGTGTCCTCGGTCACTCACTCTCGTTCGGCCCTTCGCTCGAGCCACTTCCCCCATCCGGGCCTCGGGCTCAAGCTACTACGGTCTCTGCTGACTTCTCGCTCCGGCACAGGCCGTCAGGCTTTCACCCACAAGGCGAGATCTCCCCGGGTAAGAACGCACTCCTTCGCTGCACAACCGCCGGATTTACGCCACCGAAGCCTTGATCACAAGAGCTTCGCGGTTTCTTGCCCGCTCGCCCTGCCAGGCAGCGCCTTCTATCCGGTTCTTGTCCATCGGCTCGCAGCTTCGCTCTACGCTTCCTCCCCACGCTCGGTCGCCCTCACGCAGTTGCGCTTCGCTTCGTTCGCTGTGATCAACTCACGGGAGGACTTGCACCTCCAAGAGTGCGCCCGTGCCGGGCGCACAAG
>JBILNB010000068.1:0-23752 GCA_044375195.1 Rubrivivax sp. | reverse complement strand
CAGCTCGACACCGCGCCGGCGCAGCCCCGCGACGTACATGGCGCCCAGGCCGACGGCGTAGTCGATGCAGCGGTCGGTCTGGTCCAGCCCGAAGGGCTTGGGGCGGGTGTAGCCGCTCAGCAGATGCCTGGCCTTGGCCAGGGCCAGGAAACCCAGACCCGCCGCGAACCAGGCTGCGTGGGCCCAGGCCGGGCGGGCTGCGGCGTTCCGCGGTGCGGTCGATGCCTCCTGCAAGACGGTCCTCCTCGACGGCAGCGGGCTGCCTCATCGGGAGCGTGCGCCCGGTCACCACCGTCGGGAGGATTGGACCGCCCGTGCCGAGCAGGGCCGCTGAGGCCGCTCAAGCCTGCAACATGGCCCTGTCGCAGGTGCAGCGGCCGCGGCCTGGACCCTCAGCGCCCGCGCTCCCGCCGCCACGCCTCGAAGGCCAGGCGGTTGGCCTCCTCGGTGGGCGGGTACAGGCCGAGGATGGACTGGCCGGCCTGGACGCGCTCGGTGACGAAGTCCTCGAAGGCGGTCATCTCGAGCGCCTCGGCCGCGACCTCGTCGGCCAGGTGCGCAGGGATGACGACCACGCCCTCGGCGTCGCCCAACACCACGTCGCCAGGCCAGACCGCGACCTCGCCGCAACCTATGGGCACGTCGATGTCGATCGCCTGGTGCAAGGTCAGGTTGGTCGGCGCGCTCGGGCGGTGGTGATAGGCCGGGAAGGGCAGGCGCGCGATCTCGGGGCTGTCGCGGAAGCCGCCATCAGTGACGACGCCAGCCACGCCGCGCACCATCAGCCGGGTGACGAGGATGGCGCCGGCGGAGGCCGCGCGCGCGTCACGGCGGCTGTCGATCACCAGCACCGCGCCCGGCGGGCAGTCCTCCACCGCCTTGCGCTGGGGGTGGGCACGGTCCTGGAAGACGCTGAGCAGGTTCAGGTCCTCGCGCGCCGGGATGTAGCGCAGGGTGAAGGCCTCGCCCACCATGTTGGGCAGGCCCGGGTTCAGCGGGCGCACGTCCTGGACGAACTGGTGGCGCAGGCCGCGCTTGAACAGCGCCGTGCACAGCGTGGCGGTGCTCACGTTCATGAGCGCCGAGCGGGTGGCGGGGTTCATGCGTGGGCCCTCTTCAGTAGATCACCGGCTCGGGCACCGGAGCGCCGAAGCCGGTCTCGAGGAAGTCGAAGTCGCAGCCCTGGTCGGCCTGGCGCACGTGGCGGGCGTAGATCCAGCCGTAGCCGCGCTCGTAGCGCGGCGGCGGCGGGGTCCAGGCGGCGCGGCGGGCGGCGAGTTCCTGGTCGTCGACCTCGAGGTGGATGCGCCGCGCCGGCACGTCCACCGTGATGCGGTCGCCGGTGCGCACCAGCGCCAGCGGCCCGCCGACGAAGGCCTCGGGCGCGCAGTGCAGCAGGCAGCCGCCGTAGCTCGTCCCGCTCATGCGCGCGTCCGACAGGCGCAGCATGTCGCGCACGCCCTGGCGCACCAGCTTCACCGGGATCGGCAGCATCCCCCACTCGGGCATGCCGGCGCCCTGCGGGCCGGCGTTGCGCAGCACGAGGATGTCGTCGGCGGTGACGTCCAGTTCGGGGTCGTCGGTGGCGGCCTTCAGGCTCGGGTAGTCGTCGAACACGAGCGCGCGGCCGGTGTGCTGCAGCAGGCGGGGTGCGCAGGCGCTGGGCTTGATGACCACCCCGTCGGGGGCGAGGTTGCCGCGCAGCACGGCCAGCGCGCCCTCGGCGTAGATGGGCCGCTCCAGCGGGCGGATGACATCTTCGTGGTGCACCTCGGCCCCGGCGATGTTCTCGCCCAGGCTGCGGCCGTTCACCGTCAGCGCCGCGGTGTGCAGGTGGCCGCGGATGCGCTCGAGCAGGCCGGGCAGGCCGCCGGCATAGAAGAAGTCCTCCATCAGGTAGGTGTCGCCGCTCGGGCGGATGTTGGCGAGCACCGGCACGCGGCGGCTGGCAGCGTCGAAGTCGTCCAGCGTCACGGCGCAGTGCGCACCGGCGCGGCGTGACATCGCGATGAGGTGGATGATGGCGTTGGTGGAGCATCCCATGGCCATCGCGCAGGCGATGCCGTTGAGGAAGTGCTCGCGCGTGAGCATGCGCGCCGGCGTCAGCGCCTCCCAGACCATCTCGACCGCACGCCGCCCGCAGGCTGCGCTCATGCGGATGTGGCCGGCGTCGGCCGCCGGGATGGAACTCGCGCCAGGCAGGCTGAAGCCGCAGGCCTCGGCGATGCCCATCATCGTGGCAGCCGTGCCCATGGTCATGCAGGTGCCGTGGCTGCGCGCGATGCCGGCCTCCACCTCGAGCCACTGCGCGTCGGTGATGCGCCCGGCGCGGCGCTCGTCCCAGTACTTCCAGGTGTCGGAGCCGGAGCCCAGCGGCCGGCCCTTCCAGTTGCCACGCAGCATCGGCCCGGCCGGCAGGTAGACGAAGGGCAGGCCCATGCTGAGCGCGCCCATCACCAGGCCCGGCGTGGTCTTGTCGCAGCCGCCCATGAGCACCGCGCCGTCCACCGGGTGGCTGCGCAGCAGCTCCTCGGTCTCGAGCGCGAGCAGGTTGCGGTAGAGCATCGTCGTGGGCTTGACGATGGGCTCGGACAGGCTCAGCGCCGGCAGCTCCACCGGGAAGCCCCCGGCCTGCAGCACGCCGCGCTTGACGTCGTCCACCCGCTGTTTGAAGTGCGAGTGGCACTGGTTGACATCGCTCCAGGTGTTGACGATGGCGATGACCGGCTTGCCGACCCAGTCCTGCGGCCCGTAGCCCATCTGCATGAAGCGCGAGCGGTGCCCCATGCTGCGCAGGTCGTCGGGCGCGAACCAGCGCGCGCTGCGCAGGTCCTCGGGGCGCAGGCGGGGGGCGGGGGGCGTGGTGTTCATGGTCGGGTCCGTGGTCATCCGGGCTCGAGACCTCCGGTGCGGCACGGCACAGCCCAGGACTCCATTGTCTGCCGCACGTCCCCGCGCGCCAGCGCGTGCAGGCTCTCGCCACGGCAGGGGCCGCGCGAGCCGTGGGCGAAGAGGATCATGCCGCGTGCCATGGGGCCTCGGGGTAAGGTTCTGCGAGGTTCGACGCTTGCGGGCAGCCCCGCGCGCGGCCCGGCGCCCCGGCCGGGAGCCACCCGGCCCTCGGGAGCCCTCTCAGCCGCCGAGCTTGTACTTCTCGGCGATCAGCTTGTGCGCGGCCGCTTCCTCGCGGATCAGCGTGGCCAGCTCGGCGGGTGAATTGCCGACGATGTCGTAGCCCGCCCTGGTCAACGCATCCGCGACCTGGGGGTCGCGAAGGGCCTTGGCGATCTCGGCGTGCAGCCAGTTGGCGATGTCGGCGGGCAGGCCGGGCGGCGCGACCATGCCGAACCACGTGACCATGTCCAGGCCCGGGACGATCTCGCGCATCGAAGGCACGTCGGGAAGCCTCGGGTTGCGAGGATGCCCGCCGTAGGACAGCGCCTTGAGCTTGCCCGCCTGGGCCACCACGGTGGCGACGGTGTCTACGTGCGCATCGATGAAACCGCCCAGGGTGTTGGTGATGGCGTCCGTGTTCGAGCGGAACGGCACGAGCAGGAACCTGGCGCCGGTGGACTCCTGCAGGCGCAACAGATTGACGTGCGTGCCGGCACCGGAGTAGCCGATCTTGATCGCTTCGGGGCGGCGCCTCGCATCCTCGATCAGGTCGCGCAGGGTGCGGGCCGGGTGATCGGCCTTGGCGGCGATGACGGGGCCGACCTGCACGAGCGCACTGATCGGCGTGAAGCTGTCGGGGCCGAAATCCAGGCCCTTGGTCATGTAGGGATTGAGCGTCAGCGCGCTCGCGAAGGTGTAGGCGAGCGTGTAGCCGTTGGGTGGCGCCCGGAGCACGGGCGACAAGCCCAACGCGCCGTTGGCGCCAGGGCGCTGCTCGATGACCACGGTCGCCCCGGTGTTCGCGCGGATCTTCTCGAAGACCACGCGCGCCGGCATGTCGAGCGCTCCCCCGAGGTTGCCGATGATGTTGATGGGCCGGGCGGGAAACGCCTGCGCGAAGGACGGCCCGGCACCGGCCAGGAAGCCGGCGCCGAGGGCCAGCGCGCTGCGACGCCCGATGCGGGCATGGTTGGACATGGTCATCTCCTGCATGTGTGTGGAAAAAATGGGTTCACGGGGCCTGTATGGAGCCCGCCCGGCATGAGCGCTACGGTGTCACGGGGGTCAACGAGTCCAGCAGCGCATCGAGGCTCGGCGCTCGGTCCAGCCCGTCGACGGCGTCGACGATGCGCTCGGCGCGCGCCGAGCCCCAGCGGGCGCCGACACGCTGGACGAACAATGCCCGGACGCGGTCCCGGTCGGCCGCGTGGCTGGTGACCGGCGGGTAGTCCAACGCCTCGACGGTGATGAGTCCCCCGTGCCGCGTGTGGAGCCGCGTCACCGTCTGCTCGGCCTCACGCCCGAGGTTGACCTGGTCCTCGAGGCCGGGACGGGGCACCAGCCTGACCAGCGCGCTCAGCCGACGCACCTCCGGGTCCGGGTGGGGCAGCGTGGCGACGTCCTCGTACCGGAACGACGAGCCCGTCAAGGCCAATGCGATGGCCAGACGCAGGCTGAAGTGCGTCATCTCGCGCGAGAGGTCGGGCGCTGCGCCATAGACCTGGCGCAGGACCGGGCTCGTCTCGCACTCGATGGCGTCGATGTCACGGGGATGCACCGGCTGACGGGCCTGATGCCGCTGCAGCCCGTGGATCGTCGGGTAGATGCCGGTGGAGAAGTGGAACAGCTTGGGCAGGAAGCCGCACTCGCCGAAGACGAAGCGTTCACCCAGGCCCGAGAGCACCGGCGCGGGATCGTAGGCGCCATAGATGCTGCAGAAGGCCGGCAGCACATCCAGCCGGGCTTCGATGCCTTCGGCGGCCAGGCCGGCGGCATACAGGCCCAGGCTGCCCCCAAGGGGCGTTCTGAGCACCACGTGCTGCCGCGGCGCCTGCGCCAGGAGGCCGGTGCCCATGTCCGTGGCGATCGACAGCGCGAGGGCGGCCTTGTCCGGCGACAGGCGCATCAGGTTGGCCGCAGCCGCCGCGGTGGCCAGGCCGTGCACGGGCGAGGTGAAGGGGATCTTGCGCTCCGTCACCGGCAGGATGGCGGAACCGAGGCGCACGGCCACCTCGCTGCCGGCGACGAAGGCGCTGATCAGGTCTGCGCCGCTGCGTCCCTCGGACTCGGCCATGGCCAGCGCGGCCGGGAGGACCACGGCGCTGAGGTGGGTGCGCGCAGGCCAGCTCCAGTCGTCGCCATGCGCCATCATGGCGGAGCCGCTGGTCACGAGGGCAGCCAGTCCCGGCGAGGTGCGGTCAAGGGTCCCGAGGATGCGGGCCCTGGGCGCCGCACCCTGGCGCATCGCGTAACGCCGCAGCGCGTCCCGTCCCGGATTCAGCCCCGAGTGGTCGGAGACGAGGATGCCGCCGATGATGTTGAGGATGGCCAGCTGGGCGATGCCCACGGTGGCGCGGGGGATGGCTTCCAGCCTCAGGGTCGCCGCAAATGCGCCCAGGGCTTCGAGCTCCGCGGGCGGTCTCGTGTCGTTCAATGGATGTCTCCGTCCGCGTCGCGCTTCGTCACCGGCGCGACTCCGAACTCCCTGCGAACTCGAGTGTATCGGCGCGTCGTCAGGCCACACCCGAAGGCCCCCTGCCCCAGGGGGCCTGTCTGGCCGCTGGCACTGTCACTGGAGAGGGCTCGGCCAGGCCAGGGCCGCAGCCTCGCCTCGGTTTGCCCTCGCTGCAACGTGCGGTCGTCAGGGACGCCGGCGCTCGAACCCGCCGGATGCGCCGGTCGCCGGCGGGGACACCTGCGTCAGCCCCACCACCGTCCGCGCCAGGAAGGCCAGCATGCCCGGCAGTTCCGAGAGCACCGGCAGCAGCCGCAGCTCCACGCCCGGGTGGGCGCGGCGCGCGTCTTCCAGCAGCGCGGGCAGGTCGCGCTGGACGTGGCCGTTGGCGGCCCAGAAGACGGGGCAGACGTCGAGCCGGGTCAGGCCCGGGGCGAGCTCGGCCAGGACCGTGGGCAGGTCGGGCGCCAGGCGCTCGAGGAAGGCGCAGCGCACCTGCAGGCCGGGATCGGCGGCCTCGATCTCGCGCGCCAGCGCGTGCAGGCTCTCGCCCCAGGCGGGGTCGCGCGAGCCGTGGGCGAAGAGGATCAGGCCGCGTGACATGCGGGCTCGGGGTTTGGTTCTGTGAGGATCGACCGCTCGGTATCCAGCCACGCGAGACCGCGGACGACGTCGCCGATGACCAGCAGGCCGGGGGCAGCCGCCTCAGGCGGGGCGGCGGACGCGGCGACCGGCACAGTATCGGCAAGCGCCGCCGGTCGCGCCAGATCCTCCAGCGTGCCCAGGCGGTGCTGCTGGTCGGCCAGCGTGGCCCGGCGCACCACGACGACCGGGGTGTCGGCCGCCAGGCCACCGGCCCGCAGCGCGCGCGCCACTGCCGCCGCGCGCCGCAGGCCCATGTAGACCACGAGCGTCAAGCCGCTGCGCGCCAGCGCGGCCCAGTCGGGCTCCTCGCCGCCGGGCTGGGCGTGGCCGGTGACGAAGGCCACGCCGGGGGCGTGGCGGCGGTCGGTCAGCGACAGGCGCAGGCTCGCGGCGGCGCCGAGCGCGGCGCTGATGCCGGGCACCACCTCGGCCTCGAGCCCGGCGGCGCGCAGTGCGTCGAGCTCCTCGCCCGCGCGGCCGAAGATCATCGGATCGCCGCCCTTCAGCCGCACCACGCGCCGCCCGGCGCGCGCCTCGTGCACGAGCAGGCGCTCGATGAAGGCCTGCGGCGTGGACGGGCAGCCGCCACGCTTGCCGACCTCGACGATGCGCGCGCCCGGCCGGGCGTGCGCGAGCACGCGCCGGTCGACCAGGTCGTCCACCAGCAGCACGTCGGCCTGCGCGATGGCGCGCACGGCCTTCAAGGTCAGCAGCTCGGGGTCGCCCGGGCCGGCGCCGACGAGGAGCACGGGGTGGGGGCCGGCGCTCACGACTTCGCCGCCCGGACAGCCCGCTGCACGGCGAACGCCCCTCAGGCCGCCAACGCCTCGCGCCGGAAGCGCGGGCGGGGGTCGAGCACGTCGCCCTGGTAGTGGGCGGAGAAGAAGCGCAGCGCGCGCTCGGCCGAGTCCAGGCGCTGGTCGTGACGCAGTTGCACCGCGTCGAAGCCGGTGCGCTGCAGCAGCGGCAGCATGTCCACCAGCACCTGGCCGGCGGCGCGCAGCTCGCCGCGCCAGCCCAGGCGGGCACGGAGCGTGCGCGCCTGGCTGTAGGCGCGGCCGTCCGTCCACTTCGGGAAGTCGAGCACCAGCAGCGCCAGGCGCGGCAGGTCGGCGCGCAGGGCCTCGACGCCGGCGTCGTTGGGCACGCGCACGCCCAGGCGCACACCGGCGGGCAGGCGGTCGGCGCCGCGGGCGCGCAGCGCCTCCCACTGCGCCAGGCTCAGCAGCGTCAGGTCGCCGGGCTCGGCGCCTTCCGCGGCCGCGTCGCCCTCGGGCAGGGCTTTCCAGGGGTCCAGGGCGGGGTCTACGAACTTCATCGGGGGCTCCAGGAGACAGGTCAGCGGAACGCAACGACCGTCAATGCGACGCCGTCTCCCGCCGCACCGCGTCGGCCGCGGCGCGGAAGGGGGCGACGCCGAGGCGGCGTACGGTGTCGATGAAGCGCTCGGCCGCGGCGCGCTCGCGCCGGTAGGTGTCGATCACGGCCTCCACCGCGTCGGCCACCTCGTCGGCCGAGAACGAGGGCCCGATCACCTTGCCCGGCGCGGCCGCGCCCGACAGGGTCGAGCCGTCGGAGCCGCCGAGCGTGATCTGGTACCACTCGCTGCCGTCCTTGTCGACGCCGAGGATGCCGAGGTGGCCGCTGTGGTGGTGGCCGCAGCTGTTGATGCAGCCGCTGATGTGCAGGTCGATCTCGCCGATGTCGTGCTGCAGGTCCAGGTCCTGGTAGCGCTCGGTGATCTCGGCGGCCACCGGGATGGAGCGCGCGTTCGCCAGCGCGCACAGGTCGCCCCCGGGGCAGGCGATCATGTCGGTCAGCAGGCCGACGTTGGGCGTGGCCAGGCCGAGCGCGCGCGCCTCGCGCCACAGTGCCGGCAGGTCGGCCGCGCGCACCCAGGGCAGCAGCAGGTTCTGGTCGTGCGAGACGCGCAACTCGCCGGCGCTGTAACGCTCGGCCAGCGCGGCGGCACGCTCCATCTGCCCGGCCGTCACGTCGCCCGGCGGCAGGCCGGCGCGCTTGAGCGACAGCGTCACCGCGCGCAGCCCCGGCAGGCGGTGCGCGCCGACGTTGCGCTGCAGCCACCGCTCATAGCCCGCGGTCGAGGGGCTGGCGCTGGCGCCTTCGGTGTCGGGCGTATCGCCGGCTACCGCCGTGCCTGCGCCGGAACCGGCGCCCGCGTCCGCGCCGTGACCGGCGACAGTCCCCGCCACAACCATGCGACCGGCGGCGCGGTCGGTGTCGTCGGCCTCCACACCCGCCGGCACGACGAAGCAGGCCGCCACGCGGTCGAACTCGGCTTGCGGGATCAGGTGCTCGCGCCCGCCGTCCTCGGCCAGCAGTTGCTCGTACTCCTGGCGCACGGCGTCGAAGTAGCGCTCGCCCTCGGCCCGCACCAGGATCTTGATGCGCGCCTTGTAGGCGTTGTCGCGCCGGCCGTAGAGGTTGTAGACGCGGACCACGGCCTCGAGGTAGACGAGGATGTGCTGCCAGGGCACGAAGGGGTGGGCCAGCGGCGCGATCGTCGGCGTGCGGCCCATGCCGCCGCCCACGTAGACCTCGAAGCCCACCTGCCCGGCCTCGTCGCGCTTGAGCTGCAGGCCGACGTCGTGCCAGCGGATGGCGGCGCGGTCTTCGCGCGCGCCGCTGACGGCGACCTTGAACTTGCGCGGCAGGAAGGCGAACTCCGGGTGCAGCGTGCTCCACTGGCGCAGCACCTCGCAATAGGGGCGCGGGTCGACGAGCTCGTCGGGCGCGATGCCGGCCAGCGCGTCGGTGGTGATGTTGCGGATGCAGTTGCCGCTGGTCTGGATGCCGTGCATGTCCACCTCGGCCAGCAGGTCCATGACGTCGGCGCTGCGCGCCAGCGGGATCCAGTTGAACTGCAGGTTGTGGCGCGTCGTGAAGTGGCCGAAGCCGCCGCGCTCGCGCGGGGTGCCGGCGTCCTGCAGGTCGAACTCGCGCGCGATGCGGGCGAGCTGGCGCAGTTGCGGCGCCGACAGCACGCCGTAGGGCACGGCCACGCGCAGCATCGGCGCATGACGCTGCACGTACCAGCCGTTCTGCAGCCGCAGCGGGCGGAACTCCTCGTCGCCGAGCTCGCCGCGCAGGTGGCGCTCGAGCTGGTCGCGGTACTGCGCGGCGCGGGCGCGGACGAAGCGGCGGTCGAACTCGGTGTAGGCGTACATGGTGAGCGTGGGACTGTAGGAGCCGCCCACCGCCCGCGGAACGAAGGAACTCGCCTATGCTCATGCGGAAACCAGATGAACCTGCGCCAGCGGCCCTGGGGGGACGCCGCCCCAGGAGCCCTGATGCGCGCAGCGCATCAGCACAGACGACTTCCTTCCTTGGACCCCGGCCCCCGCGTGCGGAGAATCCGATGGCTCAACTGCCCGCAATGAACTTCCAGCAGCTGCGATCCGTGCGCGAGACCGTGCGCCAGGGCTACAACCTGACGCAGGTGGCCGAGGTGCTGCACACCTCGCAACCGGGGGTCAGCCGGCAGATCAAGGAACTCGAGGACGAGCTCGGCGTCGAGCTCTTCGTGCGCGCCGGCCGCCGGCTGCTGGGGCTGACGCCGCCCGGGCAGGCCATGCTGCCCATCGTCGAGCGGCTGCTGCAGGAGGCCGAGAACCTCAAGCGCGCCGGCGCGGAGTTCGCCGACCGCGAGCACGGGCTGCTGACGGTGGCGGCCACGCACACCCAGGCGCGCTATGCGCTGCCCACTGCGGTGCGGGACTTCCGCCTCGCTCACCCCGGGGTCACGCTGCACCTGCAGCAGGGCTCGCCCACGCAGATCGCGCAGCAGATCCTCGAGGGCCAGGCCGACATCGGCATCGCCACCGAGACCCTCGCCGAGGTGCCCGGCCTCGTGACGCTGCCCTGCTACCGCTGGACCCACGTCGTCGTCGTGCCCGCCGGCCACGCGCTGGCCCAGGAGGCCGCCGCGGGCCGGGCGCTGACGCTCGCGCGCCTGGCGCAGTTGCCGCTCGTCACCTACGAGCCCGGCTATGCAGGCCGGCGCAAGATCGACGCCGCCTTCGCCCGCGAGGGCCTGGCGCCCGAGATCGCGCTCGCCGCGATGGACACCGACGTCATCAAGACCTATGTCGAGCTCGGCATCGGCGTGGGCATCATCGCCTCGGTCGGCTACGACGAGCAGCGCGACGGCGGCCTCGTCGCGCTGGACGCGCGCCACCTGTTCGCCGTCAACACCACGCGCGTGGCGGTCAAGCGCAACGCCTGGCTGCGCGGCTACGCGTTCGACTTCATCCACACCTTCGCGCCCACGCTGACGCGCGAGGTCGTCGAGCGCGCGCTTGCGGCGGAGCCGGGGCAGGACTGGGGGCTCTGAAGTCCCGGCGTCGGGGCAGCATCAGGCCCAAGAGTGCTGGCCCCGCGCACAGAAGAGCCGAGCGTTCATTCCACACAGCTTCGGAACACACACGGGTTCTGAGCGCGGTCACGAAACCACCCATGCGCATGCGCTGTCGTCAAGGCCACGCTCGGTGACGACGAGCCGGCGCGGGGCCTGTGCCACCGGGCGGGTGACACACGGCGCATGTGCTGACTCGCTTTCCTTCGTTGCCACTGACGGGGCCGCTTTCTACGATGCCCCGCATGGACGACCTCCTCCGCCTCGCAGCGCTGCTGGCCCTGCCCCTGCTGGCATGGGCTTCGCGCCGGCTGTGCGCGGGTCGTGGAGCGCGTCCACCCCACGCCATCGAAGATGACCGCTTCGACGGCATTCCATCGACACGCACGGAGCCTTCGACATCATGCAAACCCGCCGCCGCTGGATCACCCGCCAATTCGCCACCGCCGCCGCGCTGAGCGCCGGGGCGCTGCCCGCCGCGCGCACGCAGTCGCGCATCGAACTGCTCAACGTCAGCTACGACCCCACGCGCGAGTTCTACGCCGAGTTCAACCGCGTCTTCGCCGCCCACTGGAAGGCCCGCACCGGCCAGGAGGTCGTCATCAAGACCTCGCACGGCGGCTCAGGGCGGCAGGCACGCTCGATCATCGACGGCCTCGAAGCCGACGTCGCCACGCTCGCCCTGGCGGGCGACATCGATGCCCTGCACACCAACGGCAACTGGATCCCCAGGGACTGGCAGCGACGACTGCCCCTCAACAGCTCGCCCTACACCTCCACCATCGTGCTCGTGGTGCGCGCCGGCAATCCCAAGGGCATCCGCGACTGGGACGACCTCGTGCGCACGGACGTCAAGGTCATCACGCCCAACCCCAAGACCTCCGGCGGCGCGCGCTGGAACTACCTGGCCGCCTGGGAACATGCTCGGCGCAAGTGGGGCAGCGAGTCCAGGGCGCGCGAGTTCGTCGCCAGGCTCTACGCGAACGTGCCGGTGCTCGACACCGGCGCCCGCGGCTCGAGCGTCACCTTCGCGCAGCGCAACCAGGGCGACGTGTTCATCTCCTGGGAGAACGAGGCCCATCTGCTGGAGAAGGAGTTCGGTTCGCGCGTGGACTTCGTCCACCCCTCGCTGAGCATCCTGGCCGAGCCCCCCGTGACCATCGTCGACCGCAACGTGGACCGCCGCGGCACCCGAGCCGTGGCCCAGGCCTACCTGGAGTTCCTCTACACGGACGAGGGGCAGGACCTCGCGGGCAAGCACTTCTACCGCCCGACCTCGCCCAAGGCGCAGGCCCGGTATGCAAAGCAATTCCCCAGGCTCGACCTCTTCACGATCGAACAAGCCTTCGGCAGCTGGGCCCAGGCCACCCGTCAGCACTTCGCCGACGGGGGGCTGTTCGACCAGATCTACGCGTCGAAGTAGGCCGCTGAACCGGGACGCGAGGCGGGTGTCGTCAGCGTGCTTTCCGGGGCGCCGATTCAGCCCGGATCCCGCAACCGCCGCGCTGCAGCGGCAGCCTCCTCGGCCCAGGCCTGCGCCAGTGTGCACGGCGCCTCGCCGCCACAGTCTTCGACACAAGCCCGCAGCACCCGCCGCAGCGTGTCTTCCTGCGGCGCGATGGCACCGGCAAAGCGCAGGCCCTCGGGTCCGAGCACCAGCAGGGTGGGGAAGGTGTCGATGTCGAGCTCGCCCAGTTGCTCGGCCTCGTCCTCGACATCGACCCAACGCCAGCGCAGGCCCGGGTGGGCCGCGGCAAGTTCGGCGCCCACCCGCGCGAACACGGCCGCATAGGCCTCGCACAGCCGGCACCACGCGGCGCAAAGGCAGTAGACGTCGACGCCGTCGCGCGGGGTCATGACACCGCGGCGCCGGCCGTCTCGCGCAGGAACACGCGCGCCCGCCGCGGCGACACGACGAGCCGCTCCCCTTGCCGCAGACCCAGCTGCCGGAACCGCTCTGCCGGCATGCGCGCCTCGATCAGCGGCTCGCTCCCGCCCGCTTGTGTCGGCTCCTCGGGCCAGAGCTCCAGCCGCGCCACGGGGCCGATCACGATGGCGCGCTGCAGCTCGACGACGATACCGGACGCGCCGGGCGACCAGCGCTCGACCTCCAGCTCGTGGGGCCGCACGTAGGCACAGGCCTGGGCGTCGCTGGCGTGGGCGTGCTCGGGCGCTTCGACGGCAGTGCCGTGCAGGTGCAGCCGGCCCTGGTGCGCGCGGCCGTGGAACAGGTTCACATCGCCGAGGAAACCGTAGACGAAGGCACTGGCCGGATGCTCCCAGACGTCCTGCGGGGTGCCCACCTGCTCGACCACGCCGCGGTTCATCAGGACCACGCGGTCGGCCACCTCCAGCGCCTCCTCCTGGTCGTGCGTGACGAACACGCTCGTGACGTGCAGCTCGTCGTGCAGGCGGCGCAGCCAGCGGCGCAGTTCCTTGCGCACCTTGGCGTCGAGCGCGCCGAAGGGCTCGTCCAGCAGCAGCACCCGGGGCTCGACCGCGAGCGCGCGCGCCAGGGCGATGCGCTGGCGCTGCCCGCCGGACAGCTGCGCAGGGTGGCGGCGCGCCAGCCCGTCGAGCTGCACGAGCTCGAGCAGCTGCTGCACCTTGGCACGGATCTGCGCCTCCGGGGGGCGCTCGGCGCGCGGCTTCACGCGCAAGCCGAAGGCCACGTTCTCGAACACCGTCATGTGGCGGAACAGCGCGTAGTGCTGGAACACGAAGCCGACCTTGCGCTCGCGCACGTGCAGGTCGGTGGCGTCCTCGCCGCCGAAGAGCACGCTGCCGCTGTCGGGCGTCTCGAGCCCCGCGACGATGCGCAGCAGCGTGGTCTTGCCGCAGCCCGAGGGGCCGAGCAGCGCGAGCAGCTCACCCTGCGCCACGTCGAGGTCGACGTCGCGCAGCGCCTGGAAACTGCCGAAGTGCTTGTTGACGCCACGGATCTCGATGCTCATGGAAGGGACTCCGGGAAGACACTCAGGTCACGACGGCCGGCACGGGGCGCTCGGGCGGCGGCTCGGCCTGTTCCCGCAGCTCCCGCTGCATGCGCCACTCGGCCACCGACTTGATGACCAGCGTCACCAGGGCGAGCAGCGCCAGCAGCGAAGCCACCGCGAAGGCCGCGACCGACTGGTACTCGTTGTAGAGCACCTCGACATGCAGCGGCATGGTGTTGGTCTGCCCGCGGATGTGGCCGGAGACCACGCTCACGGCGCCGAACTCGCCCATTGCGCGCGCATTGCACAGGATCACGCCGTAGATCAGGCCCCACTTGACGTTGGGCAGGGTCACGCGCCAGAAGGTCTGCCAGCCGCTGGCGCCCAGCACGATGGCGGCCTGCTCCTCCTCGTTGCCCTGGGCCTGCATCAGCGGGATCAGCTCGCGCGCGACGAAGGGGAAGGTGACGAAGAGGGTGGCCAGCACGATGCCTGGCACGGCGAAGATGATCTTGATGTCGTGCGCAGCCAGCCAGGGGCCGAGCCAGCCCTGCGCGCCGAACACGAGCACGTAGACCAGGCCGGCCACCACCGGCGAGACCGAGAACGGCAGGTCGATCAGCGTCGTCAGGAAGGCCTTGCCGCGAAACTCGTGCTTGGCGACGGCCCAGGCCGCCGTGACGCCGAACAGCAGGTTCAAGGGCACGGCCACGCAGGCCGTCAGCAGCGTCAGGCGAATCGCGGACCAGGCCTCGGGCTCGGACAAGGCGGCCAGGTAGGCGCCCCAGCCCTTGCGCAGGGCCTCGGCGAACACCGCCGCCAGCGGCAGCACCAGGAAGAGCGCCATGAACGCCAGCGCCAGCGCGGTGAGCGTCCGGCGCACCCAGGCGGCCTCGGTGGTACTTCTCATGGCGGACCTCCCGCAGCGCGCCGGCGCTGCCAGGCCTGCAGGCCGTTGACGACGAGCAGCAGCACGAAGGAGATGAGCAGCATCACCGTCGCCACGGCGGTCGCCCCCGCGTAGTCGTACTGCTCGAGCTTGCCGATGATGATGAGCGGGGTGATCTCCGAGATCATGGGCATGTTGCCGGCGATGAAGATGACCGAGCCGTACTCGCCGACCGCGCGCGCGAAGGCAAGCGCGAAGCCGGTCAGCAGCGCGGGCGCGATGCCGGGCAGGATGACGCGGATGAAGGTCTGCCAGCGGCTCGCGCCCAGGCAGCTCGCGGCTTCCTCGAGTTCGCGCTCGGCGTCCTCGAGCACGGGCTGGACGGTGCGCACCACGAAGGGCAGGCCGATGAAGATCAGGGCGATGACCACGCCGTTGCGGTTGAAGGCGAGCTGGATGCCGTGCGGCTCGAGGAGCTGCCCGATCCAGCCGTTGCCGGCCAGCAGCGCGGTCAGGGAGATGCCGGCCACGGCCGTCGGCAGGGCGAAGGGCAGGTCCACGAGCGCATCGACGATCTTGCGCCCCGGGAAGCTGTAGCGCACCAGCACCCACGCCACCAGCAGGCCGAAGACCGCGTTGACCGAGGCGGCGATGAAGGAGGCGCCGAAGGTCAGGCGGTACGACGCGAGCACGCGGGGCGAGGTGACGGCCTCCCAGAACTGCGGCCAGCTCAGCGACAGCGTCCGCAGGACCAGCGCCGACAGCGGGATCAGCACGATCAGCCCGAGGTACAGCAGGCTGCAGCCCAGCGTGAGGCCGAAGCCGGGCAGCACGGCACGCGCCCTGCGGCGCGGCGCGGCGGCGGCATTCACGCTCAGCGCCCCTGGGTGTAGAGCTTGTCGAACTGCCCGCCGTCGTTGAAGTGCAGCCTCTGCGCCTGGGCCAGCGAGCCGAAGTGCTGCTCCACCGTGAACAGCCTGATCGGCTTGAAGGCCTGGGCGTGCCGGCGCAGCACCGCCTCGTCGCGCGGCCGGATGTGGTGCCGGGCCGCGATCTCCTGGCCCTCCGGGCTGTAGAGGTGGTCCAGGTAGGCCTTGGCCAGCGCGGCGGAGCCCTTCTTCTGGACCGTGCGCTCGACGATCGCCACCGGGTTCTCGGTCAGGATCGAGACGCCGGGGTGCACGGCATCGACCCGGCCCTTGCCGAACTCGTTGTCCACCGAGACGACCTCGGACTCGAAGGTCACGAGCACGTCGCCGATGTTGCGCTGCAGGAAGATGCCCGTGGCATCGCGACCCCCGCGCGCCAGGACCGGGACGTTCCTGTAGAGGCGGCTGACGAAGTCCAGCGCGTCGGCGTCGCTGCCGCCCCTGCTGCGGACGCTGCCCCAGGCGGCCAGGTAGGCCATGCGCCCGTTGCCGCCGGTCTTCGGGTTCACCACCACCACCTGCACGCCGGGGCGCACCAGGTCGTCCCAGTCCCGGATGCTCTTCGGGTTGCCGTTGCGCACCAGGAACAGCATGGTCGACGTCGTCGGTGCCGCGCCATGCGCAAATCGCTGCCGCCAGTCGCGCGCGACGACACCGCGCTCGGCCAGGAAATCGACGTCGGTGGTGGTGTTCATGGTCACGACGTCGGCCTCCAGCCCGTCGGCGACCGCCCGGGCCTGGGCGCTCGAGCCGGCATGCGACTGGTCGATCCGCACGTCCTGGCCGGTGCTGCGGCGGTGGTGGGCGGCGAAGGTGGCGTTGAAGTCCTTGTAGAACTCGCGCGACACGTCGTACGAGGCGTTCAGCAGCGCCGGCACCTGCGCGTGCGCACGTCCGGCGGCCAGCAGGGCGAGGGCGGCGAAGCCGCGGCGGGTCAGGGTGCTCATGTCGGTTCGGTGGCTGAGGTGGGGAACGGGTAGACGAAGCGGGGAAAGACTCTCAGGCTCTCATTCGACCCAGCCCGCGGCGACGGTCTCGCGCGTGGCCGGGTCGACGAGGATGAAGCTGCCTGCCGCGCGCGACTCGCCGTAAGGCTGCAGCGGCAGGGGCTGGCTGCGCAGGCGCAGGCGCGCGATGTCGTTGAGCTGCAGGCTGGTGGGCCCGTCGGCGGTCCAGCGCAGGGTCTGCACATCGAGCCGCGCCTCGATCGACTCGACCCGGGCCTTGACACCGCGCGTGTGGTGCTGAAGCAGCCAGGTCTGCCCGGGGGCCAGCGGTCGCGCCGAAAGCCAGCACACGCTCGCGGTCCAGTTCTCCCGCGCCTGGACAGGCGGCTCGTCGGCGCGCACGATGAGGTCGCCGCGCGAGACGTCGCGCTCGTCGGCCAGCCACACCATCACGGGCTGGCCGGCGCGCGCATGGACGCGTTCGGCAGGGCCGTGCGTCAGGCGCAGCACGCGCGAGCGCTGCCCGCCGGGCCACACCTCGACCTCGTCGCCCACGGCAAGCGTGCCGCTTTCCACGCGCCCGGCGTAGGCGCGGCCGCCGCCCTCGGCCGGCCGGCACACCCACTGCACCGGCAGGCGCAGCGCCTGCGCGCCGGCCTCGCGCTCGCTGCCGGGCAGCGACTCGAGTTGCTCGATCAGCGTCGGCCCGCGGTACCAGACCAGGGCCTGGCCACGCTCGACGACCATGTCGCCGCCCAGCGCCGAGATCGGCACCGCCGCCACCTGCGGCAGCGCGCGGCCGCCGGCCAGCACGCCCTGTCCGGCCAGCCACGCCCCGAAGTCGGCGACGATGCCGTCGAACACGCCCTGGGCGTGGCCCACCAGGTCCATCTTGTTGACGGCCAGCACCAGATGCCGCACGCCCAGCAGCGCCGCCAGCGCGGCGTGGCGGCGCGTCTGCGGCAGCAGCCCCTTGCGCGCGTCCACCAGCAGGACGGCGGCGTCGGCGGTGGACGCCGCGGTGACCATGTTGCGCGTGTACTGCTCGTGGCCGGGGCTGTCGGCGATGACGAACTTGCGCCGCGGCGTGGCGAAGTAGCGGTGGGCGACGTCGATCGTGATGCCCTGCTCGCGCTCGGCGATCAGGCCGTCGGTCAGCAGGGCCAGGTCGGGCGCGGCCAGGCCCCGGCGCTCGGCATGGCGCTGCAGCGTGGCGAGGGTGTCGCTCAGCAGCGCCCGGGTGTCGTACAGCAGGCGGCCGATCAGCGTGCTCTTGCCGTCGTCGACGCTGCCGCAGGTCATGAAGCGCAGCACGCCGGCCCCGGGGGCGGCGGTGCGGTCGGTCCAGGGATCTCTCTTCATCGGTGGCTCCCGGGGGTCGCTCAGAAGTAGCCCTCGCGCTTGCGCAGTTCCATCGCGGCCTCGGAGGTCTGGTCGTCCAGGCGCGTGGCGCCGCGCTCGGTCACCTCGGCGGCGGCGGTCTCGGCGACGATGGCCTCCAGCGAGGCGGCGGTGGAGGCCACGGGGCAGGTGCAGGTGACGTCGCCCACGGTGCGGAACCGCACCGACAGGCGCTCGACGCGCTCGCCCTCGCGCGCCGGCGTGAGCGGCGTCACCGGCACCAGCGCGGACCCGCGGCGCACCACCGCGCGCTCGTGCGCGTGGTAGATCGACGGCAAGGCCAGGCGTTCGCGCGCGATGTACTGCCAGACGTCGAGCTCCGTCCAGTTGCTGATCGGGAACACGCGCAGGTGCTCGCCCGGGGCGACGCGGGCGTTGTACAGGCTCCACAGCTCGGGGCGCTGGTTCTTCGGGTCCCACTGGCCGAAGGCGTCCCGCACGCTGAAGATGCGCTCCTTGGCGCGGGCCTTCTCCTCGTCGCGCCGGGCGCCGCCGATCAGCGCGTCGAAGCCGAACTCGGCCACCGCGTCCAGCAGCGTCACGCTCTGGTGGCGGTTGCGCAGTTCGTCCGGGCTGCGCAGCACGACGCGTCCGCGCGCGATCGAGTCGTCCAGCGTGCGCACGATCAGGCGCTCGCCCAGTTCGGCGGCGCGCGCGTCGCGGAAGGCGATGACCTCGTCGAAGTTGTGCCCGGTGTCGATGTGCAACAGGGGAAAGGGCAGGCGCGCCGGGCGGAAGGCCAGCGTGGCCAGGTGCAGCACGACCGCCGAATCCTTGCCGCCCGAGAACAGCAGCGCCGGGCGCTCGCACTGGCCCGCGACCTCGCGCAGGATGTGGATGGCCTCGGACTCGAGTTCGTCAAGGTGATGCAGGGGCGCGGCCTGTGGAGCGAGCGCGGGGGCGATGGCGGTGGCTGTGGCGGTCACGGCAGGGTCTTGCGGGCGGGGCGCTCCGCAGGGAGCGCGGGTTGGGGGCGGCGGAAGATCAGGACGCGGCCTGCGCCAGGGCGGGGGCGGCAGCGGGTTCCCCAGCGGGGGCATGGCTACCCCGCCGGTGAAGCCCGCATTCGCGCAGGGTCGCGTCCTCCCACCACCAGCGACCGGCGCGGATGTCCTCGCCGGCGGAGACGGTGCGCGTGCAGGGCGCGCATCCGATGCTCGGATAGCCGCGGGCGTGCAGGGCGTTGACCGGGACCTCGTGCGCGCGCAGGTAGTCCCAGACCTCGGCCTCCGTCCAATCGTGCAGCGGGTTGAACTTCACGAGGCCGGGCCGCGCCGCATCAGGCTCGGCAGGACGCAGCGCCACGCGCGTGGCCGACTGCGCCGCGCGCTGCCCCGTGACCCAGGCGCCCCGCCCGGCCAGCGCCAGGCCAAGCGGCTGCACCTTGCGCACCTCGCAGCAGGCGCGCCGCTGCTCGACCGAGCCGTAGAAGCCGTTGACGCCCTGCGTCCGCAGCAACTCGCGCAGGGCCACCGCGTCGGGGAAGTGCACCTGCACGACGCGCCCGTAGCGCTGCTCGACGCCCTGCATCAGCGCGTGCGTCTCCTCGTGCAGGCGCCCGGTGTCGAGCGTGAAGACCTCGATGGCCGGCACGTGGCGCACGATCAGGTCGAGCAGCACCATGTCCTCGGCGCCGAAGCTGGTGGCGAAGGCCGCGCGCGGCTGCGCGGCGGCCTGCCCGAGCCACCCCAGCGCGGAAGCGACCGCATCCTGCTGCGTGCGTGCCGCGGCGCCTGCGGAAGTGGTGGGCGCGAGCGCCGATGCCGGTGTGACCATGCGAGGCACTGTAGGCAGCCCGGCGCCTCAGGCCAACGAAGGCTTCGGCATCTGCTGCTGCGGTGCGCGCATGAAGGCGACAGCGGCGCGGCTGGCGGCTCCGCTGGGGTAGCGCCTGGTGAGCGACCCTCACGCAGCCCTGTTCTGCTCGATCCGCGCCCGCAAGAAGACGCCGAACCGGTTTGCCCGCGAGGTCCGGAGCCGCCCAGCCCTCAGGCCAGCAGTTCGACAGGGGGCGACAGCGCGAGCCCCTGGGCTCTCTTCGCCAGCCGCCGGTCGAACGTGGCGAACGCGGCAGCCCGGGTGCTGCGCGCCCAATGCAAGGCGTCTGCGAAGTCGAGGCCCTTGTCGAAGGCGTCGATCGCCGCCAGCACCGCGTCGCGGTCCTCGAGCGTGACGTGCCTGATGCCCGCCAGGGCCCTCAGGACCCTGGAGATGTCCTTGGCGGGCAGCTCATAGAACCCGCGCATGACCCATTCCAGCTCGAGCAGGACGGTCACCGAGACGAAGCAGCGCTCGCTGAGCGCGGCGACCGCCGCAGGCCGCTGCCTTGCAGCCTGCGCGTCCTCGGGATCGTCGACGAAGAACCGGGCAAGGACGTTGGTGTCGAGGGCTTTCATGCCGCGCGGCTACGCGATCGCTTCAGCAGCGACGCGGCGTCGAAGTCCTCCAGGCGGCGGGGAGCCCCCTTGGAGGGCGCCTTGACCATGCCCGCGAGGCCCTGCACCTCAGTCGTCACCACCGGCCGGACGACCCGAAGCTTCAGCCCGTCCGGTTCCTCGAGCACCTCGAGCCTGGCACCCGCCCCCATGCCCAGCCGGTTGCGCAGGCCCACGGGGAGCACGATCTGGCCCTTGGATGACACGACGAGCGTCGACATGAACGGGCTCCAGTCTTTCTGCGGTTCGAAGGGGTGACGCCGGGTATATCTTACAAAGTAAGTCGATCTTGCGCCAGGGCATCGAAAGCCCGGTCATCGTGCAGCAGTTCCAGGTCGTGATCGATGGCGATCTGGGCGATCGGCCCGTCATCCGGGTCGATATGGGTGCGCATGGGTTTTGTGTACCCCCCCTTGCACAATCCTGCTGCACCAGACTCGCGCACATTCGGGGAGACGGCCGTCGGCCAGCCGGGCGGCCCAGCCCTCACCTCTCCTTCACCGGCCGCTTCCACCCCGGCAGCGACACCTGCTTGGCGCGCGCCACGGTCAGCTGCCCGGGCGGGGCGTCCTTGGCGATGGTGGAGCCGCCGCCGATGGTGGCGCCCGCGCCCACGGTGACGGGGGCGACGAGCACGCAGTTGCTGCCCACGTGCGCGTCGGCGCCGATCACGGTGCGGTGCTTGTTCGCGCCGTCGTAGTTGGCGGTGATGCTGCCGGCGCCGTAGTTTACGCGCTCGCCGACGGTGGCGTCGCCCAGGTAGGCCAGGTGGTTGGCCTTGGCGCCGCGCGCGAGCGAGGAGTTCTTGACCTCGACGAAGTTGCCGATGTGCACCTCGGGGCCGAGCACGGCGCCCGGGCGCAGGCGCGCGAACGGACCCACCAGCGCGCCGGGGCCCACGCGCACGCCCGTCGCATCACCCTCGATGTGAGTGAAGGGGTGGATCACCGCGCCGGCGTCGATGCGGGCGTTGCGCACCACGCAGTTCGCGCCGATGCGGACGCCGTCGCCCAGCACCACCTCGCCCTCGAACACGCAGTTGACGTCGATCTCGACGTCGCTGCCGCAGCGCAGGCTGCCACGCAGGTCGAAGCGCGCGGGGTCGGCCAGGCGCACGCCGGCCTCCATCAGGGCCTCGGCCTGCTGGCGCTGGAAGCGGCGCTCCAGATCGGCCAGTTGCAGCGGGCTGTTGACGCCCAGCACCTCGGTCTCGCCTGCGGGCTGCGCGGCCACGACCTCGCAGCCCTCGGCCACGGCCATCGCGACGATGTCGGTCAGGTAGTACTCGCGCTGCGCGTTGTCGTTGCGCAGCGCCGCCACCCAGCGCGCCAGCGCCGCGGTGGGCGCGGCCAGGATGCCGGTGTAGACCTCACGGATGGCGCGCTGCGCGTCGGTGGCGTCCTTGTGCTCGACGATGCCCTGCACGCGGCCCTGCGCCTCGCGCACGATGCGGCCGTAGCCGGTGGCGTCGTCCAGCGTCACCGTCAGCAGCGCGAGCCGCGTGCCGCCGCAGGCCTGCGCCAGCGCCTGCGCCGTGGCGGTGCGGATCAGCGGCACGTCGCCGTTGAGCACCAGCGTGGTCGCGCAGGCGGTGTCCAGCGCCGGCACGGCCTGCTGCACCGCGTGGCCGGTGCCGAGCTGGGGCTCCTGGCGCACGCAGACCACGCCGCTGCCGGCCACCGCGGCCTCCACCGCGGCCGCGCCGTGGCCGGTGATGACCACAGTACACGAAGATTGCAAGGGCGCCGCCGCATCCAGCACATGCTGCAATAGACTCCGCCCAGCCAGCCGGTGCAGCACCTTGGGCAGCGCCGACTTCATCCGCGTGCCCTTGCCCGCGGCCATGATCACGACATTGAGTGCCATGCGCCCTGTCCTCTCCCTGCTGCGCCGAAAGCTCGTGATTATCGGCGGCGCCCTGCTGCTGGCCGGCGGCCTGGCCGGCTGCAGCGCCGTGCGCCTGGGCTACGACCAGGGTCCCACGCTGGCCTACTGGTGGCTGGACAGCCGGCTCGACTTCGACGCCCGCCAGGCCGAGCGCACGAAGGCCCTGCTGGCGCAGTGGTTCGACTGGCACCGGGCGACCCAGCTCGAGGACTACGCCGCTCTGCTGGCGCGCGCGCAGGATGAGTCCGCCGCCCCGGCCAACGCCGGGCAGATGTGCGCCTGGACCACCACCTGGCGCGAGCGCGCCGGCACCGCCGCCCAGCGCCTGGCCCCCGCCGTGGCCGAGGTGGCCGTCACGCTGACGCCAGCCCAGATCGCGCGCCTGGAAGGCAAGCTGGCCGAAGACCGGCGCAAGATGCGCGAGGAAGAACTGGACACAGCCCCGGCCAAGCGGCAGGCCGCCTCGGCCGACCGCGCGTTGGAGCGCTATGAGCGCCTGTACGGCCGGCTCGACAACGCGCAGCGCGAGTGGGTGCGCGACAGCGTGCGCCGATCCCCCTACGAGCCCCAGCGCCGCCTGGACGACCTGGCCTGGCGCCACCGCGAGGTGCTGCAGACCCTGCGCCGCATGGCCGCAGAGCGCCCCGCCCCCGAGCAGGCCACCGCCCAGGTGCGCGCCACGCTGGCGGCGGTGCTGGAGCCGCCGCAAGCCGACGGCGGCGCCTACCGCGCGCGCTGGCTCGAGCACCAGTGCGAGCTGGCCACCCGCGTGCACAACGGTGCCACTGCAGCGCAACGCCAACACCTGCGCGAGCGCCTGCGCGATTGGGAGACCGACGCGCGCGTGCTGGCCGGGCGCGGGCGGGCGCTGGGGGCGGCGGCCGCGGCAGCGACGGGCGGGCTGCGCTGAGAGTCAGCGCGGGTCAGCCTCCAGCGGCACCCGCACCGCCCGCGGGTTCACACCCGGGTTCGGAAAGTCCTTCAGCGCCGCGGAGAACATCGCGGCCAGCACGCGGCTGTCGCCCACCGCGCTGCCCTCGTGGCCGGCGCGGGCTTCGTAGAGCACGCGGCCGGTGGCGTGATCGCGCACCAGCAGGCCCACTTCGCGCTCGTAGCGCGGCAGGTCGGTCTGCCAGCCCAGGCCCCAGCCCGGGCCCCACCAAGGGCTGCGTCCCCAGGCCCAGTAGCCGCCGAGCCCGATCTGCGGACCCCAGGGGCCGGCATCCACGCGGATGAGGCGAGCGCCCACCTGCACGCGCACCTCGGGTTCCCGACCGGCCGGGGCCTCGGTGAAACCGGCTTCGCGCAGCGCCGGCCGGGCCGCGGCCTCCAGCATGTCCTGCGCCTGTGCGCGAGCCTGCTGCGAGGGCAGGCGCTCGAAGGCATAGCTGCCGGGCGCGCGGCCGGCCGGCCACTGCCCGTAGGTGGAGACTTCGGTGTGCAGCGTGTTCAGCGCCGCGCAGCCGCTGAGGGCTGCGGCCAGGATCAGGGTTCCGGTCAGACGCCCCATGCAAGCCTCCGTGTCGCGGGCAGCACGCCCGATCTCCAGCCCCTTTCCCCTGGCGGGAGAGGGGTGGGGTGAGGGGGGCATGCCGAGACCCCGGCGCTCACCCCCCTTGTATCTTCAGAATCGGTCTCTTTGAGGGGTGGCTGGTGGAGGCTGTGGGTAAGTGGGCAGAGTCGAGCGCGGTGGGCAACGCGCAGCGTTGTCCACGGCAAGCTCGACGGTTCGAGCGCAG
>JBILNB010000126.1:0-6870 GCA_044375195.1 Rubrivivax sp. | reverse complement strand
CCCCGGAGCGGCTGCTCGCGCTCGTGAACGCGCCGGCCGATGGCGACACCCGCAGTTTCGAGGACCCGGAGACCGAGGCATGTCAATCCCGTTGCATGGCGCTGCTGCGCGACTGCGGCCTGGCGCTGGACCTGACAGCGCCCGGGGCGGTGGTCCGGCGCACGCCGGCGGACTTCCACCGCCTCTTCCCGGGCACGGGCGGGGCCCTCTACGGCCCGGCGACGCACGGCTGGATGGCCCTGTTCAAGCGCTCACCCAGCGCGTCGAAGCTGCCGGGGCTGTACTTGGCGGGGGGCAGCGCGCACCCGGGGCCGGGCGTGCCGATGGCGGCGATGTCGGGCCGGCTGGCGGCCGCCACCCTGATGGCCGACCTCGCTTCGACGCACCCGTCGCGCCGGGTGCTTATCTCTGGTGGTACGTCGATGCGGTCAGCGACGACGGCCGCCACGCCCTGACCCTGATCGCCTTCGTGGGCAGCGTCTTCTCCCCCTATTACCGGCGCGCCTGGCGGCGCGGGCGTGCCGACGCCGAGCAGCACTGCGCCATCAACGTGGCGCTGTACAGCCCCGGCGCCGGCCGCTGGGCCATGACGGAGCGCGGCCGGCGCCATGTCGACCGCGGCGCGGCCCACTTCGCCGTCGGCCCGAGTGCCCTGCACTGGCACGACGACCGCCTGGACATCACGCTCGACGAGATCGCCAACCCGCTGCCGCGCCGCATCCGCGGCACGGTGCGCGTGCACACCACGGGCCTTTGCCGCTATGTGGCGGCGCTCGACGACGACGGACGCCATCGCTGGGGCCCGATCGCGCCCTGTGCCCGCGTCGAGGTGGCCCTGGACCGCCCCGCGCTGCGCTGGAGCGGCCACGCCTACCTCGACAGCAACGAAGGCGACGAGCCGGTCACCGAGCCCTTCACCACCTGGGACTGGATGCGCGCGCCGCTGGCCGACGGCAGCACCGCCGTGGTCTACGACGTGCGTCAGTCGGCAGGTCGGGCGGACCGCGTGATCGGTGCCCGCTTCCGCCCGGACGGCTCGGCAGAGCCGCTGCCGTTGCCAGCGCGCCACACCCTGACCCGGACCAGCTGGGGCATCCACCGCGCCGTGCGCGCCGAGCCGACGCTGGTCGGCAGCGCGCCGGTGGCGGTGCTGCGCACCCTGGAGGACACCCCGTTCTACGCGCGCTCGCTCGTGCGGACTCGCCTCGCCGGCGAGACGGTCGAGGCCATGCACGAGACCCTCTCGGCCACCCGCTTCGGCACCCGTTGGGTGCAGGCCCTGCTGCCATGGCGCATGCCACGGCGGGCCTGAAGGCACATCATTCCCGGAACATACCGGAGAAAAAGTGTCAATTCAGCTTGACATCTTTGTGTGTAAGGTCAACATTAACGTTCGCCGGTCGTGTCTGTGACCGGCGTTCGTCCCCGCGTGCAGGTCCTGCACGTTTTCTCACTCTCCCCACAGGAGGTTCGCATGGCAGACGCAGACAGCGGTTCCGACAAGGTGTGGCCCACGGGCCTCACCGAGGAACAATCGGAAGAAATCCACCGGCACCTGATCCAGGGCACCCAGATCTTCGGCTTCATCGCCGCGCTGGCGCACCTGTTCGCCTACATCTACTCGCCCTGGCTGAAGTGATCGAGGAGACCACGACATGATCTACGGAAAGCTCTGGCTGGTCGTGCGCCCCACGGTCGGCATTCCCCTGTTCCTCGGCGCCGTGGCGGTGGGGTCGTTCTCGGTCCACGTGGCCCTGCTGACCAACACCACCTGGGTCAAGAAGTTTCTCAACGGCGCCGCGCCTGCCGCGACCGCCGCGGTCGAGGAATCGACCCAGAAAGCGGCCGCGGCCCCACCGACGCTGGTGGTGGCCTCGGCCGAGACCGTCAAGCGCTGACGGACAACGCACCCGGGCACCGCGGCCCACGCCGGGGTGCCGGGCTGGCAAGAGCTCCGCTCGCCGCCAGCCCGGCACCCTGGATGCCCGCAGTCCGGGTGCCTTCGAACACCCCCGCGGCCCTTCGCCTCTTGCAAGAGCTGCGCAGGGTCGATCCGCCCGTGGGCCCGACCGACCGGACAAGACGTCCATGGTCCTGATCACCCGTCGCATCGTCACGTCCTGGGCCCGGCTCGGGCCACGCTTTCTGCCCTTCGCCGACGTCGCCACGGCCGACCTGCCGCTCGCGCGCCTGCTGCGCCTTTCGCTGTTCCAGGTCTCGGTGGGCATGGCGCTCGCTCTGCTCGTGGGCGCTCTCAACCGCGTGATGATCGTCGAGCTCCACGTGCCCGCGGCCCTGGTGGCGGTGATGGTCGCGCTGCCCGTGCTGTGGGCGCCGCTGCGCGCGCTCATCGGCTTCCGCTCCGACACGCACCGCTCCGCGCTGGGATGGAAGCGTGTGCCCTTCATCTGGCTCGGCACCATCGTGCAGTTCGGCGGCCTGGCCATCATGCCCTTCGCCCTGCTCGTGCTCTCGGGTGGCGGCAATGCCCAGCAGTGGCCCCTCTGGATCGGCCAAGGCGGCGCGGCGCTGGCCTTCCTGCTCGTGGGCGCGGGCCTGCACACAGCTCAGACGGCCGGGCTCGCACTCGCCACCGATCTGGCGCCGGTCGAATCGCACCCGAAGATCGTCGGCCTGATGTACGTGATGCTGCTGCTCGGCACGATGGGCAGCGCGCTCGCCTTCGGCTGGTTCCTCTCCGACTACAGCCCCGCGCGCCTGATCCAGGTCATCCAGGCCTGCGCGCTGGCCACGCTGGTGCTCAACACCGTGGCCATGTGGAAGCAGGAGGCCATGATCCCGGGCCACAGCCTGAAGCGGTACGCGCGCGAGCCCGCGCCCGACTTCGGTGCCGCCTGGGCCCGTTACAGCGAGACGCCGGGCGCACGCCGCCGTCTCGCCGCCATCGGCCTCGGGACCATGGCCTTCGCGATGCAGGACGTGCTGCTCGAGCCCTACGGCGGCCAGGTCCTGGGCATGGCGGTCGGGCAGACGACCTGGCTCACGGCTGCGCTGGCTGCCGGCGGGATCGCCGGTTTCGGGCTGGCCGCCCGCGTGCTCGGCCGCGGCGCCGATCCGGCGCGCATGTCCCTGGCGGGCGCCGCCGTCGGCCTGCCGGCTTTTGCGGCCGTGACCGCCGCTGCATGGACGCTGTCGGTGCCCTTGTTCGTGACCGGCGTCGTCCTCGTCGGCCTCGCTGGCGGCCTGTTCGGGCACGGCACGCTGACGCTGACGATGCGACACGCGCCGCAGGGCCAGGTCGGGCTCGCGCTCGGCGCCTGGGGGGCCGTGCAGGCCACGGGCGCCGGCGTGGCCGTGGCCCTCGGGGGCATCGGCCGTGACGCGATAGGCGTGCTCGCCGATCAGGGTTACCTCGGCCACGCCCTCGTCCACCCGGCCACGGGCTATGCTGCCGTCTACGCGATCGAGATCGCCTTGCTCTTGGTGACGCTGGTCGTGATGCGCTCGCTCGTCGCGCTGCCCCATCCGGCGCCGCCACCCACTGCCCCCACCCGCACTGCAGGAGTCACCCCATGAAGGTTCACCACCTCCTTTTCCTGGCCTGGTTCATCGTCTTCGCCTTCTGGCTCTTCCGCCAGTTCGCGCGCAGCAACCGGAAGTACGACCGCAAGCAGCTCAAGCGCTGAGCGGGCCGCGGGCTGCAGCCTCCCGACGGGGCGCGGGCAGCCCGCCTATGTGTAGTCCAGCGGCATCGCGGTCGTGAACTTCAGCTCCTCCATCGCGAAGCTGGAGCTGACGTCAGCTAGTTCGGTGCCGCGCGTCAGGCGCTTGTAGACCGAGTCGTAGGCGGCGATGTCGGGTACGACGATCCGCAGCAGGTAGTCGATGTCGCCGCTCATGCGGTAGAACTCCACCACCTCGGGGATGGCCTCGGCCGTGGCACGGAAACGCTCGAACCACTCCGGCGTGTGCCGGCTGGTCTTGACGGCCACGAAGACCGTCACGCCGACGTTGACCTTGCGCGGGTCGACCAGCACCACCTGCCGCGTGACGACACCGGCCTCGCGCAGGCGCTGGATGCGCCGCCAGCACGAGGACGTCGAGGTGCCGGCCGCGCGGGCCACGTCAGCCACCGGGATCTCGGCGTCGCGCTGCAGTTGTTCCAGGATGCGGCGGTCGGTGGAATCGATTTTCATTCCCATGGCTTGATCCGGTACTTCATTCCGGATTCTCGCGCTTCGCGTGCCATTCCTGGGATAGGTTTCCGCCCTCTGCGGGCCAGAATTCCCGTCATCCGCCGACCCAGGACACCCGGATGCACCCCACTCGAGCCGCGACCTCCACGCACCCTGCCCACGCCCCCCTGCCCCGCCACACGGCCCGTGCTTCCGCGAATGACGAGTCGGCACCGCTGTCGGCGCTGGCCGCCATAGCCGGCCTCGTCGGTCGCACGCCGATGCTCGCGATCGACCTGAAACTGCGTGGCCGGCGCCGACGTGTCCATGCCAAGGCCGAGTACCTGAACCTGACAGGCAGCATCAAGGACCGCATGGCCCTGCACGTGCTGGGGCAGGCCCTGCGGCGCGGCGAACTGCGCCCGGGCGACACAATCGCCGAGGCCACCAGTGGCAACACCGGCATCTCGGTGTGTGCGGTCGGCCGCGCGCTCGGCTGCGCGGTCGAGATCTTCATGCCCGACTGGCTGAGTCGCGAACGCATGGCCCTGATCAGCTCCTTCGGCGCGACCCTGCGCCTGGTCAGCCGCGAGGAAGGCGGCTTCCTAGGCGCCATCCGTCTGACGCAGGAGCTGGCCGCCTTGCGAGAGCGCGTGTACCTGCCGCGGCAGTTCGACAACCCGGCCAACGTCGAGGCGCACGCGCTCGGCACCGGACCGGAAATCCTGGCCCAGCTCGCCCGCGTGGGCCTCGCGCCGCAGGCCTTCGTCGCCGGCGTGGGCACCGGCGGCACCGTCATGGGCGTGGGCCGCGCGCTGCGCGCCGCCCACCCGGGCGTACGCGTGCACCCGCTGGAGCCGGCGGAGTCGCCCACGCTATCCACCGGCCACAAGATCGGCTCGCACCGCGTCCAGGGTATCTCCGACGAGTTCGTGCCCGCCATCTGCCGCCTGCGCGAGCTGGACGCGCCGGTGGCCGTGCACGACGGCGACGCCATCCTGATGGCCCAGCGCCTGGCGCGCGAGCTGGGTCTGGGCGTGGGCATCTCCTCGGGCGCCAACCTGCTGGGGGCGCTGAAGGCGCAGGACGAGCTTGGCGACGAGGCGACCGTCGTCACCCTCCTGTGCGACGACAACAAGAAGTACCTGTCGACCGACCTGATGCGCGAGGAGCCGCTGCGCGCGGGCTACCTCAGCCCAGAGGTGGAGCTGCTGGGC
Source organism: Rubrivivax sp. (assembly GCA_044375195.1). GTDB lineage: Bacteria > Pseudomonadota > Gammaproteobacteria > Burkholderiales > Burkholderiaceae_C > Rubrivivax. Next base: position 1,517 of record JBILNB010000126.1, on the reverse strand, counting down.
TACGAGGTGATCGCGCCCGTCGGTCAGCGCGAGGCAGTGCCGGGGCGCTGAGCGAGCCGAGCTCGCCCCTTCAGGATCCGCGGCGCCGCCGCGACGCGTCGAGCGCGGCGTCGATCAGGATGGTCGCGAACACCGCGCCGTTGACGGCGGCGATCACGGCCACCACCGTTCCGCCGGCGCGAAGGCCGAAGTCGAAGCTGAGTCCGGCCGCCAGCAGCGCGACGCCCAGGCAGGCCAGCGCCTTCAGTGCTTGGCGGACCAAACCCTGGACGCTGACCGCGGGCCGGGTCATGGCACGCGGCGCGGGCTCGGTCGACAGGGGCAGGCGTGCACTCATGGTAGGGCCCTCGCTCTCTCAGGCAAGGCTGCGCTGCCGCTGGCCGACGCGCTCGAACAGATCGAGCACGCGAACGGTGCGCTGGTAGAAGGTGCGGCCAGGCAGATCCTCGCGGACCGCGGCATCGACCAGATGGGCGATGGCCGGAAGCGGGCGGTCGCCGGCAAGCTCGGTCAGCGGGTGACCGGGTGGCACCAGCAGCGCCGAGGTGGCCTGCGCCACCAGGCCCAGCTGGCGCGCGCGCGGCACCACGGTCCGGCGGGTCACCGAGTCCAGCCCTGCAGCTGCGAGCACGTGGCCGATCTCGGCATAGACCAGCCGCGCGGCCTGGATGCCTACGCGACAGTCGCGCGGCAGCAGCGGCACCCCGCACTCGGCGCGCCGGTACAGGCGGTCGGCCTCGGCGAGCAGGCGGTCGACGACCGCCGCGAGCTGGGGACCGAAGGACGGCGCGGCGAGCCAGGCATCTGGGTCGAGGCCCACCGCCCACATCCACGCGCGCGGCAGGTAGAGCCGACCGCGGCGCGCGTCCTCGCCGACGTCGCGCGCGATGTTGGTGAGCTGCATCGCCACGCCGAGCTCGCAGGCCCGGGCCAGGGCCTCGCGGCCCCGGGCCTCCATGACCACCGCCATCATCGCGCCCACCGTGCCGGCCACGCGTGCGCCGTAGGCATGCACGTCTTCGATCGTCTCGTAGCGCCGGCCCTCGACGTCCCAGGCGAAGCCCTCGAGCAGGGCGTCCAGCAGCGCGCGCGGCAAGCCGTGGGAGTGCACGACGCAGGCCAGCGCCCGGTCGGCCAGCTCGGGCCCGGGGCGACCGGCGTAGACCCCATCCAGACGGGCGCGCAGGCCCTCGATGGCGCGCTGCGGGTCGGCACTGTCGTCGATCGCGTCGTCGGCGACACGGCAGAAGGCGTACAGCGCCGTGGCCGGCGCGCGCACGCGCGGCGGCAGCATCAGCGAGGCGGTGAAGAAGGAGCGCGAACCGCCGCGCATCAGGCGCCGGCAATCCGCGAGATCGCGCGTGAAGTCCGGTGTCTCCATGGGGTCTCCTGCCTGCCTCGGCTTCAACGCGTGCCCGCACCGGCGTAAGCCAGCGCGCCCACCGCCTGAGGCAAGGGCGGTAGCACGGTCTCGAGCGCCTTGGCCGACATCAGCACGCCGGGCACGCCCGCCCCCG
>JBILNB010000067.1:0-23761 GCA_044375195.1 Rubrivivax sp. | reverse complement strand
CTGCACCACGCGCAGGTCGCAGCCTAGCGCGAGCTCGAAGCCGCCGCCCATGGCCGTGCCGTTGACGGCGGCGATGTAGATCAGCGGGCTGTGCCCGATGCGCTCGATGCAGCGGTGGATGCCCGCCTGCGGCACGGGCCGCTCCAGCGTGAAGGACTTGCCGCGCGCGCGCAGCGCCTGGCCGCGCTGGTGCAGCACGGCCACGTCGTAGTGGCGCACGAAGACGCCGGGCTCGCCCCCGGTCAGCACCACCACCCGTCCGCCGGGCCAGACGGCCGGGTCGTCGAGCTGCGCGAGCACCTGCTCGAGCTCGGCCTCCATCACGTCGTCCATCAGGCCGGTGGGGGGATTGGACAGGCGCACGACGGCGACGGCGCCGTGCAGCGAGAGCGCAACGCGCGTGCCGTGCGTCGGGGCAAGGGTCGTGGACATGGCAGCAGACCCGGCGGGCCGTGGTGGGGAGGTGGCCGAGTTTGCCGCAGGCCAAAGGCCGGCGCGCAGCGCGGCGCTACCATCGGCATCCCGCGGCCCGCCGCGTCCACGGGGCTCCGCCGTGCCGGGGCCCGAGCGCCGATGAACACGACGACGAAGAAGTTCGCCTCGCACGCCGACGTCGAGGAGAAGCAGGTCAGCTTCACCCAACTCTCCGAGCACGCCTGGGCCTACACCGCCGAGGGCGACCCCAACACCGGCATCGTCATCGGCGACGACGCCGTGCTCGTGGCCGACACCCAGGCCACGCCGGCCATGGCGGCCGACGTCATCCGCCGCATCCGCGAGGTCACCGACAAGCCCATCCGCTATGTCGTGCTGACGCACTACCACGCGGTGCGGGTGCTGGGCGCGAGCGCCTACCGGGCCGAGGGCCTGCAGCAGATCCTGGCCAGCCAGGACACGCGCGACCTGATCGTCGAGCGCGGCGAGGCCGACAAGGCCAGCGAGATCGGCCGCTTCCCGCGCCTGTTCCGCAACGTCGAGACCGTGCCCGCCGGGCTGACCTGGCCGACGATGACCTTCACCGGCAAGATGACGCTGTGGCTGGGCGGGCTCGAGGTGCAGCTGCTGCAGCTCGGGCGCGGCCACACCAAGGGCGACACCGTGGTCTGGCTGCCGGGCGAGCGCACGCTGCTGTCGGGCGACCTGGTCGAGTTCGACGCCACGCCCTATGCCGGCGACGCCTACTTCCGCGACTGGCCGCAGACGCTGGACAACATCGCGCAACTGCAGCCGCTGGCGCTGGTGCCCGGCCGCGGACCGGCTCTGAAGGGGCAGGCGCAGGTGCAGCGCGGGCTGGAGGTCACTCGCGCCTTTGTCAGCGACCTGTGGGACAGCGTCAGCGCCGGCGCCACGGCCGGGCGCGACCTGAAGACCGTCTACCGCGAGACCTACGCGCGCCTGCAGCCGAAGTACGGCCAGTGGGTGATCTTCGACCACTGCATGCCCTTCGATGTGACGCGCGCCTACGACGAGGCCACGCAGCACCGCGACCCGCGCATCTGGACGGCCGAGCGCGACCGCCAGATGTGGGAGACGCTCGAGGGCTGAGCACAGGACAACGGGCGCAGGCGCACGACGATGCACCAGACCTTCACCTACCCGAAGTACGCCTATCGGCGCCCGCAGGAGCTCGACGGCGCCGGCCCGGCGCGGCGACCGGTGGTCGTGGTCGGCGCCGGGCCGGTGGGCATGGCCGCGGCGATCGACCTGCGCCTGCACGGCCTGCCGGTGCTGCTGCTGGACGACGACGAGACCGTCTCGGTGGGCTCGCGAGGGCTGTGCTACGCCAAGCGCACACTCGAAGTGCTGGACCGCCTGGGCGTGGGCGACGCCGTCGTCGACAAGGGGGTCACGTGGAACGTGGGCCGCACCTTCTTCGGCGAGGGCGAGGTCTTCAACTTCAACCTGCTGCCCGAGCCCGGCCACAAGCGGCCGGGCATGGTGAACCTGCAGCAGTACTACCTGGAGCAGTACCAGGTCGCGCGGTGCGAATCCGCCGGCGTCGAGATGCGCTGGCGGCACAAGGTCATGGCCGTCGAGCCCGGTGCCGACGGCGTGACGCTGCAGGTGCGCACGCCCGAGGGCGACTACGCGCTGCAGGCCGACTGGCTGGTGGTGTGCGACGGCGCGCGCAGCCCGGTGCGCACCATGCTCGGGCTGGACATCGAGGGCCAGGTCTTCAGGGACCGCTTCCTCATCGCCGACGTGGTGATGAAGGCGCAGTTCCCGGCCGAGCGCTGGTTCTGGTTCGACCCGCCCTTCCACCCCGGGCAGAGCGTGCTGCTGCACCGCGAGGCCGACGACGTCTGGCGCATCGACTTCCAGCTCGGCTGGGACGCCGACCCGGACGAGGAGCGCAAGCCCGAGCGCGTGATCCCGCGCATCCGCGCGATGCTCGGCGACGAGCGCGCCTTCGAGCTCGAGTGGGTCAGCGTCTACACCTTCCAGTGCCGGCGCATGGCGCGCTTCGACCACGGGCGCGTGCTCTTCGCCGGCGACGCCGCGCACCAGGTCTCGCCCTTCGGCGCGCGCGGGGCGAACTCCGGCATCCAGGACGCCGACAACCTGGCCTGGAAGCTCGCGCTCGTCGTCGCCGGCCGGGCCCCGGCGCGGCTGCTCCAGAGCTACACGCACGAGCGCGGCTGGGCGGCGGACGAGAACCTGATGAACTCCACGCGCTCCACCGACTTCATCACGCCCAAGAGCGCGGCCAGCCGCACCTTGCGCAACGCCGTGCTGCAGCTCGCGCGCGCGCACCCCTTCGCGCGCAAGCTGGTCAATTCCGGGCGCCTGTCGGTACCCTCCTTCTACGTCGACTCGCCGCTGAACACACCGGCCGACGCCCCCTTCGAGGGCGCGATGGAGCCCGGCGCGCCGATGGACGACGCGCCCGTGGTGCACGAGGGCCGCCCCGGATGGCTGCTCGAGCACGCGGGCGGGCACTTCCGGCTGATGGTGTATGCCGAGGATGCGGCGGTGCTCGATGTGGAGGCCCTGCAGGCGCTGCGCGGCGACGCCGTGCCGGTGGAGCTGCTCGTCGTCACGCCGCGGCCCGGCGCCGCGGCCCCCGCCGGCGCGACAGTGCTGCACGACGCGCAGGGCCTGGTGGCCCGGCGCTACGACGCGCGCGACGGCAGCGCCTTCCTGCTGCGGCCCGACCAGCACGTGGCCGCGCGCTGGCGCGCGCCCGACGCGGCGCGCGTGCGCGCCGCGGTGGCGCGCGCCACCGGGAACCACGCGCCCGCCTGAGCAGCCCCGTCCCCTGCGCCACCGCCCCCCGCCCCTCAACCGACGACCCCGCCGGAGCCCGCGATGCCGCTGCAGACGCAACCCAACTTCCACGAGCCCGGGCGCCGCTACCACCGCGACTTCTCGCCCGGCGACGACTTCTACCAGCTGCTGATCGACACCCACCGCGACCTGAGCGACGAGCAGAGCGCGCTCGTCAACGCCAAGCTCGTGCTGCTGCTGTCCAACCACATCGGCGACATCGCCGTGCTGCGCGAGGCGCTGCAGCACGCGCGCGAAGGCGTCTGAACGAACGCCGCCCGAGCAACCCCCGCCCCCGAGGAGGCCCGCCATGCAGATCCAGAAGATCCACCACGTCGCCTACCGCTGCAAGGACGCGAAGGAGACCGTGCAGTGGTACGAGAAGCACCTGGGCATGAAGTTCGTGCTCGCCATCGCCGAGAACGAGGTCCCGTCGACGAAGGCGCCCGACCCCTACATGCACGTCTTCCTGGACGCCGGCAACGGCAACATCCTCGCCTTCTTCGAGCTGCCGAACTCCCCACCGATGGGCCGCGACGAGAACACCCCCGCCTGGGTGCAGCACCTGGCGCTGAAGGTCGCCACGGTCGACGAGCTGGTGCAGACCAAGGCCCGGCTCGAGGCTGCGGGCATCGAGGTCATCGGCCCGACGAACCACACGATCTTCAAGAGCATCTACTTCTTCGACCCCAATGGCCACCGCCTGGAGCTGGCCGCCGACGTCGGCACCCCCGAGATGTACCGCCAGCTCGACGAGGTCAAGTGGCCCATGCTCGAGGAGTGGGCACGCACGCGCAAGGCACCGCAGCACGCGCGCTGGATGCACGACGGCAGCGTGCCGGGCTGATCGGCACGCCCCTGCGCCAGGCTCAGGCCCGGTCGCCGGCTGGCCGGCCCGGGAACTCCTGCAGCGGCAGGGGCCGGGCATACAGGTAGCCCTGGCCGTGACTGCAGCCCATCTCTGCCAGCAGCGCGCCGGTGGCCTCGTCCTCGACGCCCTCGGCCACGGTGCCCAGGCCGAGGGGGCGGGCCAGTTCGAGAGAGGCGCGCACGATCTGGCGGCTGCGGTCCGAATCGCGAAGGTGGCGCACAAACTCGCGGTCGATCTTCAGGCAAGTGAAAGGCAGGCCCTGCAGGTAGCTCAGGCCGGCATAGCCGGTGCCGAAGTCGTCCAGCGCCAGGCCCACGCCGGCCGCGCGCAGGCTGCCCGCCATCGCCGCCACGGGCTCCAGGTTGTCGACGACGGCGGTCTCGGTCAGCTCCATGCGCAGCTCGGCGGGCGCGACGCCATGCGCCGCCAGGCGGTCGAGGATATGGCCCGCGATGTCGGGGGCCGAGAACTCGGGCGCCGAGAGGTTGATGCTCAGCACCGGCGCCTGCCCGGCCGCCGCGGCGCAGCGCCGGCGCAAGGCCGGCCAGTCGCGCAGCGCGCGCTCGAGCACCCAGCGCCCCACGCGGTGGATCAGGCGGCTGCGCTCGGCCATCGGGATGAACTCGTCGGGCCCGATCCAGCCCAGGCGCGGGTGCTGCCAGCGCAGCAGGGCCTCGCAGCCGCTCACCGCGCCCGAGCCCAGGTGCACGATGGGCTGGTAGCGCAACTCCAGGCCGTCGGCGTCGATGGCGGCGGCCAGGTCGCTGGCGAGCATCAGGTGGCGCAAGGCGCCGCCCGCGACCTCGGTGTCTGCAGCCGACGCCCGGGCCGCGGCGGGCTCGGCGGCGACAGGCACACTGGCCCCTGCCCCGGCCCCGGCCCCGGCCCCGGCCCCAGCCCAGCGCGCGCGCTCGCTGCGCAGGCGTTCGAGCAGCACGCGCAGCAGGTGCTGCACCATGGGCTCGGAGCGCTGCAGCAGGTCCTCGAAGTAGGCGCGCTCCACGCGCAGCAGCACGGTCGGGACCACGGTGCGGGCGGTGGCCGAGCGCGGCAGGCCGTCGATCAGTGCGAGCTCGCCGAACAGGTCGTGACAGGACATCAGCTCCAGCCGGTGCTCGCGCCCGTCCACGGCGCGGGTGATCTCCACGCAGCCGGATTCGACCAGGTAGGCCGCGCCCCCGGGCTCGCCCTCCCGGAACAGGACCACGCCTGCGGCGTGGCTCTCGCGCGAGAAGCCGGCGGTGTCCTGGAGTTGCATCTGCAAGGGTGGGAGCTCGCGGGCGGCCAGCGTATCAGATGGATCAGATCGGGGCGCGCGGCCGCAAGGTCGACATCGGCGTGGGCCGGTCGGGCGGAGCCTCGGCGCCCGCGCAGACGAGCGCCTGCTCGGCGGCCTCCAGCGCCTCGAGCCCGGCCTCCAGCGCCTGCGCCTGCGCTTGCGTCCAGGGCAAGCCTTCCGATTCATCCAGCGGGTTGCGGACCTGCGCATCGCTCGCGGCCTGCGCCATCGGCTTGGACAGCGGGGCGCCCGCGGCCGAGGCGCCCAGGCCTTCCAGCAGCTCGCGCAGGCCCTCGACCAGCAACTGCAGCCGCACCCAGCGGTGCTGGCTCCAGGCCTCGGCCGGCTGGCCCGGGGCGCCGACGAACTGGCGCGCCAGGCGCCGCCCGGCCTCGGTGCCATACTCGTGCGCCATGCTCAGGATCTTCTCGCGCGGCATGACGATGTTCAGGTCGCCCTCGTCGCTGCGCAGGCGCAGGCGGGCCACGCGGGTGCGCACGTGCGGCTGCATCATCGCGACGCGGTGGTGCCAACTGCGCGCGGTGTCGACCATGGTGAAGAGCAAGGTGGCCAGGGTGCCGGCCGTGCCCTCGCGGGCTGCGCGGTGGCCCTCGAGCCAGGCCCAGCCGTCGTGCGCGCCGGCACGCGGGTGCGCCGGCAGCTCCACGGCGTCCTGCGGCCGCGCCGCGGCCTCCTTGTCCGGCCGGCGCTCGCCGAGGAAGATGCCGAAGGTGGGCCAGCGCGGCAGCGCCTCGTCGAAGAGCTGGATCGGGAAGTTCATCGCCACGCCGCCGTCGGAGAACCAGCAGCGGCGAAAAGGGGTGCCGCGCGTGGCCGCCGAGGGCCGGCCGTCCCGGGCATCCTTCTCGATGTCGAGCGCGTACAGCGGCACGGCCGAGAACAGCAGCGGGAAGCTCATGCTCAGGCGCGCGGCGACGACGATGGGCATGCGCGCGCCGGGCAGTTCCAGAAGGTCCTCGAGCTCCGGCGGCGGCTCGGGATCGCCCGGGGCCAGCGGCCGGTAGGGCACCGAGGCGGCGACCAGGGCCTCGAGGATTTGCTCCGGGAAGAAGTGCTTCAACTCGTCCGGGAGGTAGAACAGCCGGGTCACCGCATCGGGCAGCGGCAGGCGGTAGGGGCGGCGGTGCGTGACGTTGGTCGTCATCATCTGCAGCACGATGCCCAGCGGCCGCGGCGGTCCGTCGCCGCCCGCGGCCGCGGCGCCCACCTGGCCTGGGGCGCCCGGCGCGTTCCACAGGTCCTCGAAGGTCAGCGGCCGGTCCGGCCGCAGGCGCCCGGCGCTGAACTGCACGCCCTCGTGCAGCCACTCCACGAAGGAGGGCCGGTCGGCCCCGGCCGCGCCATCGGGCACCCGCCCCGAGCACAGGCCGTAGTGGTGCTCGACGATGCCCTTGCGAACGTCCTGCCAGAGGGCCTGCACGAGCAGGACCCCCGCCGACAGCAGCAGCAAGGCCGCCGTCGCCAGCAGCCCCGGCAGCGACCAGGGGAACCAGGCGCCCAGCCCCGCAGCCGGGCTCGGCAGCACGAGCCCGAGCGCGAGCACGACCAGCACGGTGGCGGCGGCCAGTGAGGGCAGCACGCGGCCGCGGTAGTGGCGCCACAGGGCACCGGCCACGACGCGCAGACCACGCCAGGCGCGCCCGGGGCCGGGGGCGTAGTGGGCCGCGATCAGGTCGCGCACCAGCGCGAACAGCCGCCGGCCCTGCGGGCCCGGCTGGAACAGCGATTCCATGCGCGTGACGGTGCCGCTGTCCGGCTCCCCAGGGCGGGCGCTCACGGGCTCGGCCAGGCTGGCGGGGACGCGGCGGATCGCCTCGAAGCTGTCGCCAAAGCCGGTGCGCCGGCCGTACTCCGCCGCCGCCGCCAGGCAGGCGGCAATCGCGCCGACGGAGGTGCCGGCGATGCTGTGGAAGCGGAAATGCCGCGCCAGCTCGATGATGGCCCAGGGGTACACGACACCACTGGCGACGCCGCCGGTGAGCACGAGGTCGCAGAAGCGCTGCGGGTCGGGCTGCTGCGTCACCGGTGGCGGCACCGGCACGCAGTCGTCACCGGGCGGAACGAGCTTCATCGTCGTCGGCCGGGGTCTCGGGCGCGAACAGCTCGTCTGCCGCGATGCCGGTCAGCGCCTGCAGGCCCGGGTAGTACAGGTAGGCGGTGCCGCGCGTGCGCGTCCAGGGGCGCCAGCCCTCGTCGACGACGTGCGCGCCGCCTTCCAGAGGGATCTCGAAGCGCGCGTGGCCGTCCTCGTGCTGGCCCACCAGCGGGTCCTTTGCGTCGCCGCGGTCGGGCAGGGTCATCGGCACGCGGTCGGCCCACTGGCCGACGAGGTGCTCGAACTGGGCCTCGATGCTGGCGCAGAAGAACAGGCCGAGCAGCCCGCGCTCCACCCGGGGTGGCGCCCCCTGCGCAGCCCAGGCGGCCGGGCCGTAGGGCAGGCCGCGGCGCAGCAGCGGGCGCGGGCGCAGGGCGACGATGTCGCTGTCGCGCGGGTTCATGCGCCGGATGTGCGCGCCGAAGGGGCAGCCCTGGCCTTCACTGTCGCGCGCGTAGTCGAAGTCGGCCTGGGCCTCGCCCTGCGGCTGCAGCCAGGGCGCCTCGACGAAGCGCCGCCCGTCGGGCCAGCGCCCGCACAGCTTGGCCTTGACGTAGGCCGCGTGGTGCTGCCGGTCGGGGCCGAGCTGCCGCTTCAGGTGCTCGGGCAGCCGGGCGGCGGCCGCGCCGACGAAGGTCTCGAACACATCCACGTCCTGCCCGATGTCACGCAGGACGCCGAAGCTCGCATTGCGGAAGAAGGCGGCCACCTCCGGCGGCAGGGCCCGCAGCCGCGCGCCCTGGCCGCGGCGGATCCAGGGGTTGGCGCCGCCATCCTGCGCGTGGCCGAGCAGGAACTCCCCCGGCGCGTGCCAGGAGGCCTCGCGCAGGCCGGGCGCGTCTGCACGGGGTGGCTGCGACCAGCCGCGCACGCCCACCTTGGACAGCCCGTCGCGATAGCCGAAGTGGACGTAGAAGGCCTGCGGGTCGGCCTCGCCCGGCGGCGGGGGCAGGCGCGCGCCGTCCAGCACCTGCAGGCGCAGCCGGGACGGGGCCGGGCCCTCGCCGTCTGCGGAACGTCCGCCCCGGGCCAGCTCATCGAGCATGCGCGCGACCCCGGCGGACGCCTCCTCGAGCGCCGCCACGTCGGCCGCGTGCAGCGTCAGCACCCACTCCAGGACCTCGTGGCCGAAGCCCTCGCGCCAGTGGCGCGGCGCGCTCGGGCCGGTGTCGCCCAGGAAGCGCGGAGCGCGCACGGCCGCGCCGGCACAGAATGCCGGCGCCTTCTCACGCAGGATGTCGAGCAGATGCTGCCGGGTGCCCAGCCGCTGCAGGCCGCGGTGGGTGAAGCCCAGGTGCGCCGTGAGCGCCAGGGCCGCGCCCGGGGTCGCGCCGGCACCGCGGCCGCAGGCCGCGGCCGGCGTGGGCGGCCGATGCTGCAGCAGGCGGTTGAGCGCGTGCCGCCGCGCGACCGGCGGCTGCGCAGGGTCACCCTCCGTGCCGTCGTCGAAGCCGATCAGCAGGTGCCGCACGCAGGGCAGGCCCGCCGGCTGCAGCACCAGGGACTGGATGTCTGCGGCGTCCAGCGCGGCGCCGGCCGCGCCGGCCATCGCGGGGGGCCTCACGGCGCGCCTCCCGCGCCACGGGTGATCTCGCGCGTCTCGAGGCGCGGGTAGGCGCTGAACAGGTAGCCGCCGGCCGGCGGGCGGTTGTAGCGCGCGATCAACGCCACGAACTCCTGCGGGTGCTCGCGAACCGGACGCGGCGGGGCATCCTCGATGTGCTCGAACAACAGGTCGAACAGGTCGCCGGCATCGAGCGCGAAATGCTCCACGTAGGACTCGAAGTCGCCGTCGTAGACCGTGTGCAGCAGCAGGTGCGTGCCGGACTCGACGAACTCGAACCACGCGAAGTGGACGTGGTGCGATTCGCGCAGCACGGCCTCGATGCGCGGTGCGCCCACGGCGATGAGCTTGCGCAGCTTGGCGGCGTGCTCCTCGATCGGCGCCTTGATGCGCATGGACACGTTCAGGGTCTGCTGCCGCAGCCGGCGGTCGCGGCGGTAGCTGAGCGGGTAGCTCAGGCAGCGGAAGCCCCAGGCCGTGCGCAGGCCGATCACGCGGCCGTCCTGCGGGTCGAGCGCCTCCTCGACGCCAGGCAGCAGCAGCACGCGGCGGACGATCTCGACGATCAGCGGCTGCGCGAGGTAGCGGCCGATGCAGCTGTGCATCGCCTGTTCCGCCGGGCTGTCGCCGTACAGCCCGAACAGCGCCGCCGCGGCGTCATGGTCGCTGACCTCGCGCCCCTCCTCGGTGAGGGCGCCGACGTCGAGCACGAGGATCGCGTCCTGCTCGAAGGTCCGGCCCTGGTGCGTCAGCGGCCGCGTCAGGCGCCGGTGCAGGAAGGGCACCGGCGGGTTCGGGCGCAAGGCCCGCAGGATGCGCGCCCACAGCGCCTGATGGTGCAGGCAGGCGCCGCCGTGGGACGGGTCGAGCTTGCGCGCGTGCTCGCGCAGAGCCTGCAACGGGTCGGCGGTGGGGTCCGCGGCGCCGGCCGGGGCGCGACCGTCGTGCAGCAGGGCGCGCAGCGCTTTGCTCGCCGCCGCCTGGATGTTGCCGACGGTGCCCGAGATCGCGCCCACCACGAGCACGCCGAGTTCCTCCAGGTTCAGCGGCTGCCCGGCGTGGGGCTCGGCCAGGCGCTGCATGACGGGCTGGAAGCCGGGGACACGGCCGGCGAAGGGCTCGAGGCCGATCGGAAGTTCCTGCGGTCGCTGCTGCGCGCCGCGCCAGAAGGCCTCCATCAGCTCCTCGGCGCGCACCAGGGCCTGGGCCATCGCCTGGTTGGCCTGGGGCAGGAGACGCGGGTCGGTGGCGAGGTGGCGGCCGACGAACTGGTAGCTCAGCGCGACGTAGGCCGCGCGCATCGACGCCTCGAGCATCGCGTGGTCACCGAGGGTGAAGCCGAACAGTGCGCTGCTGAAGCGCAGCGCGGCGTTCTCGGCGAACTCGCAGGCGTCGAAGACCGGTCCGCGCATCGAGGTCACCATCGCGGCGTCGCAGGCATGGGCCGCCAGCAGCGCGACCTGGCTGCCCTCGTAGCGCAGCGCCTGCGCCAGCCCCGAGCGCTGCAGGCCGTGCCAGCCCGCGCGCGGCTGCGGCCGCTGCGGCGGCTCGTCCAGCGCCAGCATGAAGGTGCCGGTGCCGAGCGCGGCGTAGGGGCTGTTGCTCCAGAGCCGGGCGCCGTCCGCCCCGGGCGGGTTGAGCAGCGCCTGGCGCACCAGGTCCGGATCGCACACGAGGTACACGCAGGCCGCGCGCCGCTCAGGCCCGGCGGCGTTGTCGGCGCCGACCTGCTCGGTCACGGGGCTGTCCAGCCGCAGCGCGCCGCCGGGCTCCTGCCGCACCCGGGCGCGCAGTTGCGCCCGCCGCCCGGCATCGTCCAGCCAGTCGCCCAGCAGCAGACTCCTCTGCGGCGGCGAGGAGCGGGCGTAACGCTCCCAGTCGAAAGGCGCCTCGTAGCGGTCCATGTCATGCCCCCTGGTGTGTGAGTGTGTCGAGCAACTGGCGCGCGCGCAGCACGTCGGGCGTGCGCGCGCCTTCGGTCAGGGCCCGCAGTGGCGGCTCGAGCACGTCGCGCGCCGGCCCGGTCTGGCCGCGCGCCATGCGGTGGGCCGCGAGCGTGGTGGCCGCGCGCAGCGCGTGGGCACGCAGGTGCCGGCTCGTCGCCGCGGCGTGGGCGCCCAGCAGCCAGTGCTCGCCCTCCTCCTCGGCCGTGACCGAGCCGGCGCCGCAGCGCAGCGTGAGTTCCCCGAGCAGGCGGCGCACCTCGGGCTCGTGGTAGCGCTCGCCGGTGCTCCTGACGAGGTCAAGCGCCTCGCGCAGCAGCGGCAGCGCGGCCGCGGGCTGCCCGCTCGACGCCAGGCCCTGGGCCAGGGCGCGCAGGCAGAAGGCCCGGGTCACGACGGCGCCGGTGGCGCACCAGTCCTCGTAGCCACCCTGCAGCTCGGCAAGGCCCGGCGCGCTGCGGCCCAGCTCGCACAGCACGCTGCCCCGGGTGACGCGGGCGATGGCGCGCCAGGCCAGGAAGCCCGCGTCCTCGCAGATCGCGAGGCTGCGCTCGGCATGCGCCAGCGCCGGCTCCGCCGCGCCACGGAACAGCAGCACGCCGGCCAGCAACTGGTGCGCCACCGCCTGGCTCAGGCGGTGTTCGAGCGTGTCGGCAAGCGCCAGGGCACGCTGAGCCCGCGCCAGCGCGTCGTCGGCGAAGCCCAGGTCCCAGCGGCACCAGGCGGAGTAGCCCAGGCACATGACGGCCGGATCCTGCACCGCGCTGCGCCGGTGCATCTGCGGCTGGTAGTCCGCCAGGCAGCGGTCCATCAAGGGCACCGCCGCCGCGGCCTCGCCCCGGTGGTAGAGGATGTTGGCCTGGGCCCAGCGCACCTGCAGCGCGTCTAGGGCGCTGCCGGACGCCTTGGCGCGCGCCGCGGCCAGGCGCGTGTGCTCCTCGGCGCGGGCGAAGTCCGCGCGCATGAAGTACCAGGCCTCGAGCCCGAGCTCGACCTTCAGCAGCGCCGGCTCCGAACCCAGGGCCTCGGCCAGTGCATAGGCCCGCTGGTAGCCGCGCTCGACCTCGTCGGCGCCGTAACCCGCGGTGCTGATCGCGCGCGAGGCCTGCTGCAGCACCAGGCGCAGCTCGTGCTCGTCGCGGCCGCGACCGGGCGGCTGGCGGCGCAGCAGCGCGAGCGCGCGCTGCAGGTGGGCCAGGGACTCGACGTACGCCGAGCGCGCCAGTGCCTCGCGCGCCGCCGCCTCCCAGTGGGCCAGGGCCTGGGCCTCCAGGCCTGCCAGTTCCTCGTGGTGGGCCAGGGCCTCCGGCGGCGCACCCCCGGTGTCGGCCTCGCGCGCGCCCAGCATGCCCGCCACGGCCGCGTGGGCGGCGCGCCGGTCCTCCGCCCACAGCGACTGGTAAGCCACGTCCCGGATCAGGCCATGGCGGAAGACGAGGCGGGGCGCCGCGGCGTCGCCCGCCTGCGGCCGCACCACGCCCTCGCGCAGCAGCACGCGCAGATGCGCCGCCACGGCCGTCGCGGGCAGCTCGAAGGGCAGGCAGGCGGCCAGGGCCTGCAGGGTCTCGACATCGAAGGCGCGCCCGATCACGGCCGCGAGCTGGGCCGTGCGGCGTGCCGCCCCGAGGCGGTCCACGCGCGACATCAGCACGTCCTGCAGCGTGACGGGCACCTCGGTCAGCGCCTGCTCCCAGCCCTGGGTGCCGCTGCGCAGGCGTTCCAGCACCGAGCGCACCGATTCCTCCAGGAACAGCGGCACGCCGTCGGCGCGCGCCGCCAACTGTTGCGCCAGTGCCTGCGGCATGGCCTCCAGGCCGGGGGCCGCACGCACCAGCGCCAGCGATTCGGCCGCCGTCAGGCCCTTGAGCTCGATCGTCTCGTGCACGGTCAAGGGCAGCGCCGGGGCAGGCCCCGGGTCGCGCAGCGTCAGCACGACCAGCAGGCGCGCGCCGCCGGCCTCGCGGCAGAGTTCCTCGAGCAGCTCCCGGCTGGAGGGGTCGACCCACTGCAGGTCCTCGACGACCAGGCACAGGGCCTGCCGGCGCATCACCCTTCGCGCCCAGGCCAGCAGCGCCGCCAGCGTGTGGCGGCGCAAGCCGGCCCCCGTTTCCGTCGGCGCCGGGTTGCGCGGGGTGGGGGGGATCTCGAGCAGGGCGGCGATCACGGCCACGTCGGCATCGGGGGTGTCGGGCGGCAGCGCTGCCATCAGCGCGGCGAGCATGGCCTCGGCGGCGGCCTGCCCGGGGATGCCGAGCGCGCGCCGCAGGGACTGCGCGACCGCCCGCAGCGGGCTGGTGGCGGCCTCGGCATGGCCGCGCAGTTCCAGCGCGTCGGTACCGCCTTCGCGCAGGTCCCCCAGGAACTCGTCCATCAGGCGGCTCTTGCCGATGCCAGCCTCGCCGCGCACGAGGACGACGCGCACGGCGCCGTCCCGGCTGGTCTGCCACTGCGCCGCCAGTCGGGCCCGCTCGGCGGCGCGCCCGACGAAGGGGCCTGTCACCGCGGCCTCGGCGGCCGGCGCCGAAGCGGCGGACGGGCCGAGCAGCTCGAAGGCCGCGCAGGGGTCCAGGCCCTTGAGGTCCAGGGCCTGGGCCGGGCCGAAGGCGAAGAGTTCGCGCGCGAGCACCTGGGTGGACTCCGCCACGAGCACGCTGCCGGGGCGCGCCCGCGCCTGCAGCCGGGCTGCGAGCACGAGACTGGTGCCGTGGGGCTGGCCTTCGTGGATGGCCACCTGCCCGGTGGCCACGCCGATGCGCGCGCCGACGCCAGAGGCGATCAGCAGGTCGCGGATCTCGAGCGCGGCGGCCAGCGCATCGCGCGCAGCCATCCCCGTGGTCTCGGGGTAGCCGAAGAAGCTCAGCACCCCGTCGTCCCCTTGGGCGTCGGCCGAGAGCCCGCCGTGGCGCTGCACCACGCCGACGCGCTGGCGGTGGATGCCGGCCAGCAGGCGCGCATAGCTCTCGTCGCCCAGGCGGCGCAGCAAGGGCGTGGAGTCGGCGAGGTCGAAGGCGAGCGTCGTCACCTGGCGCAGGCCGCGCTCCTGGGGCAGCGCGACGCCGGCTGCGCGCAGCCTGACATCGACCGGCCCGTGCACCTGCAGGCCTTCGGGCCAGGGTACCGGCAGGGCACGATGGGCTGCCCGCAGCGCGGCCTCGATCGTCCGCCCCTCCTCCAAGGCCCGCCGCAGCAGGGCGAGCCAGCCGGCCCAGGTGGGCGGGTCGAGCGGGCGCGTCACGGACACCAGCGTCGAACCACCGTCGCGCAGGCTGCAGGCGGGCGTCGTTCTCGGTGCGCCTTCGGCCGCCAGGGTGACGACGAGGCGACGGCGGCGCAGCCCGTCCGCGCTGGTGAGGCTCGCGCCGAGCCAGGGCAGGTCGTGCGCGCAGGCGGCCACCAGGTCGGCGTCCAGGAGGACCCCGCGCCCCTCGGGCGTCTGCGCATCGTCGGGGGTCAGCAGGCGTTCTCGAGGGCGCCCGCTGCCTGAGCTTCCCAGCGCGGGCGCATCGGCGCGCAGCTCGACGCAGTGCAGCGGGCCGGGCGCCGACGGCGCGGCCTCCGGCATGTCGTCCGCGGCAGCCCCGGTGGCTTCGGCCGGCGGCGCCAGCAGGTGGCGCACCACGAGAAAGCGTTGCCCGAGCGCCGAGCGCCCGTCGTGCAGGCACTCCCAGGGCACGGCATCCAGGGCCGCGGGGATCTGCAGGTTCAGCGTGCGCGGCGGCGAAGCCCGCAGCCACTGGCCCACCGGGCCGGGCAGGAATTGCTCGAAATACGTGCGCGCCGCCCCGGGATCGGCGGCCAGCGCCCGCGCGGCCTGCGCCGGGCCCGTGGTCTGCGAGGGTTCGACCGACCAGCACGCACGCCCCTGACGTGCTTGTGACCTGCCGTCGGTCAGGAACGCCCAGACCGAGCCGTCATCGACGTGCACCGCCAAAGTCACGGGCAGGCGGCCCGATCCTTGAACGTCGGACACTTCTTCTCCCTGGAGCCCACGGGCGGCACGAAGCATCGCCCGACACGCAATCTACAGGGTACGGCCCGCATGCGGTAATCGGGGTTTGCCCGGCGGGCCCGCGGCTTGCCTTAGCATCGGCGACGATGGAGGACAGCACGCGGCCCGGCCGCCAGCAGGCTGACGGCGCGGTCGGCAACCCTGATCGTCGCCTGCCGGCCGCGCCGCTGCGGCTGTCCGGGCAGCGGGCGTTCCTGCTCTTCCTCGCCGGGCGTCTGGTCGCCACCGCAGGCAACCAGGTTGTCTCGCTCTACCTCGCCTGGCGCCTGTACGAGCTCACGGGCAGCGCCTGGATGCTGGGGCTGTTCGGCCTGCTGCAGTTCCTGAGCTCGCTCGTCATGTTCCTGCCAGCGGGCGACGCGGCCGACCGGCACGACCGGCGACGCGTGCTCATCGCCGCCATGGCAGCCCAGGCGGGGCTGTGCCTGTTGCTGCTCCTGGCCGAGGGCACGAACCGGCTCGGTCCGACCCTGGTCTTGACGGCGGGCGCGGCGCTCGGCGGCCTGCGGCCCTTCCAGATGACCGCCCAACAGGCCCTGGCACCGCAACTCGTGCCCGCGCCGCTGCTGCCGCGCGCGCTGTCGCTCAGCAGCGCGGGCTCGCAGGGCATGTTCATCGCCGGTCCCGCACTCGGCGGGCTGGCGCTGGTCTGGGGGCCGGTTCCCACGCTCGCACTGGCCCTGGGGCTGAACCTCTGTGCCGCGGTGCTCTACGCCCGCATGCGCCCGGCGGCAGCGCCGCCGCCAACCCTGTCGCGCTCGCTCTCGAGCCTGCTGGCAGGCGTCGGCTACGTACGGGGCCAGCCGGCCATCCTGGGCGCGCTGACGCTGGATCTGGTGGTCGTGATGCTGGGCAGCGTGGTGGCGCTGATGCCGGTCTACGCAAAGGACGTGCTGCGACTCGACAGTGCCGGCCTGGGGCTGCTGCGCGCCGCCCCGGCGGCGGGCGCCTTGCTGATGTCGCTGGCGCTCGTGCAGTGGCCGGTGCGCCGCCGCGTCGGCCGGGTGATGTTCCTGAGCGTGGGCGTGTACGCGCTGGCGATGTTGGGATTCGGCATGTCGACGACGCTGTGGCTCTCGCTCGCGCTGCTGGCGCTGGGCGGCGCAGCCGACATGGTCAGCGTCGTGATCCGGCAGACGCTGGTGCAACTGGACACGCCGGACTCGATGCGGGGCCGGGTCAGCGCCCTCAACGCCCTGTGCATCATCGGCTCGAACCAGCTCGGCGAGTTCCGGGCGGGTGCCGCGGCCGCCTGGTTCGGCCCGGCCGCCGCGGTGTGGACCGGGGCGCTCGCCAGCCTGCTCGTGGCCGGGCTGTGGGCGCGCCGCTTCCCGGCCCTGTGGCGCCGGGATCGCCTGGTGCAGGAGTGAGAGCCTGAGGCACCGACCGGCTCGATGGCCGGCGCGGGCCAGGTCAGGCCGCCCCGCCCGGCCGCCGCCGGTAGAAGCGCACCACCTGCTCGGGCACCGGTCGCGGCGGGGCGCCGTGGGCCTGCAGCGTGCGATCCAGGGCTGCGCCGGCTTCGTCGGCGAGAGCGGCTTCGCGGGCGTCGCGCACGGCCCGGGCGCGCTCGGCGGCACTGCGGCCGGGCTGCGGGGAAGCCAGGTGGCGCACGATGTGCAGAAGGTTGCGCTGGCCGCGGGCGTGCGTGCCGCCGTAGCCCTTGACGAGGCGGCCGCACAGCGCGAGCTCGTGGCCCAGCACCCAGTCCTCGCCGCAGCCGCTTACCACGGCGGCCAGCCACTCGTCGATCAGCGCCTGCTCCTCGCGGTAGCGGCTGCCCCAGGGCCGCAGCCGCCGCATCGCCCCGAGCGCGCGCAGCGCCAGCGTGCCGGTGACGGTGTGGGTGCCCAGCCTCAGGGGCAGCGCCCAGGGCTCGCGGCCGCGGGCCGCGCGGCGCCGGTCCCAGGCCAGCAGGCGCTGCGCCAGCGCCGGCGGCAGCAAGGCCGCGAACTCCGGCACGCCGGGCTTGAAGTGGTCGTAGATGCGCACCACCTCGCCGGCGCCCGCGCCGGTCTCGCGCCGCACCCGCGCCTGGCGCACCGCCGAGACCTTGAGCCGCGCCACCTGCACGACGTCGTCGAATGCCATCCACAGCGCGAGCCAGCGCGCGACCTCGCGCCCCAGTTCGCCGCCGCGCAGGCGCGCGGGGTCGGCGGCGCGTTCCGCGGCATCGACGCGGGCCAGGCGCGCGTCGTACAGGCGCGCGTAGGCCTCGTCCTGCCAAGCCGCGACGCGGGCGCGGCCGAGGGCGCGGAAGTCGGGCGCCGCGGGCGTGGGCACGGTCAGCACGGTCTCGACCTGCTCGCGCAGCGCGCGCTGGCGCGCCAGCGCGTCATGGGCCTGCGCGAAGCCGCGCAGGCTGGCCTCCACGCCCTTGCCCGAGGCGCGGATCGCCGCCTCGCAGGCCGCGCGCGGCAGTGGCAGCACGCCGCTGGCGGCGATCGCGCCGAAGAGCGTGGCGCTGATGGCAGTGCCGGCCTCGCGCGCCAGCGCGCCGAAGTCCAGCAGGTCGACGCCGAGCGCATGGCGCTGCAGCGTCGCGGCCAGCCGCGCGGCATCGACGCGGCCATCGCCGGGGACCATCTTCTCCGCCACCGTGAGCGCGCGCGCCGTCGAGCTGATGATGCGCGTGCGCGTGGCGCTGGCCATGCCCTGGCCCACCTGGCGCACCGTCTCGAGAAGCTCCGACGACACCAGCAGGTCGATCGCGCCCGGCACCGGGTTCAGGCTGAACACCGGGCGCGGGAAGCCGGCCCC
Source organism: Rubrivivax sp. (assembly GCA_044375195.1). Taxonomy (GTDB): domain Bacteria; phylum Pseudomonadota; class Gammaproteobacteria; order Burkholderiales; family Burkholderiaceae_C; genus Rubrivivax. The sequence goes on along the minus strand of JBILNB010000067.1, from coordinate 5,952 downwards.
GGCCGGCCCGGGCTGGATCTCGATGTAGTAAGTGGTGGCCCCGGTGCGCTGCGCCACGCCCGGGATCGAGGTACTCTGCGCGTGCAGCCCGGCGCCGACGGCGGCGGCGTACAGCCACTCGGCCAGCACGCCGCCGCCCTCGCCGCCGAGGGCGCAGACGAGCACGGTGACAGGTTCGGCCGTCGGTGCGGCGGCGGGTGGGGTCTTCATGCCGGCCGCAGCCGCGCGGTCACGAACTCGCGCAGGCGCGCGAGCCAGCGCTCGGCCGGTCGGGGGTGGCGCACGATCTCGGCGCGGTAGAAGCTCGGGCACAGCGTGGCAGCGTGGGCGTTGGCACCGCACAGGCCGCAGCCGACGCAGCCGTCCAGCACGGTGGCCACGGGGTCCACGCGCAGCGGGTCGGGGTTGTCCTTCAGCGCCAGCGTCGGGCAGCCCGACAGGCGGATGCAGGCGTGGTCGCCGGTGCAGACGTCCTCGTCAACGCCGTACTTCACACGCTCCACGCGCTCGCCGCGCTTCAGGCGCCCGGCGATCCAGGGCTTGATGCGGCGCTGGCGCTCGAGCTGGCACTCGCCCTCGGCCACGACCACCTTCAGGCCCTCGAAGGGGCTGGTCAGCGCCTCCTGCAGCGTGCGCCGCATGGTGTCCACCTCGTAGGTGTGGACCACGCGCATCCACTTCACGCCCATGCCCTGCAGCGTGTCCTCGATCGAGCGGTTGCGGTCGGCCAGGCTCTGGTGCAGCCGCGCCTGGCGCTCAGCCTCGGCGCGGGCCTCGTCGTCGGGCGTGTTCAGGATGTCCTGCGTGCCCGTGGCCGAGGTGTAGCCGTTCTTCATGATGACGAGCACCGCGTCGTCGCCATTGAACAGCGCCGCCTGCACGCCGGTGAGCAGGCCGTTGTGCCAGAAGCCGCCGTCGCCCATCACCGCGATGGCGCGGCGCTGCATCATCGGCGACACCCCGGCGCGGCTGGCCAGGCTCATGCCGTAGCCGAGGATGGAGTGCCCCGAGCTGAAGGGCTCGAAGGTGGCCAGGGCGTGGCAGCCGATGTCGGCGGCCACGTGCACCGGGCCGACCTGCTGCTGCGCCAGCTTCAGCGCCGAGAACACCGGGCGCTCGGGGCAGCCGGTGCAGAAACCCGGCGGCCGCGCCGGCAGCGCGCCCAGCACCGCGGCCACGTCGGCGCGGCGCTGCGCGTTGGCCGCGAGCCAGGCGCGAGCCGGCGCCAGGTCCACGTCGGGCAGGTGACGCTCGCAGAAGGCCACGAGGCCCTGCGCGATCACCTCCACCGTGTACTCGCCCGCGGCAGGCAGCAGGTCCTTGCCGTGCACCGGCGTCTGCACGTCGAGCCGGCGCAGCGCGAGCACGAGGTCCTTCTCGATGTACTCGGGCGAGCCTTCCTCGACCACCAGCACCGCGCGCCGCCCGGCGCAGAAGGCCGAGACCTCGGCCGGCACGAGCGGGAAGGTGACGTTGAGCACGTGCAGCGGCAGCGCGCTCGCGCCCGCCGCGTCAGCCAGGCCGAGCTGCTGCAGCGCGCGCACGAGCGCGTTGTACAGCCCCCCCTGCACGACGATGCCGACCTCGGCGCGCGCGCCGGCCAGGGTCTCGTTCAGGCCGTGGGCGGCGATGTAGGCCTGGGCCGCCGGGATGCGCTGCTCGATCTTGAGCTTCTCGTGCCGGAAGGTCACCGGCGGGTGCGCCAGGCGCATGTAGTCGAAGCGCGCAGGCTCCTCGATCAGCTCGTGCGTGCCGAAGCGCGGCGCGACGTTGGCGCGCGTGGTGAAGGAGCCGCGCACGTGGCAGGCGCGGATGCGCAGCTCCAGCAGCGCGGGCATGTTGCTCGCCTCGCTGAGGGCGAAGGCGTGCTCGACGCAGCGCACCATCGTGGCCAGGTCGGGGCGCGGGTCGAACAGCGCCATCGTGCTCTTCAGCGCGTAGGCGTGGGTGCGCTCCTGGATCACGCTGGCGCCTTCGCCGTAGTCCTCGCCGACGACGACGAGCGCGCCGCCCACCACGCCCGGCGAGGCCAGGTTGGACAGCGCGTCGGCGGCGACGTTGGTGCCGACGATGCTCTTCCAGGTGACGGCCCCGCGCAGCGGGTAATGGATGGAGGCCCCGAGCATGGCCGCGGCCGAGGCCTCGTTCGAGCAGGCCTCCACGTGCACGCCCAGGGTGTCGAGGTAGGGCCGCGCCTGCACCATGACGTCCAGCAGGTGCGACACCGGCGCGCCCTGGTAGCCGCCCACGTAGGCCACGCCCGACTGCAGCAGCGCCTTCGTCACCGCGAGGATGCCCTCGCCGTGGAAGGTGCCGCCTTCGCCGAGCTTGAGCTGCTCCATCTGCTCGGTGAACTGGACTTCCATGGGGCGCGGATTATGGTGGCCGCGGGATGCCCGGGCCCCGGTACGTGTCTACGCGCGCGCCAGCGCCACCGCCACGCGCGCCGCCAGGCGCGCATTGCCGGCGACGAGTTCCGCGTTCGCCGCCAGGCTGTCGCCGCCGCTGAGCGCGTTCACGCGCGCCAGCAGGTAGGGGGTGATCGCCTTGCCGGCGATGCCTTCGCGCGCGGCGTCGTCCAGCGCCTGCGCGATCAGCGCCTCCATGCGCCCGGCCGGTAGCGCGTGCGCGGCGTCGATGGGGTTGGCGAGCACGATGCCCTGCTCCAGGCCGAGCGCGCGCTGCGCGTGCACCAGCGCCGCCGCCTCGGCCGGGCTGTCCACGCGCAGCGCCAGCGCGTGCGGGCTCTCGCGCACGAAGAAGGCCGGCAGCCGGTCGGTGCCGTAGCCCACCACCGGCACGCCCTGCGTCTCCAGGTACTCCAGCGTCAGCCCCAGGTCGAGGATGGACTTCGCGCCGGCGCAGACCACGGTCACCGGCGTGCGCGCGAGCTCCTGCAGGTCGGCCGAGATGTCGAAGGTCTGGGCCGCGCCGCGGTGCACGCCGCCGATGCCGCCGGTGGCGAACACGGCAATGCCGGCGCGCGCGGCCAGCAGCATGGTCGTGGCCACGGTGGTGGCGCCGCTGTGCCCGCCGGCCACGGCGTGGGCCAGGTCGCGCCGGCTGAGCTTGAGCCAGCGCGGGCCCTCGCGCGCCAGCGCCTCGAGCGCGGCCTCGTCCAGGCCGACGCAGGGCCGGCCCGCGACGACCGCGATCGTCGCCGGCACCGCGCCTTGCGCGCGCACTTCGGCCTCGACGCGGCGCGCCGTCTCCAGGTTGCGCGGCCAGGGCATGCCGTGCGCGACGATGGTCGACTCCAGCGCGACCACGGCGCGGCCGTCGGCCAGGGCCTGCGCGACTTCGGGCGCGATGTGCAGCAGGGCGGGGTCGACGGTCTTCATGCCGCGGATGGTACGGCCTGCACCGCGGCCACCGACAGCCCGGGATGGTTTGCCGCGTCGACCTGCAGCGTCAGCGCCGCGCAACCCTGGCCGAAGCGCAGCGCGGCCTCCAGCGGCCAGCCGGCCAACCGGCCGTGCACCAGCCCGGCCAGCAGCGCATCGCCCGCGCCGCTGGTGTTGCGCACCGCATCCGCCGGGACCCCCGGGGCCGGGACGAAGCCGCTGTGCGCCGCGTCGCCCGGCTGCGCCCAGGCCGCCCCGCGCGCGCCCAGGCTCAGCACCACCTGGGCGACGCCGCGCCCGGCGAGCGCGCGTGCCGCCGCGACCGCGCCGGCCTCGTCGCGCACCGGCGCGCCGAGCAGGGCCTCGGCCTCGAAGCCGTTGAGCTTCAGCAGGTCGATCTGCGCCAGCAGCGGCGCGACCCGCGGCGCCTTGTGCGCCGACACCGCGTCGACGCAGCGCAGGCCGTGCCGCCCGCGGGGCCCACGCCCCAGCAGCCAGGCCAGCGTGTCGGCGCGCAGGTTGCAGTCCAGCACCCAGGCCGCGGCCCGGTCCAGGGCGGCCGCCAGCGGCGAGCCCGGGGCCGCCTGCCGGGCGAGCCAGCCGGGGTCGAGACGCTCCATCAGCGCCATGTCGTTGACGGCGGTCGCCAGGTCACCACCCGCGCCGTGCAGCGCCAGGTAGCTGCAACCGGCCGCGCCGGCAACGACCGGCGCGAGCGCCAGATCCACCCCCGCGGCCGCGGTGGCCGCGCGCAGCGCCGCCCCGAAGGCGTCGTCCCCGAACAGCGTGACCAGCCCCACGGCGTGACCCAGGCGCGCGAGGTTCTCGGCCACGTTGCGCGCCACGCCCCCGGGAGCGCAGCGGATGCGCCCGGGGTTGGACTCGGCCGCCTGGAACGCCGGCGCCGTCGCCACGATGTCCAGGTTGGCGCCGCCCAGGGCGAGCACGAAGGACGGGGGCGAGGTCGGCACGGTGCTCATGAGCGGGATGTTCGCATGGCGGCATGGGGCGCCTGCGGCGCGCTGCCGCCGCTCCGGGGCAAGCTCAGTCCGCTTCCCCCAGCACCGAGCGCACCAGCGCATCGGCCGACCCGTCGTCCTGCAGGCCGATCGCCCGCGCGTAGCGTGGCTCCATGGGGGGCTGACGGGCAAACAGCCGATCCACCTCCTCCTGCGGGCTGAAGCGAACCAGGGCCTCGCGGGACGAGCCGAACCGGCGCACGAGGGCCTTGACCACCTCCTGCACGCTCAGGTGCAAGGCCGGCATCAGCGCCACCTGGCGCGGGCCCAGGGGGCCGAGATCGGCGATGGCGGCACGCCGCAGGTTCAGCGCGCAGCGCCGGACCGAGATCCACCACGCCGTCCCTTCAGGGCGAACCGGCAGCTTCACGGGCACCCCGTCGCGCAGGTGCCAGAACAGCCGGCTCATGAAGGCCGACATCAAGCCCGCGCCGTCGCCCGGGCGGGCCACTACCCCGGGGAGGCGCAAGGCACAGCCGCGCAAGTCGCCGCGCCGCACTGCGTCGGCGAGGAGGATCTCGCCAACGAGCTTGTGCGCGCCGTAGCTGAGCCCCGGCAGGGTCGGGCTGTCGTCGGTCACGGGATTGGGCAGGTCGGCGCCGTAGACCGCTACGGAACTGGCGTACACCAACCGCGGCGGCGCTGGCGGACGCGTCAGCGCCTCGAACAAGGCGACGGTGGCGTCCAGGTTGACCTGGCGGCCGAGCCGGGATTGACGCTCTGCCGCGCCGCCCGGAAGGCTCGCGAGGTGGAAGACGACGTCGGGGGCGCCGTCCAGCGCCCGGGCGAGCACGGCCGGATCGCCGACGCTGCCGGCCACACCCTGCCAGCGGGCGTCCTCGGGAGCCTCGCCCATTTGCAGGTCCAAGGCCACGAGGCGCTCGATGGGCGCACCGCCCAGCCCGTCGGCCAGCAGTTGCCGCGCCAGCTCGCGCCCGATGAACCCGTTTGCGCCGGTGAGCAGGACCTTCACGGGCGCGGCCGGCGCACCACGCGCTGCTCGATCGCCCCGAAAGGCCCGACGCTGCCGTCGTCGTACCGCGCCTGCATGCGCACGCGGTCCTCGAAGCACATGTAGGGGGTGCGCGCCTCGCCCAGGTCGACGATCTCGATGGCGCGCCGCTCGGCGATGCAGGAAGAGCCCACCACCCGGTAGTCAGCGTTGGACACAGTGCCCGAGCCGATCACCGTGCCGGCAACGAGGTCCCGGCTGTAGGCGGCATGGGCGACGAGCTCGTCGAAACCGAAGCCCATGGCACCGCCGTGCGCGGCACCGAAGCGCTGGCCGTTGAGCTCGACCTCGAGCCGCAGGTGGACGCGCGCATCGCGCCAAGCCGCGCCCAGCGCGTCCGGCGTGACGGCCACCGGCGCCATGCTGCAGGCTGGCTTGGCCTGCACCCAGCCGAAGCCTGTCTTCATCTCCACCGGAGCGATCCGCCGCAGCGACCAGTCATTGACCAGAACCACGAGCCGGATGTGCGAGCGCGCCTGCTCGGGGCTCACGCCCATGGGCACGAAGTCCGTGATGACGCCGAACTCGCCCTCGAAGTCGATGCCGTCGTCGGCGCTGGGCAGCGGAACGTCGGCGG
>JBILNB010000066.1:0-23893 GCA_044375195.1 Rubrivivax sp. | reverse complement strand
GCAAAGGGCGGCAAGAGAGAGCTGGTGATCGGACAGGAGTCGCGCGGCTACGTAGCGCTGTACCGCTACGTATCAGACGTCGATACGGTCTTTGTCCTGGCCATTCGAAGCCAGCGTGAATCCGGGTCCAAGCGATCTCGCTGAGGGACGAATCACGGGATTGGCCTGAACGCCATGCCGGGTCCAGTTGACAGGCCGCAGAGTCTGCTTCCGGGCAAGCAATCGGTGTTGCGGACTGTCGCCGAAGGGTCGTCCACTGCCGACCGCAGATGTCGGCTTTCCGGTAGCTCAACTTGGCTGTCAGCTTTCCGGCGGTGAGATCGCGCGCCCGACCGGCGCAAGCCGACCCTGAGCAGTCTTGGAGGTTGTGAGAGTCAGTACCCCAAAGCCGTCATCAAGGAGGTGAGCGGACGCTATGCGGCGGGCGGAGCAACCCACTTCCCTACCTCTCTAGAAACTTCCCTTCGTCATGGCATTCAGCTCTTCCACGTAGACGAAGTCGGGAATCTCCGTGAAATCGAAGTGCTCGTACAGCGGTGCTGTAAGAGATCTGACTGCCTCTGGTAGGACGTCTCGTACCGAGCGAGGGAAGCGTCCATTGGTTCGAACTGTGTCTTGCGCCGCCTTACCTGAACCCAGATAGCGACGCGCGTTGTGCACGTGCAGTTGGCGCCCGATTAGGCCAGTCCACTCGCACTGCACCAAGATCTCAAAGTCACCTTCAATCATTGCTGCAGCGAGCTCGGACACACGAAGAAGGCATTCGCCGACACGCCATATTGGTAGCGTCGCCTCGAAGAGGGTTCCAGGGATCGTCGTACCTCTTGGATAGTCGGGAGCGTCTTCCTGATAGCCCCGCAACAGGAAAAAGAAGCCGTCCGGGTGAATGCGCCAGAAGTCGGCGTGCCCGACGTCTGGGTACTGCTTGTAAGCAAGCCACGCTTCGATGCAGTCGTCAACCAGCTTGGGCTTCGTAGCCTCCTGATGCAGCGTCACGAACGTTGGCCAGCCTGTGTACCTCTTGGCTCCCTCGTTGATGGCAAGTACCTTCGCCGCTGTTAGGCCCTTGGCATTTCCAAGCACGCGAGCAGCGAAAGAAAAGTGTCCGAGCTTGACGAGCGCCGGGTGGTCGTTTGGAAGCGAATCATTGAGAGCCTTCCATCGAGCGCTCGCCGCCTCGGCAAACTGCTCCAATGCTTCTTGGTCTGGGGCCGCCTGCAGAAGCGCGATGCCGCCCGCGCTCGGCAAATACGCGCGAAGAACCCTCACAATTTCCTCGCGTTGGTTGAGTACCGTGCGGCGCAACAACGCGTCCCACTCCGACCCATCGACCGGGCCCCGGCTCTCAGGGCCGGAGGCTCGGATGTAATACACGTACTGCTTCAGGCTTCCACCAGCAGTTGCGCTGTCCGACCGAACAGGCACCTTGGACGTTCCAGGTACCCGAACCAACGGGTACTCCTCACCGGATTCTGGATGCTTCTGCAGCGATACCTCGACATGGAACGAAGGCTCGGCACGCTTCTTCACGATAGCGTTGAGCGCATCGGTCAAGTACGGCTTGAGTGAAGCAGGACGAGGACCATGGGCAACGAGCTTCTTTTCCGCGTTCTCCGTGTACCCAAACAAGAGGAAGCCGCCTCCATGGTTCTCGAGCGCAATGAGGGCCTTCGCGACAAGCCCTTGCGATTCAACGTCTTCCATGTCGAGCCAGCCCTTGACTTCGAAGTCGAGGGACTCGGCGGGACTTAGCAGCCAATCCTCAAAACGAGCGTTGATGTCCTTGTTCAGCATGTGCGAAGTCTACTGACGCTGATCTGAGCCGCGCTCGGCATCGTGCGCGCACCGAGTTGCGCTCAAGACTCCGTTCGCTTAATGGAAGGCTTCGAAGCTGACAGTGGCGAACGACTGGACGTGGCTGGGTCTGTGAGGTCACGAACGGCAGGTTCGCGGTAGCGAAACAAGAAAATCGATGGCTCGCCGTCCGGCTGCTTTGGAGCAGCCCGGCTGGCAGGTTTGGGTCGAGTGCCGGCGGTCGTCTGCAGAGGGAGCAGTCATAGCGGGCGGCGGTCGACGCGCAGATGCTCTCGTCCTTCATGCGGAAGGTGAAGGGCGGCTTCCTGGGTGAAGGTGCCAACCAGCTGATGCAAGGGTGGAGGTCAGCTTCTGGCGGCCGCCGACATTCGCCGCCTGAGCGCGACCGGCAGCAGCCAGTCTGTTGCGGTCCTTGACGACGCTGAACCCGACACTTGGAAGCGGTCGCTCGAAGTTCTAGTGGAGCCAGCATCGTCGCCACTGACGGATGAGCTTTCCAGCTGTTCGGATCCAAACCAACCCCCAAGTCATCCCGAAAGCCGGCCAGTCACTCTAAGTCCGTCGAAAAGGTCGCAGTACCTGGTGACGCTTCGTAATCACTCTGGTGGTGCGCGGACCTCGCCATTCACACGTCAATATTCGCCGCCCTCAACGCATTGCTCTCGATGAAGTCCCGCCGCGGCTCGACCTCGTCGCCCATCAGCATCGTGAACACGCGGTCGGCCTCGATGGCGTCCTCGATCTGCACGCGCAGCAGGCGGCGCACGGCGGGGTCCATCGTGGTTTCCCAGAGCTGCTCGGGGTTCATCTCGCCCAGGCCCTTGTAGCGCTGGCGGCCCACGCTGGCCTCGGCCTGGGCCATCAACCAAGCCATGGCGGCGCGGAAGTCGCCGACCTTGTGCTCCTTCTGGCGCTCGCCCTCGCCGCGCCGCACCACGGCCTGGGGCGTGAGCAGGCCCTTGAAGGTCAGGCCGGCGCGCGCCAGCGCCTCGTAGTCGGCACCGTGGACGAAGTCTGCCGTGATGACGCTGCTCTTGACGTTGCCGTGGTGGCGCCGGCTAACGCGCAGGTGGTGCTTGTCGGTGCGCGCGTCGTACTCGGCGGCCACCTCGGCGTCGTGCAGCGCGGCCTGCAGCGCGGCGGCTCCGGCCTCGGCGGCGGCGGCGCTGTCCAGGTCCAGTGCCAGGCCGTCGCTGATGGCGCGCAGCGCCTCCACGTCCATCCAGTTCGACAGCCGCGTGATCACGTTGGTGGCCAGCACGTACTGCCGCGCCAGCTCTTCGAGCGCCGCCCCGCTGATTGACGGCTGGCCCTCGCCGGCGCCGGCGGGCAGCACGACGGCGCTTTCGAGTGCCACCTTCATCAGGTAGCCGTCGAGCTCGTGCGCGTCCTTCAGGTACTGCTCGTGCTTGCCGTGCTTGACCTTGTACAGCGGCGGCTGCGCGATGTAGATGTGGCCGCGCTCCACGAGTTCGGGCATCTGGCGGTAGAAGAAGGTCAGCAGCAGGGTGCGGATATGGGCGCCGTCGACGTCGGCGTCGGTGTTGTGGCAACACAGGCCGCCCATGCCGGCGATGAAGTTCTCGTCGCCCTCGACCGAGAAGTCGTACACCTGCCCGTTGCTCGCCGCCACCGGCTGGATGTGCGTGATGGGCAGGGCGATCAGGTCGCCGTCGATGGCCTCGAAGCGGCGGTTCTTCTCGTTCGTGCCGGGGCGCGCCAGCGTCTCGCGCAGCGCCGGGGCGTTGGCGTGGTCGCACCAGGCCGGCTCGATGCGGCGCAGGTCTTCCTTGGCGCAGACGGTGATGGTCCAGTACGGATGGCGCGTCGCGCAGGGCTGGCCGCGAACCTCGCGCTGAACGCCGTCGGGTTCGTGCCGCGACAGCGAGGCCACCACGCCGAAGGAGCCGAGCAGGTACATCACGCCGCTGGCCAGGTCGTAGGACGAGGTGGTGAAGGCCACGTGCTGCGCGTTCACGGTGCCGTCGCCCAGCAGGTAGCCGCGCAGGAAGGCCAGGCGCAACTCGTCGCTGACGTTGAACACCAGGTCCGGCACCCGCTTGGTCAGCGAGTCTGCGCCTTCGAAGCCGAACAGGTGTTGCCAGGCCAGCGCGGCCACGCGGTTGACGAGCTTCATCTCGGCGGCGTGGCCGGTCTGCTGATAGACCACCGGCGAGTGGCCGAACACGGCGCGGAAATGCCCCGCCATCTCATCGGCGAAGCGGGCGTTGCCGTTGCCGATGCTCAGGCGCACACCGTTACGCGCCGAGCACGAACCCTCGGCCAGGTAGAACCCCAGCAGCGTCATCAATTCCGCACCGACCGGCACCTGGCGCGGCGTGCCCAGCCCGGCGTGGCGCTCGGGGCTGAGCGTGACATCGTCCCGCTCGGCAAACCATGCCAGGTCTTGCGCCGTCAGATCGGACAGCCGCACGCTCTCGCGCACCAGGTTGCGGCCCGAGGGCCTGCCCGGGCGGCGGGCCCACTGCCGCTGCAGGCGGCTCTCGCCCACGGCGACCTTGCGCATGAAGACGTCTTCGTTCGCCCCCGAAGCTTTGGCGTGAATCTCGACGCGTTCGCTGGTGAGGTCGGCGCCAGGGCCATGGCGGTCCAGCACCTGGGCCTCGCACCAGGCTTGCACGGCCGGGCCCCGCAACCAGACCTGGCGCGCCGCCTGCGGCACGGCCCAGAGGGCTTGCATCAGGTCCAGCCGGGTTGCCGACGCCTCGCCAAAGCGCACCGTCCGAGGTGCAACCACCTTGTCGCCCGGCTGCAGCTCGTCCCCGCGCTTGAGCTTGACCGCGCCATCCTCGTGCACGAAGACGCTGTGGCTGGACGTGACCCGCACGGTGCGGCCATAGGCCGTCTTCACCTCGTACAGGGTTTCGTCCAGCGGGTGGCGGATGACCGCCTTGATGGGCTTGAAGCGCACGTCGTGCGCATCCACGCCGAAGCACAGAACCTCGCCCAGGTCAGCGCCCTGGACCTTGGCCACGCCATGGGTGCTGGCCACGGCGCCGTGCTGCTCGAGCGCGGCATCGATGAAGGCCCCGATGCGGACCATGCGCACGCCCGCGCCGGGACTGCGCACGAAGACGTGGTCGTCACCGTCCACGCTCATGATGATGATGCGGTGGTACCTCAGCTTGTCGACGTTGAAGTCGTCACCACCCATGCCCTTGCCGATGCCCGTGCCCAGGGCCGTGATCAGCGTGAGGATCTCGTTGCTGGTCAGCAACTTCTCGTAGCGCGCCTTCTCGACGTTGAGGATCTTGCCGCGCAGCGGCAGGATGGCCTGGAACTTCCGGTCGCGGCCCTGCTTGGCGCTGCCGCCGGCGGAGTCGCCCTCGACGATGTAGATCTCGCACAGCGCCGGGTCCTTCTCCTGGCAGTCGGCCAGCTTGCCGGGCAGGCCCAGGCCGTCGAGCACGCCCTTGCGGCGCGTCATCTCGCGCGCCTTGCGCGCGGCCTCGCGGGCACGCGCGGCCTCGACGATCTTGCCGCAGACGATCTTGGCGTCCACGGGGTTCTCCAGCAGCCATTCGCCGAGCTTGGCCGCGACGATCTCCTCGACCGGGCCGCGCACCTCGCTGGAGACCAGCTTGTCCTTGGTCTGGCTGCTGAACTTGGGCTCGGGCACCTTGACGCTGATGACGCAGGCCAGGCCCTCGCGCATGTCGTCGCCGCTGATCTCGACCTTGGCCTTCTTGGCCAGTTCCTCGTCGTCGATGTACTTGTTGATGACCCGCGTCATCGCCGCGCGCAGGCCCGTCAGGTGCGTGCCGCCGTCACGCTGCGGGATGTTGTTGGTGAAGCACAGCACGCTCTCGCTGTAGCCGTCGTTCCACTGCATCGAGACCTCGACGCCGATCTCGGTGCCCTGGTCGCTGTTCTTGCTGCCGATGGCGTGGAAGATGTTCGGGTGCAGGGTCTTCTTGCCCTGGTTGATGAACTCCACGAAGCCCTTGACACCGCCGGCGTAGGCGAAGTCGTCCTGCTTGTTGTGGCGCTCGTCGACCAGGCGGATGCGCACGCCGTTGTTCAGGAAGCTCAGCTCGCGCAGGCGCTTGGCGAGGATGTCGTAGTGGAAGTCGGCGTTCTGCTGGAAGATCTCGTCGTCGGGCAGGAAGTGCACCTCGGTGCCGCGCTTGTCGGTGGCCCCGAGCACGCGCATCGGGCTGACCTCCACGCCGTCGCGCTGCTCGAGCACGCGGTCCTGCGGCACGCCCTTGCGGAACTCGATGAAGTGCACCTTGCCTTCGCGCCGCACCGTCAGGCGCAGCCACTTGCTGAGCGCGTTCACGCAGCTCACGCCCACGCCGTGCAGGCCGCCCGAGACCTTGTAGCTGTTCTGGTTGAACTTGCCGCCCGCGTGCAGCTCAGTCAGCGCGATCTCGGCCGCGCTGCGGCGCGGCTCGTGCTTGTCGTCCATCTTCACGCCGGTGGGGATGCCGCGGCCGTTGTCGATGACGCTGATGGAGTTGTCGCTGTGGATCGTGACGATGATGTCGTTGCAGTGCCCGGCCAGGGACTCGTCGATGGAGTTGTCGACGACCTCGAAGACGAGGTGGTGCAGGCCGGTGCCGTCGGAGGTGTCGCCGATGTACATGCCCGGGCGCTTGCGCACGGCCTCCAGGCCTTCGAGGATCTGGATGCTGGATTCGCCGTAGGCGTTCTCGGCGGCCGTGCCGCCGGCAGGCACCTGGTGCGGTTCGCTCATGGGGTCTTTCGCAAAGGCTGGGGCCAGGGCCTGCGGGAGGCCCGCCGTGGCGTCGGGGCGCTGGCGCCTCGGGCCATCAGATGCGCATCGGCATCACGACGTACTTGAAGCCGGGCATGCCGGGCGAGGTGATCAGGGCCGAGGCATTGCCGTCCTGCAGGTCGATGCGCACCATCTCGGCACTCATGTTGCCCAGCGCGTCGATCAGGTAGCTCACGTTGAAGCCGATGTCGATGGCGTCGCCCGCGTAGTCGACCTCGAGCTCGTCCATCGCCTCTTCCTGCTCGGCGTTGCTCGTGCCGATGCGCAGCGTGCCGGGCTCGATCTCGATGCGCACGCCCTTGAACTTCTCGCTCGTCAGGATGGCCGCGCGCTGCAGGCTGGACAGCAGCGGCTCGCGGCCCAGCGTCAGCGTGTTGCGGTGGTTCTTCGGGATCACCCGGTTGAAGTCGGGGAACTTGCCCTCGACGAGCTTGGTGACGAAGTCCATGCCGCCGAAGCCGAAGCGGGCCTGGTTCTGCGCGAAGCGCATCTCGATCGGGCTGTCCTCGTCCTTGAGCAGGCGCTGCAGCTCGAGCACGGTCTTGCGCGGCAGGATGACCTCCTGGCGTGCGGGCACATCGTTGTCGAGCGCAGCCTGCGCCAGCGCCAGGCGGTGCCCGTCGGTGGCCACCAGCGTCAGCGTGCGACCCTCGGCGATGAAGAGGATGCCGTTGAGGTAGTAGCGGATGTCGTGCACCGCCATCGCGAAGTGCACCTGGTCGACCAGAGTCTTCAGCGTCTTCTGCGGCACGGCGAAGACCGCGCCGAGGTCGGCGCTCTCGGTGACGAGGGGGAAGTCCTCCGGGGGCAGGCTCTGCAGCGTGAAGCGGCTCTTGCCGGCCTGCAGCGTGAGACGGCTGCCATTGACGCTGAGCGAGACCACCTGCTCGCTGGGCAGCGAGCGCAGGATGTCGATCAGCTTGCGCGCGCCCACCGTGGTGCTGTAGGGCCCCTCGGCGCCGCCGAGCTCGGCCGTGGTGCGGATCTGGATCTCCAGGTCGCTCGTGGTGAGCTCGAGCGAGGTGCCCTGCTTGCGCAGCAACACGTTGGCCAGCACGGGCAGGGTGTGCTTGCGCTCGACGATGCCCGCCACCGACTGGAAGGCGGCAAGCACCTGCTCCTGGGCTGCCTTGAAGACGATCATGATGTTTGAAATATCAAGGTGGTGGTGGTAGTAGGCAGCCCGCCGGGCTGGGGAAAACGCGATTTTCGCTGAAAACTCAAGGATTTACCTGCCGCTTTCGGCTGTGGACAACAGGGCTGGAGCGGCGCGCTCGATTGGGGACAAGACGGCCGCGGCCGCCGCGGCTGTGGACAAGTGCTGACTTGTCTCGGGTTTGCGCACAGGCTTGTCCACCGGGGTCATGGGGTCGGGCATCCGTTGCGTCAGCCCTTGAGCGTCTGCTCCAGCACGTGCAGCTGCTGGTTCAGTTCGGTGTTCTTGCCGCGATCGGCATTGACCTTGCGCACCGCGTGCAGCACCGTGGTGTGGTCGCGCCCGCCGAAGAGCTCGCCGATCTCGGGCAGGCTCTTCTTCGTCAGCTCCTTGGCCAGGTACATCGCCACCTGGCGCGGGTGCGCGATGCTGGCAGGCCGCTTCTTGCTGTACATGTCGGCGACCTTGATCTTGTAGAAATCGGCCACCGTCTTCTGGATGTTCTCCACCGAGATCTGCCGGTTCTGGATAGACAGCAGGTCGCGCAGCGCCTCGCGCGCGATGTTGATGTGGATGTCCTTCTGCGTGAAGCGCGCATAGGCCAGCACCTTGCGCAGCGCGCCCTCGAGCTCGCGCACGTTGGCACGCACGTTCTTGGCGATGAAGAAGGCCACGTCCTCGGGCATGTGCGTGCCCTCGGCCTCGGCCTTGCGGATCAGGATGGCCACGCGCATCTCGAGCTCAGGCGGCTCGATGGCCACCGTCAGCCCGGCATCGAAACGCGAAGTCAGGCGTTCGTCGATGTCGGCCAGCCCCTTGGGATAGGTGTCGCTGGTCATGATGATGTGCGCGCGCTTGGCCAGCAGGGCCTCGAAGGTGTTGAAGAACTCCTCCTGCGTGCGCTCCTTGCCGGCGAAGAACTGGACGTCGTCGATCAGCAGCAGGTCAAGCGAGTGGTACTTGGCCTTCAACTCGTCGAAGGTCTTGCGCTGGTAGTTCTTGACCACGTCGCTGATGAACTGCTCGGCGTGCAGGTACAGCACGCGTGCCTGGGGACGCTCGGCCAGCAGCTGGTTGCCCACGGCGTGGATCAGGTGCGTCTTGCCCAGGCCCACGCCGCCATAGATGAACAGCGGGTTGTACATGACGCCCGGCGCGCCGGCCACGTGAAGCGCCGCGGTGCGCGCCATCTGGTTGGCGCGCCCGGCCACCAGCGTATCGAAGGTGAGCGCGCTGTTGAGCTTGTGCGGTGTGGCCGATGGCGGGAGGGGCAGTTCGGGCGCTGGCGCGCTTGCGGTGCGGGCATCACCGGCTGGCGCGCCGGCCGACCCCGCAAGGCCCGGATCAGCGCCGACGCCGGCGGCTGCGGCACGGGGGCCGGTGGCGGTCTCGCGCGGCGCGAGGCTGAGCTCAAGTAGCACCGGCTGGCCGGAAAGCTCGGCCAGCACGGACTCGATGCGATGAGCGTACTGCGCGCGGATCCAGTCGAGCTTGAACCGGTTGGGCACGCGCAGTGCCACGCGCGTGCCCGCGCCGTCGTCCAGTGCGGCAAGCTGGGGAGGGGCCAGCGGGCGGATCCAGGTGTTGAACTGCTGTGGCGGCAGTTCGGCGGCCAGGCGTTCGCAGCCCAGGGCCCAGAGATCGGTTGTCATTGTGGAAAAGTCCGGCGGTCCGGTTGCCGCCAAGGGATCTTCGAGATGTCGTAGACCGTAGTTGTCCACAATCCGGGGTCCCGCGTCAATGCCCCGGAAAACCACGCGCTGTCGGCCAAGTCTTTGAGTCTGAATGGCTTTTTGCTATGATCGTCGGTTTCCCGAATCAAAGCCGAGTTCTGCCATGGCCATGAAGCGCACCTACCAGCCGTCCAAGACCCGCCGCGCCCGCACGCACGGCTTCCTGGTGCGCATGAAGACCCGCGGCGGACGCGCGGTCATCAATGCGCGCCGTGCCAAGGGCCGCAAGCGCCTTTCCCAGGTCTGAGACAGACGCTGCCTCGGCCCGCGCCAGCGTCTCTGCCGCGCGCGCCCCGATCCTGTCCTCATCGATGATCGGTCGTCTTTTGCAGGCTTCCGATTTCCAGCGGCTGCTGGCGACCCCGCCTCGCGGCCGTAGTGCTCATTTCCTGCTGCACCACCTTGTGGCTGAGCCCACCCGCCCGGTATGGCGGCCGCGCGCGGCATGCCTCGTTGCGCCTGCTGAGGAGGCTTCCGCGCAGGCTCCAGGTGAGGCGGCCTTGCCCCAGTCCGGTGCGGAATCCAAGTTGTCCACAGGTGTTGAACCCAAGCTTTCATCGCCTGTGGATATCTTCGGAACCGAGCGCTGGTTGGGCTGCGTGGTGCCGAAGCGACATGCTCGCCGGGCCGTGACGCGCAGCATGCTCAAGCGCCAGATGCGTGCTGCCGCCCAGCGGTACGAAGCGGGTCTGGCTCACGGAATGTGGTTGGTGCGGCTGCGCCAGGGCTTCCCGGCCGCGCAGTTTCCGTCGGCCGATTCGAAGGCCTTGCGCGATGCCGCCCGGACCGAGCTCGACCGCCTGTTCGGGCAGGCAGCGACCTGAACGGCGCGGATGTCCTGACATGGCCGAGTCCTTCCTGCAGCGCGCCGTCGCTGCCCTGATCGACCTTCCTCGCCAGGGCCTGCTGGGCATCGTGCGCGGCTACCGCCTGCTTCTCAAGCCGTGGTTGGGCAACGCCTGCCGATTCGAACCCACCTGCTCGCAGTACGCGCTGACCGCGCTGGAGCGCCATGGGGCGCTGGCCGGCGGCGCGCTCGCGGCCGGCCGCCTGCTGCGTTGCCACCCGTGGTGTGCTGGCGGCTGTGACGACGTGCCGGCCCAGCCACCGCGGCTGTTCACCCGCCTCGGGCTGGGTGCAGACCCGTCCCGCCACAATCGCGCCGCTCCATGAGGGAACGCAGGGCCGTGCCCGAGTTTCCCCAGTCCCCACAGGATCTTCAGGAACCGTCTTCATGACCGACATGCGCCGCACCCTGCTGTGGGTGGTCTTCACGATGTCTCTCGTCCTGCTGTGGGACGCGTGGAACAAGCACACGGGCCAGCCCTCGATCTTCGGCGCGCCCGCGCCCAAGCCCGCCGCCACCGCGCCTGCCGCCAACGGCGCCCCGGCGCCCGGGGCTTCGGCGGCCGCAGTGCCGGCGCCTGCAGCCGCGCCGCAGGCGGCCGGGGTGCCCGCCGCCACCGGCCCGGCGGCAGCCGGCGTGCCGGCCGCCCAGGGCGCGGCCGCCAGCGAGCAGGTCACGATCACGACCGACGTCGTCAAGGCCACCTTCGACAGCACAGGCGGCAGCCTGGTGCGGCTGGAGCTGCTGAACTACTCCGACCAGGCCGACCCGACGCGCAAGGTGACGCTGTTCGAGCAGAGCGCCAAGCGCCTGTACCTCGCCCAGACTGGCCTGATCACCAACGAAGCCGGCGTCTCCTTGCCCAACCACCTGACGGCGATGAAGGTGGTGAGCACCGAGCGCGAGCTTGCCGCCGGCGCGCAGCAGCTGCAGCTGAAGTTCGAATCCCCGGTCATCGACGGCCGGCGCCTGGTCAAGACCTACACCTTCAAGCGCGGCGACTACGTCGTCGGGGTCAAGCACGAGGTGTTCAACGACGGCACCGCTCCGGTCAACCCGCAGCTCTATCTGCAGCTCGCGCGCGACGGCAACGCTCCTGAGGGCGAGTCGGCGTTCTACTTCACCTACACCGGCCCGGCCGTCTACACCGACGCGAGCAAGTTCACCAAGGTGGATTTCTCCGACATCGCCAAGGGCAAGGCCTCGCATGACAAGGCCGCCGACAACGGCTGGATCGCGATGGTCCAGCACTACTTCGCCTCGGCCTGGCTGCTGCCCGAGAAGTCACAGCGCGAGTTCCGCACCGCCAAGGTGGCCGACAACCATTACACGGTGGCGATGGTCGTGCCGCTGGGCGAGGTGCCCCCAAGCGCGAGCAAAGCCTTCGAGTCGCGCCTGTTCGCCGGCCCGCAGGAAGAGCGCAAGCTCGCGGCGCTGGCCCCCGGGCTTGAGCTGGTCAAGGACTACGGCTGGTTCACCATCCTGTCCAAGCCACTGTTCTGGCTGCTCGAGCAAATGCACGCGTTGCTCGGCAATTGGGGCTGGGCCATCGTCGCGCTGGTGGTGCTGCTGAAGGCCGCCTTCTACTGGCTGAACGCAAGTGCGTACCGCTCGATGGCCAAGATGAAGGCCATCAACCCGCGCATCATGGAGATGCGCGAGCGCCTGAAGGACAAGCCGCAGCAGATGCAGCAGGAGATGATGCGGATGTACCGCGAGGAGAAGGTCAACCCGCTGGGCGGCTGCCTGCCCATCGTCGCGCAGATGCCCTTCTTCATCGCTTTGTACTGGGTGCTGCTCTCCAGCGTGGAGATGCGCAACTCCTCGTGGCTGTACATCAGCGACCTGGCCCGCCCGGACGCACTGCTGGGCACCATCCCGTGGATCAACCTGCCGGTGGGCCTGCTGCCCATCCTGATGACAGCCTCGACGCTGCTGCAGACCTGGCTCAACCCGACGCCGCCTGATCCGCTGCAGGCGCGGCTGATGTGGATCATGCCGCTGGCCTTCTCGTTCATGTTCTTCTTCTTCCCTGCCGGCCTGGTGCTGTACTGGCTGACGAACAACATCCTGTCGATCGCCCAGCAGTGGTACATCAACCGGAAGCTGGGTGTGAAGTGAGCGTACGCTGACGTCCCTGGCAGCCGCGGGAGCGCCCCGCGGCGTGGGGGAGCCTGTGGCGATGCAAGATTCTTCTCAAGTTTCCCGTGGCCGCGGCCGATAAGCTGATGATGCGGGTGACCCGGTTCACAAAGGCCGGCTCGGGAGCAAGGCGCGCAGGGCCCGAAACCCTGCGCCCTCTCCACCCGCGCCATACACCGCGGCCGATGCGGTGCCCACAGTCCGGCACCGCACGGCGTGGGCGCACCCGAGACGGCGCGGCTCGCTGATGTGGCCAGACGGGGCAGGGCGCTGATGAGCCCGGACAGCGCAGGCCGCTGATGGACCGGACAGCGCAGACCGCAGATGAGCCCGGACAGCGCAGGCCGCTGATGAGAGCGGACAGCGTAGGCCGCTGATGAGAACGGAATCTCACGATCCGCGCGTCACCCCGTTCGCGCTGAGCCTGTCGAAGCGCCAGCAAGGGCCTTCGACAGGCTCAGCCCGACCGGATGCCATCCGAACGGATGCCTTTCGGATACCGCACGCCGAGAGGGGCGCCGGAGGCCCCCCCGATGGGGCCGGGTCCTGCCCGACCCGAGGGCGCCCGCCGGGGCGCATGCCGAAGCGCGCCGCCAAGGAGACCATCCCTTGACCCCCGCCACGCCTCTGGCCCGCCAGGGCGACCCCATCGTCGCCATCGCCACCGCGCCGGGCCGGGGGGCGGTGGGCATCGTGCGCGCCTCGGGACGCGACCTCGCGCCGCTGGTGGCCGCCGTGTGCGGGCGCGCCCTGGCGCCGCGCCATGCGACCCTGCTGCCCTTCCTGGGCCCCGACGGCCGCCCTCTGGACCAGGGCCTGGCCATCCACTTCCCGGCGCCGCACTCCTACACCGGCGAGGACGTGCTCGAGCTCCAGGCCCACGGCGGGCCCGTGCTGCTGCAGCTGCTGCTGGCGCGCTGCCTGGAGGCGGGCGCTTCGATCGGCCTGCGCCTGGCCGAGCCTGGCGAGTTCACGCGGCGCGCCTTCCTGAACGACAAGCTCGACCTCGCCCAGGCCGAGGCCGTGGCCGACCTGATCGACGCCAGCACCGAGGCCGCGGCGCGCTCGGCCGCGCGCGCGCTCGCCGGCGAGTTCTCGCAGCGCGTGGACGCGCTCGCGCAGCGCCTGCTGCAACTGCGCATGCTGGTGGAGGCGACGCTGGACTTCCCCGAGGAGGAGATCGACTTCCTCGAGCAGGCCGATGCGCGCGGCCAGCTGCGCGCCATCGACACCGCGCTGCGCGCCGTGCTCGCCGCCGCGCGCCAGGGCGCGCTGCTGCGCGAAGGGCTGCGCGTGGTCATCGCCGGGCAGCCCAACGTCGGCAAGAGCAGCCTGCTCAACGCGCTGGCCGGGGCCGAGCTGGCCATCGTGACGCCGATTCCCGGCACCACGCGCGACCGCGTCAGCGAGTCCATCCAGATCGAGGGCGTGCCCGTGCACGTGACCGACACCGCCGGCCTGCGCCGCGACGAGCAGGCCGCCGACGAGGTCGAGCGCATCGGCATCGGCCGCAGCTGGGAGGCGATCCGCGGCGCGGATTGCGTGCTCTTCGTACGAGACCTCACGCGCGCCGGCCGCGACGCGGCCTACGACGCCGCCGAGCGCGAGATCGCCGCCGGCCTGCCGCCAGGCGTGCGCGTGATCGAGGTCTGGAACAAGGCCGACGCGCCGGTTGGCGCGGCCGCCACGGCCCCGGCGATCCTGCCCGGACCGGACGCCGCCGGCCCGGCCGAGGCGCCCGCCGCCCGCGAGGCCCTGCGCCTGTCCGCCCGCACCGGCGCGGGCTTGCAGGCCCTGCGCGAGTGCCTGCTCGAGGCCGCCGGCTGGCAGGCCGCGCCCGAGGGCGTCTTCATCGCCCGCGCGCGCCATGTCCAGGCGCTGCAGCGCTGCGGCGCGCACATGGAGCACGCCGCCGCCCACCTGGACACCCCCGCCCCGGCCCTGGACCTGCTGGCCGAGGAACTGCGCCTGGCCCACCAGGCCCTGGGCGAGATCACCGGCGCGGTCACCGCGGACGACCTGCTGGGGGAGATCTTCGGGCGGTTCTGCATCGGGAAGTAGCGGAAGGTGGGCGCACCGCACGCTTAGACTTCCGGTCACGAACCGGCTGGATGGCCTGCCGGCCCTGCGCTGCCGCTTCGACGGCCGCCCAGCCCCTTCGCACCTCCCGGACCATGCGCTGGATTGCCCCCTCCGAAAAAGACGCCGCCTCCGCCACCCTGGAAAAACGCCTCTGGGATGCCGCCGACCAGTTCCGCGCCAACTCCGGCCTGAAGGCGCAGGAATACTCCGGCCCCATCCTCGGCTTGATCTTCCTGCGCTTTGCCGAGGCGCGCTTCGCGGCGCTGCGCGACAAGCTGCAAGCCGCCGGCAGCAGCTCACGCCGCGGCAGCCGGGTCGATGACCCCGCTGCCTACCAGGCCGAGGGCGTGCTCTACCTTGCGCCCGAGGCGCGCTATGACGCACTGCTGGCGCTGCCCGAGGTGGCCGACATCGGCGCCAAGGTCAACGACGCGATGCGCGCCATCGAGAAGCACAACCCGCAGCTCGCGGGCGTGCTGCCCAAGACCTACTACCTCTTCACGCCCACGCTGCTGAAGGACCTGCTGA
The DNA here is from genome assembly GCA_044375195.1 of Rubrivivax sp. Lineage (GTDB taxonomy): Bacteria > Pseudomonadota > Gammaproteobacteria > Burkholderiales > Burkholderiaceae_C > Rubrivivax. The sequence continues at coordinate 8,828 of JBILNB010000066.1, read as the reverse complement.
AGAAGGTCTCCGAGATTCCGGTGTCGCTGGACTTCGACGCCTTCGGCCGGATCTACGAATATTTCCTCGGCGAGTTCGCGATGAGCGAGGGGCAGGGCGGCGGCGAGTTCTACACGCCCTCCAGCATCGTCAAGCTGCTCACCGAGGTGATCGAGCCCTTCCATGGCCGCATCCTCGACCCGGCCTGCGGCTCGGGCGGCATGTTCGTGCAGTCGGCCCGCTTCGTGGCCGAGCACCAGAAGAACCCGGCTGCTGAACTTGCCATCTGCGGCGTGGAGAAGACCGACGAGACCGGGCGCCTGTGCCGCCTGAACCTGGCGGTGCACGGGTTGGAGGGCGACATCCGCCACGGCGGCAATGTCAACAGCTACTACGACGACCCGCACGCGGCCACCGGGCAGTTCGACTTCGTGCTGGCCAACCCGCCCTTCAACGTGAACGCGGTGGACAAGGAGCGGCTGAAGGACATGGTCGGCCCGGCGCGGCGCTTTCCCTTCGGGCTGCCGCGCACCGACAACGCCAACTACCTTTGGATCCAGCTCTTCCACTCGGCGCTGAACGCGCAAGGCCGCGCCGGCTTCGTGATGGCCAACTCGGCCTCGGATGCGCGCAGCAGCGAGCAGGAGATTCGCCAGAAGCTCATCGAAGCGCGCTCGGTGGACGTGATGGTGGCCGTGGGCCCCAACATGTTCTACGCGGTGACGCTGCCCTGCACGTTGTGGTTCCTGGACCGTGGCAAGGCCCGGCGCGCGCACCACGCCGACCATGTGCTCTTCATCGACGCCCGCCATATCTACCGTCAGGTGGACCGCGCCCACCGCGACTGGACGCCCGCGCAGATCGGGTTCATCGCCAACGTGGTGCGGCTGTACCGCGGCGAGGCGCCGGACTACACGCAGGGCGGTGCCGAGGCTGAGGCCAAGCTGAAGGAGGTGTTCGGCGCGCAACCGGCCTATGCCGATGTGCCCGGCCTGTGCAAGGCGGCGACGCTGGCTGAGATCGAGGCGCAGGGGTGGTCGTTGAACCCGGGGCGCTATGTAGGCGTGGCGCCTGGGGAGGAAGTCAGCGACGAGGACTTCCGCACGCAGTTGCAGGGCTTGAACGAGGAGCTGGAGGCGCTGAACGCGCAGGCGCGGGAGTTGGAGCGGACGATCGCGGCGAATGTCGCGGGGATTTTGGAAGGCTGACGATGCCCGACTTACGGCAACCAGTTTGGCTGACTTTTGATGAGGTTCCGCCGCTGCCGGCGGGATGGACAGCCTTGCCTACGGCTGAGGCGTGTGTCCAACTAAAGCCGGGAAAGTTGCTTGATTCCAAAACCGTTTCGCCCGTGGGGCGTGTCCCGGTCCTAAATCAATCGGCGGCTGGCGCGCTTGGCTTTCATGACGAAATTCCGGGGGTTGACGCATCTCCAAGCGCGCCTGTAGTCACATTCGCTAACCATACCTGTGCTGTACGGTTGATGAAGGAGCCCTTTTCGGTCATCCAAAATATCTTCCCCAAGATTGGAAAACCTGGCGTCACCGATACCGTCTATTTCTATTACGCATCACTAGGCAGGGTGAGCCTCACGGACTACAAAGGTCACCACCCAACATTCCGGCAAGCGTACATTCCTATTCCCCCGCTCCCCATCCAACGCCGCATCGCCAGTATCCTCTCCGCCTACGACGACCTGATCGAAAACAGCCAGCGGCGCATCAAGATCCTGGAGTCGATGGCACGCGCCCTCTACCGCGAGTGGTTCGTCCACTTCCGCTTCCCCGGCCACGAGAACCATCCGCGCGTCGCGTCGCCGCTGGGGGAGATTCCGGAGGGGTGGGAGGTGAAGAAGCTCTTCGAGCTGACAAAGGTGAACTACGGCAAGAATCTGCCTACCAAGAAACTGGCCGATGACGGACCATACCCAGTTTACGGAGCGGCAAAGATTATCGGGCGTTACACCGAATACACCCGTGAACAGCGGACCATTATCTGCGGCTGCCGCGGTAGCGTAGGTGAAATGCAGATAACTCAGCCGCAGTGCTATGTCACGAACAACTCCTTCACGTTCGACCCAACCCACCCGGCCAATTACTTCTGGCTATTCCACACGTTGAAGGAGAGAGGGCTTCGCGATGTCGTCGGTGGCGCGGCGCAACCTCAGATAACGCTCGAAGGTATTTCCTCGGTCGAACTCGTCACTCCACCGCTATCGTTCCGGACCAGCTTCCAGCAAGCTGTCTCTGCGTCGTTCGAGAAGATGTGGACGCTCGACAGTCAAATCCAAAACCTCCGCCGCACCCGCGACCTCCTCCTCCCCCGTCTCCTCTCCGGCCAGATCGCGCTGGACGAACTCCAGGCCGCCTGAGCCATGCCGCCCGCCAAGCCCCTGAGCAAGCTCGAGCGCGTGCCGCTGCGCGAAGCCTGGAAGCAAGAGGCCGGCGACTTCACGCCCTGGCTGGCCGAGGCCGCCAACCTCGATGCGCTGGCGCAGGCCCTGGGCCTGAGCGAGCTGGAGGCGGTAGCTACCGAGCACTGGGTGGGTGACTTCAAGCTCGACATCCTGTGCACCGACGGCGACCAGCAGGTGGTGATCGAGAACCAGCTCGCCGAGACCGACCACAGGCACCTGGGCCAGATCCTGGCCTACGCGGCGGGCGTGGGCGCTCGCAAGGTGATCTGGGTGGCGGAGTCCTTCCGCCCCGAGCATGTGGCCGCGCTGCAGTTCCTGAACGAGAACACCACCGACGACTTGAGCTTCTTCGGCGTGCAGATCGAGCTTTGGCGCATCGGCGACTCGCCCCTGGCGCCCAAGTTCGAGGTGGTGGTCAAGCCCAACGACTGGGCCAAGGCTGGCCGCGAGCAGGCGCGCGCCGCCTCCAGCGCCTCGCCCACCAAGCAGTTGCAGCTGAAGTTCTGGACGGCGCTGATCGAGCGGCTGGCCAGGGACGCCCCGCAGATCCGCCCGCAGAAGCCGCGCCCGCAGCACTGGCTGAACAACTCCATTGGCCGCTCCGGCTTCGGCCTGAACATCACCGCCAACACCCGCGATGAACGCCTGGGCGTGGAGCTGTGGATGCCGGGCCCGCAGGCCAAGCAGCACTTCGCCCACTTGTCGTCGCAGAAGCAGGCCATCGAATCCGCGCTCGGCTTCCCGCTGGACTGGCAGGAACTGCCCGATGCCAAGGCCTGCCGCATCGCGGCCTGGTACCCGGGCGCGTCGATCGAGGACGAAAGCCGCTGGGATGAGTACCTGGGCTGGCTCACGCAGCGGCTGGTGAGGATGGACCAGGTGCTGCGGCCGGTGGTGAAGGGGTTGCCGTGAGGGAGTATTGCCCAGGTTGCCCCTCCGCGAGGGCGGAGGCTTATTTAAGTCAAATCCGTCCCTTGCACCCAAGTGCCTGTCCGGCTTCATTTTTTCATTTAAGTGCCGGCTACCTGACGGCGCTTTGCGGGTCGCTGCCAGGGCGGATCTGAGGGCGACATGTCGATTGCTCACCCGCCATCCGCCGCTTCGCATCAGCTCGAGGCCCTGCTCGATCTCTTGATCTCGAAATGGGAGAGCGAGGTCGTGGAGTTCAAGCGTGCCGGCGAGAGCTTTTCGACTTCGGACATGGGCAAGTACTTTTCGGCGCTCGCCAACGAGGCGAACCTGCGCGGGCTCGGCGGCGCCTGGTTGGTTCTGGGCGTGGACAACCGCAGCCGATCGGTCTGTGGCACCGACTACCGAGTGGAACCCGACCGGCTACAGGGAACCAAGCTTCAGATGGCGCAAGGAACGGCACCGAGCGTGAGCTTTCGCGACATCCACGTGGTGAGCCATGCCCAGGGGCGGGTGCTGCTGTTCGAGATTCCGCCTGCCCCGATGGGCATGCCCATCTCTTGGCAAGGGCACTACTACGCCCGAGCCGGCGAGAGCCTGGTGCCGCTCGGGCTCGACAAGCTCGACGCCATCCGGGCCCAGACGGCGTTGACGGATTGGTCGGCGCAGGCGGTCGCAGGGGCAAGCCTTGGTGATCTCGATCCCGATGCGATCGCGCAGGCCCGCCGAGCGTTTGCCGACAAGCATGCAAACCGGTTTCGTCCCGAAGAGATCACCAACTGGCCTTTGGAGACCCTGCTCGATCGCGCTCGACTGACCCGGAAGGGGCAAGTGACCCGGGCTGCGCTCCTGCTGCTCGGGCGGGCTGAATCGGCGCACCTGCTGTCACCGCACCCTGCCCAGATCACCTGGCGGCTTGAGGGTGAGGAACGCGCCTACGAGCACCTGGGCCCGCCCTTTCTGCTGGCGACGACGCAGCTGTACCGCAAGATCCGCAACATCCAGCTTCGCGTACTGCCTGACGGCAGTCTTCTTCCCGTCGAGCTCGCGAAGTACGACCAGAACATCATCCTCGAAGCGCTTCACAACTGCATCGCGCACCAGGATTACGACCGGCACGCGCGAGTCGTTGTGACCGAGCAGGCGGATCGGCTGGTGTTCGAGAGCGAGGGGAGCTTCTACGAAGGTGAGCCGACCGACTACCTGCGCGGCACGGTGACGCCGCGGCGCTACCGGAATCCGTTCCTTGCGCAGGCGATGGCCGAGCTCAACATGATCGACACGATGGGCTACGGCATCCACAGGATGTTCGAGGGCCAGGCCAGGCGCTTCTTCCCGCTGCCCGATTACGACCTCAGCGAGCCTGGCGTCGTCCGCCTTACGGTGCATGGTCGTGTGATCGACCCGGCCTACACGCGCATGCTCATCCAGAACACGACGCTGGCGCTCGAGGACATCCTCGCCCTGGACCGGATCCAGAAGCGTCTGGACGTGGATGAGGCCAGCGTGCGGCGATTGCGCCGCGCCGGCCTTGTAGAGGGCCGCAGGCCGAATGTGCACGTGTCGGCGGCGGTGGCGCAGGCCACGGCAGCCAAGGCTGACTACATCCTGATGCGAGGGCAGGACGACGCGTTCTATGAGCAGCTGGTTCTGGACTTGCTCTCCCGTTTTGGCTCGGCAACCCGGCGCGATATCGACAACCTGCTCCTGGAAAAGCTTGGGGATCGGCTCGATGAATCGCAGAAGCGCAACAAGGTGGCGCTTCTCTTGACGCGACTGCGCCGTGCGCGCCGGATCCGCAATGCCGGGTCACGCAAGGCGCCTCGCTGGGTGCTGGTCGGTACGGATGCAGGATAAAAGGCCGCCGATGAAGGAAAGGCCAATCAAAAAAGCATTGCAGGTCAACCGCTTACGCTTTTCTGCAGGCGTCGTCGTGGCCGTGTTTGCAGAAAAGAACCTGCCGGATCGCACTGCCGAACATTCCCGATGACCACCCACGCCTACACCGAAGACCAGCTCGTCGAGCAGCCCGCCATCGGGCTGTTCGGCGCGCTCGGCTGGCAGACGGTGTCGGCGCTGGAGGAGGTCTTCGGCCAGACCAGCACCCCAGGCAGTCTGGGCCGCGAGACCAAGGGCGAGGTGGTGCTGACAGGCCGGCTGCGCGCGGTACTCGAACGGCTCAACCCGGGCGCGGCAGCCGAGGCGCTCACCCGTGCCGTCGACGAGCTCAGCCGCGACCGCTCGGCCATGAGCCTGGCCGCCGCCAACCGCGAGGTCTATGCGCTGCTCAAGGACGGCGTGGCCGTCTCGGTGCCCGACCCGGTGCACGGCGGGCAGAAGACCGAGCGCGTGCGCGTGATCGACTGGACGAACCCGGCGGGCAACGACTTCCTGCTCGTGAGCCAGTTCAGCGTGACGGGCGCGCTCTACACCTGCCGGCCCGACCTGGTGGGCTTCGTCAACGGCCTGCCGTGGGTGGTGATCGAGCTGAAGAAGCCCGGCGTGCCGGCGCGTGCGGCCTTTGACGAGAACCTCACCCACTACAAGGAGCAGATCCCGGCGCTCTTCGTCTTCAACGCGCTGATGATCGCGAGCAACGGCACCGACAGCCGCGTGGGATCGCTCACCGCCGATTGGGAGCGCTGGGTGGAGTGGAAGCGCATCGAACGCGAGGACGAGCCGCGCCGCGTGTCGCTGGAGGTGATGCTGCGCGGCACCTGCCAGCCTGGGCGGCTGCTCGACCTGGTGGAGAACTTCACGCTGTTCTCGGAGCACAAAGCCGGGGTAGTGAAGGTGCTGGCGCAGAACCACCAGTTCCTGGGTGTGAACAACGCCATCGCCTCGATGCTGCAGGCGCGCTCCATGGGCCACGGCCGCGGCGGCGTGTTCTGGCAGACGCAGGGCAGCGGCAAGAGCTTCTCGATGGTGTTCTTCGCGCAGAAGGTGCTGCGCACGCTGCCGGGAAACTGGACCTTCGTGATCGTGACCGACCGGGTGGAGCTCGACGAGCAGATCGCCAAGACCTTCAAGGCCACGGGCGCGGTGGGCGAGGCGGCCGACAGTCATGCCACCAGCGGCGCGCACCTGCGTGAGCTGCTGGCAGGCAACCAGCGCTACGTCTTCACGCTGGTGCACAAGTTCCAGACCGCCGAGGTGCTGTGCGACCGCAGCGACGTGATCGTGCTGACCGACGAGGCGCACCGCAGCCAGTACGACACGCTGGCGCTGAACATGCGCGCCGCCCTGCCGCGCGCCACCTTCCTGGCCTTCACCGGCACGCCGCTGATCGCGGGCGAGGAGCGCACGCGCGAGGTCTTTGGCGACTATGTGTCGGTCTACGACTTCCAGCAGTCCATCGAGGACGGCGCCACGGTGCCGCTGTTCTACGAGAACCGCACGCCCGAGCTGCAGCTGGTCAACGCCGACCTCAACGACGAGATCTACGAGCTCATCGAGAACGCTGCGCTCGACCCTGACCAGGAGGCCCGCCTAGAGCGCGAGCTGGGCCGGCAGTACCACCTGATCACCCGCGACGACCGGCTCGAAGCCGTGGCCCGCGACATCGTGCGCCACTTCCTCGACCGCGGCTTCTTCGGCAAGGCGATGGTGGTGTCCATCGACAAGGCCACCGCGCTGCGCATGCACGACAAGGTGCGCCAGCACTGGGCGGATGAGACCAAGCGCGTGCAGACCGAGCTGGGCGAGCTGGCGATGCGCCCGCTGGGGGACGAGCGATCAGCCGAGCAGGCCCGGCGCGATGTGCGCAAGGCCGAGCTCCTGCGCCGCCTCGGTGCGCTGAACACCACCGACATGGCGGTGATCGTGTCGCCGGGCCAGAACGAGATCGCGCAGATGGCTGCGCTGGGCCTGGACATCGAGCCGCACCGCAAGCGCATGAACGACTCGCAGCCCGGGCTCGACGAGAAGTTCAAGGACACCACAGACCCCTTGCGGCTGGTCTTCGTCTGCGCCATGTGGCTCACCGGCTTCGATGCGCCGAGCTGTTCCACGGTGTACCTCGACAAGCCGATGCGCAACCACACGCTGATGCAGACCATCGCCCGGGCCAACCGGGTGTTCCCCGGCAAGCACAGCGGCGTGATCGTGGACTATGCGAACGTCTTCGCATCGCTGGAGAAGGCGCTCGCCATCTACGGCAAGGGCGGCGGCAGCGCCAACCCGGTTCGTGACAAGGCAGAGCTCGCGCTGGCTCTGGCCCGCGCGGTGGAAGACGCCAGCACGTACTGCGCGAACAAGGGTGTAGACCTCGCCGGCATTGAGGCGCTGCCGGTGGGCGACTTCCAGCGGCTGAAGAAGATCGACGATGGCGTGAATGAGCTGATCTCGCCCGACGCGCAGCGCCGCGATTTCTTCGGCCACGAGCGGCTGGTGGGCACGCTGTACCGCGCGGTGAAGCCCGACCTCTCGGCCCTTGCGCACACCGGTCGCGTGGCCTGTCTGGCCACGCTGGCCGAGGCGATCCGCGCCAAACTCAACCCCAACCCGCCCGACATCGGCGGCGTGATGGCGGGCATCAATGCACTGCTCGATGCGTCGATCACGGGCCACGAGATCCGCGAGGGCTCGGTGCCGGCGCTCGACCTCTCGAAGATCAACTTCGAGGCGCTGGCCCGCAAGTTCAAGCAGTCCAAGCACCAGAAGACCGACATCGAGGTGCTGAAGGCGGCCGTGCGGGCGCAGCTCGAGAAGATGATCGAGGCCAACCGCCTGCGGGCCGACTTCGCCGAGAAGTTCGAGGCGCTGATCGAGAGCTACAACGCCGGTAGCCGCAGCATCGAGGAGCTGTTCCAGGAGCTGGTCAAGCTCTCCGGCAGCCTCGACGAAGAGGCGCAGCGCCATGTGCGCGAGAACCTCAGCGAGGAAGAGCTGGTCATCTTCGACATCCTCACGCGGCCTTCGCCCGAACTCTCGACCGAGGAGCGCACCGAGGTGAAGAAGGTCGCCCGAGCCCTGCTCGCGCGGCTCAAGGAGTTGCTGGTGCTGAGCTGGCGGCAGAAGTCGGCGGCGCGTTCACAGATCAAGCTCGCCATCGAGGACACCCTCGACAGCGGCCTGCCGCGCGCCTACACGCCCGAGCTCTACAACCAGAAGTGCGCGGCGGTGTTCGAGCATGTGTATGAGAGGTATCCGGAGCGGGCGGGTGCCGGCCTGGGGTGACGGTGCTGACTGCCCAACTGCGACCGCAGGTGAGGTGCTCACGTCCGATCAAGACGATGGCACGGCATGGTGGGATCTTCCCGTGTACACGCGCATGTACACATCGGCCCACTCGGCCCAGAACCCCAGCATCCACGCGGCTTTCCGGCGATCTCGAAGTTCTGCATCGGAAAGTAGTGCAGCGGAGTGCGCGGACGTAGCGGGTCTGCGCGCAATCCGCCCAAGTTCGACACTTTTCCGCCCGCCTGCCCGCTGCCAGCGCCCGCAGCGTGTTACGGATCAGGTAGTTAGCGCTCTGAAGATCTCGATTTCCGAAAAATCTTGTAGTGGCAGAAGAATAGATCAA
>JBILNB010000125.1:0-6952 GCA_044375195.1 Rubrivivax sp. | reverse complement strand
CTGCCCGAACCGCAATGACACGCCCACGGAGGCCGCGATGATTCCCCAAGGACTGCTGAAGGACCTGGAGGGCGTGCCCCTCGAGACCGAGGCTTCGGTGCTGCGACGCAAGAGCCGTGACTACTTCTGGTATTCGCCGGTGCTCAAGCGGTTGCTCGACGGCGTGCAGGCCGACCTGGTGGCCTGCCCGCGCGACGAGGCCGAGGTCGTGCGCGTGCTCCGGGCCTGCCACGCGCACCGGGTGCCTGTCACCGCACGCGGCGCCGGCACCGGCAACTACGGTCAGGCCATGCCCCTTTCTGGCGGGCTGGTCCTGGACCTGCACCACCTCGCGCAGGTGGATTGCAGCCGCCCTGGCCGGGTCGTCTGCGGCCCGGGCGCGAACATCGCCGCCGTCAACGCGACGTTGCGCTCGGCGCGGGCAGAGGCGCTGCGCATCGTGCCCTCCACGGCAGCCACCGCCACCCTCGGCGGCTTCGTCGCTGGCGGCTCGGGCGGCCTGGGCTCGGTGCGCTGGGGCGGCCTGCGCGCCGCGGGCAACGTGCTGAGGGCGCGCGTCGTCACCTGCGAGGCGCAGCCGCGCGTGCTCGAGCTCGAGGGCGAGGACGTGCTGAAGATCGTCCACGCCTACGGAACGACCGGCATCGTCACCGAACTCGAGCTGCCGACCACCCGGGCCGAGGACTGGGTCGACGTCATCGTCGGGCTCGATCGCTGGCAGGATGCGGCCATGCTCGCGCGCCAGCTCGCGGAGTCCGACGGCCTGCTGCTCGACGAGGTGGCCTTCTTCGTGGCCCCGCTGCCGCACGACGTGTTCCCGGCCTGGCGCAGCGCCTTGCGGCGCGACCAGTCCGCAGTGATCGTGATGGCCGCACCTTCGGCCCTGGAAGGAGTGCTGGCAGCCGCGCGTCGCGCCCGCGGCGAGATCGTCCACCGCAGCGACCGGCTGAGCGCCGAAGCCCGGGCCGGGCTGCCCAGCGTGGCCGAGATGGGGTGGAACCACACGACGCTGCGCGCGCTGCAGGCCGACCGCAGCATCACCTACCTGCAGACCCGCTATCCTGACCTGGCGGCACTGGAGCGCGTGCATGCGCGGCTCGGCGACGAGCTGCCGATCCACGTCGAGCTGATCCGATCGGCAGGCGCGCCCTCGCTGGCCGGCCTGCCGCTGGTGCGCTTCAGCACCGAGGAGCGACTGCGCGAGATCATGCGCATCCACGAGGAGGAGGGCTGCGCGGTGTTCGACCCCCACGTCTACACGCTGGAGGAAGGCGGCTGGCGACGGCCGGAGCCGCTGCTGCTGGCTTTCAAGCGCGAAGCCGACCCGCTGGGCCTGCTCAATCCAGGCAAGATGATCGCCTGGGATCGACCCGACTTCGACTTCGGCGCAGGCAAGGCCTTCGTCTTCTCCGGCCTCGAGACCACGACCGCGGCGACGTGAAAGGCGCATGCGCTGGCGCCGCTTGCCGGCAGAATGCAGGCGCCGCCGGCCCCCGCCCGGCTTCACGACCGCCCCCATGGACAAGCTGGAAGAGCACCCCCCCCTGCTGATCGGCGTCTCCGCCCGCATCCACTACCCCACCGACCACGACGCGCTGCCGCGCGTGTTCACGAAGACGCTGCACTTCCTGGAGCAGTCGGTCGCGCACTGGGTGCTGTCCGGGCACGCGATGGCGGTGATGGTGCCGGCCGTCACGGCCGACAGCATCGTCGAGCGCAGCGACCTCGACCTCGACGACTACGCGCGCGCCCTCGACGGTCTGGTGCTCCAAGGCGGCAACGACATCGCGCCGCAGGCCTACGGCGAGCAGCCGCTGGATCCGGCCTGGGCCGGCGACCCGGTGCGCGACCGCTACGAGATCGAGCTGGTGCAGGCCTTCATCCGCGCCGGCAAGCCGGTCTTCGGCATCTGCCGCGGCTTCCAGCTGATCAACGTGATGCACGGCGGCAGCCTGTGGCAGGACATCACGAGCCAGCGCCACGGCTCGCTCGACCACCGCGCCCTCGAACGCTACGAGAAGCACTTCCACGAGGTGGAGGTCGTCCCCGGCACGCGGCTGGCCCAGCTCTACCCCGGCGTTGCGCGCGCGCGGGCCAACAGCATCCACCACCAGGGCATCAAGCAGCTCGCGCCCGGCTTCGAGGTCGAGGCGCGCTGCCCCGACGACGGCATGATCGAGGCCATCCGGCGCACCGGCAGCGGCAGCTACGTGGCCGCGGTGCAGTGGCATCCCGAGTTCCACCACCCGCTGCAGCCCGGCCAGTTCGACGACTCGGCCATGCTGCGCGACTTTCTCGACGCGTGCCGCGCCGTGCGCGCCGCGAACGCGACCCCCTCAACCGCCCAGAGCCCGCGATGAACGCCACGCTGCAGATCCACAACCCCTGGACCGGTCAGGTCCTGAGCACGATCCCGGCCGACGACGCCGCCTCGGCAGGCGAAAAGGCCGCGGCCGCGCGCGCGGCCCAACCGGCCTGGGCCGCGCTGCCGATGGCCGAGCGCCTGGCCTGCATCACGCGCTTTCGCGCCGCGGTGGTGGCCCAGCTCGAGGATCTGGCCGCGACGATGACGCGCGAGACCGGCAAGCCCATCACGCTGTCGCGCAACGAGCTCAACGGCCTGCTGCCGCGGCTGGACTTCTTCCTCGAGCAGGCCGAAACCGCGGTGCGCGACGAACACGTCTTCGACGGCGGCGGCATGCACGAGCAGATCGGCCACGTGCCGCTGGGCGTGGTGGCCAACATCTCGGCCTGGAACTACCCCTGGTTCGTCGGCTGCAACGTCATCGTGCCGGCGTTGCTGACGGGCAACGCGGTGCTGTACAAGCCCAGCGAGCACGCCGCGCTCACGGGCGGGGCCATCACCCGCCTGCTGCACGAGGCCGGCGTGCCCGCCGGCGTGATGCAGTGCCTGGTGGGCGGGGGCGAGGTCGGCGCGGCGCTGGTGGCGCAGCGCATCGACGGCCTGTTCTTCACCGGCAGCCACGCCACCGGCCAGCGCATCGCCGTGGCGCTGGCGCCGCGCCTGGTGAAGGTGCAGCTCGAGCTCGGCGGCAAGGACCCGATGTACGTGCGAGCCGACGTGGACGTGAACGCCGCGGCCGAGAGCCTGGCCGACGGCGCGATGTACAACACCGGCCAGGGCTGCTGCTCGGTGGAGCGCATCTACGTGCACGAGGCCGTGCACGACGCCTTCGTCGCCCACTTCGTCGCCACCGTGCGCGCGATGAAGGCCGGCGACCCGATGGACGCATCGACCTACCTGGGCGCGGTCACGCGCGAGCCCCAGCTGCGGGTGCTGGAGGCCCAGGTGGCCGACGCCGTGGCCAAGGGCGCCACGCTGGCCTGCGGCGGCCACCGCACCGCCGGGCCCGGCTGGGGCTTCGAGCCCACGGTGCTGACCGGCTGCGACCACTTGATGGAGGTGATGCGCGAGGAGAGCTTCGGCCCCATCGTCGGAATCCAGAAGGTGGCCTCGGACGACGAGGCCGTGGAGCGCATGAACGACACGCGCTACGGCCTGACCGCCGGCGTCTACACCCGGGACGAGACCGCCGCGCGCGCACTGCTGTCGCGCGTGAACGCCGGCACCGTCTACTGGAACTGCTGCGACCGCGTCAGCCCGCGCCTGCCCTGGTCGGGCGTGGGCGACTCCGGTATCGGCCTGACGCTGTCCACGCACGGCATCCAGACCTTCACGCGGCCCAAGGCCTGGCACCTGCGGCAGGCTTGAGAACATGGGCTTCCTCCTCTTCGAGCAGGACGGTCCGGTCGTCACGCTCACGATGAACGACCCCGACCGGCGAAACCCGCTCACGGGCAACACCGCGGTCGCAGAGTTCCTGGACGCCATCGCCCGGATCCACGCAGACCCCTCGGTGCGGTGCGCGATCCTCACCGGCAACGGCCCTTCGTTCTCGGCCGGCGGCGACCTGCGCGAGATGCAGCGACAGCAGGGACCGGAGGCCGGGCAGATGCAGATCCGGCAGGACTATCGCCAAGGCATCCAGCGCCTGACGATGGGGCTGTTCAACCTCGAGGTGCCGCTGATCGCGGCCATCAACGGGCACGCCATCGGCGCCGGGCTGGACCTCGCCTGCCTGTGCGACATCCGCATCGCGTCGACCCGGGCCCGGTTCGCCGAGAGCTTCGTGCGGCTGGGCATCATCCCTGGCGACGGCGGCGCGTGGCTGCTGCCGCGTGCCATCGGCCTGTCCCGGGCCGCCGAGATGGCCTTCACCGGCGAGACGATCGACGCCCGGCAGGCCCTGGGATGGAACCTGGTGTCGCGGGTGGTCGAGCCCGAGGCCCTGATGCCCGCCGCGCGCGAGCTGGCGGGGCGCATCGCGGCGAACCCCTCGCATGCCCTGCGCCTGACCAAGCGCCTGATTCGGGAGGCGCAGCACTCCCGGCTCGACACGGTGCTCGAATTGTCGGCCGCGTTCCAGGCGATCTCGCACAAGACCGCCGACCATCGCGAGGCGGTCTCCGCCTTCCTGGAGAAGCGTCCACCGCAGTTCGGGGCCTGACGGCGTGGTCGATCTCCTCGCCTCGTTCAGGCACGCGACCCTGCCCGCCCACGCCGAGGCTTTTCGCGACGAGGTGCAGGACTTCCTGCGCGCCAACCTTGACCCGGCCCCTGCGGACCAGCGCTCGAGGTCCTGGATGGGCTTCGACGCCGACTTCAGCCGACGCCTGGCTCGCAGAGGCTGGGTCGGGGTCACCCTGCCCAAGGCCTATGGCGGCGCCGAGCTGGACGCGTTCTGCCGCTTCGTCCTGGTCGAGGAACTGCTGTGCGCAGGGGCTCCGGTCGCAGCTCACTGGATCGCCGACCGCCAGAGCGGGCCCTTGATCCTGAGGTACGGCACCGAGGCGCAGCGCCGGCACCACCTGCCGAGGATCTGCGCCGCGCAGGCCTTCTTCTGCATCGGCATGAGCGAGCCGGGTGCGGGCTCCGACCTCGCCAGCGTGAACAGCCGGGCGACGCGAACCCCTGAAGGCTGGCGACTGAACGGTCGCAAGCTCTGGACGACCCATGCGCACCACGCCCACTACATGATCGCGCTCGTGCGAACCTCCGGGCAACCCGGCGACCGCCACAAGGGACTGTCCCAGCTCATCGTGGACCTGTCGCTGCCTGGAGTCCAGGTCCGGCCCATCCGCGACCTGACCGGGGACAGCCACTTCAACGAGGTGCTCTTCGAGGACGTGCATCTTGGCGAGGACGCCCTGGTCGGGTCCGAAGGCCAGGGCTGGGGGCAGGTCACGGCGGAGCTGGCCTTCGAGCGCAGCGGGCCGGAGCGCCTCTACTCCAGCATCGTCCTGCTCGAGCTCTGGGTTGACTGGCTGCGGCGCCATGGCGACGGCTCTCACGCCGAGGCTGTCGGGCGCTTCGCCACCGAACTGGCGGCGCTGCGACAGCTGTCCATCTCGGTCACGGCCCGGCTGGCCTGCGGTGACAGCCCCGTCGTCGAAGCGGCGCTTGTCAAGGACCTCGGCACGGAGTTCGAGCAGGCCATCCCTGCCGTGCTGGAAGCCGCCCTCGGCGACCCCGGCGCCGAGATCGACGGCCAGCTGGTTCGCACGCTGGCCTACGTGAGCCAGGTGGCACCCACGTTCTCGCTGCGCGGCGGCACGCGGGAAATCCTGCGCGGCATGATCGCGCGCGGGCTGGGGCTGCGCTGAAGAGGCTGGACATCATGTTCGCCGAAGCCATCGAGACCATCCTGCACGACCATTGCACGCCCGCCGCGGTGCGCCATATCGAAGGCGGGGGCTCGCCACTGCCCTTGTGGCAGGCGCTGGAGCACGCGGGCTTCCTGGAGTTGCTGGCCCCGGAAGACCATGGCGGCGCTGGCATCCAGCTGCCCGATCTGCGCCCGGTGCTCGAGCAGTTCGGCCGGCACGCGATGCCGGTGCCGGCCGCCCAGGCCATCGTGGCCCGGGCCCTGCTGCCGCCCGGATCGGCGCCCGACGGGCTGCTGACCCTCGCGCCCCGCCTGACGCGCCTTGCCGATGGCGGATTGGCCTGCCCCCGCGTGCCTTACGGCCAGATGGCGGCGCATGTGCTGGGGGCAGATGCAGAGGGCTGGGTGCTGCTCGACGCAAGCTCGGCCGAACGCAGCGAAGGCGACATCCCCGGCCTGCAGGCGGCGAGCCTGCGATGGGTGGATCACGCCGCCGTCGTCCAGTCAGGCCCCGGGCGGGCCGCAGAGCTGGAGAGTCTTGGCGCGGCGCTGCATGCCGCACTCATCACCGGGGCGCTCGGTCGGGCCTTCGAGATGACGCTGCAGCACTGCAACGACCGCGTGCAGTTCGGCCGGTCCCTGGGGCAGTTCCAGGCGGTGCAGCACCAGTTGGCCGTGATGGCCGAGCACATCGCCGCCGCCTCCTCCGCCACGCAGGTGGCGTTCTCCGGCGCTGGGGTCAGCCCGCACCCGATGGCCGCGGCCATGGCCAAGGCGAGGACGAGTGCCGCAGCGGCCGTCGTGGCGGCGACGGCCCACGGCCTGCACGGCGCGATCGGCGTGACCGCCGACCACGACCTGCAGTTGCACACGCGCCGCCTCCACGCCTGGCGCATGGCGCACGGTTCGGAATCCTTCTGGCACCGGCGCATCGGCGCAGCGGTGCTGGCCAGCAACCAGCCGCTGTCGCGCTTCGTCCACGAGATCTGAACCCCGGATCACCCCATGACCAGCCTCGCCCTTTTCGACCTCGACCACACCCTGCTCAGCGGCGACAGCGACGTGCTGTGGTGCGAGTGGCTGATGCGCGAGGGCCTGCTCGAGCGCGAGACCTTCGCGCCACGCAACGCGGCCATGGAGGCGGCCTACCAGGCCGGCACAGTTAGCGTGCACGAGTTCAGCGGCTTCTACGTCGGCACGCTGGCGGGCCGCAGCCCGGCGCAGTGGGCGCCGCTGCGGCAGCGCTTCCTGGCCGAGGAGATCGC
>JBILNB010000065.1:0-24088 GCA_044375195.1 Rubrivivax sp. | reverse complement strand
CGACCTGGGCGGTGGACAGCGCGGCGAACTGCGCCGTCGTCAACGTGTTCAGGTCATCGCTGGCCAGGCCGGCGAGCTGGGCGGTGGTCAGCGCGCGCACCTGGGCCGTGGCCAGGGCCTGGAGCTGGGCGGGGGTCAAGGCGCCGAGCTGGGTGTCGGTCAGCGCTGCGATCTGGGTTGTGCCGAGCGCGAGCAGGTCGCCGATTGCCAGGGCGGCAAGGTCGACGGTCTCGATGGCGCGCACCTGGGCGGTGGTCAGCGCGGCGAGCTGCGCCGTGTCGAAGGCGCCGAAGTCGGCGCTGTCGAGCGCGGCGATGCCGGCTGTGGCGAGGGCGGCGACCTGCGCGGTGGAGAGCGCGGTCAGGTCCGCGCTCTCCACCGCGCCGACCTGGGCTGCGCTGAACGCCGCGACCTGGGCGGTGGACAGCGCGGCGAACTGCGCCGTCGTCAACGTGTTCAGGTCATCGCTGGCCAGGCCGGCGAGCTGGGCGGTGGTCAGCGCGCGCACCTGGGCCGTGGCCAGGGCCTGGAGCTGCGCGAAGGTCAAGGCGCCGAGCTGGGGGTCGGTCAGTGCTGCGATCTGGGCCGTGCCGAGCGCGAGCAGGTCGCCGATCGCCAGGGAGGCGAGGTCGCCTGTCTCGATGGCGGGCACCTGGGCCGTGCTCAGGGCGGCGAGCTGGTCCGTGCCCAGGGTGTCGAAGTCCGCCGCGTCGAAGGCGACGATGCTGCCGGTGGATAGCGCCTGCACCTGGGCGGTGGACAGGACGGCCAGATCGGCGGACTCTAGCGCCGCCGCCTGGGCTGGGGTCCACGCCGCGACCTGAGCCGTGCCGAAGGCGGCGAACTGCGCCGTCGTCAGCGTGTTCAGGTCATCGGTGGACAGGCTGGCGAGCTGCGCGGTGGTCAGGGCCTGCACCTGCGGCGTGGCCAGGGCCTGCAGTCGGTCGCTCTCGAGCAGCGCGAGCTGCGCCGTCGTCAACGCCGCGACCTGTTGCGTCGTCAACGCGACGACCTGTGTCGTCCCGAGTGCGAGCAAGTCGTCGCTGGCCAGGGCGGCCAGATCGCGGGTCTCGATGGCGCGCACCTGGCTGCTCGTCAAGGCCGCGATCCGCGAGGTGTCGAGCACGGCGAAGTCGGCGCTGTCGAGCCCGGCGATGGCGGCCGTGGACAGGGCGGCGACCTGCGGCGTCGACAGCGCGAACAGGTCCTGGCTCTCGAGCGCGCCGGCCTGCGCGCCAGTCAGTGCCCCGATCTGCGTGGTGGTCAGCAGCACGAACTGGGCGCTTGTCAGCGTGTTGAGGTCGGCGGTGTTCAGACCCGAGACCTGCCCCGCGGTCAGGGCCTGAAGTTGCGTCGAGCTCAAACCATACCACTGCACCGAGGTCAGCGCGTCGAGTTGGGTGGCCGTCAGCACCGAAACCTGGATCGTCGTCAGCGTGTTCAGGTCCTCGAGCGACAGACTCGCCACCTGCTCGGTGGTGAGGGCCTGTATCTGGACCGGTGCGAAGGCCTGGAGCTGAGCGGCGGCCAGCGCGTCTAGCTGCGCGGTGGACAGCGACGCGACCTGCGCCGTGCCGAAGCCGGCCGGCACGCGCGTGTCCAGCGCGAGCAGGCCGTCGGTGCCGAGGGCGCGCACCTGCTCCGAACCCAGGCCGACGTACTGGCCCCAGAAGGCGGCCAGGTCGGCCGTGTCCATCGCGACGATGTCCTCGGTTGAGATCGCACGGACCTGCGCCGAGCCGAGCGCGGCCAGGTTGGCCGACTCCATCTGCGGCATCTGCACCGAGGTCAGCGCTGCCACCTGCGCGGTGGTGAGCGCGGCGAACTGCAGCGTGGTCAGCGTGTTCAGGTCCTCGGTGGACAGGCCGTCGACCAGAGTGGTCGTCAGCGCCCGCACCTGCGCGGGCGAGATGGCCTGGAGTTGGCCCGTCGACAGGCCATCGATCTGTTCCGCCGAGAGGAGAGGCACCTGCGCCGTCGTCAGGCCGGCGATGAACTCGGTGCCCAGGCCTGGGAGCTGCTCGGGGCTCAAGATAGCCAGCTGCTCCGGCGTCAGCGCGGCGTACTGCGCCGTGGTCAGCGCGTCCAGCGATGCACTGGTGAGCACCGAGATGCCCGAGGTTCCCAAGGCCTGAATCGGTGCTGTGCCCAGCGCCGCGAGGTCCGCCGTCTCGAGCACCGCGATCCGGTCGGTGGTGAGCGCCGCGACCTGGGCCGACGTCAGGCTCGCGAACTGCATGGTCGTCAGCGCGTTGAGGTCGTCGGTGCTCAGGCTGCGCACCTGCTCGGTCGTCAGCGCCGACACCTGCCTTGTGCCCAGCGCCCGCAGCCGGTCGTGCGCCAGCAGCGCGAGCTGCTCGGTCGTGAGCGCCTGTACCTGCTGCGTCGTCAGGGCCGGCACCTGCACCGTCTGCAGCGCCAGTAGGGTGTCGGACTGCAGCGTGGCGAGTTCACCGGTCTCGATCGCCGGCACCTGCGCCGTCGTCAGCGCCGCGACCTGCTGGGTCAGCAGGGCCTGGAAGTCGGCGGCGTCGAGCGCGACGATGCCAGCCGTGGTGATTGCACGCAGCTGCCCGGTCGTGAGCGCGCGCAGGTCGTCGCTGTCGAGCGCGCCGACCTGCGTGGTGGTCAGTGCGGCCACCTGGGCCGTGGTCAGCCGCTCGAACTGCCGGGTGGTCAGGGTGTTCAGGTCGGCAGTGGACAGCGAGGCGATCTGGCGGGTCGTCAACCCGGCCACCTGAGCCGTGGTCAACGCCTGCAACTGCCCGGTCGTGAGCGCGTCGAGCTGCGCCGTGGTGAGCGCCGCCGCCTGCCCGGGTGTCAGCGCGACCAGGTCGGAGGTGACCAGCTCGGCGAGGTCGCCAGTCTCGATGGCCACCACCTGCGCCGTGGTCAGCGCAGCGAGCTGGGCTGTGGTCATGACGTCGAAATCGGCCGTGTCGAAGGCCACGATGCTGGCCGTGGAGAGGGCGCGCACCTGGGCCGTGGATAGTGCGGCGAGGTCGGCGCTTTCGAGCGCCCCCGCCTGCCCCGTCGTCAGTGCCGCCACCTGGGCCGTGGTCAGGCGCGCGAACTGCGCCGTGGTCAGCGTATTCAGGTCGTCGGTGGAGAGCGTGGCCACCTGGGTAGTGGTCAGCGCGGCGACCTGAGCCGTGCCCAGGGCCTGGATCTGGTCGGTACCCAGCGCGCCCAGCAGCTCGGTGCGCAGGGCGGCCACTTGCGCCGTCGTCATCGCGCGCACCTGGGCCGTGGACAGGCTGGTCAGGTCGGCGGTCTCGAGTGCCGCGGCCTGCGTGGTCGTCAAGCCTGTGAGCTGGGCCGTCGTCAACAGCGTGAACTGGGTCGTGGTCAGCGTGTTCAGGTCGCCAGTGGACAGGCTGGCGAGCTGCGCCGTGGTCAAGGCCCGGAGCGGGGCCGAGCCCAGGCCCTCCCATTGCGCCGACGTCAGGGCATCGAGTTGCGGGGCGGTCAGGGTCGCGACCTGGGCGGTGGTCAGCGTATTCAGGTCGGCCAGCGTCAGCGCGGCGACCTGCGCGCTCGTCAGCGCCTGGACCTGCGCCGAGGTGAGGGCCTGGAGCTGGGTCGATGTCAGGGCATCGAGCTGTGCGCTGTCGAGTGCCGCCACCTGGGCGGTGCCGAAGCCTGCGGTCACCAGCGTGCCGAGGGCCACGAGGTCGGCGGTCTCGATCGAGCGCACTTGGGCCGAGGTCAGGCCGACGTACTGCGCCGACAGGGCGGCAAGGTCGGCCGAGTCCATGGCGACGATACCCGCGGTGGCCAGTGCGCCCACCTGCGCCGAGCCGAGGGCGGCGAGGTCGGCCGACTCCATCTCGGGCAGCTGCGCCGTCGTCAGGGCCGCTGCCTGTGCGGTGGCCAGGGCGGCGAACTGCCTCGTCGTCAGCGTGTTCAGGTCGTCGGTGGCGAGGCTGGCGACCTGGGTGGTGGTGAAGGCACGCACCTGCGCGGAGTCGAAGGCCTGGAGCTGGCCGGTGCTCAGGCCGCCGATCCGCGCGGTCGACAGCAGGGGGATCTGCTGCGTGGTCAGGCCGGCGATGAAGTCAGTGCCCAGCGGTGGAAGCTGTTCTGGTGTCAGCGCGGCAAGCTGCTCGCTGGTCAGTGCGCCGTACTGCGCCGTCGTCATCGCGTCCAGCGCCTCGCTCGTCAGCGCCTGGATGCCCGCGGTGCCCAGCGCCTGCACCTGCGCGGTGCCGATCGCCGCCAGGTCGGCCGTCTCGAGGGCGACGAGCTGTGCGGTGCTTAGCGCCGCCACCTGGGCGGTCGTCAAGCTCGAGAACTGCAGCGTCGTCAGCGCGTTCAGGTCGTCGGTCGACAGGCTGCGCACCTGGGCCGTGGTCAGCGCCGGCACCTGGGTGGTGCTGAAGGCCTGGAGCTGGCCGTGTTCCACCAGCCCGAGCTGGCCGGTCGTCAGCGCCACCACCTGCGCCGTCGTCAGGGCGGGGATCTGCGAGGCTTGCAGCGCCAGCAGCTGCGGGGGTTCGAGAGCCGAGATGTCACCGGGCTCGATGGCCGCGACCTGAGCCGCGGTCAGTGCGGCCACCTGGTCGGTGCCAAGGGCGGCGAAGTCGGCACTGTCGAGGGCAATGAGTCCGGCGGTGGTCAGGGCGCGGATCTGCGCCGTCGTCAGAACTGCCAGGTCAGCCGACTCCAACGCAGCCACCTGGGCCGGGGTCAGGGCGCCGACCTGGACCGTGGTGAGTGCGTAGAACTGACCGGTCGTCAGCGTGTTCAGGTCCGAAGTCGAGAGCGCCGCGACCTGGGCCGGGCTCAGGGCCTGAGCCTGCGCGCTGGTCAGCACCTGGAGTTGTTCGGCGCTCAGCGCGTCGAGCTGGGCGTTGGTGAGGGCGGGCACCTGGGCCGTGGTCAGCGTCAGGACCTGTGTGGTGGTCAGCGCAGTCACGCTGGCGGTGGCGAGGGCGGGCACCTGGGCGGTGGTTAGCGCGGCGAGGTCGGCGCTCTCCAGGTTGGCGGCCTGGGCTGTGGTCAGGGCGGCGACCTGGGCGGTGCTCAGGGCGGCGAACTGGCCGGTGGTCAGCGTGTTGAGGTCGTCGGTGGCCAGCGTGGCGACCTGGGTCGTCGTGAGCGCCCGCACCTGGGCGCTGGTCAGGGCCCGGCGTTGCGCCGAGCTCAGGGCGTCGAGCTGGGCGCTGTCGAGCACGGCCACCTGGGCCGCGCCGAGGGCGGCCAGGCTTGCGGTGGCGATCGCTACCAGGTCCTCGGTGTTGAGCGCGGCGGCCTGGGCGGTGGTGAGGGCGGCTGCCTGAGCCGGAGTGAGCGCGGCGAACTGGGCCGTGGTCAACGTGTTCAGGTCGCCGGTGGACAGCGTGGCCACCTGCGCCGAGCTCAGCGCCTGCACCTGGTCGCTGGCCAGCGCCTGTAGCACGTCGCTGGCCAGGGCGTCGATCTGGGCGCTGGTGAGGGCAGCCACCTGCGCGGTGGTCAGCGCCGCAGCCTGCGCGGTGCCAAGGGCGGCCACGCTGTCGGTGGCCAGGGCAGGCACCTGGGCGGTGGTCAACGCGGCGAGGTTGTCGGTCTCCAAGCCGGCCGCTTGCGCGGTGGTCAGGGCGGCGACTTGGTCGGGGGTCAGCCTCTCGAACTGCCTGGTGGTCAGGGTGTTCAGGTCGGCGGTCGACAAGGAGGCGATCTGGCCGGTCGTCAGCCCGGCGACCTGGGCGGTGGTCAGCGCCTGCAACTGCCCGGGCGTGAGCGCGTCGAGCTGCGCCGTGGTGAGCGCCGCCGCCTGCCCGGGTGTCAGCGCGATCAGGTCGGAGGTGACCAGCTCGGCGAGGTCGCCAGTCTCGATCGCCACCACCTGCGCCGTGGTCAGCGCAGCGAGCTGGGCTGTGGTCATGACGTCGAAATCGGCCGTGTCGAAGGCCACGATGCCGGCCGTGGAGAGGGCGCGCACCTGGGCCGTGGACAGTGCTGCGAGGTCGGCGCTCTCGAGTGCGCCCGCCTGCCCTGCCATCAGTGCTGCCACCTGGGTGGTGGTCAGGCTGGCGAACTGGGCCGAGGTCAGCGTGTTCAGGTCGTCGGTGGAGAGCGTGGCCACCTGGTCAGTGGTCAGCGCGGCAACCTGAGCGCTGGTCAGGGCCTGCAGTTGCGCCGTGCCCAGGGCGTCGAGCTGGGCGCTGTCGAGCACGGCCACCCGGGCGGTGCCGAGGGCGGCGAGGCTTGCGGGGGCGATCGCCACCAGGTCCTCGGTTTCGAGCGCGGCGGCCTGGGCGGTGGTGAGTGCGGCGGCCTGGGCGGGGGTGAGCGCGGCGAACTGCGTGGTCGTCAGCGTGTCCAGGTCGCCGGTGGACAGCGTGGCCACCTGGGCCGTGCTCAGGGCCTGCACCTGGGCGCTGTCGAGGGCCTGCAGCGCGTCGCTGGCCAGGGCGCCAAGCTGGGCGGTGGTGAGCGCGGGCACCTGGGCCGTGGTCAGCGCCACGGCCTGCGCGGTGCCGAGGGCGGCCACGCTGTCCGTGGCCAGGGCGGGCAGCTGGGCGGTGGACAGCGCGGCGAGGTCGGCGGTCTCCAGCGCGGCGGCCTGGGTGGAAGTCAGGGCGGCGAGCTGGGCGGTGCTCAGCGCGGCGAACTGGTCGGTGGCCAGCGCGTTCAGGTCGTCGGTGGCGAGCGTGGCGACCTGGGCCGTCGTCAGGGCTTGGACCTGCGCGCTCGTCAGGGCCGGGAACTGCACGGACGTGAGCGCGTCGAGCTGCGAGGTCAGCAGCGCGGCCACCTGCGCGGTGGTGAGGGCGGCGAGGTCGGCGGTGGCGAGCGCGGCGACGTCGGCGGTGTCGATGGCCACGACCTGGGCCGTGGTCAGCGCGGCGAGCTGGGCCGTGGACAGGGCGTCGAAGTCCGCCGAGTCCAGCGCGGCGATGCCGCCGGTGGAGACTGCCGCGACCTGGGCGGTGGCCAGCGCGGCGAGCTGGTCTGAGGTCAGCGCGCCCACATCCTCGGCGGTGAGCGTGGCCACCTGGTCGGTACCGAGCGCCTGGAGCTGAGCTGTTGTCAACGCCTGCCACTGCGCGCTGTCCAGCGCCGCGAGCTGCGGGCTCGACAGCACCGATACGGCAGTGGTTGACAGCGCGCTCACGCCGTCCGTGGCCAGCGCCGCGAGGTCGGCGGTCTCGAGCGCGGCAGCCTGCGCCGTCGTGAAGGCGCCCACCTGCGCTGAACTGAGTTGCGAGAACTGCTCGGTCGTCAGCGCGGCGACGGCCTCCGTGGTCAGGGCCGAGATCTGCGTCGGCGTTAAGGCCGTGATCTGGCCGGTGTCGAGTGCCTGGTACTGGGCGTCGTCGAGCACCGCGAGTTGTTCCGTCGTCAGGGCCGCAACCTGCGACGTGGTGAAGGCCGCCAACTGCGCCGTGCCCAGAACGTCGATCTGGTCGGTGCGCAGGGCCTCGACGGCCGCCGTGGCGAGGGCCGCGACGTCGGCAGTCTCTAGCGCCACGGTCTGGTCCGTGGTCAGCGACGAGGCCTGCGCGCTGCCAAGTGCGGCAAACTGGCGCGTCGTCAGCGCGTTCAGATCCTGCGTCGGCAGGCCGGCGAGCTGGGCGGTCGTCAGGGCCTGGACCTGCGCCGTTGTCAGCGCCGCCCATTGCTCGGCCGTCAGCGCCGGCAACTGCTCGGTGCTCAAGGCCTGGACCTGCGCGGGCGTCAGCGCGGGGGTGTCCTCCGGACCGAGCGCGAAGACCTGGGCCGTGGTCAGCGCCGCGATCTGCGCCGTGCCCAAGGCGACCAGGTCGGCGCCGTCCAGCGCCTGCACGCCGTCCAGGCTCAGGGCTTGCACCTGGGCCGTGCCGAGCGCGCTCAGGCTGTCGGGAGAGAGGCCGCCCACCTGCTCGGGCGTCATGGCCGCGACCTGTGCCGTGGTGAGGGCCGCGACCTGTGCCGTCGTCAGCGTGTTCAGGTCCTCGAGCGTGAGGCTGGCGATCTGGGAGTCCTGCAGCGCCACCAACTGCGCCGAGTCCAAGGCCTGGAGTTACTCCGGCGCGAGCGCGTCGAGCTGCTCTGGCGTGAACGCCGCCACCTGCGCCGTGCCCAGCGGCGCGACGAAGGCGCTGCCCAGCGGCGCGAGATCGCCCGCGTCGATGGCCTGGAGCTGCGCCGTGCCGAGCGCCGCCACCTGGGCCGAGCTCAGCGCCAGGAGGTCGTCGCTGTCCATGGCGGCGAGGCCGCCCGTGTTCAGGGCGCGGATCTGGCTCGTGGTCAGCACCGCCAGATCCTGCGACTCGAGGGCGCCGATCTGCTCGGAGGTCAGCGCCGCGATCTGCTGCGTGCTGAGCTGCAGGAACTGCTCGGTGCTCAGCAGGTTGAGCATCAGCGTGGGCAGCGCGGCGATTTGCGCGGGCGAGAGCGCCGCGAGACGGTCGCCCGTCAGCAGCGCGACCAGCCGCGCGCCGATCTGCAGCAGCTGCTCGGGCGTCAGCGCCGCGATCTGTTCCCCCGTCAGGGCCGCGATCTGGATAGAGGTGAAGACGTCCAACGCCTCCAGCGTGAGCCCGGGGATGGCCTCGGTCGTGATCGCCTGGACCTGGGGCGTGGCGAGCGCGGGGGTCTGGGCCGAGCTGAGCGCGGCCAGCTGCTGCGCGTCGAGCGAGGCCACGCCCGTGGTGCCGAGCGCGCGCACCTGGGCGGCGCCGAGCGCCGCGAGCTCCTCGGCCGCCAGCAGGTCCAGGCGGGCGGCGCCGAGGCTCGCCACCTGGGCGGGCGCCATCTGCGCCACCTGCGCGGCGCTCAGGGCCTCGAACTGCGTGGTCGTCAATGCGGCGAGCTGGGCCGTCGTCAGCGCCTGCACCTGCGAGGGCAGCAGCGTGGCGATGCCGGCCGGGCCGAGCGAGACCAGGTCGGCGGTCTCGATGGCGCGCACCTGCAGCGCGATCAGGCCCTGGAGCTGCGCTCCGCCGAGGGCGGCGAAATCGGCGCTGTCGAAGGCCGTGATCGCCTCGGCGCTGAGCGAGCGGATGGCC
This sequence comes from Rubrivivax sp., assembly GCA_044375195.1. Lineage (GTDB taxonomy): Bacteria > Pseudomonadota > Gammaproteobacteria > Burkholderiales > Burkholderiaceae_C > Rubrivivax. Next base: position 15,110 of record JBILNB010000065.1, on the reverse strand, counting down.
GCAGGGTCGATCGAGGCGAGGTCGGCCGCCTCGAGCTGCGCTGCCTGCGCAGCGCCCAAGGCGGCGAGCTGTTCGCCGCCCAGTTGGGCGATCTGCCCGGGGGTGAGCGCGTTCAGGTTGGCTGTGGACAGCCCGGCGACCTGGCCGGGTGTGAGGGCGCGGACCTGCGCTTCGTCCAGTGCCTGCCATTGCGCGCTGCTCAGCGCCGCGAGCTGCGCCGCGCCGAGCGCGGCGACCTGCGCCGTGCCCAGCAGTGCGAGCCCGCCCGCGCCCAGGGCGACGAGGGTGCCGGTGGCGATGGACTGCACCTGGCCCGGGGTGAGGGCCTGCACCTGCGCGCCCAGGGCCTGCAGGTCGTCCGTGCCCAGGGCCGCGACCGCCGCGCCCGACAAGGCCCGCACCTGCGCCGAACCCAGTGCCGCGAGGTCTGAAGACTCGAGCTGCGCCACCTGGTCGGTGCGCAACGCCCCCGCCTGGACCGGTGCGAGCTGCGCGAACTGCGCCGTGTCCAGCGCATTCAGGTCGGCGGTGGACAGGCCGGCCACCTGCGTCGGCGTCAGCGCCCGCAGCTGACCCGAGTTGAGCGCCTGCCACTGCGGCGCGGTCAGCGCTCCCAGTTGTGCATCGGTCAGCGTGGCGACCTGTGCGGCGCCGAGCGCCCCGACCAGCGCGGTGCCGCCGCCCGCGAGGGCGGCGGTGTCGAGGGCGCGCACCTGCGCGGCCACCAGCCCGGCGATGCCGGCCCCGAGCGCGCCGAGGTCGTCGGCGGCGAGGGCGGCCAGCGCCGCGGTCGACAGCGACCGCAACTGCGCGGACGACAGTGCTGCGAGGTCGGCGGACTCGAGCGCCGCGGCCTGCGCCGGCGTGAGCGCGGCCACCTGGGCCGGTGCCAGGCGCGCGAACTGCGCGCTGCCGAGCGCGTTCAGGTCGGCGCTCGACAGGGCCGCGACCTGAGCCGGCGCGAGCGCGCGCAGCTGCGCCGAGCTCAGGGCCTGCCATTGCGCAGCGCCGAGCGCGTCGGCCTGCGCCGTGCTCAGCGCCGCAAGCTGGGCCGTGCCGATGGCGGCGACGAAGGCCGTGCCGGCGCCGACGATGTCCGCGGTGTCGAGCGCGCGCACCTGGGCCGTGGTGAAGCCCGTCATCCGCGTGCCCAGGGCCACGAGGTCGGCGCTGTCGAAGCCGGCCACCGTGGTGGTGGACAGCGCCGCCACCTGCGCCGCGGACAGTGCGGCGAGGTCACTGGTGTCGAGCGCGGCCAGGCGCAGCGTCGGCAGCGCGCGCAGTTGGACGGCCGACAGGTGCGACAGCTGGGCCGGCGTGAGGGCGCCGGAGTCGGCGGCGTCCAGGCTCGCGATCTGGGCCGTCGACAGCGCGCGCAACTGCGCCGAGCCGAGGGCCTGGAACTGTGCCGCCTCGAGCGCGCGCAACTGCGCCGTGCCCAGCGCGGCCAGTTGGGCAGGGGCCAGCGTCGCGACGAGGGCCGTGCCGCCGCCGGCGAAGTGGCTGGTGGCGAGGGCGCGCAACTGGGTGGCCGACAACGCGCCCAGGCGCGGGCTCAGCGCCTGGAAGTCGCCGGCGTCGAGCGCGGCGATGGCGGCTGTGCCCAGGGCCCGCACCTGTGTCGTGCCCAGGGCGGCCAGGTCCTCCGACTCCAGGCGCGTGACCTGCGCGGAGCCGAGTGCCGCCACCTGGGTGGGGTTGAGCGCCGCGAACTGCGCGCTGCCCAGGGCGTTGAGGTCCTCGCTCGACAACGCGGCCAGGCGGCTGGGCGCGATCGCCCTCACCTGGGCCGTGGTGAGGGCCTGCCACTGTGCGGCTGGCAGCGCCCCGAGCTGGTCCGAGACGAGCCCCGAGACCTGCGTCGTGGCCAGACTCGCGATGAGCGTGGTGTCGCCGGCGGCGAGTTCGGAAGCCTTCAGGGCCTGCGCCTGGGCGGCGGTCAGGGCCTGCAGCTTCGTCGACAGGGCGGCGAGCTCGGCTGCGTCGAGCGTGCCCAGCGCCGCCGCGCCGAGCGCGCGCACCTGGGCCGTGCCCAGCGCCGCGAGGTCGGCGGTGTCGAGCGCTGCCGCTTGCACGGCCCCGAGCCGGGCCGCCTACGCCGGGGTCAGCGCGGCCACCTGCGCGGGCGCCAGCGCATCGACCGCAAAGCTGGTCAGCGCGGCCACCTGGCTGGCGGTCAGCGCGCGCAACTGCGTCGAGCCCAGGGCCTGCCACTGCGGGGCCGTCAGGGCGGCGAGCTGCGGGTGGGTCAGCGCAGCGACCTGCGCTGCGGCGAGGGCCGCCACCTGGGCCGTACCGAGCGTGGCGAGGTCGGCGGTCTCGAGCGCGCGCACCTGCGCAGCCGTGAGCTGCACCAGCCGGCCGCCCAGGGCGGCGAGGTCGGCGGCGTCGAGTGCGGCGACCGCCGGGGCGCCGAGCGAGCGCAGGCCTGCGCTGCTGAGCGCCATCAGGTCCGTGCTCTCGAGGTTGGCCACCTGCGCCGTCGTCAGGCGCGCGACCTGGCTGCCGGCCAGGGCGGCGAACTGCGCGGTCGACAGCGCGTTCAGCGCGTCGGTGGCGAGCGCGGTGAGCTGGGTGCCCGTCAGCGCGCGCACCTGTGCCGACTGCAGCCCCTGCCACTGCCCGGGCGCGAAGGCCCCGAGCTGCAGAGTCGACAGACTGGCCACCTGCGCCGGGGCGAGCGCCGCGCCCAGGGTGGTGCCGAGGGCTTGCACCTCGGCCGTCTCGACCGCGCGCACCTGCGTCGCGCCGAGGGCGCGCCACTGGCTGCTGTCGAGCGCCCCGAGTTCTGCCGCGTCGAGCGCAGCCACCTGGGCCGCGGTGAGGGCGCGCACCTGGGCCGTTCCGAGGGCGCGCAGGTCGGCGGATTCGATCTCGGCCAGCACCGCCGGGCGCAGCGCCGCCAGCGCGCGCGTCGGGACGAAGCCGATCTGCGCCGTGCTCAGCGCCTGCAACTGGGCGGCCGTGAACGCAGCGCCGTCCTCGGCCGTCAGGGCGGCCAGCGCGGCACTGTCCAGCGCCGCGATCTGCGCTGGCGACAGGCTGGGTATGTTCGTCGCCATGGTCCGTTCTGAAGACCGCCGCCCGCAGGCGGACGGCCAACTGGGTGCCGCTCCTCGCCGACGATGCCCGGGTCCGGGACAGGCCGTGCTGCGCCAGGAGCACGAACGCCGGCCGGGGCTGGTGTGCTGCACCCGTCCCCTGGACTCTACCCGCCATCGTCTGCTTCTGGGTTTCGGCCGGCGCGCGCCCGACTTGAGGGTGGAGCCGAAAAATATGTTGTGCACACCCGCGGCAGCGCTGCGCCGAGGCAGCAGCGCCCGGTTTGCAAGCCACCCCTGTTGCACACGCCCGAATGGTTGCGATCATTAACTATGATGAGAGCCTCCAGACTCGCCTTGCCGCAGGCCGCGATGAAGACGCTCGACGATGGCAGTCACGCCGATACCCGCGACGCCATCCGCACCCTGTGCGTGCCATGTCCCGCACGGCCGCTCGAAGCCATCACAGGACAGTTCGATCCCCCCACAGGAAGCCCGCTGGCATGTACCCTCTGCTGACCGGATTGCGCGTCGTCGAATGCGCCTCCTTCATCGCCGCGCCGTCGTGTGCGCTTTACCTGCGGCAGCACGGAGCCGAGGTGATCCGCATCGATCCCATCGGTGGCGGGCCCGACTTCCGCCGCTGGCCCGTCTCTGCCGAAGGTCACAGCTACTACTGGGAGGGCCTGAACAAGGGCAAGCGTTCGATCGCGATCGACCTGGCACGGCCCCAGGGCCGGCAGCTCGCCGTGGACCTGATCACCGCCGCCGGCGCGGACGGCGGCCTGTTCGTGACGAACTTCCCGCGCACCGGGTTCCTGGCGCACGAGGCGCTGGCCCGGCGCCGTGCCGACCTGATCACGGTGCGCGTCGCCGGCTGGCGCGACGGCGAGGCCGCGGTCGACTACACGGTCAACGCGGCGCTCGGCCTGCCCTGGCTCACCGGCCCGGCACAGACGCCGGGCGTGCCGGTGAACCACGTGCTGCCCGCCTGGGACCTGCTCACCGGCGCCTACGCCGCCTTCGCCGCACTGGCGGCCGAGAGACACCGCCTGCGCACCGGCCAGGGGCAGGAGGTCTTCGTGCCCCTGTCCGACGTCGCACTGGCCGCCCTCGCCAACACGGGCCAGGTGGCCGAGGTGCTCGACAGCGGCGACCGTTCGCGCCACGGCAACGCGCTGTTCGGCGCCTTCGGCCGGGACTTCCTCACAGCCGATGGCCAGGCCGTGATGGTGGTGGCGATCACCGCGCGCCAGTGGTCGGGCCTGGTGGCCTCGTTGAAGCTCCAGGCGGAGGTGGCGGCACTCGAGTCCGCTCTCGGCCTGTCCTTCGCCGCCGACGAGGGCCTGCGCTTCGTGCATCGTGACCGGCTGTTCCCGCTGTTCGAGCGTGCCATCGCTGCCGCAACGCTGGAGTCGCTGCGGGCGGTCTTCGAAGGCCACGGTGTGTGCTGGGCGCCCTACCGCACGCTGGGGCAGGCCCTGGCGCTGGATCCGCGCCTGGCGCTGGATGCGCCCTGGGCCACGTCGCTGGAGCACCCGAGCGGAAAACGTTACCCGGCGCCCGGCGCGCCGGCCACCTTCACCGCACTGGATCGCGCAGAGGCCGTGCGCGCGCCGCGCCTTGGAGAGCACACCGAGCAGGTGCTGGCAGAGGTGCTGGCGATGTCGCCGACGCAGATCGGCGCGCTGCACGATGCCGGGCTGGTGGCCGGCGCCGGCGCGCGTGCCCGCCCGGGCTCACCCTGATTTCCCGAGGAGACCTCCCTTGACTTCCCCTTCCCTTCTGATCGGACACCTGCATGCCGCCGCGACGGCGGCCCGGGCCTATTCGACCGCGGCGCGGGCGGCGACCTCGTCGCGGTGCGCTCCGGCGGGCCGGGCCGATCCCGCCCTGCTGCTGCGACACCAGCGGGCGCTGCACGGCCTGGCCTGGATCGCGACCACGGTCGAGGCGGTCGCCTGCGGCGCCGCCTGGGCCGAGCGCCTGTCGGGCGGGCCCGGCCTGGGCGTGGGCGAGGAGCTGGCCTTGAAGATCGCCGTCGGCGAGTACCTGGCCCAGCTGGCCGGCGGCATCCCGATGTCGCAGAACGAGATCTTCCGGCCGGGCGAGTTGGGTCTGGAGGCTGCGGCGGCCGCGCTGGCGGCCGACCCGGCGGTGCGCTGGCTCGTCGAGCAGGGGGCCGACCCGGAGACCCGCCGCGCGCTCGTGGAGCATCTGCGGGCCGGCGGCCTTGTGGCGGAGACGGCCTTCGATGCCGAGCTCGACCTTGTGCGCGAGCAGTTCCGCCGCTTCGCCAGCCGCGAGATCGAGCCGCACGCGCAGCGCTGGCACCTGGCCGACGACCTGATCCCCGACGAGACCGTCGGTGCGCTGGCCGATCTGGGCGTGTTCGGCGTCACGATCCCGCCTGAGCACGGCGGCATGGGCCTGGGCAAGCGGGCGATGTGCCTTGTCACCGAGGAACTCAGCCGAGCCTGGATCGCCGCCGGTTCGCTGGGCACGCGCTCCGAGATCGCGGGCGAGCTCATCCTCGGCGGCGGCACGCCCGCGCAGCAGGCCCACTGGCTGCCGCGCATCGCCTCGGGCGAGGTGCTCCCCACCGCAGTCTTCACCGAACCCGGCGCCGGCTCGGACCTGGCGTCGCTGAAGACGCGCGGGACGCCGCTGCCGGACGGACGCTGGCGCATTGACGGCAACAAGACCTGGATCACCCATGCTGCGCGCAGCGACCTGATGACGCTGCTTGTGCGCACCGAGCCGGGCACCAAGGGGCACGAGGGACTGAGCATGTTGCTCGCGGCCAAGCCGCGCGGCACGTCGCAGCGGCCCTTCCCCGCGCCCGGGATGAGCGGCAGCGACATCCCCGTGCTCGGCTACCGGGGCATGCGCGAGTACGAGCTTGCCTTCGACGGCTTCGAGACCGGGCCCGACGCCTTGCTCGGCGGCCGGCGCGGTCAGGGCTTTCGTCAGCTGATGCAGACCTTCGAGGCGGCGCGCATCCAGACCGCCGCGCGCGCCGTGGGGGTGGCGTGGCGCGCCTTCGACCTCGCCTGGCGCTACGCCTTGGAGCGCACCCAGTTCGGCGCACCGATCGTGAGCTTCCCGCGCGTCGGCGACAAGCTCGCCATGATGGTGGCCGAGACGGTGCTCGCCCGCGAGCTGACGCTTTTCGCCGCCGACGAGAAGGAAAAGGGCCGCCGCTGCGACATCGAGGCCGGGATGGCGAAGCTGCTGGCCGCCCGCGTGGCCTGGGCCGGGGCCGATGCTGGCTTGCAGATCCACGGCGGCAACGGCTACGCGCTGGAGTACGAGATCAGCCGCGTGCTCTGCGACGCGCGCATCCTCAATGTGTTCGAGGGCGCGGCGGAGATCCAGGCCCAGGTCATCGGGCGCGGCCTGCTCGGGCGCGGGTGAACCACCGGCGCCCGGCCGGGCCGGGCGCCTGGCCGGGCTGGGCTCAATACGTCGAGCGCCCGCCGGTGATGTCGAACACCGCGCCGGTGGAGAAGGAGCACTCCTCGCTCGACAGCCAGGCCACCATGGCCGCGGCCTCGTCGACCTGCAGGAGGCGGCCCATCGGGATCTTGCTCAGCATGTAGTCGATGTGGGTCTGCGCCATCTGATCGAACATGGCCGTGCGCGCCGCTGCCGGGGTGATGGCGTTGACGAGGATGCCCTTGGTGGCGAGTTCCTTGCCCAGCGACTTGGTCAGCGCGATCAGGCCCGCCTTGCTGGCGCTGTAGTGTGAGGCGTTGGGGTTGCCCTCCTTGCCCGCGACCGAGGCGATGTTGACGATGCGCCCGTAGCCGCGCTGCAGCATCACCGGCACGACGTGCCGGCACACGAGGTAGGGGGCGACGAGGTTGACCTCGACCGTGCGGCGCCAGACGGCGGGGTCGAGCTCCCAGGTGCTGCCGTTCCCGCCGGTGATGCCGGCGTTGTTGACCAGGATGTCGATGCGGCCGTGGGCGGCGGCCGTGGCCGCCGTGGCGGCGGCGACCGCGCCGTCGTCGGTGAGCTCGACGACATGGCCGCTGACGGTGCCGAGCGCCGACAGCGCGGCGCGGGCGGACTCGATCTTGCCGGCGTCGATGTCCCACAGGGCGACGGCCGCGCCCGAGCGCAGCAGGCGCTCGCTGATAGCGTAGCCGATGCCCTGGGCGCCGCCGGTGACGACGGCGACGCGGTCCTTGAGGTCGATGTGGTTCATGCGGAGGTGTCTTTCAGGGTGGTTCAGGGGGTGATGTGCGGGGCGGCGCGCATTGTGGTGCAGGGCGCGGCGGGGGCGCTCAGGCCGTGCGCGGCGGACGTCTGCGCGCCGCGTCACCCCGGCCGGGCCAGGCCGAGCTTCTCGACCAGCGCCTTCTCGCGCCGGAAGGTCTCCTCGGCGAAGCGCAGGTACTGCGCCGGGTCCATGGGCATCAGCGCCTGGTCGTAGCGTGCCAGCGCCTCGACGTGGTTGGGCATCTCCATGGCCTGGCGGAACACGTCGTGGATGCGCCGCACGAGCGCCGGCTCCATGCCGCGCGGCCCGCCCAGGCCGTAGGGGGAGGCCTGGACGATGGGCAGGCCGAGCTCCTTCAGCGTCGGGACGTCGGGGAACTTGGGCAGGCGCTGCTCGCCCCAGGTGTTGAGCACACGCAGCCGCCCCGACGCCACGTGCGGCGCGAAGCCGGTGGAATCGGCCGCGGCCATGATCTGGCCGCCCAGGATGGCCTGCATCATGTCGGCGCTGCCCTTGTAGGGGATGTGGTTGAGCTGCAGCGACAGGCGCTGCGCGATGTCCTCCATCGTCAGGTGCGGGCTGGTGAGCACGCCGGTGGAGCCGTAGCTGAGCTTGCCCGGGTTGGCGCGCGCCCAGGCCACGAAGTCGGCCCAGGTCCTGATCGGCGACTCGCTGGGCACGACGATTCCGAAGGCGTAGCCGGTGATGCCGAGGATGTAGCTCAGGTCCTTGACCGGGTCCCAGGAGATGCGGGTGGTGTAGGGCAGGCGGAAGACACCCAGCGGGATCTGCGCCAGCGCGTGGCCGTCGGGCCGGCTCTGCTGCATGGCCTGCGCCGGCAGCGTGCCCCCCGCCCCGGGCCGGTTCTCGACGATCACGCTCTGGCCGACGATCTTGCTCGCGTTCTCGGCCAGCACGCGCATCGTCAGGTCGGTCGGGCCGCCGGCCGGGAACGCGATCTGCAGGCGCACCGGCTGCGTCGGCCAGGCGGGCTGTGCCCGCACCAGCGGCGCCCCGGGCAGGGCGAGCGCCGCGGCGGCGGCTTGGACGAGATGGCGTCGCTTCATGGTCTGCTCCTTCGTGGCGGACGAGGCGGAACCATAGGGGATTTGGCGGCGGCTCACGCCCCGGGTAAGCCCGAGGGTGGTGCTCGCCGCGCGGCCGCGCAGGCCCGCGCAGCAGCCGCGGCGGCACGCAAGTCCCGAGGGTCCTGAGGGGATCGCCCGATGACGCGCCGGCCCGGCGAGGGCACACTACGCCGCGCCGTGGCCGCCACGCTGCGCCTGCCGATGGCGCCGCAGCCCACGGACTGCCGCCCCCGAGCCACCCACGCCAAGGAAGACCGTCCATGACCCGCCGCCGCCCGCTCGTCGCCGCCCTGACCGCCCTCACGCTGGCCCCGCTTGCCGCCCTGCCGCTGACCGCCGCCGCCCAGGCCTGGCCGAGCAAGCCGGTGCGCATCGTCGTGCCCTTCCCGCCGGCGGGCACCACCGACATCCTGGCCCGCGCGCTCGCGCCCGAGCTGCAGCGGGCCTTCGGCCAGCCCTTCGTGGTCGAGAACAAGCCCGGCGCGGGCGGCAACATCGGCGCGGCCGAGGTCGCCAAGGCCGCGCCCGACGGCCACACGCTGCTGATGGGCACCGTGGGCACGCACGCCATCAACCCGGCGCTGTACACCAAGATGCCCTACGACCACGTCAAGGACTTCGTGCCCGTGACGCTGGTGGCCGGCGTGCCCAATGTCCTGGTGCTCAACCCGGCCAGCGCCCAGCGCTACGGCATCGCCTCCGTGGCCGACCTGGCGCGCGCGGCGCGCGCGAACCCCGACAAGCTGACCTTCGCGAGCTCGGGCAACGGCACCTCGATCCACCTCTCGGGCGAGCTGTTCAAGGCCCTGACGGGCACGCAGATGGTGCACTCGCCGTACCGGGGCTCCGGTCCCGCGCTGCTCGATCTGATGGGTGGCAACGTCGACCTGATGTTCGACAACCTGCCCTCGGCCATGCCGCACATCAAGTCGGGCAAGCTGCTCGCGCTGGCGGTCACCAGTTCGACCCGTTCCGCGGCGGTCCCCGACCTGCCCACCGTGGCCGAGGCCGGCGGGCCGACGCTCGCCAGCTTCGAGGCCAGCTCCTGGTTCGGCCTGCTCGCGCCCGCGGGCACGCCCATGGACATCGTCAACCGCATCCAGCAGGAGACGGCCAGGGCGCTGGCCACCCCGGCCATGCGCGAGCGCCTGCAGTCCCAGGGCGCGATCCCGAGCGGCAACACGCCCGCCGAGTTCGCGCGCCTGATCGAGGCCGAGACGCGCAAGTGGGCCCCGGTGGTGAAGGCCTCGGGGGCGAAGGTGGATTGAGGGTCGGGCGAACCGGCGTGCCCTGGAGATGGGGCCGCGCGCGGCGCGGCCGGCCCGCTTGGCCGGGCGGGTGTGCTGCCGCCGGTGCCGTGGGTTCGTCGGTGGGCGTGCAGCGTCGACAATTTATGTCGTCACCCGGGCGTAAGCTCGCAGCTTCGCGTGCGTCCCGATGAGTGACTTTTCCGAACTCCGGCCCGGCCTCCTGGTCGTCCACGGCAACCGCCTGGAGACGCTGCGCGACCTGGTGCTGGAGTGGGTGCGCGCTCATCCCGTCGCGCCGCTGGAGGACGAGGTGGTGCTCGTCCAGAGCCATGGCGTGGCGCAGTGGCTCCAGCTCGCGATGGCGCGCGAACTGCACGCGGGCGGGCTGGGTATCGCCGCGGCGGTGCGCACGCTGCTGCCGCAGCGCTTCGTCTGGCAGGCCTACCGCGAGGTGCTGGGCGCGGGCGCGGTGCCGCGCGTCTCGCCCTTCGACGCCGACCGTCTGCAGTGGCGCCTGATGCGCCTGCTGCCCACACTGCTGGACGACGCGGCCTTCGCGCCGCTGACGCGCTACCTGAGCGACGACCCTGCGCTGCGCCGGCGCCACCAGCTCGCCCAGCGCCTGGCCCGGCTGTTCGAGCAGTACCAGGTGCACCGGGCGGACTGGCTGCAGGCCTGGGCGGCGGGCGACGACGTGCTGGTGACGGCCCGCCAGGGGCGCCAGCCCCTGCCGGACGACCAGCACTGGCAGCCGCGCCTGTGGCGCGCGCTGCAGGCCGATGCCGGCCCGCATGAGGCTGCCACCGGCCGCGCCGAGGTCCACGGGCGCTTTGCCGACGCGCTGCGCGATGGCGCGCGCGCTCGCCCGGCCGGTCTGCCACGGCGTGTGGTGGTCTTCGGCCTGTCCTCGCTGCCCGCGCAGTCGCTGCAGGCGCTGGCCCTGCTCGGGCGCTGGGTCCAGGTGCTGATGTGCGTGCACAACCCCTGCCGGCACGACTGGTCGCGCACCTTGCCGGATCACGAGTTGCTGCGCGCGGCGCGCCGCCGCCAGGCGCCGCGGGCCGCGGTGGAGCCCGCCACCGGCCACCCCCTGCTGGCCGCCTGGGGCCGCCAGGGGCGCGACTTCGTGCGCCTGCTCGACGAGCACGACGACCGCGCGGCCTACGCGCAGCGCTTCGCCGAGATCGGGCGCACGGTCGACTGCTTCGAGGGGCTGGGGGAGGCGGCGGCTCCTGCGAGGGAGGATGCGGCCGAGGGGATGACCGGGGACGCCGCCGAGGAGGCCGCCCCCGGCACCGCGCCGACGCTGCTGCAGCAACTGCAGGATGACATCCTGGAGCTGCGCCCGCTCGCCGAGAGCCGCGCGCGCTGGGCGCCGGTGGACGCGGTGCGCGACGGCTCGATCCGCTTCCACGTCTGCCACGGGCCGCTGCGCGAGGTCGAGGTGCTGCACGACCAGTTGCTCGCCGCCCTGGCCGCCGACCCGACGCTGCGCCCGCGCGACGTTCTGGTGATGGTGCCCGACATCGACGCCTACGCGCCGCAGGTGCAGGCGGTGTTCGGGCGCCTCGAGCCCGGCGACGCGCGCCACATCCCCTTCGGCATCGCCGATCGCGGCCTGCGCCGGCACGACCCGCTGTTGGGGGCGCTGGAGCGCCTGCTCGCGCTGCCGCAGGCGCGCCTGACCGTGGCCGAGGTGCTGGACCTGCTGGAGGTGCCGGCGCTGCGCCAGCGCTTTCGCATCGGCGAGGACGACCTGCCGCTGCTGCGCCGCTGGATCGACGCCGCCTGCGTTCGCTGGGGGCTGGACGCGCCGCACCGGCAGGCGCTGGGCTGGGCCGAGGCCCCAGGGCTGAACACCTGGCGCGCCGGCCTGCAGCGCCTGCTGCTGGGCTATGCCGCCAGCGCGGCCGGGCCCTGGCAGGGCATCGCGCCGGCCGATGAGGCCGGCGGCCTGGAGGCCGCGCTGCTCGGCCCGCTCGACCACCTGCTGCGGACGCTGGAGGAGCAGCGCCGCGCGCTGGCCGAGCCGGCCGCGCCGGCGCAGTGGGCGCAGCGGCTGCGCGCGCTGCTGGACGCCTTCTTCGAGGCGCCCAAGGGCGGCGACGGCTACACGCTGCTGCAGCTCGAGGACGCGCTGCAGGCCTGGCTGGAGGCCTGCACCGCTGCGCGCCTGGACGAGCCCCTGCCGCTGGAGGTGGTGCGCGAGCACTGGCTGGCCGCGCTGGAGGCCGGCGCGCCGGGGCGGCCCTTCCTGGCCGGCGGCGTGACCTTCGCCACCCTGATGCCGATGCGGGCCGTGCCCTTCCGCGTCGTCGCGCTGCTGGGCATGAACGACGGCGACTACCCGCGCAGCGCGCCGCCGTCGGACTTCGACCTGATGGCGCTGGACGTCCGCCCCGGCGACCGCTCGCGCCGCGAGGACGACCGCTACCTCTTCCTCGAGGCCCTGCTGTCGGCGCGCGAGCGCCTGCACATCAGCTGGGTCGGCCGCAGCGCGCTCGACAACGAGCCGCGGCCGCCCTCGGTGCTGGTGGCGCAGTTGCGCGATCACCTGGCCGCGGGCTGGCAGCCGGCCGGCGCCGAAGGCCTGACGCCAGCCCAGGCACGTGCGCGCCTGCTGCGGGGCCTGACGCTCGAGCACCGGCTGCAGCCCTTCGATGCGGCCTACTTCGCTGCCGGCGGCGACCCGCGCCTGTTCAGCCATGCGTACGAGTGGTGGGCGGCCAGCGGCCGGAGCACCACCAACGAGGCGGCGTCCGAGGCCGACGGCGCAGACGAGGTCATCGACCCCGGCCACTTCGACGGCCCGCAGACGCTGCGCCTGCTGGCCGACTTCCTGAAGAACCCGGCGCGCAGCTTTCTGAAGCAGCGCCTGGGCATCGCCCTGCCCGAGGAGGAGCGCGCGCCGCTGGACGACGAGCCCTTCGCGCTGGACGGCCTGGACGGCTGGACCCTGCGCGACGCGCTAATCGAGGACCAGCAGGCGGCCCTGGCCGGCGCGCTGCATGCCGACGCCGAGTCCGCGCGCGCTCAGGCGCTGCAGGCCGGGCTGGCGCGTCTGGCCGCCGCCGGGCAGTTGCCGCACGGCGGCTTCGGGCAGCTCGAGCAGCACGACCTGGCGCGCGAGATGGACGCGCAGTTCCAGCGCCTGCAGCAGGCCCTGCAGGACTGGCCGCTCGCGGCCGAGGACGAGACCGTCGACCACCGGCCCGATCCGCTGCCCGAGGGCGTGCCCGCGGGCGAGGCGGCGCGCGTGCTCGACCTGCTGCAGGACCTGCGGAACGACGCGGGCGGCCGCCAGCGCGCACGCGTCGTCCTCGAGGCGCGCCGGGTGTGCGACAAGAGCCGCAAGCCGCGGCCGGAGAAGCTGCTCGACGCCTGGGTGCGCCACCTCGCCGGGCACCTGGCCGGCGAGCCGCTGACCACGCTCGTCGTCGCCGCCGACGGCACGGCGACGCTGCCGCCGCTGGATCCTTCCCAGGCGCGCGCCCATTGGGCGGCGCTGGTTGGCGCCTGGCACGCCGGGCGTTGCCGCCCGCTGCCGCTGGCGCCGAAGACCGGCCTGGCCTGGCTGGCGCAACGCGCGCGCGACGACGGCGCCGGCGAGAAAGCCCGGGCCCTGGCACGCAAGGTCTTCGAGGAGCACAACCCGGCCTTCCAGCAGTTCGCCGAGCGCGAGGGCGACCCGGCGCTGGCACGCGCCTTCGCCGATTTCGACGCGCTGTGCGCCGGCGGCGGCTTCGAGCGCTGGGCCGAGGCCCTGCTCGAGCCGCTGCGCGTGGCGCTGGGGACAACCTCTTGACCGCTCCCGCGCCCGCCCCCCCGGCCACGCTGGACCCGTTGACGCTTCCGCTGCGCGGCAGCCGTCTGGTCGAGGCCAGCGCCGGCACCGGCAAGACCTACACCCTGGCCGCGCTCTACCTGCGCCTGGTGCTCGGCCACGGTGGCGAGGCCGCGGGTCACGGGCAGGCGCTGACGCCGCCGCAGATCCTGGTCGTCACCTTCACCGAGGCGGCGACGAAGGAGCTGCGCGACCGCATCCGCGCCCGCCTGGCCGAGGCCGCCGAGGCCTTCGGGGCCGATCCGGCGGGCGTCGAGCCGCCCGAGCCCGGTACCGACCTGCTGCATGAACTTCGCGTTGCCTGGCCGCCGGCGCAGTGGCCGGCGCTGGCGCGCAGGCTGCGCCAGGCCGCCGAGTGGATGGACGAGGCCGCGGTGTCCACCATCCACGGCTGGTGCCTGCGCATGCTGCGCGAGCACGCCTTCGACAGCGGCAGCCTGTTCGCGCAGGAGCTGGAGACGAACACCCGCGCCTGGCTGGCCGGCATCGTGCGCGACTGGTGGCGCCACCATGCCCTGCCCCTGGACGAGCACGCCGCGCGAGCCCTGCGCCGCGCCTGGAAGGACCCGGACGCCCTGGCCGGCGACGTGGAGACGCTGATCGACTGGGCTGAGACCCTGCCCGACGACCCTGCGCCCCTGCTCACGCTCGGCGCGGCGCAGCAGGCGCTTGAGGCGCAGCGGCCATGCTGGGCGGCCTGGGCGGCGGAGGTGCGGGCACTGCTGGACGCCGCGCGCGACCGCAAGCTTTGCCATGGCAACAAGCTGCGGCGCGACAGCTATGGCAAGTGGCTGGACGCCCTCGAGCGGTGGGGTACCGGCCGGGACGCGGTGCTGGAACTGGACAAGGACGCCGCCGCCTGGTCGCGCCTGACGCCTGCCGGCATTGCCGAAGCCTGGAAGGTCGGTGACCCGCCGACCCATCCGGCTTTCGACGGCATGGTCCGGCTCGTGGCCGCGCGCGACGCGGTCGATTCCTGCCGCGCCCGGGTGCTGCACCACGCCGCGCGCTGGTGTGCGCGCCGCCTTGCCGAGGAGAAGGCAGACCAGGCCCGCATGGGCTTCCAGGACCTGCTGACGCGGCTGGACGCGGCGCTCGCGGGCGAAGGCGGCGAGCGCCTGGCCGCGCGCATCCGGGCCCAGTTCCCGGTGGCGATGGTCGACGAGTTCCAGGACACCGACCCGCTGCAGTACCGCATCATCGACCGCATCTGGGGCGTGGGGAATGCCGACGGGCCGGGCGCGCTGCTGCTCATCGGCGACCCCAAGCAGTCGATCTATGCCTTCCGCGGCGCCGACATCCACGCCTACCTGCAGGCGCGCGCGGCCACCGCCGGCCGGCACGCGACGCTCGGCGTCAACCACCGCTCGACCGAGCGCATGGTGCAGGCCGTCAACCGCGTCTTCACCCAGGCCGAGGCGCGCGCCGACGGCCCCGGCGCGTTCCGCCTGCGCGGCGCCGACGGCGACAACCCCCTGCCCTTCCACCCGGTGCGCGCGCGCGGCCGGGACGAGACCTGGGTCGTCGACGGCGCCGAGCCGCCGGCGCTCACCTTCTGGCCCATCGGCCCCGCGGTGGCGCAGCCCGAGCCGGAGGCCAGCGTGTGCGCCCAGCAGGTCCTCATGCTGCTGCGTGCCGGCGCGCAGCAGCGGGCGGGCT
>JBILNB010000124.1:0-6974 GCA_044375195.1 Rubrivivax sp. | reverse complement strand
CGGCGTGCCCACCCCCAAGCCTCAGGAGCTGGCAGAACCCGCCTCGACCGTCGCGTTGTAGTGAAAACTTCTTTTGGTTGATTCTTTATGAATCAACGGCTTACATGGCTGAACTGTCGAACTTGGGGGGCAAGCTCATGCTGAAAGGCATACAGCATGAGGATGATGTGCGCCGGGCAGTGGACGCAGGGGTCGATGGCGTCGTGTTGTCGAACCACGGGGGGCGGCAGATGGACCGGGCGGCTGCACCGATTGAATTGATCTCGACAGCCCGCGCGGTCGCCGGAAGCGACTTCTGCATTCTTGTCGACTCCGGATTTCGTCGAGGTGCAGAGATCCTTCAGGCCTTGGCCCTGGGCGCCGATGCAGTGCTCCTGGGGCGCGCAACCTTGTACGGGCTGGCCGCCGGTGGTCAGGCTGGTGTGGCTCGCGCCATTGAAATCCTGCGCATGGAGATCGATCGCAATCTGGCGCTTCTTGGACTCAACTCCATCGACGAACTCACCCCTGACCTGCTCGTTCCAGAGGTTTGATCGCTCATGTCGGCGGATGCATGCGCTTGCGGCCGAGCTATCGGCCGCTTCGGGTGAGTGCGCTCCGGACTGCCTGCCGCCTCAGACCGGATAGATGATCGAGTTCGGGATCATCTCGCTGTCGTAGATGCACAGGCGCGCGGCGAACTTCAGTCCCTGCGGCGTGGGCACGATGGTGTCCAGGTAGCGGCCGACGTTGAACACGGTCGTTGGCTCCGAGAGCTTGGTGCGGAAGACGGCGTAGTTCGCCTCGCACTCGATGCGGCCGTCTTCGGCGCGGCGCAGCACCGGCGCGCCCACGACGTGGCGCTGGTAGTAGGGGTCGTGGAACAGGGTCTCGCGGATGCCGTAGGCGCGGTCCTTCAGCATGCCGCGGCCCTCGAAGGCGAGCGTGGCGAGCGGGAAGCCGCGCTCGAAGTTCTCGCGCGGCTGCAGGCGGTAGACGCCGTCCTCGGTGAAGAAGTCGGACCACAGCTCCCAGCGGCCGGCGTCCAGCGCCGCGGCGTAGTCGGCGTGCAGTTGCACGACGCCGAGGTAGGTGGCGAGGTCCAGGCCGGCGCCTGGCGTCGCAGCCGCTACGGCAGCGGCGCCCGCGGCGGGAGACGGCTGTGTCGTCATGCCTCCATCACCTCACGCCAGTAGCGGTACATGCCGCGGATCAGGGTCTCGGTGACCATGTGCTCGGTGTCGCCCACCTCGCGCCCGCCGAGTTCGGCCACTGCGCGGTGGAAGGGCTTGGACTCGAAGGCCTGCTGCGAGAACTCGATGACCTCGCCGTCGTCCGCCGAGACGAAGCCCGCCGGCCCGAAGAGGTTGGACTGGCGCAGCCGCCGGCGCGTCATCTCGGCGCTGTCGTCCTCGAAGCCGAAGTGCGTCCAGACGAAGTCGAAGGCGCCGGGCCCGCGCGGCTGGATGTGGCGCGTGGACACGCTGTTGACCTGCTGCTGCAGGATGACGCTGGGGAAGATCGTCGTCATCACCGCCGTTGGCCCGCCCCACCAGGGCTCGGGCACGATGTCCAGGAAGCTCGGGTCGTTGAGCTGCATGCCCTGCTTGAAGCTCGACACCTGGGTCACCTGCGCGGCCTGGCCGGCGGCGCCGCGGGTGGAGATCATCGCGGCGTGGCGGTGGCGCGCGTCCATGCGCAGCTGCGAGCGGTTGTCGGCGCGCCACAGGCCGAAGGTGACGAACCAGGTGTGCAGCAGGCCCGGGTGGTAGGGGTCCTTGATGTTCTCCTGCATCAGCTTCCAGTTGCCCGGGATGCGCTGCCGGTTGTAGCCCAGCAGCACCAGCCGCCGGCCGTCGAACAGGCGGTCGAACCAGCGCAGGATCTCCGGGCCCAGATAGTCTTCGAAGGGCTCGACTGCAGGGTCGAAGGAGGCGAAGACCACGCCGCCGCGGCGCGCGACCTTCAGCCGCGTCAGCCCGTGCTGGGCGAGGTCGAAGTCCGCCGGCATGCCGCCGTGCACCTGGCCGTCCTGGCGCACGCCGCGCCGGAAGGGCACGCCCTGCAGGTCGCCGGCCAGCGAGTAGTTCCACTGGTGGTAGGGGCAGGTGAAGTCGCGCCGGTTGCCGTGGCGCTCGCGGCAGAAGCGCATGCCGCGATGCGCGCAGACGTTCTCGACCACGTGCACGGCGCCGTCGGCGTCGCGCGTCATCAGCACCGAGCGCTCGCCGACGGCGGTGCGCTTGAAGTCCCCCGGGTTCGGGATCTCGGCGTCGAGCCCGACGTAGCACCAGTGCCCGCGGTAGAAGAAGCGCTCGAGCTCGCGCCGGTACACCGCCTCGTCGGTGTAGGCCGCGAACGGGATGCGGTGCGTGCCTTCACTCTCCCAGCGGGGCGCGTCGGGGAAAAGCGTGTCGTCCATCGGAGTGGGCGGGTGGCGAGTTTGTCGGGGTGGCCTTCAGGCGGTGGCCGGCGCGGCGGCTGCGTCCTTCACGACCTTGCCGGCCTGCAAGATCATGGCCAGGCGCTCGCCCTGGCCGCACAGCACGGTCACGTCGGCCAGCGGGTTGCCGTCCACCAGCAGCAGGTCGGCCGTGGCCCCCGGCGCGACCACGCCCAGGCGGCCGTCCATGCGCAGCACGTGGGCGGCGTGGATCGTGGCCGCGCGCAGCGTCTCGGCGGCGCCGAGCACGCCGGCACGCAGCTTGAACTCGTCCGACTGCAGGCGGTGCGACTCGCCCAGCAGGTCGGTGCCCAGGGCCATGCGCACGCCCGCGGCGGCGTAGATCTCGAGCGAGCGCAGCCCGGCGGTGCGCACGTTCTCGATCTTGGCCACCGACTCCGGCGGCAGCCCGAGCGCGGCGCCTTCGTTGGCCAGGGCCTCGTAGGTGACGAGCGTGGGCACGGCGATCGCACCGTGGTCGGCCATGACGCGGGCCGCCTCGGCATCGACGAGGTTGCCGTGCTCGATGGTGCGCACGCCGCAGCGGACCGCGCGCGCGATGGCGCGCCCGGTGTAGGCGTGCGCCATCACGTAGGTGTCGGCGTTGGAGGCTTCCTCGACCGCGGCCCGGACCTCGTCCTCGCTGAAGCCGAGGTAGTGGATGGGGTCGGTGGGTGAGGCCACCCCCCCCGAGGCCATGATCTTGATCTGCGTGGCGCCCATCTGGATCTCCTCGCGCACGGCGCGGCGGATCGCGTCCACGCCGTCGACCACGCGGCCGATGGCGCCGACCTTGGGCGTGCAGGGACAGGGTTCGATGACGTCGCTGCGTTCGCGGAAGTCGCCGTGGCCGCCGGTCTGCGACAGCGCGCGCCCTGCCGGGAAGATCCGCGGGCCCTGGACGGTGCCGGTGCGCACCGCCTCGGCAAGCGACCAGTCGGCGCCGCCCGCATCGCGCACGGTGGTGAAACCGCGCATCAGCATGCCGCGCAGGATGGGCACGGCCCGCAGCACCGCCAGCACATTGGGCATCCGTGCCAGGCGGCCGATGTTCAGCATCGAGGCGAGGACATGCACGTGGCAGTCGATCAGCCCTGGCATCAGCACCTTGCCGCGGGCGTCGACCACGCGCGCGCCCGGCGCGGCGGCGACCGGCTGCCCGGAAACCTCGGCGATGGTGTCGCCGTCGATCTGCACGAAGCGGTCGCGCAGCAGGGTGCCGGAGGCGGCATCGAGGACGTCGGCGTGTTGGAACAGGATCATGGCGGCTGGGTGCGTGTCGGGGCCGGACCCCGGAGCGGACGATGATGCCACGCGCGACGCCGCCGTGGCGCTTTGCCGATACCGGCCATCGGCGCTGCCGGACGCGCGCGGCGTCCGGGCTGGTAAGCTGCTCACGGGGCACAGCGCTGCGCCTCGGGGCGGACCTGAAGGCGGCTGTGGCTCCTCGATGAGCCACTACCCGGAGCCAGGCCCCCGTCGTTCCGAACTCCCGAGGCCTGCCGATGAACCACCCCGCCGATGATTCCGCCTCCGCCATCCCCGCGGCCGCGCTCGCGCTGCGAGAGGCCCGTGCGCTGCGCCGCCCCGTCGCGCCGATCTCCGCCTTGCACGGCATTGCCGGCCTGGAGGCCGCGTATGCCGTGGCCGAGCTCAACACCCAGGCGCGCCTGCAGGAGCCGGGGCGCCGCATCGTCGGCAAGAAGGTGGGGCTGACCTCTAAGGCGGTGCAGCAGCAGCTCGGCGTGGACCAGCCCGACTTCGGCGTGCTGTTCGACGACATGGAGGTCCTCGACGGCGACGACGCCCCGATGGCGCGCCTGATCCAGCCCAAGGTCGAGGCCGAGGTGGCCTTCGTCATGGGGCGCGACCTGGCCGGCGAGATGCCCACCTGGGGCGAGTTCCTGAACGCGGTGGCCTGGGCGCTGCCGGCCATCGAGATCGTCGACAGCGCGATCGCCGACTGGAAGATCAGCCTCGTCGACACCGTGGCCGACAACGCCTCCTGCGGGCTGTACGTGCTGGGCGACCAGCCCGTGACGCCCGGCGCACTGGACCTTGCGGGCATCGGCATGCGTCTGCGCGTGAACGGGCGCGTGGCCTCGGTCGGCACCGGGGCGGCCTGCCTCGGCCACCCGCTGCGCGCGGCCTACTGGCTTGCGCGCACGATGGCCGGGCGCGGCCAGGCGCTGCGCGCCGGGGAGGTCATCCTCTCGGGCGCGCTCGGGCCCATGGTCCCGGTCCAGGCCGGCGATCTCGTGCAGGTCGAGCTGGGTGCGCTCGGGCGGGTGTCCTGCCGGATGGCTTGAACCGGACCGGACCGAGGGGGTGCTTCCAGAGCGCGGCGGTTCCGATCGAGAGCCCCCGCTGGGGTGCTCTCAGTCCCGCGGCACCGGGCGCGGCTTGCCGTCCTTGTCGATGGCCACATAGGTCAGCGTGGCCTCGGTGACCTTGACCACCTGGGGGTCGGCGGGGTTGCGCTCGGCATAGACCTCGACGTGCGCGGTGATCGAGGTGCGCCCCACGCGTTCGATGCGGGCGTAGAAGCTCACCACGTCACCCACCGACACCGGCTGCTTGAACAGGAACTGGTTCACCGCCACCGTGGCGATGCGTCCGCGCGCCAGGCGTGCCGGCAGGATGGCGCCGGCCACGTCCGCCTGGGCCATCAGCCAGCCACCGAAGATGTCGCCGTTGGCATTGACGTCTGCGGGCATCGGGACCACGCGCAGCACGAGCTCGCTGCCGTCCTCCAGCATGGGGGAAGCCAGGCGCGTCCGGTGGGCCCGGTGGGCGTCGGTGCTCATGGGGCCGAGTATCGCCCCGTCTCGACGGTGCTCAGTTCGCGAACACCAGTGGCCGCCCGGCCTGGGCGGAGGCCTCGCGCGAGAGCACGGCGAAGAAGTCGGTGCCGTCGCGCGTGTCGAGCCAGCGCCCGGCGACGTGACGGTAGTGGTAGCCCCCTGCGCGCGCGGCGAGCCAGAGTTCATGCAGCGGCGGCTGGGCGTTGAGGACGATCCGGCTGCTGTCTGGGAAGACGAGCTCGAGCAGGCCGCCGGTGCGGTGGCTGTCGATGTCGATCACGTCGTCCTGCAGCCAGCGGTCGACCGTGGACTCGATCGAGGCCAGCACGGCGGCCGTCAGGCGGTGGTACTCGCCGTCGCTCAGCGGCGTGGCGGCGGGCGCAGCAGCATGGCCTGCAGGTGCGGTGGCGGTGGGCATGGTGGCTAGAATTTCGCGATGTATCGACTCAACAGGCCGCCGAGTGTACCGATGCACCTCCTGGCAGGGTGCCGCCCGGCAGCCGTGACCCTCGCCCATGCCCCGTCTTCGGCGCGCGGCCGGGGCCTGCGGGGCGCCGGCGGGCTGGGGCTGTGCGCTGCGCTGGTCCTGGGGCTGGCCGGCTGCGGCCAGAAGGGGCCGCTGTACCTGCCCGGTCAGCCCAAGCAAGGCTCCGCGCAGCCCGCGCCCGGCGCGGCGGTCGCGCCCGCCACGTCCCTGCCAAACCCGCCGGTCCCGCCGGCCTCCGCCCCCACACGATGACCTCACTGCCCGGCTCCCCCTGGCTCGAGCGCCGCGGCGCCGCGCTCTGGCTCGACGGCTGCGAACTCGACGCGCTGGCGCGCGAGTTCGGCACGCCGCTGTACGTGTACTCGCTCCGCGCGATGCTGGCGGCACTGGCCGGCTACCAGCGCGCGCTGGCCGGGCGCGAGCACCTCGTCTGCTACGCGATGAAGGCGAACTCCTCGCTCGCGGTGCTGCAGGCCTTCGCGCAGGCCGGCTGCGGCTTCGACATCGTCTCGGTGGGCGAGCTCGAGCGCGTCATCGCCGCCGGGGGTGACCCCGGCAAGACGGTGTTCTCGGGCGTGGGCAAGACGCCGGCCGCGATGCGCCGAGCGCTGCAGGCCGGGGTGCGCTGCTTCAACGTCGAGAGCGAGCGCGAACTGGACCTGCTGTCCGAGGTGGCGCAATCTCTCGGCGTCACCGCCCCGGTCAGCATGCGCGTCAACCCTGACGTCGACGCCGGCACCCACCCCTACATCTCCACCGGCCTGCGGGGCAACAAGTTCGGCATCGCGCACGACCGGGCGGTGGGGGTGTACCGGCGCGCGGCCGCGCTGCCGGGGCTGCGGGTCGAGGGCATCGACTGCCACATCGGCTCGCAGATCACGCAGGTCGAGCCCTATCTCGACGCGCTGGACCGCGTGCTCGACCTCGTCGAGGCGGTCGAGGCCGCGGGCATCCCGCTGCACCACGTCGACCTGGGCGGCGGCCTGGGCATCACCTACACCGACGAGCAGCCACCCGAGACCGAGGCCTTCGTCGCCCGCCTGCTGCAGCGCATCGACGCGCGCGGCCACGGCCACCGCACGGTGATGTTCGAGCCCGGGCGCTCGCTCGTGGGCAATGCGGGCGTGCTGCTCGCCGAGGTGCTGTACCTGAAGCCCTCGACAGGCGAGGGCGGGCGCAACTTCTGCATCGTCGATGCGGCGATGAACGATCTGGTGCGCCCGGCCATGTACGAGGCCTGGATGCGCATCGAGCCCTGCCG
>JBILNB010000123.1:0-7117 GCA_044375195.1 Rubrivivax sp. | reverse complement strand
GGGGAGGGTGGCGCGGGGTCGGCGCCGGGCGGGTGACCGCCCGGGACTGCACCCCGCTGGCCCGCGCACCGGCATCCGCGCCATTCGGCGGCGCAAAGAAAAACCGGGCGCCAAGAATTCGGGCCCGATAGCGCATTCTACGCACGGCCCCCGGCCGCCCGCTGCCAGAATCCGGGCCATGCGCGAGCCCTTGCAAGAGCACCCCGAGGCACCTCCGTCAGGCGGGCTTGAGGCCACCGTCCCGGCAGCGCTGCTGCGCGGCCTGAACCCAGAGCAACTGGCCGCGGTGACGCTGCCGGCGCGGCCGGCGCTGATCCTGGCAGGCGCGGGCTCGGGCAAGACCCGGGTGCTGACCACGCGCATCGCCTGGCTGCTGCAGACCGGCCAGGTCTCGCCCGGGGGCGTGATGGCGGTCACGTTCACGAACAAGGCGGCGCGCGAGATGCTGACGCGGCTGTCGGCCATGTTGCCGGTGAACGTGCGCGGCATGTGGATCGGCACCTTCCATGGCCTGTGCAACCGCTTCCTTCGCGCGCACTGGAAGCTGGCCGGCCTGCCCCAGTCCTTCCAGATCCTCGACGCGCAGGACACGCTGGCCGCGGTCAAGCGCGTGATCAAGGCGCTGCAGCTCGACGACGAGCGCTACGTCCCCAAGCAGGTGTCGTGGTTCATCGCCGGCAGCAAGGAGGATGGCCTCCGCCCGGGCGACGTCGACGCCCGCGACGAGCACACCCGCCGCCTGGTGCAGATCTACCAGGCCTACGAGGACCAGTGCCAGCGCGAGGGCGTGGTCGACTTCGCCGAACTGCTGCTGCGCAGCTACGAGCTGATGCGCGACCACGAGCCGCTGCGCGAGCACTACCGGCGGCGCTTCCACCACCTGCTGGTCGACGAGTTCCAGGACACCAACCGCTTGCAGTACCGATGGCTGCAGATGTTTGCGCCCCCGGGCTCCG
Source organism: Rubrivivax sp. (assembly GCA_044375195.1). Taxonomy (GTDB): domain Bacteria; phylum Pseudomonadota; class Gammaproteobacteria; order Burkholderiales; family Burkholderiaceae_C; genus Rubrivivax. The sequence goes on along the minus strand of JBILNB010000123.1, from coordinate 6,161 downwards.
ACCAGGGCGTGTTCGCGGTGGGGGATGACGACCAGAGCATCTACGCCTTCCGCGGCGCGCGGGTGGGCAACATGGCCGACTTCGAGCGCGAGTACCGCGTCGACCACGTCGTCAAGCTCGAGCGCAACTACCGCTCGGCCGGCAACATCCTCGACGCCGCCAACGCGCTGATCTCGCACAATGAGCGTCGGCTGGGCAAGAACCTGCGCACCGAGGCCGGCCCGGGCGAGCCGGTGCGCGTCCACGAGGCCACCAGCGACTACGCCGAGGCGCAATGGCTGCTCGAGGAACTGCAGCAACTGCACCGCGCCGGCACGGCGCGCAGCCAGACCGCGCTGCTGTACCGCAGCAACGCGCAGAGCCGGGTGCTGGAGAGCGCGCTGTTCAATGCCGGCGTGCCCTACCGCGTCTACGGCGGGCTGCGCTTCTTCGAGCGCGCCGAGGTCAAGCACGCGCTGGCCTATCTGCGCCTGCTGGAGAACCCGAACGACGACACGAGCTACCTGCGCGTCGTGAACTTCCCGGCGCGCGGCATCGGCGGGCGCACCATCGAGCAGCTGCAGGACGCCGCGCGCGCGAGCGGCCGCAGCCTGTGGCAGAGCGCCGGGGCGGTGCCGGGCAAGGGCGGCGCCAACCTGCTGGCCTTCAACGCCCTGGTCGACGCGATGCGCGCGGCCACGCGCGGGTTGACGCTGCGCCAGATCATCGAGCACGCGCTCGAGGCCAGCGGCCTGCTCGACTTCTACCGCACCGACAAGGAAGGCGCCGACCGGATCGAGAACCTCGAGGAACTGGTCAACGCGGCCGAGGCCTTCGTCACGCAGGAGGGCTTCGGCCGCGACGCGGTGAGCCTGCCGGTGGACGAATCGGCCCCGCCGCTGTCCGCGCCCGACGCCGACAGCGGGGAGGTGCTGTCGCCGCTGGCAGCCTTCCTCACTCACGCGGCGCTGGAGGCCGGCGACAACCAGGCCCAGGCCGGCCAGGACGCGGTGCAGCTGATGACGGTGCATTCCGCCAAGGGCCTGGAGTTCGACGCGGTTTTCATCACCGGGCTCGAGGAGGGCCTGTTCCCGCACGAGAACGCGCTTTCGGACGCAGACGGCCTGGAGGAGGAACGACGCCTGATGTACGTGGCCATCACGCGCGCCCGCGACCGCCTGTACCTGAGCTACAGCCAGACCCGGCTGCTGCACGGGCAGACCCGCTACAACGTGCGCAGCCGCTTCTTCGACGAGCTGCCCGAGGCGGCGCTGAAGTGGCTGACGCCGCGTCACGCGGGCTTCGGCTCGGGCTATGCGCGCGACTACCAGGCCGCCTGGGCGCGCGGCAGCGGCCTGCACTCCATCGTCGGGGCCGGGCGTGTCGAGGCGCCCGTGCCCTTTGCGCCGCGTGTCGCCTCGGCGACGCCTGCGGCGGGAGGCAGCGGCACGCGCCTGCGCCCGGGCCAGACCGTGTTCCACAACAAGTTCGGCGAGGGTGTCATCGTCACGCTCGAGGGCAGCGGCGAGGATGCACGCGCGCAGGTGAACTTCGGCCGCCACGGCATGAAGTGGCTGGCGCTGGCGATCGCCAAGCTGACGCCGGTGGATTGAGCGCCTGTCCGGGCTGAAGTCCGGCCGCGCCCGGGCCGGCCGTGCCGGGCCGGGAGAAATCAATTCGCTGGAATCACCCGGGGAGATCGGCGCGGAGGTCGGTCGTCATCGTCTTCCGTCGGCGCGCGTCGTGAGGGTCAGGGTGCGGCCACCTCGGCCGTGCTGCCCCCGAAGCTGTCGCGGAAGGTGAACAGCAGCGACACGTAGAACACGGTGGAGAAGATCAGCACCGAGGGCAGCAGCAGGATGCCTGCGAACTCGCGCGCCGACAGCAGCGCGCTCAGGGCCGCAGTGACTGCGCCGAACAGCGCGATCATGGCGACCCAGGAGACGATGTAGACGACGAAGGCGCCCTTGGCGCGCCAGACGGCCAGCGTGCTCGAGAACAGCGCCTGGCCCCAGCCCTGGCCGCCCCAGTGCACGAGCGCAGGCGCGTGCCAGAAGGGCGCCGACATCAACGCGATGGCGCCGAAGCGGAAAGCAGCCCCCGAGGCCAGGCGCGGGTCGGCGAGCAGGGCCTCGATCTCGGCGCCGGAGCCGCCCTGCGCGAACAGGCGCTGCAGCCGGTCGAAGCGGCCGCCGTCGATCCAGTCGCTCAGCAGCATCACCACCAGCGTGGCCGCGCCGTAGGCCAGGCACAGGCTGAGGAGCGCGCGCCTTCGCGCGGCGTCACCGCGCAGCGGCTGGATGAACTGGCCGGGATGGATCGGCCCGCCCCGCAATGCCGACTCGCACGCGACCATGAAGCCCAGCGACATCAGCGGCAGCGCGGCCAGCATCACCAGGGGCCCCACCAGCGGCACCATCGACACGAGCAGGGCCGCGAACAGGAAGGACACAAGCAGCAGGCTGAAGGCCAGCGGGTGGCGGCCGAAGAGGCGGAATCCGTCACGCATCCAGTGCGCCCCTTGCCCGGGGCTGACGGTCTTGAGTTGCAGCGCCATGGTCTAGGCCTGCGGTTGCCAGGGGTGGGCGATCCGGTCGCGCAGCACCCGCTCGAAGTGCGCCGGGTCCTTGGGCTGCAGCATCGCCGCCGCGCGTGGCAGGTGCCAGTCCCACAGGCGGGAGAGCCAGAAGCGGAAGGCCGCCGCGCGCAGCATGGCTGGCAGCAGGGCCGGTTCCGTCGGCGCCAGCGGGCGCGCCTGCCGGTAGGCCTCGAGGAAGGGGTTCGCGAGTTCCTCGACCAGGCGGCCGCTGGCATGGTCGATGCACCAGTCGTTCAGGCACACGGCCACGTCGAACAGCAGCGCGTCGGTGCCGGCGAAGTAGAAGTCGAAGAAGCCGCACAGCCTGTCCTCGCCCGCGGTCTCGTCGAACATGACGTTGTCGCGGAAGAGGTCGGCGTGGATGGGGCCGCGCGGCAGGGCTGCCGCCTCGGGCGTGGCGGCGATGCGCCCCTGCCAGGCCAGTTCATCACTCAGCAGGCGCGCGGTTGGCGCGTCCAGGTGCGGCAGCACCTCGGGCACGGTGCGCACCCACCAGTCCAGCCCGCGCAGGTGCGGCTGGCTGCCGGGGAAGTCCAGGCCCGCCGCGTGCATGCGGCCCAGCATGGCGCCGACCTGACGGGCGTGCGCCACCTCGGGCGCCAGGCGGTGGCTGCCGGGCAGGCGGGTGACCACGGCCGCGGGCTTGCCCGCCAGCGTGTGCAGCAGGCGACCTGCGGCGTCAGGCTGCGGTGCGGGCACCGGGATGCCGCGCTGCGCGAGGTGACGCATCAGTTCCAGGTAGTAGGGAAGTTGCGCTTGCGTCAGGCGCTCGAACAGCGTCACGACCCACTGGCCGCGCGTGCTCAGCGCGTAATAGTTCGTGTTCTCGATGCCGGAGCGGATGCCCTGCAGGTCCTTCAACTCGCCCAGGCCGAGGCCCCGCAGCAGTACCGCAGCTTCGTCGAACGCGACTTCGGTGTAGACCGCCATGGCGGGGTCCGCCCCAGCGCTTCAGAAGTTGAACAGGCGCCAGCGGCGCTCGCCGCCGCGCGGCGTCGGGTTCCTGGAGGGGTCGGCCGTCGCCGACGGCGGCGAGATCTCGTAGCTGCCGCCGGTCTTCTGCTCGACGACGATGCGCTGCACCGCGCCGCGTACGCGCGTCTCCTCGATGCGGACCTGGTCGTCCTGCGTCACGGTGCGCACCACCGCCGGCTCCGATGTCTGGGCGCCGGCCGGGGCCGTCGCCAGCGCGGCCGCCACCGTCGTCAGGACAAGAGCGGCCCGAACGGTCTGGAGCGCGCGGCCGCTGGACGGCTCGGCTGGCTGGGCAGGGTTGTTAGCATGAGGCATGGCCGGATTCTATTGATACGGCGGCATGCGGCCCGCACCGATGGCGGGCTTTTGCGCTGCCGGTTCCGCGGGCGCCGGCCGCCACCCCTTCGAGGACACGATGAGCGAACCGACGCTGCTGCTGGTCGACGGATCCAGCTACCTCTACCGCGCCTACCACGCGATGCCCGACCTGCGCTCGGCCGACGGCTTTCCCACCGGGGCGATCCACGGCATGGTCAACATGATGCGGCGCCTGCGCGAGCAGGTGCCGGCCGAGAACGCCGTCTGTGTCTTCGACGCCAAGGGCGACACCTTCCGCAACGCCTGGTACGCCGAGTACAAGGCGCACCGCCCGCCGATGCCCGAGCCGCTGGCGCAGCAGATCGGGCCCATCCACGAGGTCGTGCGCCTGCTGGGCTGGCCGGTGCTCGAGGTGCCCGGCATCGAGGCCGACGACGCGATCGGCACGCTTGCGAGAGTGGCGGCGCAGGGCGGCCATCGCGTCGTCGTCTCCACCGGCGACAAGGACCTGGCGCAACTCGTCACGCCGCAGGTGACGCTGATCAACACGATGAGCGGCGAGATCCTGGACGAGGCCGGGGTGCTGGCGAAGTTCGGTGTGCCGCCGCAGCGCATCGTCGACTACCTGTCCCTGATCGGTGACGCGGTGGACAACGTGCCGGGCGTCGACAAGGTCGGGCCGAAGACGGCCGCGAAGTGGATCGCCGACTTCGGCTCGCTTGACGGCGTGATCGCCGCGGCCGGCACGATCAAGGGCGCGACCGGCGAGCACCTGCGCCGCGCCCTGGACTGGCTGCCGCAGGCGCGCCGGCTCGTCACCGTGGTGACCGACTGCGACCTGTCGGCCCACGTGCCGGGATGGCCGATGCTGGAGGCGCTGGCCCTGCGCGAGCCCGACCGCGCAGGCCTGCTGGACTTCTTCACCCGCCACGGCTTCCGCACCTGGCGGCGTGAGCTCGAGGAATCCCTGGGCGTGGCCCCGGCCGTGGCGTCGCTCCAGTCCACGGCCTCTCAGGGCCCGTCCGACGGCAGTCCCGCCCATGCGGCCGCTGCCGCGGCGGCCGCCGTGCTGCTGGCGCACGACTACGAGACCGTGCTGACCGAGGACCGGCTCGAGCACTGGATGGTGGCCGTGCGCGCTGCGCCGCTGGTCGCGGTAGACACCGAGACCGACTCGCTCGACCCGATGCGCGCCCGCATCGTGGGCATCAGCCTGGCCGTGGAGCCGGGCCGGGCGGCCTACATCCCGCTGGCCCACGACGGCCCCGCAGCGCCGGCCCAGTTGCCGCTGCCCCAGGTGCTGGAGCGCCTGCGGCCCTGGCTCGAGGACGCCGGCGCGGCCAAGCTCGCGCAGCACGCCAAGTACGACACGCACGTCTTCGCTAACCACGGCATCGCGCTGGCGGGCGTGCGCCACGACACCATGCTCGAGAGCTACGTGCTCGAAGCCCACCGCCCGCACGGGCTGGAGAGCCTGGCCGAGCGTCACCTCGGCCGCCGCGGCCTGAGCTACGAAGACCTGTGCGGCAAGGGCGCGAGCCAGATCCCGTTCTCGCAGGTCGACGTCGAGCGCGCGACGCGCTACTCCGGCGAGGACAGCGAGATGGCGCTGCACGTGCACCAGGCGCTGTGGCCGCAGTTGCAGGCCGAGCCCCGGCTGCGCGAGGTCTATGAGCGCATCGAGATGCCCACCAGCCGCGTGCTCGGCCGCATCGAGCGCCACGGCGTGCTCATCGACACCGCGCTGCTCGCGCGCCAGAGCCGCGAGCTGGCCGAGCGCCTGGTGGCGATCGAGCAGCAGGCCCACGAGCTCGCCGGGCAGCCCTTCAACATGGGCTCGCCCAAGCAGATCGGCGAGATCCTCTTCGGCCGCCTGGGCCTGCCGGTGAAGAAGAAGACCGCCAGCGGCGCGCCCAGCACCGACGAGGAGGTGCTGCAGGAGCTGGCGGCCGACTACCCGCTGCCGGCGCGCATCCTCGAGCATCGCAGCCTTGCAAAGCTCAAGGGCACCTACACCGACAAGCTGCCGCAGATGGTCAACCTGGCCACCGGGCGCGTGCACACCAATTACGCGCAGGCGGTGGCCGTGACGGGCCGGCTGGCGAGCAACGAGCCCAACCTGCAGAACATCCCCATCCGCACCCCCGAGGGCCGGCGCGTGCGCGAGGCCTTCATCGCGCCGCCGGGGCACCGCATCGTCAGCGCCGACTACTCGCAGATCGAGCTGCGCATCATGGCCCACCTCAGCGGCGACCCGGGCATGACGCGGGCCTTCGCCGCCGGCGAGGAC
>JBILNB010000064.1:0-24982 GCA_044375195.1 Rubrivivax sp. | reverse complement strand
GCAGGCCCACGGCGTGGTGGCGCTGCTGCCGGCCAACACCGTGGACGACGACACGATCGAGGTCTACGCCGACGAGTCGCGCCAGCAGGCGGTGCTGCGCTGGTCGCCGCTGCGCCTGCAGACCGAGCGCCCGGTGGTCGACGGCGTGAAGCGACCCAACCGCTGCCTGGCCGACTTCGTCGCCACACGTGGCGTGCGCCCCGACTACGTCGGGATGTTCGCCGTGACCGCCGGCCTGGGGGTGGAGAAGAAGGAGCGCCAGTTCCTGGCCGACCACGACGACTACTCGGCCATCATGCTCAAGGCCCTGGCCGACCGCCTGGCCGAGGCCTTCGCCGAGCGCCTGCACCAGCGCGTGCGCACCGAGTTCTGGGGCTATGCCGCGGACGAGGCGCTGTCCAATGACGAGCTGATCGCCGAGAAGTACCGCGGCATCCGCCCCGCGCCCGGCTACCCTGCCTGCCCCGACCACCGCGTCAAGCGCGCGATGTTCGAGGTGCTGAAGGCCGGTGAGATCGGCATGGGCCTGACCGAGAGCCTGGCGATGACGCCCGCGGCCAGCGTCAGCGGCTTCTACCTCGCCCACCCCGAGGCGACGTACTTCAACGTCGGGCGCATCGGCGAGGATCAGGTCGCTGACTGGGCGCGGCGCATGGGGCTGCAGGAGGCCGAGGCGAGGAGGGGGTTGGCGGGGGTGGTGTGAAGGCGGCTGCCGCCTGCCCGGATTCATCCCGCACCGCACGGCATCCGGGATTCCCGCGAGATCCGGCGGGCGCTCGACCTGCACCAGGCGAGCCCCGCATGCCCGGATTTCCCCCACCCGCCATCCAGGATTCTCCGGATGGAAACACGCTTGTCACGAAGCTGAGAAACATTAACATTTCCGCGGACTCCTGAGGAACCCACCATGAACCTGAGAAGAACCCTTTGCGCATCGCTGGTCGCCGCCGCCACCGCCCTCTCGGCGGGAGCGCAGGCGCAGCAGCGACCGATCGAGATCAACATGTGGATGGGCCTCACCGGCCAGGGGGGCGAGCTGCTCACCCGATTCGGCGAGGACTTCAACAAGACCCAGAACGAGTACCGCGTCGTCGTCTCGTTCAAGGGCCAGTACCCCGAGCAGCGCGCTGCCGCGATCGCGGCCTACCGCGCCGGCAACCCGCCGCACATCATGCAGATGTTCGACGCCGGCAGCGGCGACATGATGTCGGCCAAGAGCGCCATCGTGCCGGTGAGCGAGGTCTTCCGCCGCGCCGGCCTGCAGTTCAACCCGGCCGACTTCATCGCCCCGGCGCGCGGCTACTACGGCCTGCCCAACGGCGACCTGCTGTCGATGCCCTTCAACGTCAGCACCACGGTGCTGTTCTACAACAAGGACGCCTTCCGCAAGGCCGGGCTGGACCCCGAGAAGCCGCCGCGCACCTGGCCCGAGCTGATCGACGCCGCCAAGAAGGTCCGCAGCACCAATGCCGCTCCCTGCGGCTACACCACCACCTGGCTCGCCTGGGTGATGCTGGAGCAGCTGGCCAGCCGCCACAACGTCCAGCTGGGCACCCAGGGCAACGGCCGCGGCGGCCTCGACACGACGCTGACGCTGGCGAACAACCCGGTCCTGACGCGCCAGCTGCAGACCCTGATCGACTTGCAGAAGGACAAGAGCTTCGACTACGGCGGGCGCAGCAACGACGCCGCGGCGAAGTTCATCAGCGGCGAGTGCGCGATGCTCACGCAGAGCTCGGGCGGCCTGGGCGCCATCGTCCAGGGTGCGAAGTTCGCCTTCGGCACGGCGCAGCTGCCTTACTGGCCCGACGTGAGCGGCGCCCCGTACGCCACCACGATCGGCGGCGCTTCGCTGTGGGTGTTCAACGCCCCCAACCGCAGTGCGGCCGAGTACCGCGGCGTGGCCCGCTTCCTGGACTTCCTGCGCAGCGACAAGGTCATGACCGAGTGGGCCAAGTCCACGGGCTTCCTGCCCGCGACCAACAGCGCCTTCAAGGCGATGCAGGCCGAGGGCTTCTTCACGAAGAACCCGGGGCGTGACGTGCCCATCCTGTCGCTGATCGAGAGTGCCAAGGGCGACCACACCAACGGCTACCGCTTCGGCCGCTGGGTCGAGATCCGCGACGTCTTCCACGAGGAGATGGAGAAGGCGCTGCAAGGCGGCCAGAGCGCCGCCGACGTGCTGCGCAACACCGAGCGCCGCGGCAACACGCTGCTGCGCGCCTTCGAGCGCAGCGCCTCCTGACGCCCTTGCGCCCCTGAACCAGACCGCCGCGGCCCCCGGCCGCGGCGGTCTGTTTTTTCACCCTTGCCCCTCATGCAGCGTCGCGTCGTCTTCCCGCACAAGACCCTGCCCTGGCTGCTGCTCGCGCCGCAGCTGGCCGTGACGCTGGTCTTCTTCTTCTGGCCCGGCGCGCAGGCCATCTACATGAGCCTGCTGCAGCAGGACCCCTTCGGCGCGAGCGTCAAGTTCTCGGGCCTGGCCAACTTCGCCCATGTCTTCGGCGACGAGGGCTACCTGCAGGCCTTCTGGCGCACGCTGTACTTCAGCGCCGGCGTCACCCTGCTGGCGATGGTGCCGGCGCTGGGGCTGGCGGTGATGGCCGACCGGGTCATCAAGGCCAGCACCTTCTACACGACGGCGATGCTCGTGCCCTACGCCATCGCCCCGGCCGTGGCCGGCGTGCTGTGGCTGTTCATGTTCAACCCGAGCATCGGCGTACTGTCCTGGTGGCTCAAGGGCCTGGGCGTGGACTGGAACCCCACGCTGGACGGCAGCGACGCCATGTGGCTCGTGATCCTGGCCTCGGCCTGGAAGCAGGTGGCCTACAACTTCCTGTTCTTCCTCGCCGGCCTGCAGAGCATCCCGAAGAGCCTGCTCGAGGCCGCGGCCATCGACGGCGCGCGCCCGATGCGCCGCTTCTGGACCATCGTCTTCCCGCTGCTGTCGCCCACCACCTTCTTCCTGCTCGTCGTCGGCCTGGTCTACGCCTTCTTCGACACCTTCGGCATCATCAGCGCCATCACCCAGGGCGGGCCGGCCACGGCCACGGAAACCCTGGTCTACAAGGTCTACAAGGATGGCGTGCACAACCTCGACCTGGGCAGCAGCGCGGCGCAGAGCGTGGTGCTGATGGTCATCGTCGTCGGCCTGACCATCCTGCAGTTCCGCTTCGTCGAAAGGCGGGTGCACTATGGCTGAGGCCGCCCCGGCGCACGGCCCCGCACCGGCCCGCGACGACCGCCCCCCGGGCGGCGCGCGCGGGCTGGCGAGCTGGTTCCCGCACATGGTGCTGTGGATCGGCATCGCCATCACCGCCTTCCCGCTGTACATCGCCCTCGTCGCGAGCACGCTCACGCCGCAGGACGTGGCCCAGGCCCCGATGCCGGTGCTGCCCGGCGCGCACGCGGTCGAGAACTACCACGCGATCCTGGTCCAGGGCCTGAAGGGCACCTACCTGAGCCCGCCCGTGTGGCAGATGATGTGGAACAGCCTCGTGATGGCGCTGGTGATCACGGCGGGCAAGATCGTGCTGTCGCTGATGTCGGCCTACGCTGTGGTGTTCTTCCAGTTCCGCGGCCGCATGATCGCCTTCTGGATGATCTTCCTGACGCTGATGCTGCCGGTCGAGGTGCGCATCATCCCCACCTACGAGGTCGTCAGCCACCTCGGGCTGATCAACTCGATGACCGGCCTGACGCTGCCGCTGATCGCCAGTGCCACCGGCACGCTGCTGTTCCGCCAGTTCTTCATGACCCTGCCCGACGAGCTCGTCGAGGCCGCGCGCATCGACGGCGCCGGGCCGCTGCGCTTCTTCAAGGACGTGGTGCTGCCGCTGTCGGCCACCAACATCGCGGCGCTGGCGGTCATCCTCTTCATCTACGGCTGGAACCAGTACCTCTGGCCGCTGCTCATCACCACCGACAACCGGCTCGACACCATCGTCGTGGGCATCACCAAGATGATCGGCACCGGCGACGCCACGACGAACTGGCCGCAGGTGATGGGCACCACGGTGCTGGCGGTGCTGCCGCCGGCGCTGGTGGTGGTGCTGATGCGGCGCTGGTTCGTCAAGGGCCTGGTCGACAGCGAGAAATAGCACAGGGCATCCGATGGCGGCGATCCATTTCCGCGAGGTCTTCAAGCGCTACGGCAGCGGGGCCTCGGCAGTCCCGGTGATCCACGGGGTCAGTGCCGAGATCCGCGACGGCGAGTTCGTCGCCATCGTCGGGCCCAGCGGCTGCGGCAAGAGCACGCTGCTGCGCATGGTCGCTGGGCTCGAGGCCATCACCGGCGGCGAGATCGCGATCGGCGCGCGCGTGGTCAACGACGTGGACCCGGCCGACCGCGACATCGCGATGGTGTTCCAGAACTACGCGCTGTACCCGCACTTCAAGGTCTACGACAACATGGCCTACGGCCTGCGCATCCGCAAGGTGCCCGAGGCCGAGGTGCGCGAGCGCGTGGAGCGCGCGGCGCGCATGCTGGAGCTGTCGCACCTGCTGGACCGCAAGCCGCGCCAGCTTTCGGGCGGCCAGCGCCAGCGCGTGGCCATGGGGCGCGCGGTGGTGCGCCAGCCGCAGGCCTTCCTGTTCGACGAGCCGCTGTCGAACCTGGACGCCAAGCTGCGCGCGCAGACGCGGCTGGAGATCCAGAAGCTGCACCGCGAGATCGGCGTGACCTCGCTGTTCGTCACGCACGACCAGGTCGAGGCGATGACGCTGGGCCAGCGCCTGATGGTGATGAACGCCGGCCGCATCGAGCAGATCGGCACGCCCGAGGAGGTCTACCTGCAGCCGGCCTCCACCTTCGTCGCCGGCTTCATCGGCAGCCCGCCGATGAACCTGATCGACGGCCAGGCCGACGGCGCACGGCTGCGCATTGCGGGGCTGGACCTGGCGCTGCCCTGCGCAGCCCCGCGCGCCGGGCGCCTGCTGCTGGGCGTGCGCCCGGAGCACGCCGAGATCGGCGCCAGCGGCTGGCCCATGCAGGTGGAGATGCTGGAGATGCTGGGCGCCGAGCGCCTGGTCTACGGCCATGTGGGCAGCGTGCCGTTCACGCTGCGCATCGACGGCCGGCTCAGCCCCCCGCGCGTGGGCGAGACGCTGCACGTGGCCGTCACGGCGGGCCAGCTGCACTGGTTCGACGCCGAGACCGGGCGCCGCATCTGAAGGCTTTTCCGCCCGGGCTGGCGCGTGCCAGCCTGGCTGCGGCACGGCCCGACGCCGCCTGAGACGCTGCGCCCTGCGGGCGGCGCCCGTGTGCGCCAACCGCGAAGGTTGGCTCAAGAAAACAAGGATTCCGCCGCCGTCGCCGTGGTGGAACACTGCGCCTGCCATGACCTGAGCAGGCGCACCCGCAAGCCTGCCGACACGAGGAGACCCGCATGAACCGCAGACATCTGGCTGGCGCCGTGCTCGCAGCGCTGGCCTGCGTGACCGTACCCGCCGCCGCCCAGGACCGCACGGTCCGGGTGATCGTGCCCTACGCCCCCGGGGGCAACATCGACGCGCTGGCGCGCGCCTACAGCAAGGAGCTGGGCGAGCTGCTCAAGGAGAACTGGATCGTCGAGAACGTGGCCGGCGCCAATGGCGTCATCGGCACCGAGCGGGTGGCGCGGGCACCGGCCAACGGCGCCACGCTGCTGTTCAGCGCCGACGTGCACAGCATGCTGCCCCTGCTGGTCAAGCGCGTGCCCTACGACCCGATCCGGGACTTCACCCCCGTGGCCCTGGTGGCCAAGGCGCCACTGATGTTCGTGGTCAACGCCGAGGGCGTGAAGTCCGGCAGCCTGCGCGACCTGGTCGGCGAGATCCGGGCCCAGCCGAAGAAGTTCGCGTTCGCGATCTCCGGTGCCGGCTCCTCGCCCCAGCTGGGCGCGGAGATCTTCAAGTCCCGCACCCAGCTCGACGTGCTGACCGTCTCCTACAAGGGCACCGGGCCGGCGGTCAACGACCTGGCCGCCGGGCACGTCAACATGATGGTCGTCAGCCCGCTGGCGGCCATCGGCCTGGTGCGCGCGGGCAAGCTGCGGGCGCTGGCAGTGACCGCGCCCGCGCGCTTCGAAGGCACCCCGGAGGTACCCACCTCGGCTGAATCGGGCATGCCCGGCTTCGAGGTGCTCAACTCCTACGGCTTCTGGGCGCCCAAGGGGCTGCCGCAGGACCAGCTCGCGCGCCTGAGCGACGCCATGCGGCGGGTGGCGCAGGCCGCGCCCGTGCAGAAGCGCCTGCTGGAGCTGGGCGTGGTGGCCACCTGGGAATCGCCGGCGGAGTTCCAGAAGCACATCGCCACCGAGTTCGAGCGCAATCGCAAGATCTACGCCGACGCCGGCATCCAGCCCGAGTGAGCACACGGCCCCGACCCGGAGCGAACCGACCATGAACGCTGCGCTGAACCTGCCACCGGCCAGCGAGGTGGCCCGGCAATACGCCGACCTGCCCGAGCACCTGCAGGCCCTGGACCGGGCGGGGCTGCTCTACCGCATCGAAGCGCCGGTGAACAAGGACACCGAGCTGCACCCGCTGGTGCGCTGGCAGTTCCGCGGCGGCATCCCGGAGCACGCGCGCAAGGCCTTCCTGTTCACGAACGTGGTCGACGGCAGCGGACGCCGCTACGACATCGACGTCGTCGTGGGCGCGCTGGCCGCCAACCCCGAGATCTACCGCATCGGCATGAACGCGCCCACGCTCGAGGCCATCGGGCCGGCCTGGGAGAAGGCGATCGCCCAGCCCATCCCGCCGGTGCTCGTGACCAGCCCGCCCTGCCAGGAGATCGTGCTCGAGGGCGCGGCGCTGCAGGGGCCGGGCCAGGGCCTGGAGTCACTGCCGGTGCCCATCTCCACGCCGGGCTTCGACGCCGCGCCCTTCTTCACCGCGGCCTGCGTCGTCACCCGGGATCCCGAGACCGGCGTGCAGAACATGGGCACCTACCGCGGGCACCTGAAGTCGCCGCAGCGGCTGGGCATCATGATGCTGGCCAACCTGCGCGCCGGCGGCCTGGAGCACTGGAAGAAATACCGCAGCCTCGGCCAGCGCATGCCCGTCGCGATCGTCGTGGGCTGCCCGCCCGTGGTGAATTTCCAGGGGCCGCAGAAGCTGCCGCTGGGCATGGACGAGCTCGGCGTGGCGGGCGGTCTGGCGGGGGCGCCCATCCGCGCCGCGCGCGCGCACTCGGTGGACCTGGTCATCCCGGCCGACGCGGAGGTCGTGGTCGAGGGCTGGATCGAGACCGACTGCCTCGAGCCCGAAGGGCCATTCGGCGAGTCCCACGGCTACGTCGCGCTCGAGGACTACAACCTGGCCGTCACGGTGACGGCCATCACGCGCAAGCGCAAGGCCGTCATCACCTCCATCATCTCGCAGGTCACCCCCAGCGAGTCCAGCGTCATCAAGAAGCTCGCCTACGAGCCGCTGTACCTGGCGCACCTGCAGAAGCGGCTCGCGATCAAGGGCATCCGCAAGGTGGTGCTGCACGAGGCCCTGACCAACCTGCGCAAGGTGGTCTTCCTGCAGTTCGCGCGCGGCACGCCCAAGACCGAGGTCTGGCGCGGCCTCAACGGCGCGATGACCTTGCAGGCGGCGATCGGCAAGTTCGTGATCGCGGTGGACGACGACATCGACCCCGGCAGCGTGGACGCCGTGCTCTGGGCCATGTCCTACCGCTGCGACCCGGCGCAGGACACGCAGATCGTGCGCTACCGCGAGCCGGGGCACGGCCCGCGCAGCGAGCACACGCCCGAGTTCGACTCGGCCATGCTCGTGGACGCAACGATGAAGCACCCGATGCCGCCGCTGGCCCTGCCCAAGCGCGAGTACATGGAGAACGCCAAGGCCCTGTGGGAGCGCCTGGGCCTGCCGCCGCTGCAGCCGGAGTCACCCTGGTTCGGCTACTCGCTGGGCGACTGGTCGGACGAGTGGGACCGCAACGCGCAGCAGGCGGCGCGCGGCGCCTGGATGGAGCGCGACGCCGCCTACGCCGCGCGGCGCAGCGCCGACGCCGAGCCCAACAGCCCGGTGCGACGCTCCTAGGGGCACCCTCCGGCGCCGCCCCTCACGCCCGGGGGCGGCTCGTGGCAGCCCAGCGGCGGCAGTTCGCCCGCGTGGCGCTCCACCTCCACCAGGCAGGTCAGGGCCGCGGTGGCCTGGGCCAGGCGCGAAGTGCCGATGTCGAGCGTGACCATGTTCGGGTTGCCGTGCTTGTCCAGCGTCCCGTCCTCGGCGGGGTCCAGCGGGTCGTACCAGGCGCCGGTGGCCATCTGCACGACCCCGGGGCGCAGGTCGGTGCTCAGGCGCAGGCCCGCTAGGCAGGCGCCACGCTCGTTGAAGACGCGCACGATGTCGCCCTCGGCCAGCCCGCGCGCCTGCGCGTCCTGCGGGTGCATGCGCAGCGGCTCGCGCCCGCGCACCTTGTCCTGGCGCGAGAGCTCGCCGTGGTCGTACTGGCTGTGCAGCTTGGTGGCTGGCGCGTTGGAGACCAGGTGCAGGCCGAAGCGCCGCGCCAGCGGCGAGCCCAGCCACTCCTGCGGCTCCAGCCACGCCGGGTGGCCAGGGCAGTCGGCGTAGCCGTAGCCCGCCACCCGGGCGGAGAAGATCTCGATGCGGCCGCTGGGCGTGGCCAGCGGGTGCGCCGCCGGGTCGCGCACGAAGCGAGACAGCAGCGGCGGCCCGGGCGCGGGCTCGGGCAGCACGACGGCGCCGCCACGCCAGAAGGCCTCGAAAGCGGGCAGCGCATGCCCGGCCGCGGCCACCCGCTCGCGCGCCTCGCCGTAGAGCCTGCGCAGCCAGCCCTCCTCGTCCAGGCCCTCGGTGAAGGCCTCGCCGACACCCAGGCGCCGCGCCAGGCCGGCGAAGATGTCGTGGTCGTCACGCGCCTCGCCCCAGGGCGCGACAACGCGGTGCGAGGGGGCGATGAGGTTGTCGCGCGCCGAGCAGGCGATGTCGTTGCGCTCCATCGTCACCGTGGCCGGCAGCACGACGTCGGCATGCCGCGCCGTGGCGGTCCAGAAGCTCTCGTGCACGACCACGAGCCGCGGCCGGCGCCACGCGCGCAGCAGGCGGTTCAAGTCCTGGTGGTGGTGGAAGGGGTTGCCCCCGGCCCAGTACACCAGCTCGATGCGCGGGTAGGTACGCCGCCGGCCGTCGAAGTCGTAGGCGCTGCCCGGGTGCAGCAGCAGGTCGCTGATGCGCGCCACCGGCACGGTGTCGGCCACCGGGTTGCTGCCCTGCGGCAGGGTCGGCCAGGCCACGGGCACGAGCGGCCGGCCCACACCGTTGACGCAGCCGTAGCCGAAGCCGAAGCCGCCGCCGCGCGAGCCGACCTGGCCGAGCATCGCGGCCAGGGTCACCGCCATCCAGTAGGGCTGCTCGCCGTGCTGGGCGCGCTGCAGCGACCAGGACATCATGATCATCGTGCGCGCGCCGGCCATGCGCCGGGCGAGGTCGCGGATGACGTCCTCTGGCACGTCGCAGCAGCGCGCGGCCCACTGCGCGCTGCGGACCACGCCGTCGGCCTGCCCGCGCAGGTAGGCGGCAAAGCGCTCGAAGCCGGTGGTGCAGCGCTCAAGGAAGCCCGCGTCGTGCAGCCCCTCGGTCAGCAGCGTATGGGCGATGCCCAGCATCAGCGCGACGTCGGTGTTGGGCCGGGGGGCCACCCACTGCGCATGCAGTTCGTCCCCGGCGTCGTCGCGCAGCGGGCTGACCGAGACGAAGCGCACGCCCGCCCGCCGGCAGGCGAGCATCGCCTCGCGCAGCACGTGCCGGCCCACCCCCCCGGAATTGACCTGCGCGTTGCGCCGCGGGGCGCCGCCGAACATCACGACGAGGTCGGCGCCCGCGGCGATGTCCTGCCAGCTCGTCTGACCCGTCAGCAGCCCGCTGCGGTCGCCGAGCACGTAGGGCAGCACCGTCTCGCCCGCGCCGTGGCTGTAGTTCTGGACCGAACGGGTGCAACCGCCGATCGCGTTCATGAAGCGGTGGATCTGGCTCTGCGCGTGGTGGAAGCGCCCGGCGCTGCTCCAGCCGTACGAGCCGCCGTAGATCGCCGCGTTGCCGGACGCCGCGCGCACCTGCCCCAGCCCCCCGGCCACGAGGTCGAGGGCGGTGTCCCAGTCCACCTCGACGAAGTCCTCGCGCCCGCGGCCGTCACCTCCGGCCTGCAGCCCCTGCTGCAGCACGCTGCGCCGCACGGCCGGGCGGCACACGCGCGCCGGGGCGGTGCGCGCCTGCAGCAGCGCCGCGCCCAGCGGCGAGGGGTCGGGATCGTCGGCCAGCGGCTCCAAGGCCAGCGGGCCGGACCCGCCCATGCGGGCGCGGTACAGGCCCCAGTGGGTGGCCACGGTGGGCCGCTCGGGACACTCAAGCATGGGTGCCGGCGCCTTGCGGCGCCGTCAGGTGCTCGAACAGCTTGCGCGCGTGCGGGGTGAGCGTCGCCAGCCGGCGCATCACGATCCTGAGCTCGCGGTCGGCCCACTCCTCGTCGAGGTGCACGATCTCCAGCGGGCTGCCCTGCTGCAGGCGCAGCGCGGTGGACTCCGGGATCACCGAGATGCCGACGCCGGCGGCGACGAGGCGGGCGATCGCGTCGAAGCTGTGGACCTGGATGCGCATGTGCATGGCCTGGCCCAGCAGCACGGCCTGCTTGTTCAGCCAGATCTGCACCGAGGCGCGGTCGCCGAGGCCGATGAACTCGTGGTCGAGGAGCTGGAAGAAACGCAGCCGCGGGCCGCGCGCGAGCAGCTTGTGGTTCCTGGCGGTGATGACGACGAGGCGGTCGCGCCGGAAGGGGTGGGCCTCGAGCTCGCGCGTGCTCACCGGCCCGGCGATGATGCCCAGGTCGGCGTTGCCGGTGTCCACCGCGTGCACGATGTCGCTGCTGGTGTGTTCGTGCAGCTGGATGTCCACCCGCGGGTGCAGGGCCAGGAAGCCGGCGAGCAGGCTGGGCAGGAACTCGTTGATCGCGTTGGTGTTGGCCTGCAGCCGGATCATGCCGCTGGCGCCGCGGCGCAGCTGCGTGAGCTCGTCGCGCAGCGTCGCGGCCTCCTTCAGCATGGCCATCGCGCGGGCGAGGAAGATCTCACCCGCGGGCGTGAGCGCCACGCCGCGGCTGCTGCGCTCCAGCAGCAGGACGCCGAGCGACTCCTCGAGCGCCTTGATGCGCGCGCTGGCCGCGGCCACAGCGATCGGGAAGCCCTCGGCCGCCTTGGTGAGGTTGCCGCAGGACGCGACCGCGACGAACAGCCGCAGGTCGACGATGTCAAAGCGCATACACGCCCGGCACGGGGGCCTCCGCCGGCTAGACCCTCAGGCGCTCACTCCGGCTGCAGGTTCACCGCCTTGGCCGCGGCGCGCAGTTGCTCGGCGTCGGTCCTGAGCGAGGCCGCGAAGGCCGCGGCGTTGCCCACCGCGGGCTCGACACCGGCCCGGCGCAGCGCCGCCACGAGGGTCGCGTCGTTCATGGCCGAAGCCAGCGCCGCACCGATCCTGGCGGACACCGCGTCGGGCGTGCCGGTGCGGCCGACGAAGCCGAGCAGGAAGGAGTACTCCAGGTCGCCCTTGCCGGCGAACATCGGCGCCGCGTCGGGGGCGAGCGGGCTGGGCTTGCCCGCGGCCACGGCAAGGATGCGGACGTTGCCGTTGGCCGTGTGCACCGCCAGCGAGGGATAGGCCGCGATGGTGCAGTCGGTCTGCTTGCCGATCAGCGCCGGCACCGACTGCCCCGAGCCCCGGTACGGCACGTGGACGACGTCGAGCTCGAGCATGCTCTTCATCGTCTCCAGCGTCAGGTGGTGCAGGGTGCCGACGCCCGAGGAGCCGCAGTTGACCTTGCCCGGCTGCTTCTTGATCAGCGCCGTGAACTCGGCCATCGTGCGCGCCGGCACGTCCTTGTGCACGGCCAGGAAGTTCGGCGCGCGGGCGGCCTGCGCGACCGGCGCGAAATCGCGCCGGACGTCGTAGGGCAGCGATTTCGCCAGCAGCGGCGCCATGTTGAGGAAGGCGCTGTCGGAGAAGATCAGCGTGTAGCCGTCGGCGGGCGTGGACAGCAGCGCCTGCGCCGCGACCACGCCGTTGGCCCCGGGCTTGTTCTCCACCACGACCGTCTGGCCGAGTTCCTTCTCCATCAACGGCGCGACGCGGCGCACGACGGAGTCGGGCAGGCCGCCCGGCGCGTAGGGCACGATCACGCGGATCGACTTGGACGGGAAGCTGTCCTGCGCCAGCGCGGCCGTGCCGCACAGGCTGCCGACGGCGGCGGCCAGGGCGGCGGCCGCGTGCCGGCGGGTCCAGGTCTTGAAGGTGGGCATGGGGAGTCTCCTTGGGTGAGTCATTGCCGGGGGGTCGTCGTCTTGCCGGGTCAGCGCGAGCCGAGCACCAGCGCGAGCAGGTTGCGGCCGGTGTCGGCCGCGGCGTCGAAGGGCTGCAGCCGGGCGCGCGCGAGGTACTGCTTGACGCCCACCAGCGCCGGGCGGCTGCGCTCGCGCAGCTGGCGCAGCAGGGTCTCGCCGGCCGCGCCGAGCGCCTCGTCGGCGACGACCTGGCTGACCAGGCCCACCTGGCGGGCCTCCTCGGCGCCGATGACGGCGTTGGTGTAGACCATCCAGGCCAGGGCTTTGGGCGGGACGCGGTCCATGACGGTGGCCATCGCCAGCGTCGGGGGCATGTCGGACTTCAGCTCGGGAAAGGAGAAGCGCGCGTTCGCGGCGGCGATCGTCAGGTCGGCTGAGCCGGCCAGCGCGGCGCCGAAGCCGTGCGCCTGCCCCTGCACCAGCGCCACGACGGGCACCTGCACCTCGCGGAAAGCGGCGTAGACGGCGATGATGGGGTCCATCATGCGCGCGCGCAGCTCCAGCGGCGTGGGCCGCGCCGACTCGGTCACCGGCTTCTGCTCGCGCCCGAGGCAGAAGTGCTCACCGTCGGCCGACAGCACTACCGCCTTGAGCGTCTCGTCGGCGGCGAGCTGCCGCAGGTGCGCCGCCAGCCGCACCACGGTGGGCTGCGGGATGCGGTTGCCGCTGTCGGGCATGGCCAGGCGGACGTGGGCCACGTCCTCGTCCTTCCAGGTGGCCAGCCCGGCCTCGATCGTGGTGTCGTTCACGCAGAAGTCCCCGTCTTGTCGTTGGAATCGGCAGGCGCCGCGCAGGCGCCCGGTGGAGAGAGGCGGCAGCCTGGCATCTTGCCATTGCCGCCGCAGCCCGTGGCGGCAGGAAGCGGGCCGAGGGTCGTGAGGTCGTCCACGCGGGTCAGCCCCAGGCCTTCAGACCGGCTCGACCACCGAGTCCGGCAGCATCAGCGAGTCGTACACGCACACGCGCTCGACGAAGCGCATGCCGCCGCCGTGGCGCTCGACCCGGTCGTGGTGGACGCCCGACAGCACGATGCGCGTGAGCTGGTCGTGCAGCGTCTCGACCAGCAGCACGTTGGCCCGCACTTCCAGCACCCCGTCGCGCACGCCGAGCACGCGGGCCGGGGTGACGAAGCGGCGCAGCGTGCGCGGGCGGATCATCGCCGCCTCCTTGATCGCCGTCACCCGGTCGGCCATCATGCCCCGGCCCTCGCAGTGCAGCAGCGCCAGCGGCAGGCCGAGGTCGTGGTTCTCCTTGGGCACGATGCGGTAGAGCGCATCGTCGCGGAAGAAGCCCGGCCAGTCGTCGTAGCGCTGTTCGTCCAGCGCCGCCGCGCAGGCCTGGAGGAGGTCGTCCAGCATCAGCCGCTCCTCCAGGGTGGGCCACGCCGTCGGGGTCGCGGTGGCGCTCATAGGCCCATCACCTCGATGTAGTGCTTGTAGAAGGCACGGATCGCCACCTCCGTGATCATGTGCTGCTGGTCCTGGACATCGCGCCCGCCCATCTCGACCACGAGGTCGTGGTCGGGGTGGTCCTGCAATCCCTGCTGCGACATCACCAGCACCTCGCTGTCGTCGACCGAGACCAGCCCGGCCGGCCCCATCAGGTTGGCCTGGCGGATACGGCGCTGCGTCATCTCCGGCGTGTCGTCGGCGTAGCCGAAGAAGGTCCAGTTCAGGTCGAACACGCCCGGCCCGCGCGGCACGATCTGGCGCATGGCCAGGGTGTTGGACTGCTGCTGCACGATCAGGTTGGGCCAGATCGTCTGCATCACGACCGTGGCCTCACCGGGGTACTCGCGCACCACCTCCAGCAGCCGGGGGTCCTGCAGCCGGTACTCGGCGCGCAGGTTGTTCTTCATCTCGCGCGCCGCCGCCTCGTCGGCCTGGCCGCCGCGCCGGCTGATCAGGGCGCTGTGGCGGCCCGTGGCGTCCATCTCGACGGCGGAGGGCTGGTCCATGCGGAACAGGCCGAAGCTGATCAGGAACACGTGCAGCACGCTGGCGTGGAACGGGTCCTTGAGGTTCTCGAACATCAGCTTCCAGTTCGAGTGGATGCGCTGGCGCGTGTAGCCGAGCACCTGGAGCCTGCGTCCGTCGAAGACGCGGTCGAAGTAGTGCAGCATCGAGCCGAGGTAGGCTTCCAGCGGCTCGACCTGCGGGTCGAAGGACAGGAAGATGACGCCGTGACGCCGCGCCACCTGCAGCGGCGGCGCGCCCCGGCCGTCGAGCGAGAAGTCCGGCGGCATGCCGCCCTGGCCCTTGTAGCCGCGCCGGAAGGGGATGCCGGTGGTGCGGCCCTGCAGGTCGTAGCTCCACTGGTGGTAGGGGCAGGTGAAGCCCTCGGCCGCGCGGCCGCGCGGCCGGCGCACGAAGGCGACGCCGCGGTGCGCGCAATTGTTGGCGAAGGCCCTGACACTGCCGTCGGCGTCGCGCACCACGACGACCGACTTCTCGCCCACGCTCGTGAGCACGTAGTCGCCCGTCTCGGGGATCTCGGCTTCCAGCGCGCCGTAGGACCAGCTCGGCCCCTCGAAGATGCGCTGCTGCTCGAGCGCGTAGATGCCGGGGTCGGTGTAGATCCAGGCCGGGATGCGCGTCCACGCACCGGGCGGCCAGCGCCTGCGCGCCCGCGCGCCGTCGGCGTCCGCCGCGATCGTGTCGTCTCGTGCCGGGGTGTCGTTCATGCAGGGGCTTTCAGGAGTTCTCGCAGCGGCCGCGCCGTGTCCGCCAGCGCCGGGGCGCTGACCTCGCGGGCTCCGTCCATCAATTGCGCCACGACGCGACGCTCGCGCCCGGCGTTCCACAGGCAGGCCGCGGCCAAGCGCCCGCCGTCGAGCATGAAGGCGCACCACGAAGGCGCGTCCGGGCTGCCGCGCAGCACGACCTCATGACGGGGGCTCGGGTAGCCGAGGATCTGCAGGTTGACGTCGAACTGGTCGGTCCAGAACCAGGGGGCCTGGCGCGGCTGCGGCGGCTTGCCGACGACCGACCGGGCGGCCGTGGCGGCCTGCAGCTCGGCGTTCTCCCAGGACTCCAGGCGCACGCCACGCGCGCCCCAGAGGCTGGCGTGGCGGGCCACGTCGCCCGCCGCGTAGACCCGCTCCACGCCTGTGCGCGCCGCGGCGTCCACGACGACGCCGTCGGCGCAGGCGATGCCCGCGCCGATGGCCAGCCCGTCGTTGGCCAGCGCTCCGATGCCCACGACCACGAGATCGGCGTCGATGGCCGAGCCGTCGGCCAGGCGCAGCCGGCAGACCCGGTCCACGCCCTCGATGGCCTCGATGCGGGCGCCGGTGCGCACGTCGACCCCGTGCGCCCGGTGCAGGCGCTCCACCTCGATGGCGATCGTCAGCGTGAGCACCCGGCCGAGCACCTGGTCCAGGGTCTCGAGCACGGTCACGCGGCAGCCCACCTGCGCCGCGCTGGCCGCGACCTCCAGCCCGATGAAGCCCCCGCCCACCAGCACCACGCCAGCCCCGGGGCGCAACTGCGCCCTCACCGCCAGCGCGTCGGCCGCCGTGCGCAGCGTGTGCACGCCGCGCAGGTGGGCCCCGGCCAGGGGGAGTTCGCGCGCACGCGAACCCGTGGCGAGCACGAGGTGGTCCCAGGGCAGGTGGGCGCCGCTGGCCAGGCGCGCGCGCCGGGCCGGCAGGTCCAGCGCCTCGACCGACTCTCCACGCAGGAGCGTGATGCCCTCCTGCGCGCACAGCGCCTCGGTCAGGATGGCCGCCTCGGCCGGGGCGGCCTTGCCGGTGAGCACCTCCTTGGACAGCGGGGGCCGCTCGTAGGGGTAGTCGGGCTCGTCGCCGACGAGCACGATCTCGCCCTGCCAGCCCTCGTGCCGCAGGGCCAGCGCCGTGCGCGCGCCCGCCTGGCCGGCGCCGGCGACGAGGACACGCTCGGGAGACGAGGCCATGGCCGCCCGGTGGCTCAGGCCGCCGCCGGGGCGGCGGGCAGGTCCACCAGCACCTGCCCGCCCTCGGTCCTGGCGGGGTAGGTGGCCAGGGGCACGCGGGTCGGGCCGGACAGCACACGGCCCGTGCGGACGTCGAAGCGCGCCTGGTGCAGCGGGCACTCGATCACGCCGTCCTCCAGATAGCCCTCGGACATGCAGGCATGGGCATGGGTGCAGATGTCGTGCGTGGCGAACACCTCGCCGTCCAACCGGTACAGCGCCACCGGCAGGCCCCCGAGCGCCAGGCCCAGGACCTCGCCCTCGCGCAGTTCATCGGCGCTGACGGCAGCGTGCCAGGTCATCGCGTCCCTCCGGCACCACGGCGGCAAGGTGTCGGGCGGCCGTGGGCGGCCGCCGCGACGTGGGATTCGGTCATCGATCGCTCCTGTTCATACTCGGGCCGGACCGGCCAGGGGACGGGGCGGCGCAGCCCCGGACAGCGGTCCTGTCCCCGTCGCGTCGATTCTTCCGCCGGGGCCCGGGGAAGTGAATTCTTCATGCGTTGAGTTCGCGTTCGCCCCTCACGAACGGCTCCGGGCGCCCGGGCCGGGCCGGGCCGCCCGCGGCGCCACCCCTGTCCACGCACACGGGCACGGGCCCGCCGGACGCAAAATGCCGGGGTCGCCGGCGAAGCCGGACGGGCCGTCGCGGCGTCCTTGCCTTGCAGAACCCTTGGACCGGAGGCCCCTTGACCCTGCCCTCGCTCGAGACCTTCCTCGCCGGCGTCGCTGCGCGCGACCCCCACCAGCCCGAATTCCTGCAGGCCGTGCGCGAGGTGAAGGCCAGCCTGTGGCCCTTCCTCGAACGCAACCCGCGCTATGCCGAGCACGGGTTGCTCGAGCGCCTCGTCGAACCCGACCGGGTGATCCAGTTCCGCGTCTCGTGGGTCGATGACCAGGGATGCACGCGCGTCAACCGGGCCTTCCGCATCCAGCACAGCGCCGCCCTGGGCCCCTACAAGGGCGGCATGCGCTTCCACCCCTCGGTCAACCTGTCGATCCTGAAGTTCCTCGCCTTCGAGCAGACGCTGAAGAACTCGCTGACGACGCTGCCCATGGGCGGCGGCAAGGGCGGATCGGACTTCGACCCCAAGGGCCGCAGCGACGGCGAGGTCATGCGCTTCTGCCAGGCGCTGATGCTCGAGTTGTACCGGCACCTCGGCCCGGACACCGACGTCCCCGCCGGCGACATCGGTGTGGGCGCGCGCGAGGTCGGCTTCATGGTCGGCATGATGAAGAAGCTCGCCAACCATGCCGGCAGCGTCTTCACAGGCAAGGGCCTGGCCTACGGCGGCAGCCTGATGCGCCCCGAGGCCACCGGCTACGGCACCGTCTACTTCGCGCAGGAGATGCTGCGCCGCAGCGGCCTGAGCTTCGAAGGCCTGCGCGTGTCGATCTCCGGAGCGGGCAACGTGGCGCAGTACGCGGCACAGAAGTCGCTCGCGCTCGGGGCGCGCGTGATCACGCTGTCGGACTCCGAGGGCACGCTCGTCCACCCCGAGGGCCTGTGCGCGAGCCAGCTCACCGCAGTGATGGAGTGGAAGAACGTGCGCCGCGGGCGACTCTCCACCTTGGCCGCCGAACACGGCCTGCGCTTCGAGGCCGGCCGCAGGCCCTGGCACGTGCCGACCGACATCGCGCTGCCCTGCGCCACCCAGAACGAGCTCGACGAGGCCGACGCGAAGGCCCTGGTCGCCAACGGCGTGCGCTGCGTGGCCGAGGGCGCCAACATGCCGGCCACGCTGGAGGCGGTCGACGTCTTCCTGAAGGCCGGAACGCGGTATGCGCCCGGCAAGGCCAGCAACGCCGGCGGCGTGGCGACCTCGGGCCTGGAGATGAGCCAGAACGCGCAGCGCCTGTCCTGGAGCCACACCGAGGTCGACAAGCGCCTGCGCGACATCATGGTCGACATCCACGAGAACTGCGTGCGCCATGGCAGGCGCAGCGACGGCAGCGTCAACTACGTCGATGGCGCCAACATCGCCGGCTTCGTCAAGGTGGCCGACGCGATGCGGGCCCAGGGCGTGTACTGAAGAAGCCCTGGCTCGCGTCCGGGATCCTCACCTCCACGGTCGTGCCCCGCCCGGGCCGGCTGCGCAGCCGCAGCGTGCCACCGACGGCACGCACGCGCTCACGCATCCCGGCCAGTCCGAAGGCGTCGGGCCGTAGTCGTCATGGCGGTGGCGGCCCTCGATGTCGGGCACGCCGGCGGTATGGTGGCGTGTCACCGTGACCGTCTGGCCGTCGCCGGTGTCCTCGGCATAGCCGACCCGGTCCGCGCCGGTGAACTCCCCGAGCAGGCGCGAGCCCTCGAGGCGGATCTGCGCCGGATCGTCGAGCGGACGCAGCCGGTCGTTCAGCCGCACCAGGAAGGCCAGGCGCGCCTCGCGCTCGGCCGATGCCTCCTCGGGCCGCAGCAGCTCGGGAGGGCGCAAGCGCATCGCTTGCGGCGCAAGCCCGTCCACGCCCTCCGACGGCAGCGACATCGGGCCGGCCGGCGAGGCCATGGATCGTGGAGTCGTGCGCACTGGAATGCCCTTCGCTCACGGCGCGATCCCCTCGGGCGACCCTTGCCTCCGGGACGCCGGCAAGCGGCGCGTCAGGCCCGCCGCGGCGAGCGCTGCGGTGGTTGGCCTGCAGCCCCATTCTGCGCCTGGATTGCCGAACGCTCACGCCACGCCTGCGGCTTGCGCGCGCGCACGAACTCGGCCGGGTGCAGCGCGTGGTGTGCGCAGGCCGGCCACGGGACCGACACGGTGAGTCCCTGAGAGCTCGCGCAGCGCCGGGCCGGGCGCAGCCCGGCCCGGGTGCGCCGTCAGGGCGCCAGGTCGAAGACCAGCACCTCGGCCTGCTGCCCTTCGGCCAGGTGCAGCTGCGACTCGCCCTCGAGCTTCAGCGCGTCACCGGCGCGCAGCGACTGCCCGTTGACGCGCAGTTCGCCACGCACCAGGTGCACATAGGCCTTGCGCGCCGGGTCGAGCGCGAGCGTGGCCTGCTCCGCGCCGTCGAACAGCCCGGCGTGGAGCGCAGCGTCGGCATGGAGGCGCACCGCGTGCGCGCCGCCCTCGGGCGAGGCCACCCGCGCCAGGCGGCCGCGCTTGGCCTCGGGCGGCACCGTCTTCTGCTCGTAGCCCGGCTCGATGCCGGCCTCGCGCGGGCGGATCCAGATCTGCAGGAAGTGCGTCGTGCGGTCGCGCGCGTGATTGAACTCGCTGTGGCGCACGCCGGTGCCCGCCGACATGCGCTGCACGTCCCCGGGGGGGATGGTCTCGACATGGCCCAGGCTGTCGCGGTGCGCGAGCTCGCCCTCGAGCACGTAGCTGATGATCTCCATGTCGCGATGGCCGTGCGTGGCGAAGCCGCCGCCGGGCGCGACACGGTCCTCGTTGATGACGAGCAGGTTGCCCCAGCCTGTGTGCGCGGGGTCGAAGTAGCCGGCGAACGAGAAGCTGTGCGCCGACTGCAGCCAGCCGTGGTCGGCATGGCCGCGGTCCTCGGAACGTCTCAGGATGATCATGGCGGGACTCCGGGTCGGGAACGATGCACCCATTCTTCGCACCGCGCCGGTCTGGGGCGTCGCCCGCGCTCGGCCGCGATGTTCGAGATCTTCGAAGGTGCTCAGTATTCGGACACCCAGGCGCGCGAGGCGCGCGCCAGGAACCGGGGCACGACCTCGGGCTCGGCCAGGGCGTCGCGCCACCACTTCAGCGCCTTGCCCGGCTGGCCGGCGCGCCAGGCCAGCAGCACCTGGTCGTCGGGCTTGGGCTCCTCCACCTCCCGGGCTACGAGCAGTCCGCGCTCGAGCGCGGACTGCACGAACAGCCGGGGCAGGAAGCCCACGCCCAGGCCGGCGGCCTGCAGCGCGTACTTGGTGCGCATGTCCGGCACCGCCAGCACCTGCTGCCCCGGCAGCAGCCCGACGGTGCGCGGCGGCAGGCGGCGCGCGGAGTCCGAGACGACGATGGTGCGGTGGCGGCGCACCTCCTCGCTCGGCACCGTGCCCGGCCAGGCCGCGAGCGGGTGGCGTGGCGCGACGCAGAAGCTGAACTCGATGCCGGCGAGCGCCCGCGTGCGCAGGCCGCTGCCGGAAGGGCCCTGGCCCACGGCCAGCGCGAGGTCGGCGCGGCCGTCGAGCAGCGCCTCCCAGGTCCCGGTCAGCGCCTCGCTCGTCAGCCTGACGCGGGTGGCCGGGGCGTCGGCCGCGAAGCGCTCCAGCAGGGCCGAGAACATCATCGGCGGGACCAGCGAGTCCACCGCGATGCGGATCTCGTTCTCCCAGCCGTCGGCCACGCGCCGGACGCGGCAGGCCAGCTCGTCGGCGGCCTGCAGCAGCACGCGCCCCTCCTCGAGCAGCTCGCGCCCGGCGGGCGTGAGCTCCACGCGCGGGCCGCGCCGGTGGAACAGCGCCACCTCCAGGTCGGCCTCCAGCCGCCCCACGGCATAGGAGACCGTGGACGTGACCTTGCCCAGGCGCACGCCCGCGGCCGAGAACGAGCCCGAGCGGGCGATCGCATCGATCAGTTCGATGCCGTCGAGCGTGAGTCGGCGCATGGCAGCGAGGCGGCCGGCAGGCCGCGGCAGGTGGAGGGGGCGTCGGGACGGGGCCGGCGCGGACCTCGTTCGATGAAGTCGAACGCCAGGCCCGGCAGTATCGGAAATCGCGCGCGCCCGCGTCACCGAACATCCACGGCTTCGATCAACCCTGCAAGGAACACGCCATGTCCAAGGTCCTCGTCCTCTACTACTCCACCTACGGCCACCTCGAGACCATGGCCCAGGCCGTCGCCGAAGGCGCCCGCGGCGCCGGGGCCCAGGTCGACGTCAAGCGCGTGCCCGAGACCGTGCCCGAAGACGTCGCCCGCGCCGCGTACTTCAAGCTCGACCAGGCCGCGCCCGTGGCCACCGTGGCCGAGCTCGCCGACTACGACGCCATCATCGTCGGCGCGCCCACCCGCTTCGGGCGCATGCCGGCGCAGATGGCCGCCTTCCTGGACCAGGCCGGCGGCCTGTGGGCGCGCGGTGCGCTCAACGGCAAGGTCGGCGCGGCCTTCACGTCCACGGCCACGCAGCACGGCGGCCAGGAGGTCACGCTGTTCTCCATCATCACCAACCTGCTGCATTTCGGCATGACCATCGTCGGCCTGCCGTACAGCCACCAGGGCCAGATGGCGCTGGACCAGGTGGTCGGCGGCAGCCCCTACGGCGCGACCACGATCGCCGGCGGCCAGGGCCAGCGCCAACCCAGCGAGATCGAGCTCGAGGGCGCGCGCCACCAGGGCAGGCTGGTCGCGCAGACGGCGAACAAGCTCTTCGGCTGATCGCCTGCCCGCGCAGGGCCGGGCAGGCCCAGCCAGGCAGCGACAATCGCGGTCCGATTCGACAGGAGGCCACACGACATGGAACTGGGCATCGCAGGCAGGTGGGCGCTGGTGTGCGCCGCGAGCAAGGGCCTGGGCAAGGGCTGCGCGCAGGCGCTCGCGCTCGAGGGCGTGAACGTGGTCGTCACCGCGCGCGGGCGCGAGGCGCTGGAGGCCACGGCCGCCGAGCTGCGCGCGCTGGCCCCGGGCGTGGAGGTGCGCGCGGTCGCCGGCGACATCGCCACCGCCGAGGGCCGGGCGGCGGCGCTGGCGGCGGCGCCGCGGGTGGACATCCTCGTCAACAACGCCGGGGGGCCGCCCGCGGGCGACTTTCGCGACTGGGACCGCGAGACCTGGATCCGCGCGCTGGACGCCAACATGCTGGCCCCGATCGAGCTGATGAAGGCCACGGTCGACGCCATGGCCGCACGCGGCTTCGGCCGCGTAGTCAACATCACCTCGGGCGCGGTCAAGGCGCCGATCGACAACCTCGGCCTGAGCAACGGCGCGCGCACCGGCCTGACCGGCTTCGTCGCCGGGCTGGCGCGCCAGCAGCGCCTGGCCGCGCGCAACGTGACGATCAACAACCTGCTGCCCGGCCCCTTCGACACCGACCGCCTGCGCGCCAACACCGCCGCGGCCGCGCAGCGCAGCGGGCAGGACGTCGACGCCCTCTGGGAGCAGCGGCGCCTGGCCAACCCCACGCAGCGCTACGGCACCGCGGCCGAGTTCGGCGCCACCTGCGCCTTCCTGTGCAGCGCGCACGCCGGCTACATGACCGGGCAGAATGTGCTGCTCGACGGCGGCTACTACCCGGGGACGTTCTGAAGGCCCCTCGGAAAGCGGCCGCGCGGT
Source organism: Rubrivivax sp. (assembly GCA_044375195.1). Classification (GTDB taxonomy): domain Bacteria; phylum Pseudomonadota; class Gammaproteobacteria; order Burkholderiales; family Burkholderiaceae_C; genus Rubrivivax. The sequence goes on along the minus strand of JBILNB010000064.1, from coordinate 2,473 downwards.
CACCGGCCGGCCGCTGCTCGGGGGCCGCGCTCAGCGGATGAACTGGTCGACGTAGCCCTCGCCCAGCCCGTTGGCGGCGTAGTGGCGGCGGCACTTGTCGATGCGGGTGAAGACGTCGTCGTAGCCCGTGCAGCGGCCGTCCGGGTCGACGTAGATCATCGCGCCGTTGACCTGGAAGAAGGTGATCATCTCCTCGACGTCGGGATCGACGACCAGGGTGTGGGTCTCGCCCGGGGCCTCGTAGACGTAGGCGCCCTCGGTGGCGACCCAGTCGTGCTCGAGGTAGCGCCAACGGCCCTTGAGCACGAAGCCGTGCACCGGCTGCGGGTGGCGGTGGCGCGAGAGCACGCCCGCGCGCCGCACGCGCAGCAGGTTCATCCAGTAGCCGCGGCTGGCCGACAGGCACAGAGGCCGGAACCAGACGTTGTCGTCCACTGGCACCCACACGCGCTCGTCCTGCGGGATGGCGTCGGGCACGACCAGCTCGGGCGGGGACTCGCGGGGCATCGGGTGGCGGTAGGGCTGCCACTTCTGGGCGTCGCTCGGCACGGGCTCGGTCATGGGCGGGGGTCTCCAGGGAAGGGGCGCAGGCCGGGGGCCGGGAAGAGGTAGGCGGATGAGGGTCGGCGGCGGAACTGGGACAGCTCAGGCCACAAGGTAGCCGCCATCCACCGGCAGCACGGCGCCGGTGACGAAGGCGGCCGCGGGGCTGGCGAGGAAGAGCACCGGGCCGGCCACGTCCTCGGGCGTGCCCCAGCGCGCCAGCGGCGTGCGGCCGAGGATGGCGGCCGTGCGCTGGGGGTCGTCCTGCAGCGCCTGCGTCAGCGGGGTGGCGATCCAGCCCGGCGCGACCGCGTTCACCCGGATGCCATCGTCCGCGTACGCGATGGCCAGGCTCTTGGTGAGCTGGGCAACACCGCCCTTGCTCGCGCTGTAGCCGGGCACCAGGCCGCCGCCGAAGAAGCTCAGCATCGAGGCGGTGTTGACGATGCAGCCGCGGCGCGCCGCGAGCCCGGGGCGCGCCGCGGCGCACACGCGCATCGTGCCCGTCAGGTTGATGTCCACCGTCTCGGCGAAGGCCGCCGGGTCGTGCTCGGCGCCGCGGCGGATCACGCCGGCGCAGTTGACGACGACGTCCAGCGCGCCCAGACCCTCGACCAGGGCCTGCACGGCCGCGGCATCGCGCACGTCAAGCACGCGCAGCGCGTGCAGCGCCGCGAAGGCGGCATCGGCGCGGGCACGGTCGACCTCGGCCTCGGTGGCGCCGGTGGCGGTGACCTCGGCGCCGTCGGCGGCGAAGGCGCGCGCGATGCCGGCGCCGATGCCGCTGGTGGCGCCGGTGACCAGGACGCGGCGGGGGGAGGGTGCGGTCATGGTCGGTCTCCGGTATCGGGCGCGGTGGCAGTGGCGAGGGGCTGCGCCAGGGCCTGCCGCACCCGCGCCGCGTGCGGGATCGGCTCGACCGCCCCGTAGCCCTCGGTGGACAGCGCCGCGGCCGCGGCGGCGTAGCGCCCCGCCTCGGCCAGCGCGTCGCCGGCAACCAGCCGCGCGACGAAGGCCCCGCCGAAGGTGTCGCCCGCGCCGGTGGCGTCCACCGGGCGGCAGGGGTGGGGGGCGATGCGGTGGCGCTGCGTCGCGTCGGCCACGAGGGCGCCGCGCTCGCCGAGCTTGAGGGCGACAACCTTCGCGCCCAGCCCGAGGCAGTGGTCGACGAGGGCGTCGTCGTCGCGCAGGCCGGTGAGCGTGGCCAGGTCGTCGAAGCTCGGCAGGCAAATGTCGGCCAGCCGCATCGCCTCGGTCATGACGGCGCGGGCGCGCGCCGCCGGCCACAGCTTCAGGCGCAGGTTGGTGTCGAAGCTCACGCGCGCGCCAGCCGCGCGCGCGGCCTCGATCGCGGCGAAGCCGGCGTCACAGGCGCTGGCCGAGATCGCGAGGCTGATGCCCGAGAGGTGGAACACGCGCGCGCAGTGCACCGGGTCGAGCGGCAGGGTGTCCGGACCCAGCCGGCTGGCGGCGCTGCCGCTGCGGAAGAAGTGGAAGTGGTGCCCGGCGGCATCGTGCGTGACGAAGTACACCGCCGTGGGGGCCTGCGCGTCGGTGGCGACCGCGACATGGTCCACGCCCTCGCGCGTCCAGAGCTCCCGCAGCAGGCGGCCGTAGGGGTCGTCGCCGACGGCGCTGAGGTAGGCCACGCGCGCGCCCTGGCGTGCCGCCGCGATCGCGAAGTTCGAGCTGTCGCCGCCGAAGCCCTGCAGGTACAGCCGCCCGCCGCCCTCGCCGGTCTGGTTGAACTCGACCATGGGCTCGCCGTATGCAACGATGTCGAAGGGCGGGGCCGTGCGGCCGGTGGAGTACGGAATCGCGGTCATGCGCAGGGTGACCGGAGGCGGGGCCGTGTGGGGTTGAGGACGATGCCGGCGAGCATACACGCCGCGGCTGGGATAAGCTGGCCCGGCCGGAAGCTGTGTCCAAC
>JBILNB010000017.1:0-74723 GCA_044375195.1 Rubrivivax sp. | reverse complement strand
GGCCTCGTAGGTGCGGCGGAAGTCGGGCGTCACCAGCCCGTTGAGCACCTGCGCCATGCGCTCGGCGAGCGCGTCGGGCGTGCGCCCCGGAGCGAAGAACGCGAACACGGTCGAGGGGATGCTGCCGACCTTGCCGCCAGCCTCGACGACCGTGGGCACGTCGGGCAGGTAGCTCGCGCGCCGGTCGTCGCCCACGGCCAGCATCGCCACCGGCTTGCTCTGCGTCATGCGCAGCGCCGACAGGCCGCCGGTCATGACCGACTGCACCTCGCCGGCCAGCACGGCGTTGGTGGCCGCGGTCATGCCGGCGTAGGGGATGTAGTTGAAGCGGATGCCCTCGGACTGCGCCACCATCTCCATGCCGATGTGGTTGACGTGGCCGTTGCCGGCGATGGCGACGTCGATCTTCTTCGGGTTGGCCTTCGCGTAGGCGACGAAGTCGCGCCAGTTGCGGGCCGGGAAGTTCGGGCTGACGGCGACGAACAGGCGCACGCCGGCCATGTCGGTCACGGGCTTGAGCTGCGTGGCGCTGTCGTAGGGCAGCTTGCTGTAGAGCATGGGGTTGGTGACGACGGCCAGGCGATCGACCATCAGCAGCGTCGTGCCGTCGCCCGAGGCCTTGGCCACGACGTCGGTGCCGATGATGGAGTTGGCGCCCGGCCGGTTCTCGACGATGACGGCCTTGCCCGAGGCCGCGCCCAGGCGCTGCGCGACGTCGCGCGCCAGCACGTCGGGCTCGCTGCCCGGCGGGTAGGGGACGATGATGCGGGTGTCGGCGCTCGGCCAGGCCTGGGCCAGCGCGGCCGGCACGGCGGCGACGAGGGCGGCGCACAGGCCGACGAGGGCGGTGAGTGTCTTCACGGGGGCTCTCCTTGGGGTGGTGGGGGGTGAGTGGGGCAGGGTTCTCGGGCTCTCAGGCCGATGATGGCGCAAAGGCGCCGTGGCCATCTCCGGGCGGCAGCCACTGGTGCAGGAAGGTCTCGAGCCCGCCGGCCATCGAGGCGCGCGTGCCCAGGGCGGCGACGTAGCGGTCCGGCCGCAGCAGCACCCAGTCGGCGCCGCAGGCGGCGAACCACAGGTGCAGCGCGTTCTCGGCGTCCTCGACGACCTCGACGCCGGGGCTGGGCGCGGCCTTCAGCTGCATCGCCTGCAGGCTGCGGCTGCGCGCGGCGGCCAGCACGCGGCAGCCCAGACGCCCGAGCGCGGCGCGCGTGGCCGCGGGCAGGGCCGGGCCGGGGTCGTGCTGCCAGGCCAGCAGCGCGAAGCCGGCGCCCAGGGCCTCGTCGAGCTTGACGGTGGCGCCGTCGGCGCGCTCCACCGGCGGCTGGATGAACATGCGCCCGACGCGCTCGTCCAGGCGCGGCGTGGCCGCGCCGAGGACGACGCCGCGGCTGAAGCGCGGCATGGGCTTGAACTTCATCTGCAGCACGTAGTCGCGCACCGAGGGCAGGTTGCGCACCGCGAGCATGAAGCGGTCGCGCAGCCAGGCGAGCACCGGGTTCGTCACCGACAGCGCGGCGCCGAACAGGTCGGCCAGCTCGATCATGGCCTGGGCGTGGCGCTGGCGCTCGTCGTGGTAGCTCTGCAGCGCCTGCGGCTGCAGCCGGCCCTGCACCACCCAGGCCAGCTTCCATGCGAGGTTGAAGGCGTCGCGCAGGCCGGCGTTCAGGCCCTGGCCGATCCACGGCGGCGTGATGTGCGCCGCGTCGCCGGCCAGGCAGACCCGCCCCTGCACGAAAGCCCGCGCCACGCGCGAGTTGTGGGTGTAGACGCGGGCGCGGATCACGTTCAGGCGCGCAGGGTCGGCCACGTGGCGGCCGAGCAGCTCGCGCACCTTGGCCGGGGCGAGCATCTGCTCGCCGTCCTCGCCCGGGAAGAGCATGAACTCCCAGCGCCGCAGGCCGTAGGGCAGGCGCAGGCAGACATAGGGGCGCGCGGGCTCGCAGTGCAGCGCGGTGTAGGGCGCGTCCAGCGGGTCCTGGTCGCACTCGATCACGACCCACTTGCGGGCGTGCGTGCGGCCGTCGAAGGGGATGCGCAGCAGGGTCTCGCGCACGGTGCTGCGGCCGCCGTCGGCGGCCACCAGCCAGTCGGCGCGCACGCGGCGCTCGGCGCCGCCGGCGTCACGCAGCGTCGCGTCCACGCCCTGGGCATCCTGCGCGAGCGCGGTCAGCTCGGTGCCGAGTTCGAGGCCGACGTGCGGGAAGCGTTGCAGCCCGGCGCGCAGCGCGCGCTCGCCCAGCGGCTGCGAGAACAGGTTGCGCCGGCACCAGCCGAACTCGCGCGTGGACGGCAGGATCTCGGCGAAGCACTCCTTGCGCGCCGAGTACATGCGCATGGGCACGTTCTGGATCATGTCCTTGAGCAACGCCTGCGCCACGCCCGCGGCCTGGAAGGTGCGCATCGCCTCGTCGTCCAGGCCGACGGCGCGCGGGTAGTCCAGGATCCCGGCGCTGCGGTCCACCACCAGGGCGCGCACGCCGTAGGTGCCCAGCAGGTTGGCCAGCGTCACGCCCACCGGGCCGGCGCCGACCACGAGCACGGGCACGTGCTCGGCCTGCAGCGCAGCGGTCGGCACGCTCAAGGGGCCGCTCCGGCGGCGCCCGGCGCCTCGACGCGCCCGTCGAGCAGGAAGGCGCGCACGACGCGGTGGAAGGCCTCGGGCTGGTCGTCGTGCACGTAGTGCCCGGCGTCGGCGATCTCGACCCAGCGCACGCGCGGGTTGGCCTCGGCCATGGCCTGCGCCATCGCCGGCTGCAGGTAGTCCGAGCGGCCGCCGCGCACCACCAGCGTCGGGCAGGCGAGCGCGCGCACGTGCGGCGCGAGGTCGACGACGCGCGCCGGGTCAGGGTTCAGCCGCGTCGCGGCGATGCCGGCCAGGTCGTACTGCCAGGTGTGGCCGCCGCCCTCGCGCGGGCGCAGCATCTCGCGCAGGCGCTGCTGGCGCGCGGCCTCGGTGACGCTGGGCCGCAGCGCGCGCATGTAGGCGCTTGCGGCCTCCCAGTCGTCGAAGCCGGGCGGCGTCTGCGCCAGTTCGCGCACGATGCGCGCGGCGCCGGGCGAGTGCTCGAAGGCGCCCGGGCCGGCGTCCTCGACGACGAGGCGGCGCACGCGCTGCGGGTGGCGGCTGGCGAAGACGATGGCGTTGATGCCGCCCATCGAGTGGCCGAGCAGCTCGAAGCTCGCCAGCCCGAGCTGGTCGGCCACCGCGGCCAGGTCGGCGACATAGGCGTCGGTGTGGTAGCGGCGCTGCGGGTCCCAGTCACTGCGCCCGCGCCCGCGCTGGTCGAAGGCGATGACGCGGCGCCCGGGCTGCAGCGCCTGAGCGACGCCGGCAAAGGTCTCGCCGTAGCCGCGGATGCCGTGCAGCATCAGCACCGGCGGCGCGTCGGCCGGGCCCCATTCGGTGACGGCCAGCATGAGGCCGTCCACGCGCAGGCGGTGCTCGACGCGGCGGGTCATCGGCGCGCTCCCGCTCATCCCTGCCCGGCCGTGAAGCCGGCGGCCTTGATGCCGGCGCCGCGCTCGTCGTAGTCCTTGCGCAGGCGCGCGGCGAGGGCGCGGCTGCCCAGTGGCGCGATGTCGGCCTGCACCTTCAGCGCCTGCACCGCGGCCGCGTCCTTCAGGCTCTCGACGATGGCGTCCGACAGGCGGTTGACGACGGCCGGCGGTGTCTTCGAAGAGGCCATGACCCAGGTGCCCTCGGTCAGCGTCAGCGCAGGCACGCCAAGCTCGGCGAAGGTGGGCACCTCGGGCAGCTCGGCCAGGCGCTTCGGGCTCGTCACGCCGAGGATGCGCATCTGCCCGCCCCGGTGCGGCGGGAGCAGCTGGCCCGTGGTGGAGACCATGCCCGAGATGTGGCCGCCCGCGCTGTCGGTCAGGGCGAAGTTGTTGCCGCGGTAGGGGATGTGGTTCATCGTCAGGCCCAGGGCGCGGGCCAGCGTCACCCCCATGAAATGCGGCGACGAGCCCTGGCCGGGCGAGCCGAAGCTGGCCTTGTCGGGGTTCTGCCGGCACCAGGCCACCCACTCAGCCATCGTGGTGGCCGGGATCTTGCCGCTGATGGCGAAGGCGAAGGCGTTCTCGCACACCTGGGCCACGGGCGTGAAGTCGGCGAAGGGGTCGTAGCCGAGGTCGGGGAAGACGTGGGGCAGGTGCACCAGGGCCGAGGCCGGGCAGACCAGCAGCGCGCGGCCGTCGGCCGGGGCGGTGCGCACGCCCTGGGCGGCGAGGCGGCCGTTGGCGCCGGGGCGGTTCTCGACGACGGCGGTGCCGCCGTTGGCGCGGCCCACCGGGCCAGCGACGGTGCGCGCCACCGCGTCGGGCAGGCCGCCGGCCGGGAAGCCGACGAAGATCTTCGTCACGTCGGCCTGGGCGAGGGCATGCGCAGGCAGCCCGCCGGCCAGCGGCGCGGCGAGCAGGGAGCCGAGGAAGGTGCGGCGGTCGGTCATCGGTGTCTCCAGGTCAGGGGTGGGGGGCGGGAGGGGTCGCGAGTGCGGCACTGGGGCCCTGCGGGACGACGGGCGTGTCCGCCACGCTGCGGGAGGGCTGTGGCACCGCAGGGGAGTCAGTAGCGCTGTGGCAGTCCCGTACGGCGCCGGCTGCGTCAGCGTCGCCGCCGGGTGGCCAGGGGCAGGGCGCCGGCAGGCCCTGCAGCCAGGCCTCGATGCGCCCGTGCACGGCCTGCTGCTGCTCCAGCATCGGGAAGTGCCCGGCGCCCGGCACGCGCTCAAGCTCGAGCGCGCGCACGTGCTGCTGCAGCGCCTCGATCCAAGGCGTGCGCGTGTCGGCCGCCAGCCGCACGCGCTCGTGAGCGCTGTTCATGTAGGTGCAGACGAAGGCGAGCACCGGTACGCGCAGGCGTGGCAGCACCTGCTCCATGTGCTCGACGTCCCAGGCAGCGAAATCCGGCATCAGCGCGCGCGCCACCTCGGGCGGCAGCGCGCAGGCGCGCTCGATCATGCGGTCGCGCACGGCGTCGAAGGCCGGGTCGAAGAACATCTGGCCGAAGCCGCGCGCGGCGCGTGCCATCGGCGTGGCGGTCTCGTACAAGGCCGCGGCGCGCGCCCGGGCCTGGGCGGCCAGCGCCTGGCGTTCGGCCGCGTCGGCGTCGCCCAGCAGGCGCGGCGTCAGGTAGGCGCCGTCGACCAGCACGAGCCCGCGCAGGCCGGGCAGCGGGCCGGCGCAGGCCGGACCCTCCCCGTCCAGCCCCACCGCCGCCTGCAGCGCGACGCGGCAGCTCATGCTGTGGGCGACCAGGACGACGTCGTCCAGCGCGAGCGCGGCGCAGAGCTCGCGCACGACGAGGGCGTAGGCGCGCACGCCGATGGCCGCGGGCCCGGCGGGCGAGGCGCCGTGCCCGGGCAGGTCGGGGGCGATGCAGCGGTGGCGCGGGGCGAAGTGCGCGAGCGAGCCCGCCCAGTCGGCGTGGCTGCACAGCGCGCCGTGCAGCCACACCAGCGCCGGCCGGCCCTGGCCCGTGTCGGCGTAGGTCACCCGCGCCAGCGGGTGGTCGAGGACGCGGAGCGGCGGGGCGGTCATGGTGGGCGGCGTGTCAGCAGCCACGGCGGTCATGGAGAGCGTGACCTACGGCCGGTCTACACCCCGTTCGCACTGAGCTTGTCGAAGTGCCTGCCTGTGCTTCGTCGGGCCTGTCCCGAGTAGCGTCGACAGGACCGAACCGGACCGCTGCTCTTGGGATCTCGCAGACCGACAGGCGCATCGGACGGGCTCGCAGGCTCATTCAGACCAGCCCGTCCTGGCCCTTGATCTCGGACGCCTTCAGCCCGCCCAGCCGCGCCTGCAGCCGGCCGCGCGTGGCGAAGGCCCAGATCACGAGCAGTTCGTCGCGGTTGGGCGCGTCGGGGAAGCTGACCGTGACCGTGTCGTAGTGCGAGCGCACGTACAGAGCGTCCTTGTGCGCCAGCGGCACGTCGATGGCCGTGCCTGGCACCCCGCGCTTGCCGGTGGACGGCACCCAGGCCTTGCCGCCGCCGAGCGCCGCGCGCACCGGGTTGGCGGCGGGGTTGGTGAGCAGCGCGTTGCCGTGCTCGTATTCGCCGTCGATGCCCACCAGGCAGGCCTTGCCGTAGCTCTCGATGGGCTGGCCCGCGGCGGCGGCGACGATGCGGCGGCCGAATTCCTCGCCGAGCATGGGCGAGGGGCCGATGAAGGTCGAGAGGTCGGCCTCGAAGCGGCCGGCATAGGGGTTGTGCAGGGCGGCGGCGATCACGATGCGCCGCAGCGGCGCGCCGTCGCACAGCGCGCCGGACTCGGTGGCCAGCGTGTCGTCGATCTGCAGGAACCACTTGCGGATGTGGTACGGGCCGAAGTTCGGGGTCTTCATCGTCCTGGGCCTCGGGTGGTCAGGGGGTGGGGGCGGGTGTGGGGTGCCTGGAGGGTCGGCGGCGGGCTTCCGGTTCCTCGCACCAGGCCGCTGCAGGGCTGGGGTTGGTTGTCACAGCGGCCGCAGCGCGATCGGCGTGCTGGGCGCGCCGAGCTCGCCGAGGATGCGCCGGCCTTCCGCCTCGTCGTGCACGGTCTCGCAGAAGAACTCGAAGCGGTGGCCGTCGGGGTCGGTGAAGTACACGCCCAGGCCCACCGCGTGGTCGGTGGTCTTGACCACCGGCACGTTCTTCGCGAGCAGCATGCCGTACAGGCGCCGCAGCTCGTCGACGTCGCCCTCGATCTCGAGCCCGTAGTGCTGCAGGTTGATCGTCCCGCGCGTGTGCGCGCCGGCGGCGTCAGGCTCGGCGCGGATCAGCGCGATGTCATGGTGCTTGCGCCCGAAGGACAGGAAGACCCACTGCGGCCCGCGCGCCGTGACCTGCATGCCGAGCACGTCCTCGTACCAGGGCGCGGAGGCGTAGGGGTCCTTGACGAAGAGCGCGATGTGGGTGCGGCGGATGCGCGGGGTCAGGGCGGGCCGGACAGGGGCCGGATCCTCGGCTGTGGGCACGCCGGCATGCAGATCGTGGCGGTTCAGGTCCTGCGGGTTCATGGTGCGCGGGCCTCTCACGCGATCGATTGCGGGTGCGCCGTCACCGGCGCGACGTGCGGCGTCCAGGCCACCGAGGTGATCTCGCTGAAGTCGCGCCACTCCTTGAACCAGCTGCGCCCGCCGTCGGTGGAGCGCAGCAGGTGGCCGTACTTGGTGCCGGCGAAGACGAGGGCCGGGTCCGCGGCATGCACGCCGAAGGCCCAGAAGGTCGAGTTGGGTGGCGTGTGCTGCAGCGCCGCGGCCCAGGTGCGGCCACGGTCGGTGGAGCGGTAGATGCGGCTGCGCGTGCCCGGCGTGCCGTCGCCGATGGCGATCAGCAGCGCGTCCTCGGCGCCGGGCAGCGCCTGCACGGTGCGCGTGTAGTACATGCCGTCGAAGCGCGCGCGCGAGGGCTCGCCGATCCAGCTGCGCGCGCCGTCGGTGCTGGTGTAGACCGAGTTCACGGTCAGCACGAGGTGGGTCTTGGGCTGTGTGGCGCTGGCCGGCAGGATGGCCAGCGCGTGGATGTCGCCGCCGGTGATGCCGCTGGCCTCGGTGTCGACGCGTTCCCAGGTGTCGCCCAGGTCGCGGCTGCGCCAGGCGCCGCCTTCCTCGATGCCGAACCAGACATCGCGGCCGTCGTCGGGGTCGAAGACGATGCTGAGGATGCGCGGTCGGTTCACGCCGCGGCAGAACTCGGGGATCTCGATGCCCAGGCGCTGCCAGGTGGCGCCCCGGTCGGTGGAGCGGACCATCGCCGCGCGCGAGGGCGCGCCCGTGCCCGCGAGCAGGTGGCGCGGGTTGCGCGGGTCGATGGCCAGCGCCCACACCGTCATGCCGTCGGCCGGCGAGGGCAGGCGCGAGAAGTGCGCCCCGCCGTCGGTGGAGACGCAGATGCCGGCGTCGGCGCCGGCATAGACGCGCGCCGGGTCCTGCGGGTCGACCGCGAGGGCGCGCACGACGCCGTCGAATTCGATCGCCTCCTTCAGCCCGAGGCGGTGCCAGCTCGCGCCGTCGTCGACGCTGCGCAGGATACCCTGTCCCGCGGTGCCGACCAGGATGGTGCCTTGCATGGTGTTGGTTCCTCCGCTTGTGCCGATTCAGCGCGCCGTGGCCTGCATCACAGGAAGATCCCGCGCGTGATGCCGCCGTCCACGCCCAGCGACTCGCCGGTGATCGCGGCCGCGCGCGGCGAGGCGAGGAAGAGCACGGTGTCGGCGATCTCGGCCGGCTGCAGCGTGCGCCGGATCGGCGTGACCTTGCAGTAGTTGGCCTCGACCTCGGCCGGCGTCAGCCCCTGCAGCTTCGCCTCCCGGGCGTAGAGCTCGTGGATGTGCGGCGTGTCGACCACGCCCGGGTGGATGACGTTGACGGTGATGCCGTGCGGGCCGAGCTGGTCCGACAGCACCTTGGTCATGTGGCAGATGGCCACGTTGCGCAGGCCCGAGAGCTGCTTGCTGCCGCGCCCGGTGAGCCCGCCGATGTTGACGATGCGGCCCCAGCCGGCGCGCTTCATGTGCGGAACCGCGGCCTGGGCGCAGCGCATGTAGCCCACGACCTTGATGTCGATGTCCTGCAGCAGCCCGGCGGGGTCTGCCTCCTCGAGCGCGCTGCGCACCAGGCCGCCGGGGTGGGCCGCGCCGTTGACGAGCACGTCCAGGCGCCCGAAGTGCGCGGCCACGCGCTCCATCGCGGCCTGCACCTGCGCGGTGTCGGCCACGTCTGCCGGCACCGCCAGGGCCTGGACGCCGGTGGCTCGCGCGATCTCGTCCGCGGCCTGCTCCAGCGCCGCGCGCCCGCGCGAGATCAGCGCCACGTGCGCGCCTTCCTCGGCGAAAGCCTGCGCCACCGCGCGGCCGATGCCCATGCTGCCGCCGGTGACGACCGCGACGCGGCCTTTCAGTCCCAGATCCATCGCGTGTCCTTGTCGATCGTGTTGCCCTGGCCGGCTCTGTCGGGCGTGTTGGGCGCGTCGGCCGTTGTGGGTGTGGCGTACAGCCGGTGCTTGCGCCCAGGTGTCGATACCGGCCGGCTGCGGCCACGCCGTGTCCGCGAGGGCGGAGCCTTCATAGCGTCATCTCCACCAGCATCGGCCCCGGCGCCGCGAAGGCTTGACCGAGCGCGGCGGCGAGCTCGTCCGTGGTGGCAACGCGGCAGCCCGGCACGCCATAGGCGCCGGCCAGCGCCACCCAGTCGATGCGCGGGTCGGCCAGGCTGGTCATCGCCAGCGCCGCGTCGCTGAGCGGCCGGCCCCCGCGCCGGAGTTCGTTGCGCAGGATGGCGTACTGGTGGTTGGCCGCCACCAGCACCGTCACCGGCAGGCGCTCGTGCGCCAGGCTCCACAGCGCCTGCACCGTGTACTGGGTGCTGCCGTCCGAGACCAGCGCCACGACGCGCCGCCCGGGGCAGGCGATGGCCGCGCCCAGGGCCACCGGCAGGCCCTGGCCGATGGCCCCGCCGGTGTTGGTGAGCGCGGTGTGGCGCGCCGCCGCGGCCGACGCGGCGTAGAAGGGGTAGCCGCAGGTGCCGCCCTCGACCGAGACGATGGCTTGCGCCGGCAAGGCGCGCGCGAGCAGGGCACCGACCAGGGCGGGGGTGAGGGGGCCGTCAGCGGGTGGGGCGGCAGGCGCCGGCGCGGGGGGTGCAGTGGGTTCAGCGGGTGCAGCGGGCGCAGCGGGCGCAGCGGGCGCGGCCGGCGGAGCAGACGCGGCAGACGCTGCAGACCCGGTCGGCGCGCCCAGCGCATCGGCCAGGGCTTCCAGCGCCGCGGCGGCGTCGTCGCCCGGCGCGCACAGGCGCAGCAGTCGGGCCTCGTCGACCATCAGGCTGGGCTGCCCGGGATAGCCGAAGTAGGTGACCGGCGGCAGCGCGCCGGCGAGCACGACGACGTCGGCCGGGTCGAGCACGGCGCGCGCCGCCTCTGGGAAGTAGGGCAGGCGGTCGAAGTCCGGCAGGCCGCCGCCGCGCTCGGCGCGCGCCGGGAAGGTCTCGGCAAAGGCCCGGCCCCCCAGGTGGGCCACCAGCCGCGCCGCGGCGCGCTGGCCGCGCTCACCGAGCGCGCTGCGCTCGCCCCCGCCGCCCAGCAGCAGCACCGGATGGCGCGCGCCGCGCAGGCGCGCGGCGGCGCTTTCAACGGCGATGGTGATATCGGTCCTGGTGTCTGTTCCGGTGTCGGTGTCGGCGGCGGAAGTAGTCCGGGCCGCGGGCATGACAAGCCCCTCTCCCCTTGCGGGAGAGGGGTTGGGGAGAGGGGGGAAGGCCGATGCCTCGGCCCGCATCCCCCTCTCCCCCAACCCCTCTCCCGCGGGGGGGGAGGGGGGCAAGACCCTGGCTCCGGCTTCACCGGTCTGCGGATCAGCCTCCGCCGCGGCCGCCTCTTCCGTCACCTCCGCCTGGAAGTCCGCCGGAAACACCAGCGTCACCCCCTGTCCGCCCCCAGCCAGGCTGCGTGCCCAGGCCTGGGCCGCGACCTCGCCCGCCTCGGCCGCGCTGTCGATGCGCCGCACCCAGCCCGAGACCGGCCGCGCCAGCGACTCGATGTCCGAGGTGAGCGGCGCGTCGAAGGGCAGGTGCCAGCTCGCGTGGTCGCCGACGACGTTGACCACCGGCGTGCGCGCCCGGCGCGCGTTGTGCAAGTTGGCGATGCCGTTGGCCAGGCCGGCGCCCAGGTGCAGCAGCGTGGTGGCCGGACGGCCGGTCATGCGGCCCCAGCCGTCGGCCGCGCCGGTGCAGACGTTCTCCTGCAACCCGAGCACGCAGCGGATGCCCGGCTGCCGCTCGAGCGCGCGCACGAGGTCGAGCTCGGTCGTGCCCGGGTTGGCGAAGCACACCTCCAGGCCCTGGGCGTGCAGGGTGTGCAGCAGAAGGTCGGCGCCGGTGCTCATGGCTGAAGTCTTGCACGTTTATCGAAATGTGAGAATAGGGCGAATTCAGGGTTTGCCCTGATGCCTGGCCAGTTCACGGGCTGGCGACGCCGGGCCGCGGGGGGCCATGGCCTCCTGCCCGGGCGCCGGCCCGGGTTCCAGGCCGGCTACATTGCGCGCTGCCGTCGTGCGGCGGGTCCCGGCCGCCCGCACTGCCCACCGCCCCCGCACCGCCTTGCCGTCCCCCGCGCCATGAACAGCCTGCGCCGCATGCTCGCCGTGCTCGAGCTCCTGCGCCCCGACCGGCCGACGCTGGAGGTGGACGACATCTGCCGCCTGCTGGGCTATGCCCCGGCCACGGCCTACCGCTACGTGCGCGAGCTGGTCGACGTGGGCCTGCTCGTGCGCCTGCCCGGGGGCTACGGCCTGGGCCCGCGCATCATCGAGTTCGACCTGATGATCCGCGAGACCGACCCGCTGCTCAACCGCAGCCGCGACCTCGTGGCCGCGCTCGCGGCGCAGACGGGGCTGAACGTGCTGCTGAGCGAGCTCTACGACGACAAGGTCGTGACCATCCACCACGAGCAGGGGGCGGACGCGCAGGCGCTGAACTTCGGCCGCGGCCGGCCGATGCCGCTGTTCCGCAGCGCGACCTCGCGCGTCATCCTGGCCTGGCTGCCGGCGCGGCGCCTGCGCCGCGTGCACGACACGCACGCCCAGGCGCCCGAGCTGCACGCCCTGGGCGCCGACTGGAAGAGCTTCACCCGCGCCATGCTCGAGGTGCGACGCCAGGGCTGGTGCCTCTCGCGCGGCGAGCTCGACAGCGACAAGACCGGCCTGGCGGCCCCCATCTTCGACGACCGCCAGCGCGTGCTCGGCAGCGTCACCCTCGTCGGCCGCCACGAGCGCTTCGCCGCCTTCGACGACGGCCGCCTCGTCGGGCTGATCACCGCCGCGGGGCGGGAGATCACGCAGCGGATGGCGGCGCCGGGCGCGGCTCCCGGTCCTAAACGTTGAACAGGAAGTTCATCACGTCCCCGTCCTTGACCACGTAGTCCTTGCCCTCGGCGCGCATCTTGCCGGTGTCCTTGGCGCCCTGTTCGCCCTTGCAGGCGATGTAGTCGTCGAAGGCGATGGTCTGGGCGCGGATGAAGCCGCGCTCGAAATCGGTGTGGATCACGCCCGCGGCCTGCGGGGCGGTGGCGCCGATGGGGACGGTCCAGGCGCGCACCTCCTTCACCCCGGCGGTGAAGTAGGTCTGCAGGCCCAGCAGCTTGAAGGCGGCGCGGATCAGGCGGTTCAGGCCGGGCTCCTCCTGGCCCATCTCCTGCAGGAAGAGCAGGCGGTCCTCGTCGCTCATGTCGGCCAGGTCGGCCTCGGTCTTGGCGCAGATGGCCACCACCGGGGCGTTCTGGCGCGCGGCGTACTCACGCAGGCGCTCAAGGTAGAAGTTGGCCTCGAAGCCGTCCTCGGCCACGTTGCCGACGAACATCGCCGGCTTGGCCGTGATCAGGCACAGAGGCTTGAGCACGACGCGCTCTTCCTTGCTGAAGTCGATGCCGCGCACGGGGCGGCCTTCGTTGAGCTCGGCCTCGCACTTCTTCAGCACGTCCACCAGGCGCTGCGCCTCCTTGTCACCGCCGGCCTTGGCCACCTTCTGGTAGCGCACCAGACTCTTTTCCACCGTGGCCAGGTCGGCCAGGCAGAGCTCGGTCTGGATGACCTCGATGTCGGCGATGGGGTCGACCTTGCCCGCGACGTGGATCACGTTCGGGTCGTCGAAGCAGCGCACGACGTTGACGATGGCGTCGGTCTCGCGGATGTGGCTGAGGAACTGATTGCCCAGGCCCTCGCCCTTGCTCGCCCCGGCCACGAGGCCGGCGATGTCGACGAACTCGACGATGGCCGGCACCACGCGTTCGGGCTTGACGATGGCGGCCAGCTGCGCCAGGCGGGCGTCGGGCAGCTCGACCACGCCGACGTTGGGCTCGATCGTGCAGAAGGGGTAGTTCTCGGCCGCGATGCCGGCCTTGGTGAGGGCGTTGAACAGGGTCGACTTGCCGACATTGGGCAGGCCGACGATGCCGCATTGGAGGCTCATGGGCGGGCTTTCGGGGGGAGGGGCGGGTGGGCGGGCGCAGGGCGGCTGCGCGCCATGGCGCACGCCGCGCGGGGCCGCGCCACGAGGGGGTGAATTCTAGGCGGCGGGGGTGGCGCGCAGGCGGTCCCGCGGGCGTGCGGGTGTCAGAACGCCAGCGTCGCCTTCACCGCTGCGCCGGGCCGCAGCACGGCGTCGATGCCGGAGACGATGACCGCGTTCATGCCGAAGGTCAGGCCGCCATTGACGCGGGCGTCGGCGCGGTAAGCGGCCAGCGCGTCGGCGACGGCGTGGCCCTGGGCCGCGGTGGCGGGGTCGACGTCGGGGATGGTGCAGCGGGCACAGGGCTTGACGAGCTTGAGCACCACCGGGCCGCCCTCGGCCTCGATCTCGAGCGTGTCGACGTGGTCCTCGTCGTGGGCTGCCGGCAGGCCGTCGAGCACGAGGTTCGGCCGGAAGCGCGCCATGTCCACCGCGGCCTGGCCGGCCAGGGCCAGGCGCCGGTTCAGCTCGGCCAGCGAGGCGGATGAGACCACCAGCAGCGGGAAGCCGTCGGCAAAGGCGTTCTCGGCCTCGATCGCGCCGGTCCACTTGCGGTCGGACAGGCGCTTGTGCTCGGGGTCGAAGCGCACGAGGCGCAGGCCCTTGACGCCCAGGAAGTCGCTGAACCACTGGCCGGCCAGCGCGCCCATGTCGTAGGCGGCGACGGTGTCGTCCCAGACCTGCACGCGCGTGGGGGCCTCCACCGCCTCCAGCGACAGGTGCAGCGCCAGCATGCCCGGCGCGCGCAGCGCGAGGTCGCCGCGGCGCATCGAGGCCGACACCAGGGCCAGGCGGGGCAGCTCGCGCTGCGTGAGCATGTCGCCGTGCGTGTCGACGACCATCCAGGCGCGGTCCAGGTCCAGGCCGGTCTCGATGAGCAGGCTCTCGCCCACACTGAAGCCGCCGCAGCTCTTGACCGGGTGCAGGCGGATCTCGGACAGGGTGCAGGGCAGGGTGCTCATGGCGGCGGATGGTACCCGCTGCCTAGAATCCCGTGCATGCCAGGACACGACGTCAGCATCCGTGGTAAAGGCCCCGTGGGCCGCGCGCTGGCGCTCGCGCTGGCGCGCCAGGGCCTGCGCGTGGCCCTGGTCGGACCCGGGCCGGCGGCAGGCGCCGTCGCTCCGGCGGGGCCCGACGTGCGCACCTACGCGCTGAACGCGGCTTCGGTGGCGCTGCTGCGGGGCCTGAAGGTCTGGGACGCGCTGCCCGCCGACGCACGCTGCGCCGTGCACGAGATGCGCATCCACGGCGACGCGCCGGGCGCGGTGCTGTACTTCTCGGCCTGGGAGCAGGCCGTGGCCGAGCTGGCCTGGATCGTCGACGCGGCCGAGCTCGATGCGGCGCTTGCCACCGCGGTGCGCTTCGCGCCCCATGTCGAGCGCCTGGAGGGCGAGCCGCAAGCCCCGCTGCGCGTGCTCGCCGAGGGCAAGGATTCGGCCGGCCGCGCCGCGCTGGGCGTGGAGGTGTTCTCCCACGCCTACGGCCACAGCGGCGTGGCCGCCCGGCTCGAGGGCGATCTGCCGCACGCGGGCGTGGCGCACCAGTGGTTCCGCTCGCCCGAGGTGCTGGCCCTGCTGCCCTTCGACCGGCCGGCGGCGGGGCGCAGCTGGGGCCTGGTGTGGTCGGTGCCGGCGGCGCGCGCAGCCGAACTGCTGGCGCTCGACGACGCCGCCTTCGAGCAGGCGCTGGCCGAGGCGACGCAGGGCGCGGCCGGCGCGCTGCGCCTGCGCAGCGCGCGCGCGGCCTGGCCGCTGCGACTGTCGCAGTCGGCCCCGGTCTGCGGGCCGGGCTGGGCGCTGGTGGGTGACGCGGCGCACGTCGTGCACCCGCTGGCCGGGCAGGGCCTGAACCTCGGCCTGGCCGACGTGGCCGCGCTGGCGGGCGTGATCGGCGCGCGCGAGCCCTGGCGCGGCCTGGGCGACGAGAAGCTGCTGCGGCGCTACGCGCGCGAGCGGAGGGGCGCGACCCAGGCCATGGCCGGTCTGACGGATGCCCTGTGGCACCTGTTCGCCGCGCCCGACCCGGCGCTGCGCCTGCTGCGCAACCAGGGGCTTGCGCTGCTGGACCGGCTGGGCCCGGTCAAGAAGGCGCTGGCGGCGCGGGCGCTGGGCAGCGTTGGTGCTTCGCCGGGCCCCCAGGCTTGATCGACGGCAGCCCGGATGCCCGGAATCTGGCACCATCGCAGTCTATGAAACATTCCCTGCTGCGAGTTCGCCCCCGTTCGCACCGCTTCTGCTCCGGCCGACACGGCGCCGCCGGCGGATGGCGCGCGTCCGTGCTGGCCCTGGCGCTGGCCGTTGGCGTGCCGGCCGCGCAGGCCGACGAGGCCACGATCCGCAAGAACCTGGCCGAGCGCCTGCCCAACCTGCCGAAGATCGACGAGGTCACCCGCACCCCGGTGTCGGGGCTGTGGGAGGTGCGCGCCGGCGCCGAGATCTTCTACAGCGACGAGCAGGGCCAGTACGTCTTCACCGGCGAGCTGCTCGACACCGCCAAGCGGGTGAACCTCACGCGTGAGCGCATCGAGAAGCTCACTGCCTTCGACGTGGCCAAGCTGCCGCTGAAGGACGCGATCACCATCCGTCAGGGCAATGGCGCGCGCAAGGTCTTCGTCTTCGCGGACCCCAACTGCGGCTACTGCAAGCGTTTCGAGCGCGACCTGATGGCGCTGAAGAACGTCACGATCCACACCTACCTGTTCCCCATCCTCGGGCCGGATTCGACGGCCAAGTCGCGCAACGTCTGGTGCGCCCGGGACCCGGCGAAGGCCTGGCGCGACCTGATGGTCTCGGGCACGCAGCCGCCGGCCGCGCCCGCCCAGTGCGACGTGAGCGTGCTCGAGCGCAACCTCGAGCTCGGTCGGCGCCATCGCGTCCAGGGCACGCCCGCGGTGGTGTTCGAGGACGGCTCGCGCGCGCCCGGGGCCATCCCGGTGGCCGAGATCGAGAAGCGCATCGCGGCCGCGGCCGCGAAGAACTGATGCCCGGGCCGGTCGGGGCCTTGCCGAACTGGGCCCGTCACCTGGGCCATGCCGGACTGCTGCCCTTCGCAGCCGGGGCGGTGCTGGCGCACCTGGTCTGGCCGGAGGCGCACCCCTACGTGGTGCATGCGCTGGCGGCGTATGCCGCCACCATCGTCGCCTTCCTGGGCGGGGTGCACTGGGGCGTGGCCTTCACGCAGGCGCAGCCCCGGGCGGAGCTGTTCGCCTGGGGTGTGGTGCCCTCACTCGTGGCCTGGGTGGCCGTGGTCATGCCGCCGGCAGCGGGCCTCGTCGTGCTGGGCGCGGCGCTGCTGGGCTGCTACGCCGTCGACCGCCGCCTCTACGTGGCGCACGGGCTCGAGCGCTGGCTGCCCCTGCGTTGGCGCCTGAGCGCGGTGGCCGCCTTCTGCTGCTTCCTCGGGGCTGCGGGCGCCTGAGAGCCCGAGAGCCTGAGACCCTGGAACCCCGGAAGGCCACGGGATCCGCTGATGCGTAGCCGGGTCGCGGTCCTCGTCACGGCGGTGGCGCTGGCTCACCTGGTCCTGCTGGCCTGGATCGGCAGTCTTGACTCGCTGGCCGACGCCGGGCCGGAGGGGGTGAGCCGCATCGACGTCGCTTTCGTGCAGGAGCTGGCGCAATCCGAGCCGCCCCCGCCTCCGGTGATGCCGGTGCCGGCACCGCCGCCGGCGCCGGTGGTGGCGCCCGTCGTCGTGGAGCCCCCACCGGCCGAGCCGGCCCCGGCCCCGGAGCCTGCCGCGGCCGAGGCTGCCGATCCGGTCGCGTCGGCGCCGGTGCCCGAGCCTGCGGCCTCGGCAGCGCTGGCCGCCGAGGATGCGGCGTCGGCCTCGCTCGCACAGGCCGCGGCCTCCGCGCCGCAGGTGCCTGCTTCCGCGCCCTTGGCCGAGGCGCCGGCTTCCGCGCCGCGGCCCGAGGCCACGGCGGCGCTTGCGCAGGCTGCGCCGCAAGCTGAGTCGCCGGCGCCCCCGACGCCCGCCGTGCCCGGAAGCGAGGCTGCTGCCGCGCCACCACCTGCCAGCCTGCCGAGCGCGGTGCCCGCCAGGGAGCCCGCTTCAGCGCCCGCGGTCGCGCTGGCGCTGGCGGCCGCGCCTGCGCCTGCGCCTGTGCCTGTGCCTGTGCCCGTGCCCGTGCCCGTGCCCGTGCCTGCGCCCGTGCCACCGCCGCCGCCGCCGCCGCCGCCGCCGCCGCCGCCAGCACCACTGCCGTCTCCGCCCTCGCCCCCGCCAGAGCCGGCACCACCACCCCCACCACCGCCGCCAACGCCGCCAACGCCGCCGCCAGCGCCAGCGCCAGCGCCAGCGCCAGCGCCAGCGCCACCCGTCGCGCCAGCGCCACCACCCGCGCCCGCGCCACCACCCGCGCCAGCGCCCCCACCGGCGCCCGCGCCGCCACCCGCCACGCCAGCGCCGGCCCCAGGTGCGCCGCCGCCCCCGGCGGTCCCGCGCGCGCCCGGGGCCGCCGGCGTCGAGCGGGCCGGGCCGGTGTTCGAGTGGCCGCCCTCGACCCGCCTGTCGTACACGCTGACCGGCGACTACCGTGGCCCCATCCAGGGCAAGGCCCGGGTCGAGTGGCTGCGCAGCGGATCGCGCTACCAGGTGCACCTGGACGTCGAGATCGCCCCGCTGATGTCGCGCCGCATGTCCAGCGACGGCCTGCTGACCGAAGCCGGTCTGCAGCCGCAGCGCTATGAGGAGGAGACGCGCGTCGTGCTGCGCTCGCCGCGCCGCCGCCTGCTGCTGTTCGAGGCCGGGCGCGTGGTGCTGCCGGGGCAGGACCCGGTGCCCACGCCGCCGGGCGTGCAGGATACGGCGAGCCAGTTCGTGCAGCTGACCTGGCTGTTCACGACGCAGCCGCAGCGGCTGCGCGCTGGCGAATCGGTGGAGATGCCGCTGGCCTTGCCGCGGCGCGTGAGCCGCTGGACCTACGACGTGGTGCGGCAGGAGACGCTCGAGACGCCGGTCGGGCGCGTGCCCGCCTGGTACCTGCGCCCGCGCCCGGACAGCCCGGGCAGCAACGAACTGGCAGTCGAGGTGTGGATCGCGCCGACCCTGCAGTACCTGCCCGTGCGCATCCGCATCCAGCAGGAGGCCGACGTCTTCGTCGACCTGCTGCTCGAGCGCCTGCCGCAACAGGCTGCGCCCGTGGCTGGCCCGGCCGCCGCCGGGCGCTGAAGGCCCCGGCTGCGCCTGACGTGCCCGGCATCGGGGCGGCTTATAGTGCGCCGCGTCATACCCCCGCCCAGCTATCCGAGGTGACCCGATGAGCCCCGAACACATCATCGTCGAGACGCGTGGTGACGGCCCGCTGCGCGCCGGCCTGATCACGCTGAACCGGCCCAAGCAGCTCAACGCCCTGAACGACGCCCTGATGGACGAACTGGGCGCCGCGCTGCTGGCCTTCGATGCCGACGACACGATCGGCTGCATCGTCGTCACCGGCAGCGCCAAGGCCTTCGCCGCCGGCGCCGACATCGCCGCCATGGCCAAGCTTCAGTACCGGGAGGTGGTGCTCGGCGGCTTCATCACCCGCAACTGGGAGACGATGCTGCGCGTGCGCAAGCCGGTCATCGCCGCGGTGGCCGGCTTCGCGCTCGGCGGCGGCTGCGAGCTGGCGATGATGTGCGACATGGTCATCGCCGCCGACAGCGCGAAGTTCGGTCAGCCCGAGATCAAGATCGGCATCGTCCCCGGGGCCGGTGGCACGCAGCGCCTGCCGCGGGCGGTGGGCAAGGCCAAGGCCATGGACCTGGTGCTCACCGGGCGCATGATGGACGCGGCCGAGGCCGAGCGCTCGGGCCTGGTCTCGCGCGTGGTGCCGGCCGAGCGCCTGCTCGACGAGGCCCTGGCCGCAGCTGCCGCGATCTGCGCGCTCGGCCTGCCCAGCGTGATCGCCGCCAAGGATTGCGTCAACCAGGCCTTCGAGGGGCCGCTGACCCAGGGCATGGCCTACGAGCGGCGCACCTTCCACAGCCTGTTCGCCACCGAGGACCAGAAGGAAGGCATGGACGCCTTCCTGGCCAAGCGGGCGCCGCACTTCGTGCACCGCTGAGCCGGCCCGCGGCGGCCTGCCCGCGGGCCCCGGTTCAGGGCTGGACCCAGCGCTCCCCTTGGGCGTCGAAGACCGCGCGGCGGTGGCCTTCAGTGTGCAGTTCCAGCCAGTCCATGGACACGATCGCGGCCTCGACGATGGCGAAGTGGGCCTCGGTGTCCGGCGTTCCTGCGCCGCCGGCCAGCGGCGTACCCGGCGCCAGCGGCGACATGTAGTCCTGGGCCGAGGGCGTGAGCCGCAGTTGCGACCAGCGCGTGCGCACGCTCGGTTCTGCGGTGTCCACCTGCAACCGTACGCGCAGGCGCAACTGCCAGGACAGGCGCGGGCACCAGGCCAGCAGCGTGCCCAGCGGCCGCGCGCGGGCCTGGCCGACCTTGCGCGAGCGTGCATCGGTGTAGAAACGCAGGCACTGCGCGGAAGCGTCGGCCTCGCGCAGGATCACGATGCGCGCGTCGGCGTGGTCGCCGTCGACGGTGGCCAGGGTCAGCGCGCGCCAGCCGTGCTCGCGCTCGCGCGTGGCGCGCTCCAGCTCCTGCCAGCAGGCGCGGTGCAGCAGGCCCAGCGACTCGATACGCGCCGCCGGGGCCGGGCCAGCCCCGGACCGGGCCGAGTGCGCTTCACGCCGACGCTCAATGCTCACGGCGCAGAGCCGGGAACAGCACCACGTCGCGGATGCTCGGGCTGTCGGTGAGCAGCATGATGAGCCGGTCGATGCCGATGCCGCAGCCGCCGGTGGGCGGCATGCCGACCTCGAGCGCGCGGATGAAGTCGGCGTCGAAGTACATCGCCTCCTCGTCGCCCGCCTCCTTGGCCCGCGCCTGGTGGGCGAAGCGCGCGGCCTGGTCCTCGGCGTCGTTCAGTTCCGAGAAGCCGTTGGCAAGCTCGCGCCCGGTGACGAAGAGCTCGAAGCGCTCGGTCACGCTCGGGTCGCGGTCGGAGGCACGCGCCAGCGGCGAGACCTCCACCGGGTAGTCGACGATGAAGGTGGGCGCCCAGAGCTGGTGCTCGACCTCGGCCTCGAACAGGCCGAACTGCAGCTCGGCCAGGCTCCAGTGCGCGGGCGGCTCCTCGCCGTGGGACTTCAGGCGCTCGTGCAGCAGCGCGGGGTCGCGCGCCTGTTCCGGCGTCAGGCCGGCGTGCCGCACCAGGGCGTCGACCACGGTGAGCCGGGCGAAGGGCTGCTCCAGGTCCACCGGCCGGCCGGCGTACTGCAGCGTCGCCGAGCCCGTGGCCTGGCGCGCGGCGTGGCGCAGCAAGTGCTCGGTGAAGTCCATCAGGTCGTGGTGGTTCCAGTAGGCCGCGTAGAACTCCATCATCGTGAATTCCGGGTTGTGCCGGACGCTGATGCCTTCGTTGCGGAAGTTGCGGTTGATCTCGAACACGCGCTCGAAGCCGCCCACCACCAGGCGCTTGAGGTAGAGCTCGGGCGCGATGCGCAGGAACATCTGCTGGTCCAGCGCGTTGTGGTGGGTGACGAAGGGCTTGGCGTTGGCGCCGCCGGGGATGGGGTGCAGCATCGGCGTCTCGACCTCGAGGAAGCCGTGCTCGACCATGAAGTTGCGGATCGAGCTCACCGCCTTGCTGCGCGCGACGAAGCGTGCGCGCGCCTGTTCGTCGGTGATCAGGTCGACGTAGCGCTGGCGGTACTTCTGCTCCTGGTCGGCCATGCCGTGGAACTTGTCGGGCAGCGGCCGCAGGCTCTTGGTCAGCAGGCGCACCGCGGTGGCCTTGACGGTGAGCTCTCCGGTGCGGGTGCGGAACAGCGTGCCCTCGCAGCCCAGGATGTCCCCCAGGTCCCCGTGCTTGAAGGCGGCCAGCGCCTCGGCGCCGACGGCGTCCTGCGTCAGGTAGACCTGCAGCCGGCCCGAGCCGTCCTGCAGCGTGCCGAAGCAGGCCTTGCCCATGATGCGCTTGAGCATCAGGCGCCCGGCCACCGCGACCCGTATGCCCTGGGGCTCGAGCTCCTCGTTGGGCACCTGGCCGTGGCGCTGGTGCAGGTCGAGCGAGCCGTGCGTGGGCTTGAAGTCGTTGGGGAAGACGGCCGTGCCGACGGCGCGCGCCTGGGCCCGCAGGTGCGCTAGCTTCTCGCGCCGCTCGGCGATGAGCGCGTTGTCGTCGTGGCCGGGGGCCGTGGCCTGCATGGCGGGCGCGGCGGCGGGGGCGGGAGTGCTCATGGTGCGTGGTGCGGGCCTCGCGGGGCGCTGCACCGGGCGGGGCCGGGCGCAGGCACGAGCGCGGCGGGCTGCCGGACCCGCGAAAATCGGCGATTCTAGGGGGCCGGTCGGGCCGCCCTGGCGATTCCTCGCGCGCGCCGCACTCCGGGCGCGCGCGCCCACGGCGCGCCCATGCACAACATCCCCCCCACGCCCCCACCCCCGGCCGCGCCGCGCGGTCTCGCCGGGGCGGTGCTGGTGTTGCTGGCCGGCGGGGCGGCGGCCCAGGCCCTGCCACTGCTGCTCGGGCCCTGGCTGGCGCGGCTGTACGCGCCCGAGGCCTGGGGCAGCTATGCCGTGTTCGCGGTGCTCGCGGCCAACCTGGCCGTGGTGGCCTGCGCACGCTTCGACCACGCGTTGCCGCTGGAGCGCGACGAGACCGGGGCGCGCGAGCTGCTGGCGGTGTGCGCCTGGGTGCTGGCGGCGGTGGGCCTGGCGTGTGTACCGCTGGCTGCCGCGCTGGGTGCCGCTGGGCTCGTGGCGCACGCGGCGTGGCTGCCGGTGGCCGTGCTCGCGGCCGGTCTGGCGCAGGCGCTGGTGCTCTGGGCCACGCGCCAGCAGCGTTTCGGGGCGCTGGCGGTGGCGCGCTTCGTGCAGCACGGCGGCGGGGCGGCCCTGCAGGGGCTGATCGGCCTGGCCTGGGCCGGCGCCGTGGCCGGGCTGGTGCTCGGGCCGGTGCTGGCCGCGCTGCTGGCGGCCGCGTGGCTGGCCGGGCACCCGCCGGCCGGTGGCTGGGCCGCCTTGTGGCGCGTGCCGGCCGGGCGCCTGCGCGCGGCGGCGCGCCGGCACCGCGACTTCCCGCTGCTGAACACGCCGCACGCCTTCGCCGCGGCCTTGCAGGACACGCTGGCCGTGGCCCTGGTCGTGGCCTGGAGCGGCGAGGCGGCCGCCGGCTTCTGGGCCCTGGCCCTGCGCTACCTGAAGGCGCCGGCCACCCTGGTGGGCGGCGCGGTGTCCCAGGCCCTGTACCCGCGCCTGGCCGCGGCCGGCCCGGACGAGGCGCGCCGGCTCGTGCGGCGCACGCTGGGCCTGCTGCTGCTGGCCGCGCTGCCGCTCGTGCTGCTGCTGATGGCGGCCGGGCCGGCGCTGTTCGCCTGGGCCTTCGGCGAACGCTGGCGCGAGGCCGGCGAGCTGGCCCGCGCGCTCGCCCCCTACATCGGCGCGCACTTCGTGGCCTCGCCGCTGGCGGTCGTGACCATGGCCTGGCGGGCCCAGGCCTGGGCGCTGCGGGTGGCGCTGGCCGGCCAGGTCGTCTTCCTTGGCGCGCTGGGCGGCGGCCTGTGGCTCGGCGGGCTGATCGGGGCGGCCTGGGCGGTGTCGGCGGCGATGGTGGTCTACTTCGGGCTGTACTTCGTCGCGCTGGCGCGCTGGCAGGACGTCCCTGCGGCGGCCGCCGACCCGCTTGCCGGCCATGTCCCCGTTCAGCCTGACCCTCCGCGCGGCGCTTAACCGCGCCCGGCGCCGCCTCGCGCACGCGCTGCTGCACCGGCGCGTGTTCGGCGAGCGCTCGCAGGGCCGCGGCCTGCCGCACACCCGCATCAGCCCCAGCACCTGCATCGAGGGCGAGGAGAGGCTGCTGCTGGGCGATCACGTCTACATCGGCCCCTTCAACTGGATCGAGGCCAGCGGCGACGTCGAGATCGGCGAGGGCGTGCAGATCACCAGCCACTGCTGCATCGTCACCCACAGCTCGCACCGCGCAGCGCGCCTCATGGGCCGCGCCTACGCCGACCCCGCCCAGGCGCCCGGGCCCGGGCGGCCGGGGTGGGTCGCGGGGCCGGTGCGCATCGGGCCCTACAGCTTCGTCGGCCCGCAGTCGGTGCTGGAGCC
The DNA here is from genome assembly GCA_044375195.1 of Rubrivivax sp. Classification (GTDB taxonomy): domain Bacteria; phylum Pseudomonadota; class Gammaproteobacteria; order Burkholderiales; family Burkholderiaceae_C; genus Rubrivivax. The sequence continues at coordinate 51,649 of JBILNB010000017.1, read as the reverse complement.
GGGCACCGTGCTCGGGCGCGGCACCCTGGTGCGCGCCGGCAGCGTCGTGCGCGGCGAGTTCCCCGACTTCGCCGTGCTCGAAGGCCGCCCGGCGCGCGTGGTCGGGGACACACGCGACGCCGACGCCGCGCTGCTGGTGGCGCACCCGGCCTGGCGCCCGCTGCGCGAGGCCTGGGCCGGACCGCCGGCGCCGGCGCAGCCGCCGCGGCCATGAAGCTGGCGCTGATCGGCGACGGCGACAGCCCGCACCTGCTGAAGTGGGCGCGTGCGCTCGCGCCGCGGGTGGAGCTCTGGGCGGTCTCGAGCCGCGGCTTCCTGCCGGGCTTCGACGCCGTGCTGCCCCGCTCGCGCCGCCTCGCGCTGGCGACCACGCCGCGCTTCGAGGGCGGCAATGTCGGCCTGCTGCGCCATGCGCCGCGCGTGGCCGCCTGGCTGCGTGCCGCGCGCCCGGACTGGCTGCACGCGCACTACCTCACCTCGCACGGCACGCTGGCGCTGCTGGCGCGGGCACTGGGCGTGCGCGCGCGCATCGCCGGCTCCGCCTGGGGCTCGGACATCCTCGAGACGCCGCAGCGCAGCCGCGCCCTGGCCTGGTGGACGGGACGGGTGCTGCGCGCCTGCGCGGTCTGCACCAGCGACTCGCAGCACATGGCCGCGCGCATGCGCGAGCTCGGCGCGGGGGAGGTGCTGGTCTTTCCCTTCGGCCTCGAGGCGCTGCCGCCCGCGCCGACCGACAAGGACGACGACCTGTTCTTCGCGAATCGGGGCCTGGAGGCGGTGTATGCGCCGCTGCGCGTCCTCGAGGTCTTCGCCGGGCTGGCGGCGGACTGGCCGCAGGCGCGCCTGGTGGTGGCCCACGACGGCAGCCTGCGCCAGGCCCTGCAGGCCCGGGTGCAGGAAATCGGGCTCGGCGACCGCGTGCGCTTCACCGGCCGCCTGGACCCGCAGGCGCAGGCACGCTGGTACGGGCGTGCGCGCTGGTACCTGAGCCTGCCGCGCAGCGACTCGGTCGCGGTCTCGGTGCTGGAGGCCATGGCGCACGGCTGCGTGCCGGTGCTGTCGGACCTGCCGGCCAACCGCGAGCTCGTCCGCCACGGCGAGCAGGGCTGGATCGTCGGCGACGGGGAACTGCCGCGGGCCGCGGACCTGCGCCGCCTGCTGCCGCGCGCCGACCGCATCGCCGCCGACCATCGCGCCTGGGTGCAGGCGCACGCGCTGTTCGAGCCCGCCGTCGAGCGTTTCCTCGCCCGCCTGCGCGAGATCGACGCTCGGGGGCCGGCGCGGTGAACATCCTGCTGCTGAACCACTATGCCGGCACGCCGGTGCTCGGCATGGAGTACCGGCCCTACTTCCTGGCGCGCGAGTGGGTGCGCGCTGGGCACCGGGTGCAGATCGTCGCGGCGAGCCACTCGCACGTGCGCGCGCATCAGCCCGCGCCGGGGCAGGAGCGCATCGACGGCATCGCCTACCGCTGGCTGCCCACGCCGGCCTACGCGGGCAACGGCGCCGGACGGCTGCGCAACGTGCTGTCCTTCCTGCGCCAGGCCTGGGTGGCTGGCCCGGGCTGGGCGCGCGAGTTCCTGCCCGATGTCGTCATCGCCTCCAGCACCTACCCGATGGACTTCTGGGTCGCGCGCCGCATCGCGCGCCGCGCCGGCGCGCGCCTGGTGCACGAGGTCCACGACCTCTGGCCGCTGTCGCCGATCGAGCTCTCGGGCATGTCGCCGCGCCATCCCTTCGCGCGCTGGTGCCAGGCGGCCGAGGACGCCGCCTGCCGGCAGGCCGACCTGGTGGTGTCGATGCTGCCGAGGGTGCACGGGCACCTGGCGGCGCACGGCCTGGACCTGGCGCGCCTGGCCATCGTGCCCAACGGGATCAGCCCCGAGGAGTGGGAGGGCCCGGCCCCGCCGCTGCGCGAGGACGTGGCGCAGGCGCTGGCGGCGGCGCGCGCCGCGGGGCATCCGGTCGTGGGCTACGCCGGTTCGATGGGCGAGCCCAACGCGCTGGACGTGCTGCTCGAGGCCGTGCCGCGTCTGCGCGACCTGGGCCTGCGCTTCGTGCTCGTGGGCGACGGACACGAGCGCGCCCGCCTGCAGCGCCGCATCGCCGACGAGGGCCTGCGCGAGGTGGCGCTGCTGCCGCCGGTGCCCAAGGCCCAGGTGCGCACCTTCCTCGCCGGCATAGACATCGCCTACATCGGCTGGCAGCGGCAGCCGCTGTACCGCTTCGGCATCGCGCCGAACAAGCTGATGGACTACATGATGGCCGCGCGCCCGGTGCTGCACGCCGTGGAGGCCGGCAACGACCCCGTGGCCGAGGCCGGTTGCGGACTCACGGTGGCGCCGCAGGACGCAGCGGCCACGGCGCAGGGGCTGCGCGCGTTGGCCGTCATGGCGCCGGATGAGCGCGAGCGCCTGGGCGCGCACGGACGGGACTTCGTCCTGGCGCATCACGTCTACCCGGTGCTGGCCAGGTGCTTCCTGCAGGCGGTGACGGCGCTGCCCGGGCCGCGCGAGCCCGGCGCGCGCTGGCGGACGCTGGAGGCGACGGCGTGAACCTGCCCGAGCCGCAGACGGGTACCCATCCGGGCGGGGCCGGCGCGCAGGGCCGTCCGGGGAGCCCGTTGGAGCCGCCGTCCGCCGACCCAGCGCCGCAGGACGATCCCGGCGCGGCCGGCGAGCCTGACGCCGTGGCGTGGCGCTACGCGCGGCGCGGCCCGGCCGACCGCTACAGCCCGCTGCAGCCTGACGTCTGGCTCACGCTGCAGGAGCGCCAGCGCGCCATCGTGCGCCTGTTCGCCGCGCTCGGCTGGCACGACCTGTCGCAGCGCCGTCTCGTCGAGGTCGGCTGCGGCACCGGCGGCAACCTGCTCGAGATGCTGCGCCTGGGTTTCGATCCGGCCCACCTGGAGGGCGTCGAGCTGCTGCCGCAGCGTCTGGCGCTGGCGCGGCGCGTGCTGCCTTCCGCGCTCGCGCTGCACGAGGGTGACGCCAGCGCCTGGCTGCGGCGCGACGGCAGCGCCGACGTGGTGCTGCAGTCCACCTTGTTCTCGTCGCTGCTCGACGCGGGCTTCCAGCAGCGGCTGGCGCAGGCGATGTGGGAGACGGTGCGCCCCGGCGGCGGCGTGCTCTGGTACGACTTCACGGTGGACAATCCGCGCAACCGCGACGTGCGCGGCGTGCCGCCCGCGCGGATCGCGGCCCTGTTCCCGCAGGGGCGCCTGCGGTGGCAGCGCCTCACGCTCGCGCCGCCGCTCGGGCGCGTGGTGGCGCGCTGGCACCCGGCGGCGTGGACCGCGCTGAACACCCTGCCCTGGCTGCGCACCCACGTGCTGGCCTGGGTGCACAAGGCCTGAACCTGATCCGCTGCGATTTCCTGCCGACGACCGTCCGCTGCGCGACCCCGATGCCCCCGCGATGACCGAGCCGCCCGACCGTCCCCCCTTCCTTCCTTTCGCGCTGCCCGAGATCGGCGAGGAGGAGATCGCCGAGGTCGTCGACACGCTGCGCTCGGGCTGGGTCACCACCGGGCCCAAGGCGCGCCGCTTCGAGACCGACTTCGCCGCCTTCCTCGGCGACCCGGGCCTGCACTGCGTGGCCGTCAACTCCGCCACGGCCGGGCTGCACCTGGCGCTCGAGGCCGTGGGCATCGGCCCGGGCGACGAGGTGCTGACGACGACCCACACCTTCACCGCCACGGCCGAGGTGGCGCGCTACCTGGGCGCGGACGTGAAGCTGGTCGACTGCGACAGCGCGACGCTGAACATCGACCCGGCAGCAGTCGAGGCCGCCATCGGCCCGCGCACGAAGGCGCTGGTGCCCGTGCACTACGCCGGGCTCGCCGCGGACATGCCGCGGCTGCTTCAGATCGCGCGCCGTCACCGGCTGAAGGTGGTGGAGGACGCGGCGCACGCGCTGCCCACCACCAGCGGCGGCCGGCTCGTGGGCACGCTCGACAGCGAGGCCACCGTCTTCAGCTTCTACGCCAACAAGACCATCACCACGGGCGAGGGCGGCATGCTCGTCACGCGCGACGCGCAGATCGCGGCGCGTGCGCGCGTGATGCGCCTTCACGGCATCAGCCGGGATGCCTTCGACCGCTTCAGCGCCCAGGTGCCGAGCTGGTACTACGAGATCGTCGCCCCGGGCTTCAAGTACAACCTGACAGACATCGCGGCCGCGCTCGGCCTGCACCAGCTGCGGCGCGCGCACGAGTTCCACCGCCGGCGCCAGCGCCTGGCCGAGACCTACCACGCGGCCCTGGCCGGCCTGCCGCTGCAGTTGCCGGCGACCGCGCCGCTGGGCGAGGTCCACGCCTGGCACCTGTACGTGGTGCGCCTGGCCGACGACGCCCGCGTCGCGCGCGACCGCGTGATCGAGCGCCTGTACGCCGCGGGCATCGGTTGCAGCGTGCACTACATCCCGCTGCACCTGCAGCCCTACTGGCGCGACCGCTACGGCCTGCAGGCGCGGCACTTCCCGCGCAGCCAGCGAGCCTTCGAGCGCATGATCAGCCTGCCGCTGTACACGCGCATGCAGGAGTCCGACGTGCAGCGCGTGGCCGAAGCGCTGCGCGCGGCCTTGTAGCCCGCAGCCCGCGCCACGCGATTGCCTGGTGCGGATGCGCAAGCCGCCGGGCGCCCGGCGCGCCGAACATGAGGTCCTCCATCGACAAGCCGCGTCCCCGCGACGCACGGAGCCGACTTCATGAATCGCAAGCCTTCCCTGACCCTGGTGGCCGCATTGGCGCTGGCCGCCGCCGCCCCGCTGCTGCAGGCACAGAGCCACCAGCACCCGACGCCCTCCACGCTGACGCGCGAGCAGGTCAAGATCGACCGCAACGACTTCCTGCGCTCGCACCAGTGGGACAGCGCCACGGACAACTGGGTCCTCAAGCCCGGCTTCGAGGCGCCGCCGGGCGTGAAGTCGCGCGACGAGGTCAAGGCTGCGCGCGACCAGTTCATGCGCAGCAACCGGTGGAACCCGAGCACGGGGTCCTGGGAGCCGCTGCGCCAAGGCCCGCGCGACCTCGGGCAGCTGACCCGCGAGGAAGTGCGGGCCGAGACGCAGGAGTTCATGCGCACCCACGAGTGGGACCCGACGCACGAGGAGTGGGTGGACAGGGCGGTGATGAAGAGCCGCAAGCCTTGAACCGGGGCCCGGCCGGGACCTGAGCGGTCCCGACCGGGCGCGTCAGGACGGCGCGCGCCGGCCTGGGGCAGCAGGCGCGCGGGTCGCCCGTATACTGCGTGCCGCTTTCGCTGCGCGCCATGCTCAAACGCGGTCTGGACCTCTTCGTCGCGGCCGCTGCCTTGATGCTGTCGGCGCCGCTGCTCGCGCTCGTCGCGCTGTGCATCCGGCTCGATTCGCCGGGGCCGGTGCTCTTCCGCCAGGAGCGGGTGGGCTTGGGCGGCCAAGTCTTCCGCATCCGCAAGTTCCGCACCATGGTGATCGACGCGCCCGCGCGCGGCCCGGGGATCACGGTCGGCGCGGACCCGCGCGTCACTCGCGTCGGCCGCGTCCTGCGGCGCAGCAAGCTCGACGAGCTGCCGCAGTTGCTGGACGTGCTGGCCGGCCACATGAGCCTGGTCGGCCCCCGGCCCGAGCTGCCCGGCTACGTGGCCCTGTACCCGCCCGAGTTGCGCGCGTTGGTGCTGGGCGTACGGCCCGGCATCACCGACCCGGCGTCGCTGAAGTACGCCGACGAGGCCACGCTGCTGGCCGCGGCGGCCGACCCCGAGCGCGAGTACCGCGAGGTCCTGCTGCCGGCCAAGCTGCGCGAGTCGGCCGACTACATCCGGGGCGCGACGCTCGCCAGCGACTTGTGGGTGCTGGCGCGCACGGCGGCGCTGCTGCTGGGGCGCCGGGGCGGCTGAGGAGGCGGAGAGCCGCCCTGGCGCACCGCTTGGTGCCGGGAGTGGCCTCCGACCTCTTTGATGGAAGGGGGCGCCGTGGGGTAGGGTCGCAAGTCGGCCGGCTCGATCTTCAGCCAGGCGGTGCTGTTCTGCACCCGGGCCTTGCGCTCGACCATGTGCATCAGCGTGCCGCGGCAGGAAGTGGCCCAGGATCTCCAGGTTATCGATCGGGCCGTGGCGGAAATCCGAGAAGAGCCAGTCCAGCGTCTGCCCGATGTCGTCCAGATCCTGCTCGAGCAGGCATACCTTGAGTTGCAAGAGCGGCTCGTCCGGCCAGCCCGGTTGAGGCGCCCCGCGCACGCGCTAGCGCGTCGTCGAGGCGGCCGAAGACGCGCTGCACCGAGGTCGGGTTGGCGCGGACTTGGGGGTTGCCCGGGGTGATATGAAGGGCCCACCGCATACCCTGCCAGGTTTGGGCGTAGCGCTTGGGCTCGTGCTCGGCCCCGCCCGCCTCGAACCAGGCTTTGGCGTCCCAGACGTCGGCCTCGACGGCGGCGGCGAAGTCCCGCACGGCCTGCGCCTACCGTCCCTGCTGCTGCTGCGCGGCGGTGGCTACGTGACTCAGGGTGTCGCTGCGGTGGTTGGATTCGAGCCAGTCCCTGGCAGGTGGGTCTGGGGCTGGCGTCACGTCGGCGGTGGCTGGGCCTGGCGCCGTCGGTTTGTCAGCAGATGCCGGCGAGCCGTGTGGAGCCAGCCGGGCGAGCGGAATCTGACGATACGCCAGTACAGTCCCAGGTAGGACAGCACGAAGCCCGCAAGTGAGGCCATCATGATGCCGGTATGGTCCCAGAACAGCATGGCGGGGAACACGCTGAGCATGCACAGGAACCACAGGTAGGGCGAGGTCATCGAGTTGCGGCGGGTCATCGCGCGGACGCTGCGGTCCGGGATGGCCCAGCGCAGCACCCGGCGGTAGATCAGTGAGTGCAGGTGGATGCCGTCGGGCATGCCCGGGGCCGAGCCGCGCCGCCGCCGCCGGTAAATCGAGAACAGGGTCTCGAAGACCGGGTAGATGCAGATCAGCAAGGGGCACAGCGGCGACACCTCTCCCGGGTTGCGCACCAGCAGCAGCAGGGAGAGCTCGGCGAACCAGAAACCGAGGAAGTAGGCGCCGCCGTCGCCGAGGAAGATCAGCCCGGCGGGGAAGTTCCAGACGAAGAAGCCGAGCGCCGCGCCGATGCCGGCCAGGGCCAGCGTGAGCACCAGCGGGTCGCCCACCTGGAAGGCCACATAGCCCAGAGCTGCCAGCATGATGATCGCGCACATCGATGCCAGGCCGTTGAAGCCGTCGATGATGTTCACGGCGTGCGCGAGGCCTGCCACCGCCACGACCGACAGCAGCAGGCTGCCGGCGGCGAATCCCACCAGCCAGTCCAGCCCGGGAATCGCGGTGTCCTGGATCAGGGCGCCGAGCAGCCAGGCGGCCAGCAGCGCCGACACCATGGTCGCCAGCAGCCGCGGGAGCGGGCCGACCTTGCGCGTCAGGTCTTCGGCAAGGCCGGCGGCCAGCGCGGGCGCCGCGCACAGCAGGAGCAGCCAGCCGTCGCGGACGTGCGCGCTGTCCTGCCAGGTGAGTGCCAGCAGGGCGCAAGCCAGACCCCAGGCGATGCCCAGGCCGCCGGTGCGCGGCACCGGCATAGCATGGAACTTCTGCGGTCCGGACAGGTCTCGGTCCATCCCATGGCTGCTGCCGGTTGCCGCCCGCACCATCAGCAGGGTCGCGGCCAGCGCAGCGAGGAAGGCGATCAGCAGGGTCAGCAAGGGGCAGGTCCAGGGGCTGCAGAGGGGCGGGGGTGCTGGCGCCGGCGCCGAGAAGACGTGCCGATGATTCTAGGTAGCCCCCTGCGTGAGGGCCGCCTGCACAGGTAAGGGGATGTTGCAGGCGTCGAGCATGGGGCCGCCGCCCATGGGCCTTGCGCCTTGACTCGGCTCCTCAGCCGTCCCGCGCCGCGCTGGGTTACTCGACCTCGGCGGACTCGTGCTCGGGCACGGCCCGCAGCGCGGCCACCGGCACCGGCAGCCGCGTCGAGCGCTGCAGCAGTTCGATCAGCACCAGCGCGCGGCTCTCCCCGTCGGCCATGTCGAAGACTGCGTTCACACCGGCGAAGGGGCCGGTCAGGATCTTCACCGGCTGGCCGTGCGTAAAGTGTGGCACCACGGTGGCCTGCCGACGGCGGGCCTCTTCCTCGCGCAGGGCCTCCATCACCTCGGGCGGCACGCGCGCCGGCACTCCGCCGAAGCGCACGATGGTCGTCACGCCCAGGGTGCTGCGCACGGGGGCCCAGTTGATGCCCGGCGGCAGGTGGATGAAGAGGTAGCGCGGGAACAGCGGCTCGTCGACCACGGCCAGCTTGCGCTGGCGCACCTTCTCCACCCGCAATTGCGGAAGCCAGCACTCGTAGCCCTGGTTGAACAGGTTCAGGCGCGCGCGCTGCTCCTGGCGGGGCTTGGTGTGGACGAGGTACCAGCTCATGGTCGGGTTGGACGTCTTTATGCGCCAACGAAAAGGGACCAGTGAACGACCCCATCGTAAGTCGAGCGGGCGAGGTTGCCGCTCAGTTGCCTCCGCCGCTGACGAAGGAGCCGCCGGTGGTCTCTGTCGGCACGTCGGGCGCGGCCTCGGCAGCGGTGACGATTGTGGTACTCACCACGGGTGCCGGCTGCAGCGTGGACGAATTGAACACGGCGTTTGGGCCCGTGCTCAGGGCTTCGAGGAAGTTGTCCTGTGTGTCGCCAGGCTGGGGCGTGAACGCTGTGTCCAGAAAGGTGGTTCCCAGGCCGGAAGGCACGGTCACGCCAGGCAGGCTGTCTAGCGCTGGCAGGAAATTGTTGGTGACCAGATTGGCGACGGCCGTGGTGTTGGAAAGGAGCGACTTGGCGGCCGGTTGTGCGAACCATTCGGTCGGTGAGGACTTTCCGGACGTCGCCCCGCCCAGGCCCAGCAGGAAGCTTTGGACGAACATGTTCGTCAGGGGAGTGATGTTCGCCACCACCGACGAGCCTGTTCCGGTCGTTACTGAGAAAAGCGTGTTTCCTCCGCCCGAAGGCGTCAACGCGAGCAGGCAGGGGCCGCTCCCATTGACCACCTCGACCCGGTAGCTCCCGTTGCTCTGCACCGTGGCGGTTCCGGTGCCTGACGCGCAGGTGGCCGATACCGTTCCCGGTAAGACGGCTCCCTTTGCGGAGATGCCTGTGATGACAAGAGCGTCGCTGGCGCCGCAACCGCTCGCGATGACTGCGGTCATTAGAGTCAAATTAAATGTAAGGGTAGTCATTGCATTCGAAATTATGGTCATGGGTAGACCCTCCGAAAGGTTTCAGGGGGAATGAGCCGCCGGTGGGCGTCGGCCATTCTGGTGACGACTCTTTGAGTATACTGAAGCCTGACCCTCCCGGAGTCCAGGATATTCGTTTCGAGATCCCAGGCCGTCGCCAGATCCCGCACCGCGGCCGGTTCGATCAGATTGCTTGGATTCTGGCGGTCCGTCAGGCGTGTGCGCAGCCCGGTCCGCCACTGCGAGGCGCCGCTGAGGTGCAGGGGCCCGGTGATCGGCGCCGCGCGCGGCGTCAGCGGGAAGGACAGCTCCAGGCCGACGTACTGGCGCGCTCCGCCCTTGCGATAGCTCAGGTGCGCGCCGACGTCGCCCCACCAGCGGCTCAGGGTCAGCAGCGGTCCGTGGCTGCCGTCGGCGTGGCGCTGCGCGCCGAACTCGACCCAGGTGTCTCGCGCCCAGCCGTCGAGCTGCGGTACCCACCGGTAGCTGATCCACTGCTGCAGGTTCGAGCCCGGGGGCATCTCGGGCCGCAGCTCGAGCTGCCGTCCGCGCAAGCGCAGCACGTCCTCGCGCCCGGGCACGAACACGACCGCCTCGCCTTCGACGCCGGCTGCCCGGTGCTCGAAGATCCCCGCCGCGCCGCCCAGCACGGCATGGCGGCCGAGCCACAGGGTCTGGTGGACCGCCAGGGCGCGCAGACCGGTGTCCGGGCGCAGCGACGCCAGCGCGCCCGTGGGCGTGGCCTGGTCCGACACCGCCAGCAGTTCGCGGCCGCTGGCCAGGAGTTGCGCACCCGTCCACAGCGGCACGGTCAGCGTCAGCCGGCCCGCCAGGGCGTACTCCGCCGCGCCGACCTCGGTGCCGACCGCGTGGTGGAGCTCGGGCGCGAGGCGGACCTGCGCCCACGTGGCGGGCCCGGGCGTCGCCCCGATCCAGTCGATGGCGTCCGCCGCAGCGGAGCGCGGGCCGCGCTCAAACCGCAGGGCCTCCCGGACCGCGACCGCGCGTCCGTCGCGCAGGAAATCGCGCCAGGCCTGGGCCGGCACACGCAGGGTCTGCACGGCCTGCCCGTTCTTCAGGGACACCGCCACCAGGTTGCGCACGGCCTGGGGGGCGGCTTCGGCCGCCAGGCCCAGGGCGATGCCCAGGGCGTCGAGCTCGCTGTGCCCAAAGCGTCGGTTCTGGAACTCGATCACCCAGTCCGGGCCCTGCCGGCCGACGCGCACCCTCTCGAGCCCGAGCGCGACCAGCGCCTCCTTCAGCCGGCCCAGCCGCGCCGGGGCGCTGTCGGTGGCCGCCTCGGGGGGCGGCGGCGGGGGGCGTTGCACCGAATCCTGCGCGGCGGCCTCGCGGGCCGATTGCAGCGCTTCCGCGCCGAGCGGCAGGGTGAGAAAGAGGCCTACAGAGCTTGCGCCCGGCAGGTTGGCGCGCTCCGCTGTGCGGTGAGCGCTGGCGCTGAGGCGGCCGCCGCCCAGCACCGGCAGGGCCGGCGATAGCCAGCGAACCCCGGCCAGCGCCTGCCGACCGTCGTGCTCAGCGGCCAGGGTCAGGGTGCCGGGCAGGGCGCCCGCAGGGAGCCGGTGCTCGATGCCGCCGAACAGGCCGTCCAACGGATGGTGCGTGCCCGTCCCCAGGCGCGCCTGGCTCGAACCGGCGCCGAGCGTCATGCTCCATCGGCCCCAGGGCTGGGTGGCGACCAGGTAGCCGGCGCGGAAGTTCTGGGCGCCGCCGCCCACGTCGTTGATGCCGAGCGCGAGTCGCGGCGCCTCCTGGCCCTGCCACAAGGCGACGGAGAACTTGAGGTTGGCCGAGAGGTCGCTGACGCCGCCAACGAGCAGGCCGTCGGCCCGGCGCGTGCCGTACTCGGCCAGCCGGCCGACGAGGTCGAGCCCGGGCGCAAGGCCGACGCCAACCACGTAGGACACGCTGCGCGAGGACTGCGCGACGAGTTGCGGTTCGCGCGGGTTGCCCACGCCCAGGACGATGGTGCCGTTGCCCAGCGGCCGCGCGTCGGGGATGGACAGGCCGCCGCTGACGCCTGTGGCGTTGAGACCCTGCGCGGCGGCGCCCCAGGCGGCGGCCGACACGCCCAGGCCCGCGACGAGCCGCTGTGCGGCGCGCCAACCAGGGCGGGGCGGGGCGAACGAGGTCATGATGAGCTGCAAGTCTATCCGTCAGGCGCGGCGCCGCGGCGTGGCCTCGGCGCCACGGTCGCGCGTCTTCGTCGGCACGTCCTGGGGCGGCCCAGGGCGCACTCAGGGATAATCCGGGGGTGATACCAGACACCCCGACTGCCGATTCTGGCGAAGCTGCGGCCTCCATGCCGCCCCTCCCCGGCCCCCGTTTCGACACCTTGCCGCTCGATCCCAAGCTGCTGCGCGCGGTGGGTGACAGCGGCTACACGGCAATGACGCCGATCCAGGCCAAGGCCATCCCTATCGTGCTGGCCGGGCAGGACGTGATGGGCGCGGCGCAGACGGGCACCGGCAAGACCGCGGCCTTCACGCTGCCCCTGCTGCAGCGCATGCTCAAGCACGAGAACGCCAGCGCCTCGCCCGCCCGCCACCCGGTACGGGCCCTCGTGCTGGCGCCCACGCGCGAACTGGCCGACCAGGTGGCCAACAACGTCAAGACCTACGCCAAGCACACGCTGTTGCGCTCCACGGTGGTGTTCGGCGGCATCGACATGAAGCCGCAGACGGCCACGCTGAAGGCGGGTGTGGAGGTCCTGATCGCCACGCCCGGGCGGCTGCTCGACCACATCGAAGCCAAGAACTGCGTGCTGAACCAGGTCGAGTACGTCGTGCTCGACGAGGCCGACCGAATGCTCGACATCGGCTTCCTGCCCGACCTGCAACGCATCCTGTCCTACCTGCCGAAGCAGCGCCAGACGCTGCTGTTCTCGGCGACCTTCTCGCCCGAGATCCGGCGCCTGGCGCAGAGCTACCTGCAGAACCCGGTGACGGTGGAGGTGGCGCGCCCCAACGCGACGGCCTCCACCGTGGAGCAGCGTTTCATCAGCGTGGCCGAGGACGACAAGCGGCGCGCGGTGCGCCAGTTGCTGCGCGACCGCTCGCTGGCCCAGGCCATCGTCTTCGTCAACAGCAAGCTTGGCGCGGCGCGCCTGGCGCGCGCCTTCGAGCGCGACGGGCTGCGCACGGCGGCGCTGCACGGTGACAAGAGTCAGGACGAGCGCCTGAAGTCGCTCGCCGCTTTCAAGGCCGGCGAGGTCGATCTGCTCGTGGCCACCGACGTGGCCGCGCGCGGCCTGGACATTGCCGACCTGCCGGCGGTCTTCAACTTCGACGTTCCCTTCAACGCCGAGGACTACGTGCACCGCATCGGCCGCACCGGTCGTGCAGGTGCTTCCGGGCTGGCCGTGACGCTGGTCACGCGTGACGACGCGCGCCTCGTGGGCGACATCGAGAAGCTGATCCGGCGCAAGCTCGACCTCGAGGCGATGGATCTCGACGACGACCGCCCGCAGCGCCCGCGCCGCCAGGACGAAGGCTCGCGTCGGCAGGACGAGGGCCCGAACGGCGAGTGGCGCGCCGCGCCGCGCCGCGCGCCCGCGCCGCCCGCGGACCCGTTGTTCGACAAGCCGTACGAGCCGTCGGTCGCCGAGCCGCCGCCCAGCGAGCCGGCCGCCACCGTGCCAGCCCCGGCGCGCGCGGGCCTGTCTCCCACCATCCGGCCCCGGCGCAAGGTCGCCGCGCTGCTCGGCGGGAAGGCCTGACGGGGCACACCCGACGGGCTGGCGGTCAAGGCCGGACGCGCGCCCCGATCGCCCGCAGCAGGGCTTCTGGCGCCACCGGCTTGCGCAGCGCGAGCAGATCGGGCTCGCCCCGGGCCAGTGCGGCGGCATGTTCGTCGCCGGTCATCAGCACGGCCGGGACGGTGGTCTGCGGGTAGGCGGCGCGAAGGCGGGCCAGGGCCTGCAGGCCGTTTCCGGCGACGCCAAGGTGAAAGTCCAGGATCGCGAACCCGGGGAGGCTGGGAGCAGGGTCCGAGGCCAGCCAGGCGTCCAGGGCCGGCAGACCGTCGAGCTCGACGACCTCGGCGCCCCAGGCCTCGAGCAGCATCACGGTGCCGAGGCGGGATCCCGGGTCGTCGTCGACGAGCAGGATGCGCTGCGGAGTTGCCGGACCGGGCCCCGGCGTGTCCGCCGCAACTGAAGCCGCCGGGCGGCCGGCGACTGGCTCGGCGGTTCGAGCGGCCGTGGCGACCGCGTCCTCGCCCCGGCCTGCCTCGTCCGCGGCCCAGGCGTCGATCATGGACTCGAGCGCGGCTGCGGCGTCGACGATGCCCTGCACCAGGCCCTGCTCTGTGGCAGCCAGCGGCCGCGCGCGCAGCGCGGCGCAGAACAGGCCCAGGGCGTTGAGCGGCTGGCGCAGGTCGTGGTGGCGCTGCCGCCAGGCCGTGGGGGCGCGCGGCGGCCGCGCCGGTGCGGTCCCGTGCGTCGATCCCGATGCCGGCGTGTCCAGGGCTTTGCCGGGCCCGCCTGCGGCCTCAGCCACGGCGTCCCCGCCGCCAGGAGAAGCTGGCCAGCTGCTCTTGCTGCATCTGGGTGACGACGACGATGGCCTGGGTGCGTGTCGACACCTTCAGCGCGCGCAGCACCGAGGCCACGTGCGCCTTGACCGTCTCGGTCGAGAGGCCGAGTTCGCGCGCGATCAGCTTGTTGGGCAGGCCGCGCAGGATGCCCGCGAGCACGTCGGCCTGGCGCGCGGTCAAGCCCAGGCGCTCGATCAGGCTCGGCGGGACGCGTTGACCGCTGCCTAGTGCGGCCCCGGTACCATCGGTGCCCTCGTGCCCGGACTTCTCGAACAGGTGGGTCGGGACGTGGAGGCCGCCCGACAGCACGGTGCGCAGGGCGGCGACCAGGGCCTCGTTGCTGCTGCGCTTGGTTACGTAGCCCATGGCGCCGAGATCCAGGGATTGCAGCACGTCGTTCTTGCTCTCCGAGGCCGACAACACCACCACCGGCACGCCGGGATGGTCGCGGCGCATCTCGGTCAGCAGGTCGAAGCCGTGGGCGTCGCCGAGCATGAGGTCAAGCAGCACCAGGTCGAGGTCGGGTTGATCGCGCAGCCGTTCGCGCGCCTGGGCCGCGCTCTCGGCGCAGGCGACGCGGTCGTCGTTGCCGAAGCTCGCGATCACGGCCCGCAGCGCGGCGAGGATGAGCGGATGGTCGTCGACGAGGAGCACGTTCATGCCCGGCCTCCAGTGACTGCGCGATGACGATGACGTCATCGTAGAGGTTTCGCGGTCACGTGCCCCTGCGTAGAAGCCCGGGGGTCGAGGCCGGTCGGGCGCACCCGCGGCCCGGCTGGCGGGGGTTCAGGCCCGCAGTCCGTCCCAGAGCAGCTTGCTGCCGGTCAGGATCATGCCGCTGTAGGCGATGCGGTAGAACCAGGTCGGGCGGATGCGGTCGGTCAGGCGCACCCCGATCCACACGCCCACCGGTGCCAGCGGCAGGAGCAGCAGTGCGGTGATCATGTTGGTGCCGTCGATGAGCCCCAGCGCGGCGTAGGGCACCCACTTCGACGCGTTGAGCGCAGCGAAGAACACCGCCATGGTCCCGCTGAAGACCAGCGGCGGCAGGCGCTGCGGCAGCAGGTAGGCCGACACCGGCGGCCCCCCGGCGTGGGTGACGAAGCTCGTGAAGCCCGAGGCCGTGGCGCACAGCGCCCCCACCCAGTCCGGTGCGACGCGGCGCACGGGCGTCCGCCGCGCCAACTGCCAGGCCACGAAGGCCAGAGTCAGCGCGCCTGTCAGCGCGGCCACGGTGGGCGCACTGAGCACGCCGAACACGGCCCATCCCAGCAGGCCCCCGGCCACCCCCCAGGGCAGCAGCAGCTTCAGCAGGCGCCCGTCGGGGTGGTGGCGCAGGCGCTGCAGGGCCGCCAGGTCCATGGCCAGCAGCAGGGGCATCATGATCGCGGCGGCCTGCGGTACCGGTACCGCCAGGGCCATCAGCGGCACCGCGAGGGCGCCGAAGCCAGTGGCGAAGCCGCTCTTGGACAGGCCCATCAGCAAGATCGCCGGCACGGCGACTGCGTAGAAGACGGGGTCGGCGATGATCCAGCTGGTCACCATGCGTCCTGCCGTGTCAGCTGCGACGGCGGACAATGCGCCGATGTTCCAGCCCTCCCAGCACGACGTCCGGCGCTTCTTCTGCGAGGTCTGGCGCCGTCGCCGCGACGGCCTGCCCCTGGAGCCGCTGCAGGCGCAGGCGGGGGGCTGGGTCGCCGAGCATCCTGAGTACGACGCCGACCTGGTGGACGAGGAGGCCGCCCTCGCGGCGGACTACCGGGTCGAGGACGGCCGAACCAACCCCTTCCTGCACCTGAGCATGCACCTGAGCATCGCCGAGCAGGTGTCGATCGACCAGCCGGCGGGCATCCGGCAGGCGGTGCAGTTGCTGGCGGCGCGCCTGGGCTCCCTGCATGCCGCTCACCATGAGGTGATGGAGTGCCTGGGCGACATGCTGTGGGCTTCGCAGCGCAGCAGCCTGCCACCCGACGGGCATGCCTACCTTGAGGCGGTGCGCCAGCGCGCGTACGCGGCGATGCCCGGCGCCGGGATTCAACGGCTCGGGTAGCCCGCCTGGGCCAGCGCGTCGGAGAACTCCTGCGCCGGTGTGTCGGATTGGATGCTCACCCGGTGGGTCTGGAGATCCACTGTCAGCATGGCGGCCGGGTCGGTCTTCCTGACGGTCTCGGTCACCACCCGCACGCAATGCTGGCAGCTCATGTCCGGCAGGTGCAGCTCGATGGCCATCGCGAATTCGTGGACAGAAGGTGCGGGGGGCGTGGGCTTCAGCGGAAGCGCGATTGCGGGACGGTCTTCAGATCCCCGGGCAGCGAGCCGAGGTAATCGGCCATGGCCTTGAGCTCGGCGGGCTTGAACTGCTGCACCTGGGCGCCCATGATGGCATTGCTGCGGCCCACGTTCGGATTGCCCTGCACCTTGTAGGAACGCAGCGCCACGCGCAGGTAGTCGGCATGCTGGCCGGCGAGCTTGGGGTAGGCCGGGTCGATCGTCTTGTTGTAGTCGACGCCGTGGCAGGACGCGCAGGCACCCTTGTCGAGCAGCGACTTGACCTCGGGAGAGGGTTGGCGCACGGCCTGTGCCACCGGGGCGACGCTGCTGCGGCCGTGCTGCTCGTAGAAGGCGCCGAGGTCGGCCATGTCCTGCTCGGTCAACGAGGCGGCCAAGCTGCGCATCGTCGGGTGCTTGCGCTCGCCCTTCTGGTAGGCCAGCAGCGCGGCGACGATGTACTTGCCGTTCTGCCCCGAGATCATCGGCACGCGGTGGACTTCCGGGAAGCTCGCCTGGTATCCGACGATGCCATGGCAGCCAATGCACATCGCGGCCTTCTTCTCGCCGGCCTTGGCATCCTGGGCGAAGGCGGGAAGGGCCATGCCCGCCAGGGCAAGGGACAGGGTGAGCGCTTTGATCATGGTCTGGGTCTTTGGCTGGCCACTGCAGTTCGCCCGGCCTCTCCTCGAACGGCCCGCGGCGCATGCACCCTGGAATTATAGGGGGGGCCTTATACTGGCCTGGCAGGTCTGAAGGGCCGTGAGCCCGGCCCGGCCCAAGCGGTCGCAGGTGCGTCGGTGCGCCTCCGGCTCGGTCGGCGCGAGGCGCACCTGCGCTGCTGTCGCGCTTCTGCGGCAGCCTGATGACAGGCTTTCGACGATGAAATTCCAGGGTTCCGAGCAGTACGTCGCCACGCAGGACCTGATGCTGGCCGTCAACGCGGCCATCACCTTGAAGCGCCCCTTGCTGGTGAAGGGCGAGCCCGGCACCGGCAAGACCATGCTCGCCGAGGAAGTGGCCAGCGCGCTTGGCCTCCCGCTCCTGCAGTGGCACATCAAGAGCACCACCAAGGCCCAGCAGGGCCTGTACGAGTACGACGCGGTCAGCCGCCTGCGCGACAGCCAGCTCGGCGACGAGAAGGTACGCGACATCCAGAACTACATCGTGCGCGGCGTGCTGTGGCAGGCTTTCGCCGCCGAGCAGCCGGTGGCGCTGCTGATCGACGAGATCGACAAGGCCGACATCGAGTTCCCGAACGACCTGCTGCGCGAACTCGACCGCATGGAGTTCCACGTCTACGAGACGCGCGAGCTGGTGCGCGCGCGGCATCGGCCGCTGGTGTTCATCACCTCCAACAACGAGAAGGAACTGCCCGACGCCTTCCTGCGCCGCTGCTTCTTCCACTACATCAAGTTCCCCGACGCCGACACGATGCGCGCCATCGTCGACGTGCACTTTCCCGGGCTGCGCAAGGAACTGCTGGCCGCGGCGCTGAAGACCTTCTACGACGTTCGCAACCTGCCCGGGCTGAAGAAGAAGCCCAGCACCTCCGAGTTGCTGGACTGGCTCAAGCTGCTGGTGGCCGAGGAGATCCCCGCCGAGGCGCTGCAGAGCCGGGACGAGAAGGTCAGCGTGCCGCCGCTGGTAGGCGCGCTGCTGAAGAACGAGCAGGACGTGAACCTGTTCGAGAAGCTCGTGTTCATGCAGCGCAATCACCGCTGAGCCACCGACGGGCCGCGCCGCCGGCCCGGGAGCGCCCGCGATGTTGATCGACTTCTTCTACACCTTGCGCTCGGCCCGGCTGCCGGTCTCCGTCAAGGAGTACCTCACGCTGCTGGAGGCCTTGAAGGCTGGCGTGCTGGACGACGACGGCGGCCCGAGCGTGGACAAGTTCTACTACCTCGCCCGCACCGCGCTGGTGAAGGACGAGACGCACTTCGACCGCTTCGACCGTGCCTTCGCCGCCTACTTCAAGGGCGTGGAGTTGGCGGCCGACTTCACCCGCGACCTGCCCCTGGAGTGGCTGCGCAAGACGCTCGAGCTCGAGCTCAGCCCCGAGGAGAAGGCGGCGATCGAGAAGATGGGCTGGGACGAGCTGATGGAGACGCTGAAGAAGCGTTTCGAGGAGCAGAAGGAGCGCCACGAGGGCGGCAGCCGGATGATCGGCACGGGCGGCACCAGCCCCTTCGGCGCCTGGGGGTACAACCCGCAAGGCATCCGTATCGGCCAGGACAAGGGCCGCAACCGCAGCGCGGTCAAGGTCTGGGACCAGCGCGCCTTCAAGGACTACGACGACACCAAGGAACTGGGCACGCGCAACATCAAGGTCGCGCTGCGCCGGCTGCGCCGCTTCGCGCGCGAGGGCGCCGAGGAGGAGCTCGACCTCGACGACACCATCCACAGCACGGCGGCGAACGCCGGCATGCTCGACATCAAGATGGTGCCCGAACGCCACAACCGCGTGAAGGTGCTGCTGCTCATGGACGTGGGCGGCACGATGGACGAGCATGTGCATCGCGTCGAGGAACTGTTCAGCGCTACCAAGAGCGAGTTCAAGCACCTGGAGTTCTATTACTTCCACAACTGCGTCTACGACTTCATGTGGAAGGACAACCGCCGCCGCTTCAGCGAGAAATTCCCGACCTGGGACATCATCCGCAAGTACAACAAGGACTACAAGCTGGTCTTTGTCGGCGACGCGACGATGAGCCCCTACGAGATCCTGCAGCCCGGCGGCAGCGTCGAGTACAACAACGAGGAACCGGGCGCGCAGTGGCTGCAGCGCCTGACGCAGGCCTTCCCGAAGTACGCCTGGATCAACCCCGAGCCCCAGGGCGTGTGGCAGTACCGGCAGAGCATCGCGATCGTGCAGCAGCTGATGAGCCAGCGCATGTTCCCGCTCACGCTGTCCGGGCTCGAGGGCGCGATGCGGCTCCTGAGCAAATGAGCGGGTGGCGAGCGCGCGGCGGTCTCGCCGCGGCTGCCTGGGCGCGTGCTGCCGCAGCATCCCTTGCCCTGACGGTAAGCCTGTTGGGCGCCGGCTGTGCGGCGCTGACCGAGGTGGTGGGCGGCGTCGCCGGCGGGGTGCAGCAGGTGGCCGGCGGCGTCCAGCAGGTGGCCCAGGGGGTGCTGGCGCCCGCGCCCGCCCCGATGGCGGTGCTCGAGGTCGAGATCGCGGCGCCGCCAGCGCTGCGCGCCGTGCTCGAGCGGCACTTGGATCTCGTGCGTCTGGCCCGCCTTGCGCGGGGCGAGTCCGTGGGCGACACCGAACTCGACCGCCTGATCGAAGCCGCGCCCGCGCAGGTGCGGGAGCTGGCGCAGACCGAAGGCTATTTCGAGCCCGTCTCCCGTGTCTCTCGCGCTGCGCCTGTCCGCGTCGGCGGGCCTGTGAAGGTCAAGGTGGAGGTGGAGCCCGGCCGCCGCGTGACCGTGGAGCGTGTGGAGATCGACTTCGCAGCAAGGCCGGGCGTTCCGGCCCCCGCGGACGATGCGGCGCGTGCCCGCCAGACGCTGGAACTCCTGCGCGCCTCCTGGCCGCTGAAGTCGGGAAGCGCCTTCCGCAACGACGCCTGGGTCGATGCGAAGGCGGCGACCCTGGCGCGGCTGCGCGGCGCCGGCTACCTGGCGGCGACCTGGGATGCGACGGCGGCGGACGTCGACGTGGACGGGGCCAGCGCGCGCCTGCGTCTCGTGGCCGATGCCGGACCGCTCTTCCTCAGCGGCGACATGGACGTCGAGGGCCTGCGCCTGCATGACCCGGCCACGGTGCGGCATCTGGCCAATTTCGGCCCGGGTACGTCGCTCACCGAGACCTTGCTGCTCGATTTCCAGGACCGCTTGCAGAAATCAGGCCTGTTCGAGCGCGCGACGGTAACGGTCGATGCGGACCCCGCGCAGGCGCAGGCGGCGCGCGTACGGGTGCGGGTGGAGGAATCCGCGCGCCAGCAACTCGTGCTCGGCGTCGGTGTGAGCGCGAACACCGGGCCGCGAGCGACGCTGGAGCACCTGGATCGCCGTCTGTTCGGCGCTGCGCTCAGCTCGCGCAACCGTTTCGAGCTCGGCCAAGCGCGCCAGGCCTGGGACGGCGAGCTCAGCACCCCTGCCGGTCCCGGGCTGTACCGGTGGATCGCCGGCGGCACGCTGGAGCGCCTGGAGTCCGATGTCGATGTGGTGCAGACCCAGCGCCTGCGCGCCGGCCGGGCTCAGGATTCGCCGCGCATCGAGCGTCTGTACTTCCTCGAGGCCGACCGGTCGACCCGCCGCACCTCGGCGACCCGCGACGTCGGTGTCGCGTATTCAGTCAACCACCACTGGAGCTGGCGCGACGTCGACAACCCGGTGCTGCCGACCCAGGGCCTGACCGTGGCCTTGCAGCTCGGGGCCGGCACGGCCAGCGAGAACGGCGGCACGAGCGGCGGGTTCAGCCGCGTGTGGGCGCGCGTGACGGGCTATCACCCCCTGGGAGACAACTGGTACGGCCAGGCGCGGCTGGAGGTCGGGTCCATCTTTGCCCGGCAGGGACTGGACCTGCCCGACTCCTTGCGCTTTCGTGCCGGCGGCGACGATTCCGTGCGCGGCCATGCTTATCGATCGCTCGGGCCGGTGAGCGCCGGCGTCGCCGGCAGCGGCGACGCCGTCTTCACGAGCAGCGTCGAGCTGGCCCGCCCGCTGAGCGCCGACCTGCCGCAGTTCTGGGGCGCGGTCTTCGTCGATGCCGGCAACGCCGGCGATACCCTGGGTTCGATCCGCCCGGTTCTTGGCAGCGGGGTGGGGCTGCGCTGGCGCAGCCCAGTCGGCCCGCTGCGCCTGGACCTCGCTTATGGCGAGGCCGTGCGCCGCGCTCGCTTGCACTTCAGCATCGGCATCGTGTTCTGAGAGCCTGAGAGTCATTCCCCCACGCCCGCCTTGCACGCCAGAACACCCCGTCTCGTCGTTGCAAATCCTCGCCATAGCCCGACCTATGGCTGCGGTTTGTGCCTAGATCCGGGTCGTTTTGACATGCCTTTCGGACGCGGCGGAATGACTCTCAGGCTCTGAGCCCCGCGGGGGCGCAGCCCTTCAGCGCGGCGGCGGCTCCAGGCGCGGTGCCGCCGCGTCCTTCGGCGCCACCTGAGGCCGGCCACCCACGCGCTCGAGCGGCCAGGCGATGGCCAGCGTCGGGTCGTCCCAGGCGATCGCGCGCTCGCACTCGCGCGCGTAGACGTCCGTCGTCTTGTAGAGGAAGTGCGTGTCGTCCTCCAGCGCGATGAAGCCGTGCGCCAGGCCCTCCGGGATCCACATCTGCAGGCGGTTGGCGGCCGAGAGCTCAGCCCCCACCCATTGCCCGCAGGTGGGCGATTGCGGCCGGATGTCCACCGCCACGTCCCACACCGCGCCGCGCACCACGCGCACGAGCTTGCCCTGCGGGTGCGGATCGACCTGGTAGTGCAGCCCGCGCAGCACGCCGCGCGCGCTGCAGGAGTGGTTGTCCTGCACGAAGGGGCGGGGCGCCGGCAGGCCGAGCGCGGCGAGCTCGCGGTGGAAGCGCGGTTCGTTGTAGGTTTCCATGAACCAGCCACGCTCATCGCCGAAGACCGTGGGCTCGACGATGATGACGCCCTCGAGGCGGGTGGCCAGCAGCTTCATCAGAAGGCCTTCTCGCGCAGCACGCGCATCAGGTACTGGCCGTAGCCGTTTTTCAGCATGGGCTGGGCCTGGCGCTCGAGCTGCTCGGCGCTGATCCAGCCGGCGCGGAAGGCGATCTCCTCGGGGCAGGCCACCTTCAGGCCCTGGCGCTTCTCGAGCGTGGCGATGAACTGCCCGGCCTCCATCAGGCTGTCGTGGGTGCCGGTGTCGAGCCAGGCGTAGCCGCGGCCCATGATCTCCACGCTGAGCTGATGCTGCTCGAGGTAGCGCGCGTTCACGCTCGTGATCTCGAGCTCGCCGCGCGCCGAGGGCCGGATGTCGGCGGCGATGTCGCAGACCTGGTGGTCGTAGAAGTACAGCCCCGTCACCGCGTAGTTGCTCTTGGGCGCGCGGGGCTTTTCCTCGATGCTCAGCGCGCGGCGCTCGGCGTCGAACTCCACCACGCCATAGCGCTCGGGGTCGTGCACGTGGTAGGCGAAGACGGTGGCGCCGTCGGCGCGCCCGGCCGCGCGTCGCAGCATGGGCTGCAGGTCGTGGCCGTGGAAGATGTTGTCGCCCAGCACCAGGGTGCTGGGCGCGCCGCCGATGAAGTGCCGCCCGAGGATGAAGGCCTGGGCCAGGCCGTCGGGGCTGGGCTGGACGCAGTAGCTCAGGTTCAGGCCCCACTGCGCGCCGTCGCCCAGCAGCGCCTCGAAGCGCGGCGTGTCCTGCGGCGTGCTGATGACCAGCACGTCACGGATGCCCGCGAGCATCAGCACCGACAGCGGGTAGTAGATCATCGGCTTGTCGTAGACCGGCAGCAACTGCTTGCTGACGGCCAGCGTGGCCGGGTGCAGGCGGGTGCCGGCGCCGCCGGCGAGGATGAGGCCTTTGCGTTCCATGGGGTGCTTGCGTTCCTTGGAGTCTGCAGTGTCCAGGCGGGTGCGGTCGCGATGCACGGTTCGGACGCGTCAACGCCCGTGGATCTCGCGCAGCATGCGCTCCACGCCCTGTTGCCAGTGCGGCAGCGCCAGGCCGAAGGCCGCGCGCAGCTTGCGCGTGTCCAGGCGCGAGTTCAAGGGCCGCTGCGCCGGCGTCGGATAGGCGGCCGTGGCGATCGGGCGCAGCGCCTGCGGCGCCACCCGCACCGGCTGGCCGTGCGCGCGCGCCCAGTCGATGACGAAGCGCGCGTAGCCGTGCCAGCTGGTCTGGCCCGCGGCCACGCAGTGGTAAGTGCCTTCCAGCGCGGCCTGCTGCCGCAGCGCCCGGATCGCGTGCGCCGTCACGTCGGCCAGCAGGTCCGCGCCCGTGGGCGCGCCCACCTGGTCGTCGATCACGTTCAGCGCCTCGCGTTCGGCCGCCAGGCGCAGCATCGTGCGCGCGAAGTTGCCCCCGCGCGCCGCGTAGACCCAGCTCGTGCGAAGGATCAGGTGCCGGCAGCCGCTGGCGCGGATGAGTTCCTCGCCCTCGAGCTTGGTGCGGCCGTACACGCTGAGCGGGCCGGTGGGCGCGTCTTCCGTGCGCGGTGCGTCGCCGCTGCCGTCGAAGACGTAGTCGGTGCTGTAGTGCACGAGCAGGCTGCCCAGGGCCTGGGCTTCGCGCGCCAGCACGCCCGGGGCCGTGGCGTTGATCGCCTGGGCCAGCGCCGGCTCGGACTCGGCCTTGTCGACGGCCGTGTGGGCCGCGGCATTGACGATGACGTCAGGGCGCAGCCGGCGCAGCAGCGGCGCAAGGCTGCCCGGGTCGGAGAAGTCGGCTCGGCGCTCGCCCTCGGCGTCGAAATCGCAGGCGGTGACCGTGCCCAGCGGCGCCAGCGCGCGCTGCAGCTCCCAGCCCACCTGCCCGTTGCAGCCCAGCAGCAGCAGGTTCATCGTCCTTGCTCCATCCGGAGTGGCACTCCGCTCAGCGGGCGCCGTAGTGGGCGCTGACCCATTCGCGGTAGGCGCCGCTCTGCACGCGCGCGATCCAGTCGCCATGATCCAGCACCCACTGCACCGTCTTGCGGATGCCGCTGTCGAAGGTCTCTGCCGGGCGCCAGCCGAGCTCGCGCTCGATCTTGCGCGCGTCGATGGCATAGCGGCGGTCGTGGCCGGGGCGGTCCTTCACGTGCGTGATCAGGCGCGCGTGCGGCCCGGCCGGATCCGGGCGCAGTTCGTCGAGCAGGCGGCAGATCGTGTGGACGATCTCGAGGTTGGGCTTCTCGTTCCAGCCCCCTATGTTGTAGACCTCGCCGACGCGGCCGCGGGCCAGCACTGCACGGATGGCGCTGCAGTGGTCGCCCACGTAGAGCCAGTCGCGCACCTGCTGGCCGTCGCCGTAGACCGGCAGCGGCTTGCCTGCCAGCGCGTTGACGATCATCAGCGGGATCAGCTTCTCCGGGAAGTGCCAGGGCCCGTAGTTGTTGGAGCAGTTGCTGGTGGTCACCGGCAGGCCGTAGGTGTGGTGCCAGGCGCGCACGAGGTGGTCGCTCGCGGCCTTGCTGGCCGAGTAGGGGCTGTTGGGCTGGTAGGGGTGGATCTCGGTGAAGGCGGCATCGCCCGGGCCGAGGCTGCCGTAGACCTCGTCGGTGGAGACATGGTGGAAGCGGAAGGCCTCGCGCGCCGATCCCTCGAGCCGGCTCCAGTGGGCGCGCGCCCCCTCCAGCAGCGTGAAGGTGCCCTGGATGTTGGTGTGGATGAAGGCGCCGGGACCGTGGATGCTGCGGTCGACGTGGCTCTCGGCGGCGAAGTGCACGATGGCTCGCGGCCGGTGCTCGGCCAGCAGGCGGTCCAGCAGCGCGCGGTCGGTGATGTCGCCGTGCACGAAGACGTGCCGCGCGTCGCCGTCGAGCGCGGCCAGGTTCTCGCGGTTGCCGGCGTAGGTCAGCGCGTCCAGGTTGACCACGGGCTCACCCGCGGTGTCGGGCGCGGCCAGCCAGTCCAGCACGAAGTTGCTGCCGATGAAGCCAGCGCCGCCGGTGACGAGGAGGGTCATGGGAAGTCCGCTTGAAGCTCTGGAGGGGAACCGCCGGTGTTCGACAAACCGTGATTGTCGGGCCAGTCCAGCGGCCGTGTCGTGCCGATATGCGCGGCCTGGGTTGCCACTTCTCAGCCCAGCAGGCAGAACACCGCCGGGAGCCCCCGCCACGGCCCGGGCTCCCGGCCTTCGGCCGCCGCCCAGCGGCGCCAGCCTTCGACGCTGTCGCTGCGGCTGCGGCCGGCCGGCAGCGTCAGCCCCCAGCTGACGGCCAGGCGCGTCGACGGAGCAAGGGTGCCCAGCAGCGCCTGCAGCATCGCCTCGTTGCGATAGGGCGTCTCGATGAACACCTGGGTCTGGCGCAGCCGGCGCGACAGCGCCTCGAGCTCGCGCAGGCGCTGCGCCCGGGCAGCCGTTTCCTGCGGCAGGTAGCCGACGAAGGCGAAGTTCTGGCCCTCGAGCCCGCTCGCGGCCAGGGCCAGCAGCAGCGCGCTCGGGCCGGGCAGGGCCTGCACGCGCACGCCGGCGCGATGAGCGGCGGCGACGAGCCCTGCGCCAGGGTCGGCCACGGCCGGCAGGCCGGCCTCGGACAGCAGGCCCTGGTCCGCACCCTCCAGGGCCGGGCGCAACAGGGCGCTCCACTCGGCCTCGGGCACGGTGGCGCCGGAGCCCTTGCGCGGGCGGGGCAGCTCGCGGATGTCGATTTGCTGCAGCGGCAAGGCCAGAGGGTGCACCGCCCCCACGCGCTTGAGAAAGGCGCGGGCGCTGCGG
The DNA here is from genome assembly GCA_044375195.1 of Rubrivivax sp. Lineage (GTDB taxonomy): Bacteria > Pseudomonadota > Gammaproteobacteria > Burkholderiales > Burkholderiaceae_C > Rubrivivax. The sequence continues at coordinate 26,305 of JBILNB010000017.1, read as the reverse complement.
GCGTCCTCGACCACCCAGCTCCCTATCCGGGAGGCGCGCTCGATCACGCCGTCGGGCAGGGCCATGCGCAGGTCCACGGCCTCGGCGCCGAGGTCGAGGGCGTTCGGTACGAGCCAGAGGGTGCCGGTGGTAAGCATCAACCGCAGGGGGTCGCTGGGCAGTTGGGGGAAGGCATCCTGGTCTCTCAGCCGCCGGCGCCGGCTTGCAGTGGGTCCAGGCCGGCCTCGCGCAGCAGGCGGCAGGTACGGATGAGCGGCAGGCCGACGAGGGCGGTCGGGTCGTCGGACTCGATGGCCGACAGCAGCGCGATGCCCAGCGATTCGCTGCGCGCGCTGCCCGCACAGTCGTAGGGCGTCTCGGTGCGCAGGTAGTGCTCGATCTCGGTGTCGTCCAGGTCTCGGAAGGTCACCGCCACCGCGGCCAGGTCCTGGCCGGTGTGGCCCCGGTCGTGCCGAACCACCGCCACCGCGGTCTGGAAGACGACGCGCCGCCCGCGCATCAGGCGCAGTTGCTCCACCGCGCGCTCGTGGGTGCCGGGCTTGCCCAGCGCCAGGCCGTCGAGGTCGGCCACCTGGTCCGAACCGATGACGATGGCGTGTGGGTGCCGGGCCGCGACGGCACGCGCTTTTTCCAGCGCCAGCCGCCGTGCCAGGGCCGCCGGCGTCTCGTCGGCCCTGGCGGTCTCGTCCACGCCGGGCGCCTCGACGTCGAAGGGCAGGCGCAGGCGCAGCAGCAGTTCGCGCCGGTAGCGCGAGGTCGAGGCCAGGATCAGGGTGGGTCGGGTCATGCGGCGAGGTCGGGGGGGCGGATTTGCCGTGATTGTCCCGCGCCGACTGGGCGCGAGGCGTGCCCGTTCGCGTGTCTGCCCGCGGGCCGCTCTTCTACACTGGAGGCATGAGGAAAAAGGCCTCGCACCAGCCCGGGCAGCTCGATGTGGCGGCGTTCGCGCGCGATCGCGGGCGCCTGGAGGGGATGCTGCCCGTGGCCGGCATGGGCCGCCTGGGCGAAGGGCTGCACCCGCCCGCCGACGCACCTTCGGCGCAGGTGGAGTGGTCCGCCGAGGGCCTGTGGTCGCAGCCGCTGGGCGACCAGCCGCAGATCCGGTTGCGCCTGCGCGCCCACGCGATCGTGTGGCTGACCTGCCAGCGCTGCCTGCAACCTGTGGCCCTCCCGCTGGAGGTCGACCGGACGCTGCGCTTCGCCCGCGACGAAGACGAAGCCGCCCGCCTGGACGAAGAGGAGGAGGACGAGGACGTGCTGGCACTGCCGCGGGCGCTCGACCTGGGCGCACTGGTGGAGGACGAACTCATACTGGCGCTGCCCATCGTCCCCAGGCACGACACCTGTCCGCAGGCCTTGCCGTGGAGCGGCGACCCTTCGGCGCCGCTGGGCGCCGTTGCTGAGCCGCCGCAGGAGCACCCCTTTGCCGCGCTCGAGCGGCTCAAGCGCGGGGGCTGAGGGCGGCGACTGGCGGGGCGGTGGCGTGTTTCCTGCCGCGGATCTACAATGCACGGTTTTGTTTGTTCCCACGCTTGGTCTCAAGAGACCGGAGGGGCCCGCGCTGGCTTGCCATGGCTTGCGGGTTGCCGGCGGTGGGGCGGCATCGACAGTCACGCACATCCACGAGGGCCCGCCTCGCGGAGCCTCTCCAGGAGTCCATCATGGCCGTCCAGCAGAATAAGAAGTCGCCTTCCAAGCGCGGCATGCACCGTTCGCACAATGCGCTCGCCTCTCCGGGCACCGCGGTCGAGCCGACCACCGGCGAGATCCACCTGCGCCACCACATCAGCCCTACCGGCTTCTACCGCGGGCGCAAGGTCCTGAAGACCAAGGCCGACGCCTGAGGTTTCTGCCCTTCCCGGCCTGGGTTCGGCATGACGTTCATCGGCGCACGCGCCCCGGAGCGCAGGACGATGGGTGGCATGGCAAGGTTCCCGATACGTGGGTCCGGTCGGCCCCCCAGGCCCGATGAGCGGCGGGTTTGAGCGCATGGCGGCGGTTCGCCTGGCCGTCGATTGCATGGGTGGCGACCACGGCCCGGCGGTGACCCTGCCGGCCTGTCGGGCCTTTCTCGACGCCCACCCCGATGCCGAGTTGATCTTGGTGGGTCTGCCCGAGGCCCTGCGGCCTGCGGCCGGCTGGCCGCGATGCACTCTCGTGGCTGCCACCGAGGTGGTCGCGATGGAAGACCCGGTCGAGGTGGCGCTGCGTCGGAAGAAGGATTCCTCGATGCGCGTGGCGATCGCGCAGGTCAAGCCCGATGGTCAGGAGCCGCCGGCGGCAGACGCCTGCGTCTCCGCCGGCAACACGGGGGCTTTGATGGCCGTGGCGCGCTACGTGCTCAAGACCCTCGACGGCATCGACCGCCCGGCCATCGCCACGGTGATGCCCAACCGCCTGGGCGGTTACACGACCGTGCTCGATCTGGGCGCGAATGTCGATTGCAGCGCCGAGCACCTGTTGCAGTTCGCGCTCATGGGCAGCGCGCTGGTGAGCGCCGTTGGCGGCCGGGACGAGCCCTCGGTGGGCCTGCTCAACGTGGGCGAAGAGGCGATCAAGGGCGGCGAGACCATCAAGCGCGCCGGCGAACTGCTGCGCGAGGCGCACGCCGCCGGCCGGCTGCGCTTTCACGGCAATGTCGAGGGCAACGACATCTTCAAGGGCACGACCGACATCGTGGTCTGCGACGGCTTCGTCGGCAACGTCCTGCTCAAGACAGCCGAAGGGCTGGCGTCGATGATGGGCGAGTTCATCCGCGAGGAGTTCTCCCGGGGCCCTGGAAGCCGGTTGGCGGCGATCGTGGCCTTGCCGGTGCTGCGCCGCTTCAAGGCGAGGGTGGACCACCGCCGCTACAACGGCGCCGCCCTCCTCGGGCTGCGCGGCCTGGTGTTCAAGAGCCACGGGTCGGCCGACGCCTACGCCTTCGAGCAGGCCCTCGGGCGCGCCTATGATGCTGCCCACAACCACCTGCTGCAGCGGGTGCAGGCGCGCATAGCCGCAGCCTGCGCGCTGGCGGCCGCGCCTGAGGCAGTTCCTGCCCTCTGATGAACGCTCCCTCTCGATATTCCCGCATTACCGGCACCGGTGGGTTCCTGCCCCCGCGTCGCCTGTCCAACGCCGACATGGTGGCGCTGCTGGCGCAGCGCGGCATCGAGACCAGCGACGACTGGATCGTCGAGCGCACCGGCATCCGCGCGCGGCACTTCGTCGAAGACGGCGTCCACGCCAGCGATCTGGCGGTGGCGGCGGCCCGGCGGGCCCTCGAGTCTGCACGGCGCCAAGCCGGCGAGGTCGACCTGATCATCGTCGCGACCTCGACGCCGGACATGGTGTTCCCGTCCACCGCGGCCATCGTGCAGCACAAGCTCGGCGTCGCCGGCTGCCCGGCCTTCGACCTTCAGGCCGTCTGCTCCGGCTTCGTCTACGCCCTGACGGTGGCCGACGCGATGATCCGCGCCGGCAGCGCCCGCTGCGCCCTGGTCATCGGCGCCGAGGTGTTCTCGCGCCTGCTCGACTTCGACGACCGCACGACCTGCGTGCTCTTCGGCGACGGTGCCGGCGCCGTCGTCCTGGAAGCCAGCCCGACGCCGGGCATCGTCGCCAGCGAACTCCACGCCGACGGGCGCCACGTCGGCATCCTGTGCGTGCCCGGCACGGTGGCCGGCGGCCAGGTACTGGGCGACCCGCTGCTGAAGATGGACGGGCAGGCCGTGTTCAAGCTCGCCGTCGGCGCGCTCGAGGGCGTGGCCCGCTCCGTGCTGGCGAAGGCCGGGCGCGAGGCCTCGGACATCGACTGGCTCATCCCGCACCAGGCCAACATCCGCATCATGCAGAGCACGGCCCGCAAGCTCGGGCTCGGTCCCGAGAAGGTCGTCGTCACCGTCGGCGACCACGGCAACACCTCGGCAGCTTCGGTGCCGCTGGCGCTGGACGTGGCCGTGCGCGACGGTCGCGTGCGCCCGGGGCACCGCGTCATGCTCGAGGGCGTGGGCGGCGGCTTCACCTGGGGCGCGGTGCTGCTGGACTATTGAGAATCCCCTGTTCACGACCACCCCGATGAAGCCTTTTGCATTCGTCTTCCCCGGCCAGGGTTCGCAGTCCGTCGGCATGCTCGACGCCTGGGGCGACCACCCGGCGGTCCGCGCTACGCTTGACGAAGCCTCGCAGGCCCTGGGTGAAGACCTGGGCCGTCTGATCCGCGAGGGCCCCAAGGAAGCCCTGGAGCTGACGACGAACACGCAGCCCGTGATGCTGAGCGCGGCGATCGCCTGCTACCGGGCCTGGCGTGCCGAGGGCGGCGACGAACCGGCGGCGGTGGCCGGGCACTCGCTGGGCGAGTACAGCGCGCTCGTCGCGGCCGGCGCGCTGACGCTGGCCGACGCGCTGCCGCTGGTGCGGCTGCGCGCGCAGGCCATGCAGGAGGCGGTGCCGGTGGGCGTCGGCGCGATGGCGGCCATCCTCGGCCTGGACGCGGCGGCGGTGCGCGCCGGCTGCGAGCAGGCAGCCCTCGCCACGGGCGAGGTCGTCTCGGCTGCGAACTTCAACGACCCGAAGCAGACCGTCATCGCGGGCACCCGGGCGGGCGTGGACAAGGCCTGCGAGCTGCTCAAGGCGGCCGGCGCCAAGCGCGCCTTGCTGCTGCCGGTGTCAGCGCCCTTCCATTGCGCGCTGATGAAGCCCGCCGCGGAGCGGCTGCGCGAGCGCCTGGCCGAGGTGCCCCTGGCGGCGCCGCGCATCGCGCTCGTCAACAACGTCGACGCGGCGACGCCGTCGGAGCCCGCCGCGATCCGCGACGCGCTGTTCCGCCAGGCCTTCGGACCGGTGCGCTGGGTCGAGGTCGTGCAGGCCCTGCGCGCGCGCGGCTTGCAGCACATCCTCGAGTGTGGGCCTGGCAAGGTGCTGTCCGGGCTGGTCAAGCGCATCGACGCCGAGGTCACGAGCCTGTGCGTGCTCGATCCTGCCACGCTGGCCGAGGCCCGGGGGATGCTGGCATGAGCGAGACCCACGCAACCCCCCGGGTCGCCCTCGTCACCGGCGCGAGCCGTGGCATCGGGCGCGCCATCGCGGCGACGCTGGCCGCGCAGGGCTTCCTCGTCATCGGCACCGCCACCACCGAGGCCGGCGCGCAGGCCATCGGCGCGGCCCTGGCGGCGCACGGCGGCCAGGGCCTGGCGCTGGACGTCAACGACGCCGCAGCGGCCGAGGCCGCGGTCGAGGGCATCGTCAAGGCCCACGGCGGGCTGCACGTGCTCGTCAACAACGCCGGCATCACGCGCGACACGCTGGCCCTGCGCATGAAGGACGAGGACTGGGATGCCGTCCTCGACACCAACCTGAAGGCCGTGTTCCGCCTGTGCCGCTGCGCGATTCGGCCGATGATGAAGCAGCGCTGGGGCCGCATCGTCAACATCACCTCGGTCGTGGGCGCGAGCGGCAACGCCGGCCAGGCCAACTACGCCGCGGCCAAGGCCGGCGTGGCCGGCATGACTCGCGCGCTGGCGCGCGAAGTCGGCAGCCGCCAGATCACGGTCAACTGCATCGCCCCGGGGTTCATCGCCACTGACATGACCGAGGTGCTTCCCGAGGCGCAGAAGGCCGCGCTGCTGGGTCAGATCCCGCTCGGCCGCCTGGGTACGCCCGAGGAGATCGCGCACGCCGTGGCCTTCCTCGCCTCACCGCTGGCCGGCTATGTCACCGGCGTGGAACTGCATGTCAACGGCGGCATGTACATGAGTTGAAGCCGCGCCGCCGCGGCCGTGCCACGCGTCCTCGGGGCCGTGGTCGGTGGCGCCGCTAGAATCCGCACCCGCTTTCTCACCACTTTCTCCTCTGGAGACGCCATGAGCGACATCGAAGCCCGCGTCAAGAAGATCATCGCCGAACAGCTGGGCGTGCCCGAAGCCGACGTCACGAACGAGAAGGCCTTCGTCGCCGACCTCGGCGCGGACTCCCTCGACACGGTCGAGCTCGTGATGGCGCTCGAGGACGAATTCGGCATCGAGATCCCGGACGAAGACGCCGAGAAGATCACCACCGTGCAGTTGGCGATCGACTACGCGGTTTCGCACCAGAAGGCATGACGCGTCGGCGCGTCGTCGTCACGGGGCTCGGCCTGGTGTGCCCTGTGGGCAACACCGTCGCCGAGGGCTGGTCGGCCTTGCTGGCTGGACGCTCGGGCATCGCGCCGATCACGCGCTTCGATGCCTCGGCCTTCGCCTGCCGCTTTGCTGGCGAGGTCAAGGGTTTCAAGGTCGAGGACTACATCCCCGGCAAGGAAGCCCGCCACATGGACACCTTCATCCACTACGGCCTGGCGGCCGCGATGCAGGCCGTCCATGACGCAGGTCTTCCCACGGGCGAGTCGCTCAGCCCCGAGCAGGCCGAGCGCATCGGCTGCATGGTCGGTTCGGGCATCGGCGGCCTGCCGATGATCGAGCAGACCGATGGCGACTACCGGGAGCGGGGCCCGCGCCGCATCTCCCCCTTCTTCGTGCCGGCTTCGATCATCAACATGATCTCCGGCCACATCTCGATCCGCTGTGGCTACACCGGGCCCAACCTGGCCATCGTCACGGCCTGCACGACGGGCCTGCACTGCATCGGCGAGGCGGGTCGCCTCATCGAGTATGGCGACGCCGACGTGATGATCGCCGGCGGTGCCGAGAGTACGGTCTCGCCCTTGGGGATCGGCGGCTTCGCCGCGGCGCGGGCGCTGTCCACGCGCAACGATTCGCCCGAGACGGCGTCCCGGCCCTTCGACAAGGACCGCGACGGCTTCGTGCTCGGCGAGGGCTCGGGCGTGCTGGTGCTCGAGGAGTACGAGCACGCGAAGCGCCGCGGCGCGAAGATCTACGCCGAGCTCGCCGGCTTCGGCATGGGTGCGGACGCCTTCCACATGACCGCGCCCAACGTCGACGGCCCCAAGCGCTCGATGCTCGCGGCGCTGCGCAACGCCGGCGTGAACGCCGACCAGGTCGACTACCTGAACGCGCACGGCACGTCCACGCCGCTGGGCGACATCAACGAGACCAACGCGATCAAGCTCGCGCTCGGTGAGCAGGCGCGCCGGGTCGTGGTGAACTCGACCAAGTCGATGACTGGGCACCTCCTGGGCGGCGCCGGCGGCATCGAGTCCGTGTTCACCGTGCTGGCGCTTCATCACCAGGTGTCGCCGCCGACGATCAACATCTTCGAGCAGGACGCCGAGTGCGACCTGGACTACTGCGCCAACACCGCGCGGGAGATGAGGATCGACGTGGCCGTCAAGAACAACTTCGGCTTCGGCGGCACGAACGGTACGCTGGTCTTCCGGCGCGCCTGATCCCGCGATGCCGCCGCCCTGCAGCCCGCCCCGCGTGTGCCGGGCGGCCTGAAGTCGGGGCTGGCGCAGGCTGCGATGCGTACGCCAGCGCCGGTCAGCCTCGACATCGGCCCCGATCCGGCATGGCTGGGCGTGCAGGTCCTGGTCCTGGGGTTGGCCGTGTCTGTGACCGCCTCCTGGGTTGCGGCCCAGTCCGACCCCGGTCTGTTCGGGTCGTTCGCCGCCGCGGCTTCGGGCCTGCTGCCCGCGGGGCTGGCCGTCCTGTGGAGCCGCTCACGGGCGCGCCGCCTCGGGCCGCTGCGGCTGGTCTTCGACGGCCAGGTCTGGACTTGCGCCTTCCCCGGCCCGCGCCCGGCCCGCGAGCACTGCGCGCCGGTCGTGGCGCTGGACCTCGGCGGCTGGATGCTGCTGCGCATCGATCCGGCCGGCGGGTACGACGCGCCAGCGCCGGCTGGCGCGGTGGAGTGGGCCGGGCGGCGCATGCGCCTACGCTGGGTCGCCCTGTCCCGCCGCAGTGCCGCAGCGCACTGGCATGCCTTGCGCGTCGCGCTATATTCTTTCGATACAGCGCTGAACGGCCGCCCGTCAAAGGGGCGGCCCGAGGGATGAATGGCCGATGCCGATGCCGACACGCCGCTCGTCGAGCGCGCCCGGGGGGGCGATGCGCGCGCCTTCGAGATGCTGGTCGTGCGCTACCGCCGCCGCATCGAGCGCCTGCTGGGGCGCATGACGCGCGACGAAGGCCTGATCCAAGACCTGGCCCAGGAGACCTTCCTGCGCGCCTGGCGTGCCCTGCCGCAGTTCCGGGGCGAGAGCGCCTTCTACACCTGGCTGTACCGGATCGCGGTCAACACCGCCCGCAAGTCCCTGGCCGAATCCCGACGCGACCCGGTGCTCACCGAGTCGCAACTGGCCCCGGCCGGTGACGAGGAGGAAACTTTCCGGCCCGAGTTGGAACCAACCAGCGTCGACACGCCCGAGGGCGTGCTGGCCAGCCGGCAGATCGCTGCCGCAGTGAACGCCGCGGTCGACCGCCTGTCCGAAGACCTGCGTCAGGCCGTGCTGCTGCGTGAGATCGAAGGCCTGAGCTACGAGGAGATCGCGGAAGTCATGAACTGCCCTGTCGGCACGGTGCGCTCGCGCATCTTCCGCGCGCGCGAAGCCATCGCGCAGCGCCTGCGACCCCTGCTCGACACGCGCGAGGGCCGGCGCTGGTAGCCGGCCTGCCCGCCCCCATCTTTGCTTCGTCCCGCCCTCGGCCTCACCTGCGCCTGCTGTCATGTCCATCCGCCACGAAGAAGAAGTCGATCCGCCCTCGGTGCCGCTGGCGCTGTCGGTGCTGTGCGACGGTGAGGCCGGCGCCCGGCAGGTTGACGTCGCGCTGGCCGCGTGGTCGTCCGACGCGGTCTCGCGCCGGGCCTGGCAGGACTGGCACCTGATCGGCGATGCCCTGCGCTCGGAAGAACTCGTCCAGGTACGCGCCAGCGACGAAGCCTTCCTGGCCGGCCTGCGCGCGCGCATCGCGGCCGATGCCGCGCCGGCCCGCGGGCCCGTTGGCTCGGGCTGGCTGCGCCCGGCGTTCGGGCGCCGCGCCGCGCGTTGGAGCGGCCTCGCGCTGGCGGCGGGGGTGGCCGGCCTGGCTGTGCTGGGCGGTGTCTGGCAGGCTGCGCCGGCCAGGCTGGAAGGCACGGTCGTTGCGCGCGCGTTCGAGTCACTGGGCTGGGACCGAGGCGGCGCGGCCTTGCAGGCCGCCGACGGAGCCCTCATCCGCGACGCCCGGCTCGACGCCTACCTGCGCGCCCACCGTGCCGGCGCGCCAGCGCTGCCCGGGGGTGCCACCGGCCGGTTCGAGACGGTGTCGATCGACCGATGATCTCGCTCCACGCTTCCGACCGTCCGCGTGTCTCTTCCCAGGGGCCCGGTGCCGCGCTGGCGCGGCGCTGCACCCGTTGGCTGGTCCCGGTGCTTTGTGGCTTGGTTGCCCTGGCCCACGCCCAGGCGCCTGCCCCGGCCCTGGCGTCTGCAGGCGAGGGCGCTGCGCGCGCCTGGATCGAGCGCCTGCAGGCCGCCGCCACCGGGAAGAGCTACGAGGGCACGCTGGTCTTCAGCGCCGGCTCGGTGCTCTCCAGCTCGCGAGTGGCGCATTACGCGCTGGACGGCCAGGCCTACGAGCAGGTCGAGGCGCAGGACGGCCGCGCGGCGCGCAGCTACCGGCACAACGACACCGTGGTCTCCTTCTGGCCCGACACACGCGTCGTCACCGTGGGGCGGCGTGACGAGACCTGGTCCAGCCCGTTGCGCGCCGTGCCGCAGGAGCGGCTGCAGGCCCACTACGAGGCCCGGCTGCTGGGCGTGGACCTGATCGCCGGCCGTCGCAGCCAGGTGCTGCTGCTTTCCCCGCGCGACGAGTGGCGCTACGCCCAGCGCTTGTGGCTCGACGCGAGTAGCGGGCTGATGCTGCGCGCCGATGTGCTCGGACCACGTGGCGAGGTGCTCGAGTCCTCGTCCTTCGGCGCCATCGAGATCGGCGTGCGTCCGCAGGCGGAAGCCGTGCGCGCGGCCATGCGGCGCACGGCAGGATGGCAGGTGATGTCGCTGCCCTCGCTGCCGGTACGGCTGCAGGACGAGGGCTGGTCCCTCGCCGGGCTGCCGCCCGGGTTCCAGCTCACCGGCTGTGTGCGCAAGCCCGTGGTCACGCCCGCATCCGAGCCCCGGGCCGGCGCCGACGTCGGTCAAGCCTTGGCTCCGGGTCTCCGTGCCGAAACACCGGCCCCTGACACCTTGCACGCCGTGTTCTCCGACGGCCTGACGCGGGTGTCGATGTTCATCGAGCCGCGGCAGCCGGGCCGGCCGGCGCAGTCGCTGGCCACGCGCCTCGGGGCCACGCACACGCTGGTGCAACCGCTGGGGGATCAATGGCGTCTGGTCTTGATGGGTGACGTGCCCATCACCACATTGAGACGGTTCGCGGCTGCCGTGGAGCGCCGCTGACCCGACGACCGCGGGCCAGCGCGCCCAGCGTGCACTGTTTCCCATCCACCCCTGCCGCGAGGCAGCTTCCTTCCTGAAGACCGGAGACCGCCGATGATCTCTCGTACCGCTTCCCGACCCGTCGTCCCGGCAGGCGCGCCGTGGCGGCTGCCCCGTGGCCTGGCCGCGGTGGTGCTGGGCGCCGCCCTGGGGCTCGGCCTGCCAGGCGCACACCTTGCGCAGGCGCAGACTGCCGCGCCGCAGGTCATGCTGCCGGATTTCAGCGAACTCGCCGAACGCGTCGGTCCCTCGGTGGTGAACATCCGCACGCTCGAACGCGGTCGCCAGGCGGCGCGCGGGCAGGGCGAGATGGACCCGAACATGGAGGAGTTCTTCCGCCGCTTCGGCATCCCGCTGCCCGGCCGACCGGCGCCGCGCCCCGGCCCGCGTGGCGACGAGGAGCCGCAGCAGCGCGGCGTCGGCTCGGGCTTCGTCCTGACGGCCGACGGCTTCATCATGACCAACGCCCACGTGGTCGACGGCGCCGACGAGGTGCTCGTCACGCTGACCGACAAGCGCGAGTTCAAGGCCCGCATCGTCGGCACCGACCGCCGCACCGACGTGGCCGTGGTCAAGATCGAGGCCAGCGGGCTGCCCTTCGTGAAGATCGGCGACGTCAGCCGGCTCAAGGTGGGCGAATGGGTGATGGCCATCGGCTCGCCCTTCGGCCTGGAGAACACGGTCACCGCCGGCATCGTCAGCGCCAAGCAGCGCGACACCGGCGACTACCTGCCCTTCATCCAGACCGACGTCGCGATCAACCCCGGCAACTCCGGCGGGCCGCTGCTCAACCTGCGCGGCGAGGTGGTGGGCATCAACTCGCAGATCTACAGCCGCTCCGGCGGCTTCATGGGCATCAGCTTCGCGATCCCGATCGACGAGGCGATGCGGGTCTCCGACCAGCTCCGCGCCAACGGCCGCGTGATTCGCGGGCGCATCGGCGTGCAGATCGCGCCGGTCACCAAGGACGTGGCCGAGTCCATCGGTCTGGGCAAGCCCGCGGGCGCGCTGGTGCAGAGCGTGGAGTCCGGTGGCCCGGCCGACAAGGCGGGCGTCGAGGCCGGCGACATCATCACCCGCGTCGATGGCAAGGTGGTGGAGAAGTCGGGCGACCTGCCGCGCCTGATCGGTGCGACCAGGCCCGGCGCCAAGGCCACGCTGCAGGTCTTCCGCCGCGGCGCGACGCGTGACCTGACGGTCACGGTGGCCGAGTTCGAGGCTGACCGACCGACCCGGCGCGCCCAGGCCGAGCCCGGGCCGGCCCCGGCGCCCAAGAACGCGCTGGGCATCGCCGCGTCGGACCTGACCGAGGCGCAGAAGCGCGAGCTCAACCTCAAGGGCGGGGTGCGGGTCGATGCGGTCGAGGGCGCTGCGGCGCGTGCCGGGCTGCGCGAAGGCGACGTCATCCTGTCGGTGGGCAACGCCGAGGTCGCCGACATGAAGCAGTTCGCCGCGGCGGTGGCCAAGGTCGAGGGCGCGCGCGCGGTCAGCGTGCTTGTGCGGCGCGGCGAGTGGGTCAACTACCTCGTGATCCGGCCCGGCCGCTGAGGCCGCCGTGCCGATGGCGCCCGGGTCTTCGGGGGGCGCCCCTGCGGCCCGGGCTGCAGGGGCCAGAGAGCTAGAATGCCGGGTTGGCTGTTCGAGCCCCAGGCCGGGGCGCGTCGATGAAAGGGCGCGCCCCTTTTTCGTGCTGTTCCGCCCCTGGTCTGTGCCCTGTCGGGCCACGTGACGTCCCCGATGGACCACATCCGCAACTTCTCCATCATCGCCCACATCGACCACGGCAAGAGCACGCTGGCCGACCGCATCATCCAGCGCTGTGGCGGGCTGTCCGATCGCGAGATGGAGGCCCAGGTGCTCGACTCGATGGACATCGAGCGTGAGCGCGGGATCACGATCAAGGCCCAGACCGCAGCGCTGCGCTACACCGCGCGCGACGGCCGCAACTACAACCTGAACCTGATCGACACCCCCGGGCACGTGGACTTCAGCTACGAGGTCAGCCGCTCGCTGTCGGCGTGCGAGGGTGCGCTGCTCGTCGTCGACGCGAGCCAGGGGGTCGAGGCGCAGACGGTGGCCAACTGCTACACCGCGCTCGACCTCGCGGTCGAGGTCGTGCCCGTGCTCAACAAGATGGACCTGCCGCAGGCCGACCCGGAGCGCGCCAAGCAGGAGATCGAGGACGTCATCGGCATCGACGCCACGGACGCCATCCCGTGCTCGGCCAAGACCGGCGAGGGCGTGGACGACATCCTCGAGGCCGTGATCGCGCGCATGCCCGCGCCGCGCGGCCAGCCCGACGGCGCGCCGCGGGCCATGATCATCGACAGCTGGTTCGACAACTACGTCGGCGTGGTGATGCTCGTACGCGTGGTCGACGGCTTGCTGCGCCGTGGCGACCGCATCCGCCTGATGGCGACGAACGCGATCTACGGCGTCGAGCAGATGGGGGTCTTCACGCCGAAGTCGCTGGCGCGCGACGAGTTGCGTGCCGGCGAGGTCGGCTTCGTCATCGCCGGCATCAAGGAGCTGAAGGCAGCCAAGGTCGGCGACACGATCACGCTCGAGAAGAAGCTGCCCAACAACGCCGGCCCTGCCACCGAGCCGCTGTCCGGCTTCAAGGAGATCAAGCCCCAGGTCTTCGCCGGTCTGTACCCTACCGAGGCGAGCGAGTACGACTCGCTGCGTGACGCGCTGGAGAAGCTGCAGCTCAACGACAGCTCGCTGCGCTTCGAGCCCGAGGTCAGCCAGGCCCTGGGCTTCGGCTTCCGCTGCGGTTTCCTCGGCCTGCTGCACATGGAGATCGTGCAGGAGCGTCTGGAGCGCGAGTTCGACCAGGACCTGATCACCACCGCACCCAGCGTGGTCTACCAGGTCGAGGTCGGCGACGGCGAGGTCATCGAGGTCGAGAACCCGAGCAAGATGCCCGACCAGGGGCGCATCCGCGAGATCCGCGAGCCCATCGTCACCGTGCACCTTTACATGCCGCAGGACTGCGTCGGCCCGGTGATGTCCCTGTGCACCGGCAAGCGGGGCGTGCAGACCAACCTCGCCTATCACGGTCGGCAGGTTCATCTGACCTATGACTTGCCGATGAACGAGATCGTGCTCGATTTCTTCGACAAGCTGAAGTCCGTCTCGCGCGGCTATGCCTCGATGGACTACGAGTTCAAGGAATACCGCGCCGCCGACGTCGTCAAGGTCGACATGCTGATCAACGGCGACCGCATCGACGCGCTCAGCCTGATCGTGCACCGCAGCCAGAGCCAGTACCGCGGGCGCGAGGTCGCGGCCAAGATGCGCGAGATCATCCCGCGCCAGATGTACGACGTCGCAATCCAGGCCGCCATCGGCGCCAACATCATCGCGCGCGAGAACATCAAGGCCCTGCGCAAGAACGTGCTGGCCAAGTGCTACGGTGGCGACATCACGCGCAAACGCAAGCTGCTCGAGAAGCAGAAGGCTGGCAAGAAGCGCATGAAGCAGATCGGCTCCGTGGAGGTGCCGCAAGAGGCCTTCCTGGCCATCCTGCAGGTGGACGACTGACGGGGATGCCGATGAGTGCTCTGACCGCCGCGCTGTACGGTGCGCTGCTCACCTACCTTGGGGGCTGGTTCCTCGGCTTCTGGGTCGGCAACTTCGCGCTCGTGCTCTTCCTGCTGTCCTTCGTGACCGGCCTGTACTGGCTGGCAGAGCGCTTGCACTTCAAGCCGGCGCGGCTGCGCGCCGCGGCCGCGCTCGAGGCCCAGCACGTCCAGCGCCGCGCCGAACTCGACAAGCTCGGCATCAAGCAGGTGGACGGCGACGTCGCCCAGGCGCGCGCGGCCCTGCTCGCCCAGCCCTGGTGGCTGGACTGGACGGCCGGGCTGTTCCCGGTCATCGCCGCCGTCTTCGTGCTGCGCTCCTTCCTGTTCGAGCCCTTCAAGATTCCCTCAGGTTCGATGGTGCCCACGCTGCTGGTGGGTGACCTGATCCTCGTGAACAAGTTCGACTACGGCGTGCGCCTGCCGGTGATCAACACCAAGATCATCGCCAACCGCGACCCGCAGCGCGGCGACGTCGCCGTCTTCCGCTACCCCCCCGACCCGCGTCTTGACTACATCAAGCGCGTGGTCGGCGTGCCCGGCGACGAGATCGTCTACGCCGGCCAGAAGCTCAGCGTCAACGGCCAGCCCGTGCCCTTGAAGGCGCTGGGTGAGTTCTACGACGAGGACAGCCTGCGCTACGCGCCGCAGTTCGCGGAGACGCTCGGGGCCGTGGAGCACCGCATCCTGGTCGACCCGAAGCGGCCCTCGTTCTTCGGCGGCGAGATGCCGCGCTTTCCCGGGGCGGAGAACTGCCGCTACACGGTCGAGGGCCTGACGTGCAAGGTGCCGGCGGGCCACTACTTCGTGATGGGCGACAACCGAGACAACTCCCAGGACTCGCGCTACTGGGGCTTCGTGCCCGACGAAAACCTGGTCGGCCGCGCTTTCTTCATCTGGATGAACTTCGGCAATCTCGGCCGCATCGGCAGCTTCCGTTGAGGTGGTGAGCACGTCCCGCATCTCCGCGCCGCTGGACGCCCTGCAGGCCCGGCTGGGGCATCGCTTCTCCCAGCCGCTGATGCTGCAGCGCGCGCTCACTCACCGCAGCTTCGGCGCCGCCCACAACGAGCGCCTGGAGTTCCTGGGCGATGCCGTGCTCAACCTGGCCGTCTCGACCCTGCTGTACGCGCGCTACGCTGCCTCTGCCGAGGGCGACCTCACGCGCGTGCGGGCGCACCTCGTGCGCGAGGACAGCCTGCACCGGGTGGCGCTCGATCTGGGCTTGCCCCAGGTCCTGCGCCTGTCCGAGGGCGAGGCCCGCGGCGGCGGCGCGCAGCGTCCGTCCATCCTGGCCGACGCGGTCGAGGCCCTGATCGGCGCCGTGCACCTGGACGCCGGCTTCGACGCTGCGCAGGCGCTGGTACAGCGCCTGTTCGGCGCGCAGATCGCCGGCAGCGAGGCCGCGCAGTGGAGCAAGGACGCGAAGACCGAGCTGCAGGAGACGCTGCAGGCGCGCCGCCTGCCGGTGCCGGCCTACCGCATCCGCGCCACTCGTGGCCAGGCGCACGCGCAGGTCTTCGAGGTGGAGTGCGAGGTGACCCCGCTCGGCCTCGTCGAGGCTGCCGAGGGCCGCTCCCGCCGCGCGGCCGAGCAGGAGGCCG
This sequence comes from Rubrivivax sp., assembly GCA_044375195.1. Taxonomy (GTDB): domain Bacteria; phylum Pseudomonadota; class Gammaproteobacteria; order Burkholderiales; family Burkholderiaceae_C; genus Rubrivivax. The sequence continues at coordinate 10,766 of JBILNB010000017.1, read as the reverse complement.
CGCGGCGCATGCTGGCGCGCCTGAAGGCCCCGCCGGGCGCACAGCCGGCCCCTGTGGCCAGGAGCATGGACCATGGACGCTGAACCCCGCCCCGACCCAGCCGGGCCGCCGCGGCGCTGCGGCCTGGTGGCCATCGTCGGCCGGCCCAACGTCGGCAAGAGCACCTTGCTTAACGCCCTCGTCGGCCAGAAGATCAGCATCACCTCGCGCAAGGCGCAGACCACGCGCCACCGCATCACCGGCATCCGCACCGTGGGCGCGGCGCAGTTCGTCTTCGTGGACACGCCCGGCTTCCAGACCCGGCATGGCACGGCGCTGAACCGCACGCTCAACCGCACCGTCCTGGCCTCGCTGTACGACGTGGACGTGGTTCTCTTCGTCGTCGAGGCCGGCCGCTTCGGGCCCGACGACGCGCAGGTGCTGGCGCTGATGCCCGAAGGCAAGCCGGTCCTGCTGTTGGCCAACAAGCTCGATGCGCTGGCGCGGCGGCAGGACGTGCTCCCCTGGCTGAAGACGATGCAGGAACGGCACGCCTTCGCCGAGTACGTGCCGATGTCGGCGCGGCGTGACGCCGACATCGAACGCCTGCTCGCCATTGTCGAGCCCTACCTGCCCGAGCAGCCCTGGTTCCACGAGGAGGACGCGCTCACCGACCGCAGCGATCGCTTCCTCGCCAGCGAGATCATCCGCGAGAAGCTGTTCCGCCTGACCGGGGACGAGCTGCCCTACAGCTGCACGGTGGTGATCGACCGCTACGAGGAGGAGGGCGGCCTGCGCCGCATCGCCGCCACCATCGTGGTCGAGCGCGACGCGCACAAGGGCATGGTCATCGGCGCCGGCGGCGAGCGCCTCAAGCGCATCGGCAGCGAGGCACGCCAGGAGTTGCAGACCCTGCTCGACGCGCGCGTCCACCTCGAGCTCTGGGTCAAGGTCCGCAGCGGCTGGGCCGACGACGAGCAGCACCTGCGCAGCTACGGCTACGAATGAGCGCCGCCGGCCCGGCCCGCGCGCGCGCCGCCACGGCGCTGCAGGCTTACGTGCTGCACCGCCACGACTGGAGCGAGAGCAGCCTCGTGCTGGACCTGTTCACGCGCGAGCGCGGCCGGCTCGTCGTGGCAGCCAAGGGAGCCAAGCGGCCGTACTCGCAACTGCGGCCCGTGCTGCTGCCCTTCCAGCGCATCGCGGTGACGCTGGCGCGCGCCCCGGCCGGCGAGGCCGCCGAGGTGCTGGGGCTGCGTCAGGCCGAGTGGGCCGGTGCGCTGGCACCCCTGCGCGGCCAGGCCCTGTTCGCGGGCTTCTACCTGAACGAGCTGCTGATGCGGCTGCTGCCGCGGCAGGACGCCCACCCGGCGCTGTTCGACGCCTACGCCGAAGCTCTGGCCGCGCTGGCCGCCCCTGAAGAGGCGCAGCGCCAGGCTACGCTGCGCGCCTTCGAGCTGCGCCTGCTGCGCGAGACCGGCGTGCTGCCGGAGCTCGCCACCGTGACGGCGACTCAGCGGCCGGTGCGCGACGAGGCCCTCTACCGGCTGGACGCCGAGGCGGGTGTCGTCGGCGCGCCCGGCGGCCGCGACACCGGCCCCGGCGCCGAAGGGGCGCTGGGCGGCCTGCCGCTGCGCGCCCTCGAGGACGCGCTGGCCGCCGCAGGCCAGGCCGGTGGCGCGTCCGCACTGCGGGCGGCCTGCGCTGCCGCCGGGCCGGCGCTCCGCCTGCTGCTGCGCCCGCTGCTTGACTATCATCTGGGTTCCTCGAGGCTGCGCACGCGCGAGGTCATGCAGGGCGTGCGCCGTCTGCTCGAGACTGCCACGCCGTCCCCGCCCTCGTCCCATCCCGCCCCACGATGAACCCGCTGGTCGCTCCCGAATCTCCCGCTCACGCCGCGCACGGTCCGGGCCGGACTGCGCTCTCGGTCAACGTCAACCGCGTCGCGCTGCTGCGCAATTCGCGCCCGGTCGGCCGGCCCGATGTGGTGCGCCTGGCCACGATCGCGCTCGAGGCCGGCGCCGACGGCATCACCGTCCACCCGCGGCCCGACGCGCGCCACATCACGACGCAGGACGTCCACGCTCTGGCGGCACTGTTGGCGCGCTGGCCGCAGACCGAGTACAACCTCGAGGGCAACCCCTTCCACAACCTGATGCCGCTGGTGCGCGCGGTGCGCCCGCACCAGGCCACCTTCGTGCCCGACAGCGTCGAGCAGGCGACGTCCGATCACGGCTGGGACCTGGCGCGCGACGGCGCGCGCCTGCGGCCGCTGATCGACGAGCTGCACGCGCTCGGCGTGCGGGTCAGCCTCTTCATGGACCCGGACCCGGCCGCCATGGCGCTGGCGCGCGCTGCGGGCGCCGACCGCGTCGAGCTCTACACCGAGGCCTATGCCCGCGCGCACGGCACGCCGCAGCAGGCGGCGCTGCTCGAGTGCTACGCGGCCGCGGCGCGCGCGGCGCAGGCTGCCGGGCTGGGCGTCAACGCCGGGCACGACCTGAACCGTGACAACCTCGGCGACTTCCTGCGCGCCGTGCCCGGCGTGGCCGAGGTCTCGATCGGCCACGCGATCGCCGCTGACGCGCTGGAACTCGGCATGGCCGAGACGGTGCGGGCCTATCAGCGCTGCATCCGCCTTGCGCAGGCCCCCCGGGTGGACACTCCTGCGTGATCTACGGCATTGGCACCGACCTGTGCGACGTGCGCCGCATCGAGGCCACGCTGCAGCGGCGTGGCGAGCGCTTCGCCGGCAAGGTGCTGGGCCCGCACGAGCTCGAGGTCTTCCACGCCCGCCTGGCGGCGGTGCCGGCGCGCGGCGTGCGCTACCTGGCCACGCGCTTCTCGGCCAAGGAGGCCTTCTCCAAGGCCATCGGCCTGGGCCTGCGCATGCCCATGACCTGGCGCGCCTGCGAGGTCGTGAAGGCGCGCAGCGGCAAGCCCGAGATCGCGCTGCACGGTGAGCTCGCGCAGTGGTTCGCGCAGCGCCGCCTGCGTGCGCACGTGAGCCTGACCGACGAGTCCGACTACGCGGCCGCCTTCGTCGTCGTCGAGACGGTCGACGACGCGTCGGCGGGCCACGCCGTGCAAACCGCACCCTGATCGTCCACCGCAAAGCCGAGCCCTCACGATGACCCACGCCCCTGTCGTTCTCGACACCGCCGGCCCTGAGTTGAGCGCCGACGATCGCCGCCGGATCAGGCACCCGCTGACCGGCGGCCTGATCCTGTTCGGCCGCCACTGGAGCGACCGACGGCGCCTGACCGCGCTCGTGGCCGAGGTGAAGGACCTGCGCCCCGACCTGCTCGTCTGTGTCGACCACGAGGGCGGGCGCGTGCAGCGCTTCCGCACCGACGGATTCACCCACCTGCCGCCGATGCGGCGCCTGGGCGAGCTGTGGATGCGCGACGCGCTGGCCGCCACCGATGCGGCCACAGCGGCCGGCTACGTGCTCGGCGCGGAACTTCGCGCCTGCGGCCTGGACCTGAGCTTCACGCCCGTGCTCGACCTCGACCACGGGCCGAGCGGCGTCATCGGTGACCGCGCCTTCCACCGCGACCCGCGCGTCGTGGCCATGCTGGCCAAGAGCCTGATGCACGGGCTGCTGCTGGCGGGCATGGCGAACTGCGGCAAGCACTTCCCCGGGCACGGCTTCGTCGCCGCTGACAGCCACCACGAGGTGCCGGTGGACCGGCGCGGCCTGAAGGCCATCCTGGCCGACGACGCCGCGCCCTACGGCTGGCTGTCGACGAGCCTGACCAGCGTCATGCCGGCGCACGTGGTCTATCCGCGTGTGGACCGCCAGCCCGCCGGCTTCTCCGCGCGCTGGCTGCAGGACATCCTGCGCGGCCGGCTCGGTTTCCAGGGGGCCGTGTTCAGCGATGACCTGAGCATGGCCGGCGCGCGCCGGGTCAACGGTCGCGAGCTGGCGTATGCCGACGCAGCCGCCCTGGCGCTGGACGCCGGGTGCGACCTCGTGCTGCTGTGCAACCAGTCCGCGCCCGACGGTGGACGGGCCGTGGACGAATTACTCGACGGTCTGGCCGGAAGGCAGGCGCTGGGCGCCTGGGAGCCCAGCGCCGCCAGCGAGTCACGGCGACTGGCCTTGCTGCCGCAGACGCGCCCGCTGGCCTGGGACGAGCTGATGCACCAGTCGGCCTATCAGCACGCGCTGGCGCGTCTGCCCTGACGTTCGCCACCGCACCAGCCTGGCGGCTTGGCGCCGCCCGGAGGTCAGGTGGCGGTGGGTGCCGTTCCTGCCGCGTCCTGTTCGAAGGGCAGCTTCACCTGGGCGAGGTCCTTGCGGGTCTCCACCAGCACGAGCGGGCCTTCGTCGATCACGACCACGGGCTTGCGCTCGCGTGGCACGTGGGCCGGCTTGGGCTCGGCGGCGATGGCTGCCTGCACGGCGGCCACCTTCGCGGCGTCGGAGTTGACCCACTCCAGCCCGCAGTCCTGCGCGATGCGCTCCAACTCGGCCAGCGGCAGCACATAGGGCTCGACGACCGCCGGCCTGATCGCAGGCGGAGCAGACACGGCTGCTGTGGCGACCCCGGCCTCGCCGGCGACAGCGGCCGCCATCGGCGTGGCTGCCTGCAGGGTCTCGACGGCTTCGGCCGGCACCGCCGGCTCGCCGGCGGCCGCTGAAGCGGGCTCGGCGGCGAACTCAGCAGCAACAGGGCCGGAGGCCTGCACGGACTCGTCGTCGCCGCGCCGCTCGCGCCGGAAGCGGTCCCGGCTGCGGCGGCGGCCACCCTCGCGCTCGCCTCGCTCCTCGTCCGCACGGGGCTCGGAGCCCTCGGCAGTCGTCGCGTCCTGCGAGGTGGCTTCGTTGCCAGGTTCGCGCAAGGTTGGCTCGGCAGCCCCGCCCTCTGCCCGCATGTCGCCGGCCTCGACCTCGGCCCCGGTCTCGTCGCGTCGGCCGCCCCGGCCGCCGCGCCGACGGCGGCGCCGGCCCTCGCGGTCGCCCTCGGCCGAGACGCCGTCCTCGGTGCCGGCGGGTGGGGTCGTTGCAAAGCTTGCCGAGGCGGCCTCGGCCTGCTCGGCGGGCAGGGCCTGGTCGCGCGGCGGTTCGTCGCGGCCCGGGCGGCGCTCACGCCCTTCACGCCCTTCACGCCCTTCACGCCCTTCGCGCCCTTCGCGCCCTTCGCGCGGCGCGCGTGCTTCGCGGCCCTCCTCGGTCGCGCCCGTACCCGAGGCCTCGCCCGGGCGGCGGCTGTCGCGACCCTCGCGCGGCTCCCGGCCTTCACGGCCTTCACGGCCTTCACGGCCCTCGCGACCGCCGCGCTCACCGCGTTCGCCTCCGCGACCCCCGCGACCCCCGCGGCGGCCGTCGCGTCCTTCTCGGCCCTCCCTCGGCTCGGGTCTCGGCGCGGCCGGTGCCACGGTGGCCACCGCGGGCACGACGGGTGCCGCAGCCGGAACGGCTACGGCAGGGGCCTGGGCCGGCGCGGGTGCGCCGCCGAAGAGCTTGCGCACCCAGCCGAAGAAGCCGCTGCCGGCTTCGGCTTGCGGCGTCGGCGCGGCGACAGGGGCCGCGGGCGCCGCGGCCGGCGCCGGTACTGCCGCTGCAGCAGGCGGCGCCGTCGGCTCGGCTGCCGGCTTGACGGCAGGCGGCGGGGCCGGCTGGTCAGGCAGCACGCCCTTGATCACCGGCTCCTGGCGCGCCTTGGCCTTCTCTCGCCGCGTGATGCCGACCTCCTCCTCCGGCTCCTCGATCATCGTGTAGCTGGCGCGGTAGGCCTCCAGCCGCGGGTCGTCGTGGCGCAGGCGCTCGAGGCGGTAGTTCGGCGTCTCCAGGTGCTTGTTGGGCACCAGCAGCACGGTGACGCGCTGCTTCAGCTCGATCTTGGTGATCTCGTTGCGCTTCTCGTTCAGCAGGAAGGAGGTCACCTCCACCGGCACCTGCACGTGCACGGCCGCGGTGTTGTCCTTCAGCGCCTCCTCCTGGATGATGCGCAGGATCTGCAGCGCCGAGCTCTCGGTGTCACGGATATGGCCGGTGCCGTTGCAGCGCGGGCAGGTGATGTGGTTGCCCTCGGACAGCGCCGGGCGCAGGCGCTGGCGCGAGAGCTCGAGCAGCCCGAACTTGCTGATCGTCGAGAACTGCACCCGCGCGCGGTCGTTGCGCAGCGCGTCGCGCAGGCGCTGCTCGACCTCGCGCCGGTTCTTGCTCTCCTCCATGTCGATGAAGTCGACGACGATCAGGCCGCCCAGGTCGCGCAGGCGCATCTGGCGCGCGATCTCGTCGGCCGCCTCGAGGTTGGTGCGGGTGGCGGTCTCCTCGATGTCGCCGCCGCGCGTGGCGCGCGCGGAGTTCACGTCCACCGCCACCAGGGCCTCGGTGTGGTCGATCACGATCGCGCCGCCCGAGGGCAGGTTGACCGTGCGGCTGAAGGCGGTCTCGATCTGGTGCTCGATCTGGAAGCGGCTGAACAGCGCCGCGTTGTCGCGGTAGCGCTTCACGCGGCTGCCCATCTCGGGCATCACGTGGTTCATGAACTGGTGCGCCTGATCGTAGATGTCGTCCGTGTCGATCAGGATCTCGCCGATGTCCGAGTGGAAGTAGTCCCGGATCGCGCGGATGACGAGCGAGCTCTCCTGGTAGATCAGGAAGGCGCCCTTGCCGACCTTGGAGGCGCCGTCGATGGCGTCCCAGAGCTTGAGCATGTAGTTCAGGTCCCACTGCAGCTCGGGGGCGCTGCGGCCGATGCCGGCAGTGCGGGCGATCAGGCTCATCCCCTTGGGGTAGTCGAGCTGGTCCAGGGCCTCCTTCAGATCCTCACGGTCCTCGCCCTCGATGCGCCGGCTCACGCCGCCGCCGCGCGGGTTGTTCGGCATCAGCACCAGATAGCGCCCGGCCAGGCTGACGAAGGTGGTCAGCGCCGCGCCCTTGTTGCCGCGCTCCTCCTTCTCGACCTGGACCAGCAGTTCCTGGCCGTCCCTGATCGCGTCGCCGATCCTCGCGGTGCGCACATCCACACCCTCGCGGAAGTAGTTGCGCGAGATCTCCTTGAACGGCAGGAAGCCGTGGCGGTCCTCGCCGTAGTCGACGAAGCAGGCCTCGAGCGCGGGCTCCACGCGCGTGACGACGGCCTTGTAGATGTTGCCCTTGCGCTGCTCGCGCCCCTCGATCTCGGTCTCGAAGTCGATCAGCTTCTGGCCGTCGACGATCGCCAGGCGCCGCTCTTCCGGCTGCGTGGCGTTGATCAGCATGCGTTTCATCGCTCGTGCACTCCCCGGGCCGCTCTCGCGGCCCGAACGCTGCCCGGACGGGACGGACAGACCCGCCGCGGACAGCCGGCGAAGCGGGCGCAGGACGCCCCTCGCCAAGCGGACCGTGCGTCGAACCCTGCCGACGCCCCGGCCCTCAACGATGCACGAGCCAAGGAGGGAGAACCGTGGGATCGAACCGCCCTGGGCTGCCTGCCGGGGTCTCGCACGGCCGTTGCGCCACCGGCGCGGGCCGTGCGCGGCCTCAGTGCCGCAGCGTTGGCGCTGGCGCCAGGCCGGCGCAGCCCGCAGCGGCCTGCCGCCCGCGCCGCTCCCCGCCGCCACACTGGGCGGCGCAGCCCGGGCCGGATGGCGCCGCCTGCAGGCGGCCCGCGGGCTGCCTGGAAGTGCGGCGCCCGGCGAGGGCAGGGGGGAGGGATGCGGTGGTCATGCCGTCGGGATGTCTGGCCTGGGGCCGGGGCCAGCACGCAGCCGATGAAGGCGCCGGGTGCTGGACCCCCTTGGATCTTTCGGTGCAGCTCCGCAAGGGTGCGGAGCAGGTTCTGCCGTTCCGTGTCTCTTCCGCCAGGGTGGCTGGCCCGCCGGTCTCTCCGGGACCGGGCGCTGCCCGCCGCCTGAAGGCGTTGCATCAACGCTTGTGGCCGCACCTGCGCGCGCCGCAGGCCGCGCCGGCCGCTGGGGCCGGCCTCGCGGGCCGACGGCAGCCGCCTGTGCACGGCCGCCCCGCCGTGGGGGGGCGCCGGGTACACTGACCCGTTGTTCACTTGCCCGTCACCACTGCGTGGAGTCGCCGATTGTAAGGGCCGATGCTTCCGGGGCCGGGCGGCATCCTGCGGCCCCGCCCTCAGGGGAAACCCGCGCCCAACGGTGGCGCGTGGACGAGGACTCCGCCGGTCAGCGGCTGGACAACCTGCTGCTGCGCCTGTTCAAGGGCGTGCCCAAGACGCATGTCTACCGCGTTATCCGCTCGGGCGAGGTGCGCGTCAACGGTGGCCGGGCCTCTGCCGATACTCGCGTGCGCGCGGGTGACGAGATCCGCCTGCCCCCGGTGCGCTTGCCGCAGCGCGAGGACGCCGCGCCGGTGCCGGCGCGGGAGTTCCCGCTCCTTCTCGAGGACGAGCACCTGCTGGCCATCGACAAGCCGGCCGGCGTGGCGGTTCACGGCGGCAGCGGCGTGAGCTCGGGCGTGATCGAGCAGTTGCGCCAGGCTCGGCCGCAGGCGCGCTTTCTCGAACTCGTCCACCGCCTCGACCGCGAGACCTCGGGTGTCCTGCTCGTGGCCTGCCGGCGCAGTGCGCTGACGCGGCTGCAGGAACAGTTCCGCGCGCGGGGCGCGGCCGGCACCCTGGGCAAGACCTACAGCGCGCTCGTCGTCGGCGACTGGCCGCCCGGCCTCAAGGTGCTGGACGCGCCGCTGCACAAGTACCTGACGGCGGAAGGCGAGCGCCGGGTGCGGGCTGCCCGGGCGGGTGAGGCCGAGGGCCAGCGCGCGCTGACCCTCGTGCGCGTGGCGCAGCGCCTGCCGGGCTACACGCTGCTCGACGTGACCCTGAAGACCGGGCGCACGCACCAGATCCGCGTTCACCTGGCCGGGTCCGGGCACCCGATCGCGGGCGACGACAAGTATGGCGACTTCGCGCTGAACAAGCGCCTCGCGCGCGGCGAGGGCATGCCGGCCCGCCTGGAGCGCATGTTCCTGCACGCCCACCGACTGCGCTTCGAGCACCCGGCCACCGGCGCGACGGTGGAGCTCGAGTCGCCCTTGCCCGAGGACTGCGCGCGTTTCCTGCGTGCGCTCGAGAATGCGCGCGGCACCCCCCCGGACACACCATGACCCGACGCTTCGACCTGATCGCCTTCGACTGGGACGGCACGCTGTTCGACAGCACGGCGCTGATCGTGCGCGCCATCCAGGCCGCCTGCCGGGACATCGGCACTCCTGTGCCGAGCGACGAGCGCGCGGCCTACGTGATCGGCCTGGGGCTGCGCGACGCACTGGCTCATGCCGCGCCCGAACTACCGCCCGAGCGTCACGCCGAACTCGGCCAGGCCTACCGCCGACATTACTTCGCCAGCCAGCACGAGCTCGTGCTCTTCGACGGTGTGCTGCCGATGCTGCACGAACTCAAGGCCCGCAATCACTGGATCGCCGTGGCCACTGGCAAGAGCCGGCGCGGCCTGGACGAGGCGCTGGCCACGGCGCAGTTGAAGGGGTTGTTCGACAGCACGCGCACCGCCGACGAGACAGCCTCCAAGCCCGACCCGCTGATGCTGCGCGAGCTGATGGCCGAACTGGGCGTCGAGCCTGCGCGCACGCTGATGATCGGCGACACCACGCACGACCTGCAGATGGCACGCAGCGCCGGCACGGCCTGCGTCGGCGTGAGCTACGGAGCGCACGACCACGCGAGCTTCGACGCCTTCGAGCCGCTGTTCGTCGCCCATTCGGCGCGCGAGCTCCACGCCTGGCTGCTGCGCCATGGCTGATTCCGCTGCTGCCGGGGCGCCCGCGCCCGAGCGCCTGTGCGACCCGGGCGCGCTTGCCGACGGGGGCCGTGCCTTCGTCTTCGACGTGCTCGAGCGCGGCCGGCCGGCGCGCGCCTTCGCGCTGCGCTGGGGCGGCGCCGTGGTCGCCTACCTGAACCGCTGCGCGCACGTCCCGGCCGAGATGGACTGGCAGGAGGGCGAGTTCCTCGACGCTGACCGGCGCTTCATCGTGTGCTCCATCCACGGCGCCAGCTACGAGCCGGCCGACGGACGCTGCGCCGGCGGGCCCTGCGGCCGCGGGCGCCTCGTGGCCTTGACCGTGCGCGAGGAGGCCGACGGGGTGTATTGGTATCCTAGCGAGACGATTCGACCGGTGGACTTCGACGCGCCGGCAGCAGGGACTCCCGCATGAACGACCAACCCGAGTCGCAGGCGCCGGCTCCGGCGGCGCCTGCCGCTGAGCCGGACCCCGACACTCCCCAGGCCGGGACCGGCGCGGTGCCGCTGCCCCCGGCAGCGCCGGCGCTGTCGCCGAGCGCCCTCGAGGCCAGCGTCGACCGGCTGGCGGCCGAGCTGCTGCGCGAGCGCCGCACCGAGCGGCGCTGGCGCATCTTCTTCCGCCTGGCCTGGCTCGGGCTGGCGCTGGCCGTGGCCTGGGCCCTGTTCGCCCAGCGTGCCCGCCACGTCAGCGCGCCTTCGAGCCCCCACACGGCGCTGGTGGAGGTGCGCGGCGAGATCGGCCCCGAAGGCGAGGCCAGCGCCGAGCTGTTGGTGACGGCGCTGCGCGATGCCTTCAGGGATCCGGGCGCGCAGGCGGTGGTGCTGCGCATCAATTCGCCCGGCGGCAGCCCGGTGCAGAGCGGCATCGTCAACGACGAGATCCGGCGCCTGAAGGCCCTGCACCAGAAGAAGGTCTATGCCGTCGTCGAGGAGATCTGCGCGTCGGCGGCCTACTACATTGCCGTCTCGGCCGACGAGATCTTCGTCGACAAGGCCAGCCTCGTGGGCAGCATCGGCGTGCTGATCGACGGCTTCGGCTTCACCGGCCTGATGGACAAGCTGGGCGT
>JBILNB010000016.1:0-75706 GCA_044375195.1 Rubrivivax sp. | reverse complement strand
CGTCGGCGGCCTACTACATTGCCGTCTCGGCCGACGAGATCTTCGTCGACAAGGCCAGCCTCGTGGGCAGCATCGGCGTGCTGATCGACGGCTTCGGCTTCACCGGCCTGATGGACAAGCTGGGCGTCGAGCGCCGGCTGCTGACCGCAGGCGAGAACAAGGGCATGCTCGACCCCTTCAGCCAGCAGACCGCCAAGGAGCGCGCCTACGCGCAGGCGATGATCGACCAGATCCACCGCCAGTTCATCCAGGTCGTCAAGGAGGGCCGGGGCGAGCGCCTGAAGGAGACGCCCGACACCTTCTCCGGCCTGTTCTGGAACGGCGAGGAGGCGGTTAGGCTGGGCCTTGCCGACCGCTACGGCAGCCTGGACTACGTGGCGCGCGAGGTCGTGAAGGCCGAGGACATCGTCGACTACACCCCGCGCGAGAACGTGGCCGAGCGCCTGGCCAAGCGCTTCGGGGCGGCCATCGGCAGCGGCGTGGTGAAGGCGCTGCGCGAATCCGTGACCTTGCGCTGATGTCCGATCGCCTGCGCGTGCTGCCGCAGTACCTGCTGCCCCAGCAGGCGCTGACCCGGCTCATGGGCCGGCTGGCCGGCCTGCGCGGCGGCGCGCTGACGACGGCGGCGGTGCGGGCCTTCGTGCGCCGCTACGGGGTCGACATGGCCGAGGCGGCTCAGCCTGACCCGGCCGCCTACACGAGCTTCAACGAGTTCTTCACCCGCCCGCTGCGCGCCGGGGCGCGCCCGCTGGCGGCCTCGGGCCTGGTCTGCCCGGTGGACGGCGCCATCAGCCAGTGCGGCGCCATCGACGGCGACCGCATCGTGCAGGCCAAGGGCCACCACTACACGACGACCGCGCTGCTGGGGGGCGACCGCGCGCTCGCGGCGCACTTCCACGGCGGCTGCTTCGCCACCCTGTACCTGAGCCCGCGGGACTACCACCGCATCCACATGCCCTGTGCCGGCCGCCTGCTGCGCATGGTGCACGTGCCGGGCGACCTGTTCTCGGTGAACCCGCTGACCGCGCGCGCCGTGCCCGGGCTGTTCGCGCGCAACGAGCGCGTGGTCTGCGTCTTCGAGGGCGAGGGTGGGCCCGACGGGGTGCGCGGTCCGTGGGTGCTGGTGCTGGTGGGGGCCACCATCGTCGGCAGCATGGCCACCGTCTGGCACGGGCTCGTCAACCCGCCGCGCCCGGGCGTCGTGCGGCAGTGGGATTACACCGATCGCGAGGTGCGGATCGGCCGCGGCGACGAGATGGGCCGCTTCCTGCTGGGCTCCACCGTCGTGCTGCTGTACGGCCCCCGGGCCGGTGGCGACCGCCCGCCCGTCTTCGAGCCGGGCTGGCACCCGGGCGCACCGGTGCGCCTGGGCCAGGCCATGGCGCGGGTCTCGTGAACTCTCAGCGCTGGGCACTGGCGCTGATCTGGATCGTGCCGGCGCTGTGGTCGGCCAACTACGTGATCGCGCGCCTGGCGCGCGGTGTCGTCTCGCCCCACGTTCTGGCGCTCGGGCGCTGGGGCCTGGCGCTGCTGCTCATGCTGCCCTTCGTCGGCCTGGCGCTGTGGCGCGGGCGTGCGGCGCTGCGCCGGGAGTGGCGGCAGACGCTGGTGCTCGGCGCCTGCGGCATGTGGATCTGCGGCGCCATCGTCTACCTGGGCGGGCAGACGACGACGGCCACCAATATCGCGCTGATCTACGCCGCCACGCCGGTGGCCATCGCGGTGCTGGGCGTGAAGCTGCTGCACGAGCGCATGACGGGTGCGCAGCAGGTGGCCGTGGCCTGTGCCCTGCTCGGGGTGCTGGTGGTCGTGGCGCGCGGTGACCCGCGGGTGCTGATGGAGGTGCGCTTCACCCCGGGCGACGGCTGGATCCTGCTGGCCGCAGCCTCGTGGACGGTGTACTCGGTGCTGCTCAAGCGCTGGCCGTCGGCGCTGGCGCCGGCCCCGCGCCTGGCGGCCATCACCGTCGGCGGCCTGCTCGTGCTGCTGCCCTTCACCGCCCTGGAATGGGCCCTGGTGGACATGCCGCCGCTCGGCTGGCAGGCCGCGGGCCTGATGCTGGCCGCGGCGGTGCTGCCCGGGGTGCTGTCCTACGGGGCCTACTCCTACCTGCAGCGGGTGATCGGGGCCGCCCGCGCCGCGCTGATGATGTACCTGTCGCCGGTCTACGGCGCGGTCATCGCCTGGGCCGTGCTGGGCGAGGTCCCGGGCTGGTACCACGCGCTGGGCGCGGCGCTGATCCTGCCCAGCATCTGGCTCGCCACCCGGCCTGCGCCTCTGCCTGTCACGCCGCCAGCAGGCCCCGGGTCTCGATGAAGCGCACCACCTCGGGCAGGCCCGCGCGCGTCTTCAGGTTCGTCATCACATAGGGGCGGGTGGGCCGCATGCGCCGGGTGTCGGCCTCCATCACGGCCAGGTCGGCGCCGACGTGCGGCGCCAGGTCGGTCTTGTTGATGACGAAGAGATCGCTCTTCGTGATGCCCGGCCCGCCCTTGCGCGGGATCTTCTCGCCTGCGGCGACGTCGATGACGTAGATCGTCAGGTCCGACAGTTCGGGGCTGAAGGTGGCGGCCAGGTTGTCGCCGCCGGACTCGATGAACACGATGTCGGCGTCGGGGAAGCGCGCGAGCATGCGGTCCACGGCCTCGAGGTTGATCGAGGCGTCCTCGCGGATCGCGGTGTGGGGGCAGCCGCCGGTCTCCACGCCCATGATGCGCTCGGGCTCGAGCGCGCCGGCCACGGTGAGCAGGCGCTGGTCTTCCTTGGTGTAGATGTCGTTCGTGACGACGACGAGGTCCCAGCGCTCGCGCATCGTCTTGCACAGCATCTCCACCAGCGTGGTCTTGCCCGAGCCGACGGGGCCGCCGACGCCCACGCGCAGGGGCGGAAGCTTCTTCGTACGGCTGGCGATCGCGTGCAGCGGGCTGTTCATCGGGCGGTGTCCTCGGGGGGCAGGGTTCAGGAGCGGAACAGGCGCGAGTACTGGGTCTCGTGCCGGGCGGAAAGGATGGCCAGCATGGGCGCGTGGGCCTGGCGGGCGTCGTCGTCGCAGGCCAGGGCCTCTTCGACCGCTGCCGGGATGGCCTGGGCCAGGCGCGCGAGCATGCGCTGGGCGGCGGCCTGGCCCAGCGGCACGGCCTTCATCGCCGCCTGGGCCATGTTCTCGGCCCAGCCGAAGGCCAGCGCCAGCAGGGCCTCGCGCGCCGGGGCCTGCGCCAGCACGGTGGCGAGCGCATAGGCCACCGGCCAGGTGGGGGCCGGTGCCAGGGCGGCGCAGGCGGCGACGCGGGCGTCGGACGCCTGCTCGCCGTTGCGCAGCCACTCGACGAGCGAGCGCCCCATCTGCTCGGCCTGCAGGCGGAACTCGGCGCTCTCGCGCGTGGCAAGCACCCAGGCGTTCAGCGCGCCGGCGCGGGCGGTGTCGCCGTCGCTCCAGGCCCGGTGCGCCTGGGCTGCCGCCGCCAGATCGGCTCGAGCCTGGGCCAGGCGCAGTTGCGCGAGCAGCCAGTCACCTGCGTCGGCCTCCTTGGTCGCCAGGCCCGCGTCGACTGCGGCCTCCAGGCCCTCGGAGTAGCTGAACCCGCCCACTGGCAGCGCCGGGGAGGCAAGCCACATCAGGCGCAGCAGGGTCTGCGGGGAGTTCATCGGGCGCGCGGCCAGGCGGGTGCTGATGCCGGCCGCTCAGGGGCGGGCGGGAGGGTGACCGTGGGCATGGCCGTCACCAGGATCGTGCGCGTGGTCGTGGCCGCACCCTGCGCCGTGCGCGTGGTCATGGCCGCACCCGGGGCCGTGCACATGCGCGGCGGCGGACACCGTGGCCGGGCGGGCCCCCGCGCCGTGATCGTGGCTGTGCGCGTGCGCCTGCTCGTGCTCGTGCTCGTGCTCGTGCGCATGCGGGTGCTCATGGCCTTGACCGTGGCCGTGGTCGTGACCGTGACCGTGTCCGCCCGCGTAGGCGCCGCCCTCGGGCTCGAAGGGGGCGTCCTCGTTCGTGATGATCAGGTGCATGCGCCCCAGCATCTCGGCCAGCACGTGGTCGGGCTCGATCTTCAGGTGGTCGGGCCGCAGCTCGATCTGCACGTGCCGGTTGCCCAGGTGGTAGGCCGCGCGCAACAGGTCGAAGGGGCTACCGTGCCGGGTGCAGTGCCGGATCACCATGACCGGCTGCGGCGCCGCCTCCACGCGCACCAGCGAGCCGTCCTCGGCCACGAGCACGTCGCCGCCGCGCACCACCGTGCCGCGGGGCAGGAAGACGCCGAGCGTGCGGCCGGTCGAATCCGTCGCCTCGAAGCGGCTCTTCTGCCGCACGTCCCAGTCCAGCGCCACGTGCGAGGCGCGCTTGAGCAGCACCGGCGCGAGGCCGCGGCCGGCAGGGAAGAGCTTGTTGGCGGTGAGCATGGGTCTGGCGCGGGCTGGTGCGTGGAGAGATGGGTCGTGTATTATCACCGACGTTATAACGCGCAGCCGCCCCGGGCCGCGCCGCCCACTGCGAAGGAGTGCACCATGGCCGCCTTGAAGCTCACCCAGATCGGCAATTCCGTCGGCGTCGTGCTGCCCAAGGAGATTCTGGCGCGGCTGAAGGTGGCCAAGGGCGACACCCTGTTCGTCACCGAGGCGGCCAACGGCCTGATGCTCACGCCCTACGACCCTGCGCTCGACGAGCAGCTCGCGCTCGGCCGGGAGTTCATGCGCGAATACCGCGACACATTCCACCAGCTTGCGAAATGAGCTGGCGCTGGATCAGCCGCCAGGCGCTCGAACTCCTGCATGGGGAGAGCCTGGCGGAGCATGGCGGCGCCCCGGGGCTGCGTGACGAGGGCCTTCTGGAGTCGGCGCTTGCCCGGCCGGTGAACCTGGCTGCCTACGGCGATCCCGATGTCGCGGACCTTGCCGCGTGCTACGGCATCGGCCTGGCGAAGAACCATGCTTTCGTCGACGGCAACAAGCGCGCCGCCTTCCTGGCGGTTGGCTTGTTCCTGGGCTTGAATGGCCATCGCCTGCATGCCACCCAGGTGGAGGCCACGCTGACCATGTTCGCCGTGGCGGCGAGCGAACTCGACGAGCGGGCCTTCGCCGACTGGATCAGGCGCCACATCCGACCTCGCTGAGCACGATACGCCGAGCGGGGCAGGTCTCAGAACAGGAAATACCGCTGCGCCATCGGCAGCACGCTGGCAGGCTCGCAGGTCAGCAACTGGCCGTCGGCGCGCACGGCGTAGGTCTGGGCGTCGATCTCCATCACCGGGGTGTAGGCGTTGTGCACCATGTCGGCCTTGCGCACGCTGCGGCAGCCGCGCACGGCCGACAGCGGCTTGCGCAGCGCCAGGCGGGTGCCGATGTCGTCGGCCAGCGCCGCCTGGCTGACGAAGGTCAGCGAGCCGCGCGCCAGCGCGCCGCCGAAGGCGCCGAACTGCGGCCGGTAGTGCACCGGCTGCGGCGTCGGGATACTCGCGTTCGGGTCGCCCATCGCGGCCAGCGCGATGAAGCCGCCCTTGAGCACCAGGCTGGGCTTGACGCCGAAGAAGGCCGGCTTCCACAGCACCAGGTCGGCCCACTTGCCGACCTCGACCGAGCCCACCTCGTGCGCGATCCCGTGCGTCAGCGCCGGGTTGATCGCGAGCTTGGCGACGTAGCGCTTGACGCGGGCGTTGTCGTGGCGCCCGCTGTCGCCGGGCAGGCCGCCGCGCTGGGCCTTCATCTTGTGCGCCGTCTGCCAGCAGCGGATGACGACCTCGCCGACCCGGCCCATGGCCTGGCTGTCGGAGGAGAACATGCTGATCGCGCCCAGGTCGTGCAGGATGTCCTCGGCGGCGATGGTCTCGCGCCGGATGCGGCTCTCGGCGAAGGCCAGGTCCTCGGCGATGGAGGCGTCCAGGTGGTGGCACACCATCAGCATGTCCAGGTGCTCGTCCAGCGTGTTGACGGTGTACGGGCGCGTGGGGTTGGTGGAGGAGGGCAGCACGTTGGCCTCGCCCACGACCTTCATGATGTCGGGCGCGTGGCCGCCGCCGGCGCCCTCGGTGTGGAAGCTGTGGATGGTGCGGCCCTTGAAGGCAGCGATCGTGTCCTCGACGAAGCCGCTCTCGTTGAGGGTGTCGGTGTGGATGGCGACCTGGGTGTCGGTCTCCTCGGCCACGGCCAGGCAGTTGTCGATCGCCGCCGGTGTGGTGCCCCAGTCCTCGTGCAGCTTCATGCCGATGGCGCCAGCCTCGACCTGCTGGCGCAGCGCCTGCGGCCGGCTGGCATTGCCCTTGCCGAGGAAGCCGAGGTTCATCGGGAAGGCCTCGGCCGCCTGGAGCATGCGGGCGATGTTCTCCGGCCCCGGGGTGCAGGTGGTGGCGAAGGTGCCGGTCGCTGGCCCGGTGCCGCCGCCGATCATGGTGGTGACGCCGCTGGCCAGGGCCTCGTCGATCTGCTGCGGGCAGATGAAGTGGATGTGGGTGTCGATCGCCCCAGCGGTCACGATCATGCCCTCGCCGGCGATGATCTCGGTGCCGGGGCCGATGACGATGTCCACGCCCGGCTGCACGTCGGGGTTGCCGGCCTTGCCGATGCCGCAGATGCGCTGGCCGCGGATGCCGATGTCGGCCTTGACGATGCCCCAGTGGTCGATGATGAGTGCGTTGGTGATGACGCAGTCCACGGCGTCGTGCGGCCCGGGGCCGTTGGGCTGCTGCCCCTGGCCCATGCCATCGCGGATGGTCTTGCCGCCCCCGAACTTGACCTCCTCACCGTAGCCGCCTGCGCGCAGCGTGTGGTCGGCCTCGACCTCGATCACGAGCCCGGTGTCTGCCAGCCGCAGCCGGTCACCCACCGTGGGGCCGAACATCTCGGCGTAGGCGCGTCTTCCTATCGTGGCCATGTCAGATTCCTACTAAGGTAGGGTGGTGCCCGCAAGACCTCGCGGGCGCGGGGCGGCGGGGTGCCCGGCTGCGCTCATGTCCCCCGGCATCGGCCAAGGCCGATGCCTCCTCCTTTACTTCGCTCCGCAGGGCACCCCACCACCCCGCGCCGAGACGGCTCGCGGCCAAACGCGGCATCGCAGCGGTGGCATGCCAGTGATGCAGGCCGCCGAGGGGGGTGGGTATCCCCCGAAGCGAAGTAAAGGAGGAGGGCTGGGCGCAGCCCAGACCGGGGGACATGAGCGGAGGGGGATACCCACCCCCCTCGGCTCGCGAGGCAGGCACCAGCGGAGCAACAGACGTAGCAACCACCTCAAAGCCCCCCCTGCACCAGCCCCCGGAAGCCCCAGACCTCGCGCGCCCCGGCGTAGTCCACGAGTTCCACCGTGCGCTGCTGCCCCGGCTCGAAGCGCACCGCGGTGCCCGAGGCGATGTTCAGGCGCATGCCGCGCGCGGCCGCGCGGTCGAAGCGCAGGGCCCCGTTGGTCTCGGCGAAGTGGTAGTGCGAGCCCACCTGGATCGGCCGGTCGCCCGCGTTCTCCACCACCAGCGTCACGGTGCGCCGGCCCGGGTTCAGCTCGAGCTCGCCAGGCTCGGCCAGCAGTTCGCCGGGCACCATCACTTGCGCCCCCGCCACCACGCCACCGCCGCCAGCACGGCCAGCAGCGCGACGAAGCCGAAGGCGTCGGTGGCATGCCAGTGCGCCCCGGCCAGGCCGTGGCCCTCGTGCGCTCGGGCGGGTAAGACGGCTGCAGCCAGCAGCCAGGGCAACGTTCGCATCGTGAACCTCATCGGTACAGGTCGGGGCAGGGGTGCAAGGGGCGGAAGAGACGGGAACTCAAGAAACCATCATGCGGGCATGGTTTTGGTGCGTCAGGCGATGGGCTGGTGCACGGTCACCAGCTTGGTGCCGTCGGGAAAGGTGGCCTCGACCTGGATCTCCGGGATCATCTCGGCCACGCCTTCCATCACATCGACGCGCGCGAGAACGGTCTTGCCCTCGCTCATCAGCTGCGCCACCGTCCGGCCGTCGCGCGCGCCTTCCATGATGGCCGCGGTGATCAGCGCCACCGCCTCCGGGTAGTTCAGCTTCAGCCCGCGCGCGCGCCGGCGCTCGGCCAGCAGGGCGGCGGTGAAGATCAGCAGCTTGTCCTTCTCGCGCGGGGTCAGTTCCATGGCGTTCGCTGAAGCAGGTTTGGTGCCATCGTAAACCCGAACCAGGCGCGCGCGGGAGGCGCATCGGTGACCCAGGTGCTCAGGAGCGACTCCAGGACCCTGGCATGGGTACTGCAGGTTGGGTCTGCACCGACTTCCTTCCCTGCCAACCCTGGAGCCTGACCCATGACCTCTGTGAACCCGATCCGCCGTGCCGGCCTCAAGACCCTGGCCGCCGCACTCGTAACCGCCGGCCTTTGCAGCCCGGTCCTCGCCCAGAACACCATCAAGGTGGGCGTGCTGCACTCCCTGTCTGGCACGATGGCGATCTCCGAGACCGTGCTCAAGGACACGGTGCTGATGGCCATCGACGAGATCAATGCCAAGGGCGGCGTGCTTGGCAAGAAGCTTGAGCCCGTGGTCGTCGACCCGGCGTCGAACTGGCCGCTGTTCGCCGAGAAGGCCAAGCAGCTCATCACCCAGGACAAGGTCGCGGTCGTCTTCGGCTGCTGGACGAGCGTGTCGCGCAAGTCGGTGCTGCCGGTGTTCGAGGAGACCAACAGCCTGCTCTTCTACCCCGTCCAGTACGAGGGCGAGGAACTCAGCAAGAACGTCTTCTACACCGGCGCGGCCCCCAACCAGCAGGCCATCCCGGCGGTGGAATACCTGATGAGCAAGGACGGCGGCGGCGCCAAGCGCTTCGTGCTCCTGGGCACCGACTACGTCTACCCCCGCACCACCAACAAGATCCTGCGCGCTTTCCTCAAGAGCAAGGGCGTCGCCGAGGCCGACATCATGGAGGAGTACACACCCTTCGGCCACGCTGACTACCAGAGCATCATCGCCAAGATCAAGAAGTTCGCCAGCGAGGGCAAGAAGACGGCCGTCGTCTCCACGATCAACGGCGACTCCAACGTGCCCTTCTACAAGGAACTCGGCAACCAGGGCCTGAAGGCCACCGACGTGCCGGTCGTGGCCTTCTCGGTGGGCGAGGAGGAACTGCGCGGCGTCGACACCAAGCCGCTGGTAGGCCACCTGGCCGCCTGGAACTACTTCATGTCGATCAAGGCGCCGGCCAACGACGAGTTCACCAAGAAGTGGGCCGCGTACGCCAAGGCCAAGAACATCGCCGGGCACAAGGACCGGCCGCTGACGAACGACCCGATGGAAGCGACTTACCTCGGCATCTACATGTGGAAGCAGGCGGTCGAGAAGGCCAAGAGCACCGACACCGACAAGGTCATCGCCGCCATGGCCGGCCAGACCTTCAAGGCGCCCAGCGGCATCACGTCCAAGATGGACGAGAAGAACCACCACCTGCACAAGAGCGTGTTCATCGGTGAGGTGCAGGCCGACGGCCAGTTCAAGGTGGTGTGGAAGACCAAGGGCCCGGTCGTCGCCGACCCCTGGAGCGACTTCATCCCCGAGAACAAGGGCAAGAAGAACGAGCCCGTCGTCGCCAAGAAGTGAGGCGGTGAGCCCGATGCCGATGCGCCACCTGCGGGCCTGGCTGGCCGCTCTGCTGCTGGGCCTGGGCTCCTGGGCCTGGGCCCTCACGCCCGAGCAGGCCTTCAGGATGGCCGATGGCGACGGCGACGACCGCATCGCGGCCTTGAACGAGGTCGCGGCGGCGGGCGACGTGTCGCTGGCCGCCTACCTGCAGGCCTTGCTGGCCGACGAGGTGCGCGTGGCCGGCGGCAAGGCCTACCTAGTGCGTGGCGACGTCGTCGTCGAGGCGGGCAGCGGTGCGGCTGCGGCCCTGCCCGACGGCGCCGAGGAGGTTGTCAACAACAACCGCATGCGCGGCGAACTCGAGGCTGCGCTCGCCGCGCTGCGGCTGTTCTCTCCCGACCGGTCGGTGCGCGCGCAGTCCATCGGCGAGCTCAAGGACAAGGCCGATGCCGGACGCCTGCGGCTGCTGGAGAAGGCCCTGGTCGCCGAGCCCGACGCGGTCCTGAAGGGGCAGCTCGCGGCGCTGGTGGCGGCGGCTCGGTTGTCGTCGCCCGAGCGCGCGGCGCGCCTGTCGGCCGCCCGCTTGCTGGCCTCCAGCGCCGACCCGGCCACGCGCTCGCTGCTGCTGCAGGCCCTTGCGGGCGAGACCGACACCGAGGTCAAGGCGGCGATGCAGGTCTCGCTGCAGGCCATTCAGGGGCGGCTGGCCTGGGGCGAGCGCCTGGGCGTGCTGTTCACCGGTCTGAGCCTGGGTTCCATCCTGATGCTGGCCGCGCTCGGCCTGGCCATCACCTACGGCCTCATGGGCGTCATCAACATGGCGCACGGTGAGCTGATCATGATCGGCGCCTACGCCACCTACCTGGTGCAGAACGCCTTTAGGCAGTACCTGCCGGGCTGGTTCGACTACTACGTGCTCGCGGCGGTGCCGGTAGCCTTCGTCGTGGCGGCGCTGGTGGGCGCGGCGCTCGAGCGCAGCGTCATCCGCTGGCTCTACGGCCGCCCGCTGGAGACGTTGCTGGCCACCTGGGGCATCAGCCTGATCCTGATGCAGGCCGTGCGCACGCTCTTCGGAGCGCAGAACGTCGCGGTGGAGAACCCGTCCTGGCTGTCGGGCGGGCTGCAGGTGCTGCCCAACCTCACGCTGCCATGGAACCGCATGGCGATCATCGTCTTCGCGCTGGCGGTGCTGGCGGGCATGGCGCTGCTGATCGGCCGCACCCGGCTCGGCCTGTTCGTGCGCGGCGTCACGCAGAACCGGCGCATGGCGGCCTGTGTGGGCGTGCACACCGCGCGCGTGGACACCTGGGCCTTCGCGCTCGGCGCCGGTGTCGCCGGGCTGGCCGGTTGCGCGCTCAGCCAGGTGGGCAACGTCGGGCCGGACCTCGGGCAGGCCTACATCGTCGATTCCTTCATGGTGGTGGTGCTCGGTGGTGTGGGCCAACTGGCGGGCACCGTGTATGCGGGCCTCGGCTTGGGCGTGCTGAACAAGCTGCTCGAAGGCTGGCAGGGCGCGGTACTGGCTAAGATCATGGTGCTGGTCTTGATCGTCGTCTTCATCCAGAAGCGTCCGCAGGGCCTGTTCGCCCTCAAGGGCCGCAGCGCGGAGGCCTGAAATGAAACGTGCCCCCAACCTCGCTGCGCTCGGTACCCCCCGAGGGGGCTGTCAGCACCTTCGGAACGGCCGGGCGGTGCTGACGTGACTGCACTGACCCCCCGCGGGTGGACGGCTGTCCTCGTTTGCGTGCTGTTGCTGGCGGTGGGCGTGCCCTCGCTCGCGCTGCTGGTGCCGCAGGGGCATGCGCTGCACCTGGGGGAGTTCTACGTCGGCCTGCTGGGCAAGATCCTGTGCTATGCCATCTGCGCGCTGGCGATCGACCTGATCTGGGGCTACACCGGCATCCTTTCGCTCGGGCACGGGCTGTTCTTCGCCCTCGGCGGCTACGCGATGGGCATGTACCTGATGCGCCAGATCGGGCGCGACGGCCAGTACAAGTCCGACATGCCGGACTTCATGGTCTTCCTGAACTGGAAGGAATTCCCCTTGCACTGGGCCGTCAGCGACAGCTTCCTCGCGCAGGCGCTGCTCGTGGTGCTGGTGCCTGGGCTGCTGGCCTTCGTCTTCGGCTGGTTCGCCTTCCGCTCGCGCATCAAGGGTGTCTACTTCTCGATCATCACGCAGGCGCTGACCTATGCCGCGATGCTGCTGTTCTTCCGCAACGAGACCGGTTTCGGCGGCAACAACGGCTTCACCGACTTCAAGCGCATCCTGGGGATGCCGCTGTCCACCCCCGGCATGCGAGTCGCCCTGTGCGTGCTCAGCGGCCTGGTGCTGGTGGCGTTCTTCCTGCTGGCGCGCGCCCTCGTCCACAGCCGCTACGGCCGCGTGCTGCAGGCCATCCGCGACGCCGAGAGCCGGGTGATGTTCACCGGCTACGACCCCGTGGCCTACAAGCTCAGCGTCTGGACGCTCTCGGCCGTGATGTGCGCCGTGGCCGGCGCGTTGTACGTGCCGCAGGTGGGGATCATCAACCCGAGCGAGATGTCGCCGGCGGCCAGCATCGAGATGGCGATCTGGGCCGCCGTCGGTGGCCGCGCCACCCTGGTGGGGCCGATCGTCGGCGCCTTCTTCGTGAACGGCGCCAAGAGCTGGTTCACGGTCGCCTTCCCGGAGTACTGGCTGTATTTCCTCGGTCTGCTGTTCATCGCCGTGACGCTGTTCCTGCCGCAGGGGCTGATGGGGCTGTGGCGCCAGCTGGCCCGCCGCCGCTCGCGCGCGCCCGAGGAGGGCCCATGACTCCGGACCTGATGAAGGCCGGCGCGCAACGCCTGGAGGCCTACCGTTCGCGCGTCGACGCCCGGGGCCGCCGAACCGAGTCCGGCGGGCGCGCGGCCGTCTACGGCCGGGTGCTGGACGCCGCCGGCCCGGACTTCGCCCACGGCGTGGCCCTGTACCTCGAGGACGTGAGCGTCAGCTTCGACGGCTTCAAGGCCTTGAACGGCCTGTCGCTGTCGGTGAACGTGGGCGAGCTGCGCTGCATCATCGGCCCGAACGGCGCCGGCAAGACGACGATGATGGACTGCATCACCGGCAAGACCCGGCCCGATGCCGGGCGCCTGTTCTTCGGCTCGACCATCGACCTGCGCCGCCACACCGAGACCGAGATCGCGCAACTGGGCATCGGGCGCAAGTTCCAGAAGCCCACGGTCTACGAGGCGCTGAGCGTGTTCGACAACCTGGAGCTCGCGCTGCGCGGCGACCGGCGCGTTCGCGCCGTGCTGCGCGCGCGCCTGGACGGCGCGCAGCGCGACCGGCTGGACGAGGTGCTGGCGCTGATCCACTTGCAGGCACACGCGCAGCGCGTGGCCGGCCTGCTCAGCCACGGGCAGAAGCAGTGGCTCGAGATCGGCATGCTGCTGGTGCAGGACCCGAAGCTGCTGCTGCTGGACGAGCCCGTGGCCGGCATGACCGACGAGGAGACCGAGCGCACGGCCGAGCTCTTCCTGTCGCTGGAGGGCCGCCACTCGCTGGTGGTGGTCGAGCACGACATGCATTTCGTCGACCAGCTCACCCAGGGCCGGCGCACCGTGACCGTGCTGCACGAAGGCAGCGTGCTGGCCGAGGGCCTGCTGGCCGAGGTGCAGGACAACGAGAAGGTGGTCGAGGTCTACCTCGGTCGTTGACGATGGCAACGAAAACGCTGACCCCTCCGAGCGCACCCGCCGATGGCGCTGCCCGGTCCCGCCTGTCGGCGTCCCAGGTGCAGCCATGCTGAAGGTCGAGGGCCTGAACCAGTACTACGGCGGCAGCCACATCCTGCGCGATGTCGGCTTCGAGGCCCGCGCGGGCGAGGTCACGGTGCTGCTCGGGCGCAACGGGGTGGGCAAGACCTCGCTGCTGAAGAGCCTGATGGGCGTGGTGCCCGTGCGCTCGGGCAGCGTTGTCCTGGAAGGGGTCGACCTGACCCGACTGCCGCCCTACGAGCGCGTGCGCGCCGGCGTGGGCCACGTGCCCCAGGGGCGAGAGATCTTCGGCCGCCTCACGGTCGAGGAGAACCTGCGCATGGGGCTGGCCACCCGTGCCGGCAGCGCGCCCGTCCCGGCCGAGCTGTTCGAGCTCTTCCCGGTGCTGGAACAGATGCGCAAGCGCCGCGGTGGCGATCTCTCCGGCGGGCAGCAACAGCAGTTGGCAATCGCGCGCGCGCTGGCCCCAGGGCCCCGGCTGCTGATGCTCGACGAGCCGACCGAGGGCATCCAGCCCAGCATCATCAAGGACATCGGCCGCGTCATCCGCATGCTGGCCGACCGCGGCACCATGGCCATCCTGCTGGTCGAGCAGTACTACGACTTCGCCGCCGGGCTGGCCGACCAGTACCTGGTGATGGAGCGCGGCCAGATCGTGGCGCGCGGCCGCGGCGCCGACATGCAGGCCGACGGCGTGCGGCAACGGCTGTCGATCTGACGGCGGCGTTCTCACGGTCTCGCCGCGGGCGGTGGGGCCCGATCCGGCCCGCGTTCACCGTTTCGAGCCGCCTGGGCGGCATCCCGCCGTCGCGCCCGGACCTCGTTGCGGCCGGGGCCGCCCTGCCCGCAGCACAATCTCCTCGTGCTCGAGATCCGTGACCTCCGCTACGCTTGGCCAGGCACGGCCGGTGACTGCCTGGCCATCGACGCGCTGACGCTCGAGGCCGGACGCTCGGTCTTCGTCCACGGGCCCAGCGGCAGCGGCAAGAGCACGCTGCTGGGCCTGATGGCCGGGGTGCTGCTGGCGCGCGCCGGCCGCGTGAGCCTGCTCGGGCAGGACTGGGCGGGCCTGCCTGCCGGCGCGCGCGACGCGCGCCGCGCCGACCTGGTGGGCGTCGTCTTCCAGCAGTTCAACCTGCTGCCCTATCTGTCGGTGCTCGACAACGTGCTGCTGCCGACGCGCTTGTGCGCGGCGCGCGCCCGGCGCTGTCAGCCGGCCCCCGCGCCGGCGGCGCAGGCCCTGCTTCAGCGCATGGGCCTGCCCGCGCCGCTGTGGACCCGGCGCGCCGACGCGCTCTCGGTCGGCCAGCAGCAGCGCGTGGCCGCCGCGCGCGCCCTGCTCGGCCGTCCGGCGCTGCTGATCGCCGACGAGCCGACCTCGGCGCTGGACGCCGCGGTGCGCGACGACTTCATGGACCTGCTGCTGCAGCAGTGCCGCGACAGCGCCAGCGCCCTGGTCTTTGTCAGCCACGACGAGCGCCTGGCCGCGCGCTTTGACGAGCGGCTGTCGCTGCCACAGCTCAACCGCTGCAGGGCCCCGGAGTGAGGGCCTTGCTGCACCTGGCCGCGCGCAGCGCCTGGAACCGGCGCGGCACCCTGTCGCTGGTGCTGCTGTCGATCGCGCTCGCCACGGCCCTGCTGCTGTCGCTGGAAGGGCTGCGGCGGGACATACGCGCGAGCTTCGCCCAGGCCGTCAGCGGCACCGACCTCGTGATCGGCGCGCGCACGGGGCCGGTGCAGCTGATGCTGTACGCCGTCTTCCGCGTCGGTGGCGCGACGAACAACATCTCGATGGACAGCGTGCGCGCGGTGGCGGCCCACCGGGCGGTGGCCTGGACGGTGCCGCTGTCCCTGGGCGACTCTCATCGAGGCTATCCCGTCCTCGGCACGACGGTCGCCTACTTCGAGCATTTCGCCTACGGCGACCGCCAGCGCCTTGCGATGGCCGAGGGCCGACCCTTCAGCGGCACGCTGGACGGTCTGTACGAGGCGGTGATCGGTGCCGAGGTGGCCCAGTCGCTGGGCTACCGGGCTGGCACCCGCCTGACCCTGACCCACGGCATGGGCGGCGACCTCGCTGCCGAGCACGCTGACAAGCCCTTCACCGTGGTGGGTGTGCTCGAGCGCACCGGCACGCCCGTGGATCGCACCGTGCACGTGAGCCTGCAGGCGATCGAGGCCATCCACCTGGACTGGGCCGGCGGCGCGCGCCTGCCCGGGCTGCGCATCGGGGCCGAGGACGCGCGCAAGTTCGACCTCGAGCCCAAGCAGGTGACGGCGCTGCTCGTGGGCCTGAAGAGCCGCGCTGCGGTCTTCGCGGTGCAGCGCCACGTCAACAGCCACCCTGGCGAGGCGCTGATGGCGGTGCTGCCCGGCGTGGCGCTGGACGAGTTGTGGGAGGTCGTCGGCCTGGGCGAGCGCGCGCTGCTGGCCATCTCGGGCCTGGTCGCGCTGGTCAGCCTGGCCGGCCTGGTGGCCGTGGTGCTGGCGGGCCTGAACGAGCGCCGGCGCGAACTCGCGGTGCTGCGCGCGGTGGGCGCGGGACCACGTCACGTGCTGGTACTGCTCGCGCTCGAGGGCATGCTCGTCACGCTGGCCGGCGCCCTGATCGGCGCGGCGGCCACCGCGGCGGCGGTCGTGGCGGCCGGCCCCTGGCTGCAGCAGCAGTTCGGCATCGGCCTGCAGGCCGCGACGCCGGCAGCCGGGCAGTGGCTGCTGTTCGCCGCAGTCCTGGTGGCGGGTATGCTCGCCAGCCTCGTCCCCGGTTGGCGGGCCTACCGGCTGTCGCTGGCGGACGGGCTCTCGCCCAGGACTTGACGGCATGAAGCACACGCCAACCGCCCGGACCGCGCGTATCCCGCGCCCCTTGCGCCCATCGACCGTCACCGCTCCCCGGCGCGCGCTGCTGGCGGCCGGGCTGGTGTTGGCGGTGCTGCCCGGCGCCAGCCTGCGGGCCCAGCCTCGGCCCGGGGTGCCGCAGCCGGGCCCGGCGTTGCCCGCCCCCCCCAGCCGGCCCGGCACGGCCGCGGCCGGCGCCGCCCGCACCATCGACTGGGACGCCCTGATCCCGCCCGGCTGGGATCCGATGAAGGACCTCAAGGGCCTGGACTTCAGCACTCTGTCCGACGCCGACCCGCGCGCGGCGGCGGCCTTGTCCAAGCTGCGCGAGGTCTGGGACCAGGCGCCGGTGAACGCGGCGCTGGCGGGCCAGCGCGTGCGCCTGCCGGGCTACATCGTGCCGCTGGAGGAGACGCGCGCGGGTCTGAAGGAGTTCCTGCTCGTCCCCTACTTCGGCGCCTGCATCCACACCCCGCCACCGCCGGCCAACCAGATCGTGCACGTACTGCCCAGGGTGGCGGCGCCGGGCTTCCGCTCTATGGACACGGTCTGGGTCACCGGGGTGATGACGGTGGTGCGCACCGACTCCTACATGGGCGTGGCCGGCTACCGGCTCGAGGCCGAGCAGGTCACGGCCTACACCCAGCGGCCACCGGCCTCGCGTTGAGCCTCGCCAGGGGCTGGCGCTGCAGCCGGGCGGCGCAGTTCCTGCTTTGAGCGGCCCCGAGCTGCCGGATCGAGGCTCAGCGCTTCAGGTGCGTCGGGTAGCGCGCCGGTGTCTTCAGCCGCGCGCGCTGGCGCCGCAGGTCGGCAAAGCGCAGCAGCGCCTCCAGCAGGTCTTCGTCGGTCGCCAGCTCCAGCGTGTCGGCGCCGCTGGCGGCCAGGGCCTCGCGCAACTGGGCCTCCTGCGCCTCGGCCAGCGCGGCGTAGCGGGCGCGGAAGGCCGGGTCGGCGCTGTCGATGAAGAGCTGCTCTCCGGTCTCGGCGTCTTCCACCGTGACCAGGCCGATCTCGGGCAGGGCCATCTCCAGCGGGTCGAACAGGCGCACGGCGACCACGTCGTGCCGCTGCGCCATCCGCGCGAGTGGCGCTTCCCAACCCGGCGCGCTGATGAAATCGGAAACGACGAATACCAGGCTGCGCCGGCGCATCGCCGCCTCGGCCGTGGCCAGCAGCTCGGCCAGGGCCGTGCCAGCGCCTGGGGCCGCGCCGGGCTTGGCGCGCGGGCGCGCGGGCGCGGCGCGCGGCGCGCGCATGCGCTGCAGGAGGTTCAGCACGTGCAGGCGCGAGGTGCCGGGCGGCAGCACGTCGTCCACCCGCGTGCCGTAGAACATGGCGCCGACGCGGTTGCCGCGGCGCGTGAGCAGGCGCGCGAGCGCGGTCACGAGGCCGGTGGACACCGCGAGCTTGGTCACATCGGCGGAGCCGAAGTCCACGCTTCCCGAGAGGTCGAGCAGGAACCAGGCGGTCAGGTCTCGGTCCTCGGTGAACTGGCGCACGTGCGGCACCTGCAGGCGCGCGGTCACGTTCCAGTCGATGTGGCGCACGTCGTCGTGCATCTGATATTCGCGCAGGTCGGCCAAGTCGACGCCGTGGCCGCGCCGCAGCGTGCGCCAGTCGCCCTGCACCAGGCCGTCCAGGCGGCGCAGCACGGTCCACTCCAGGCGCCGCAGCAGGGCCTCGCCGCCCTCCTCGGTGCGCGCCGGCCGAGCGGGCGCCGTCGCGGCGGGCGCAGGCGCGCCCACGGGAGCGGCCTGGGCGCCCGCGGCCGGCGCGGCGGCTTCAGGCACCGGCGGCGCCCTCGGCGCTGTGCTGCATGGGCTTCTCCGGCATCGGCACCTTGGCCATGATCGCGGCGACCACGCTGTCGGCGTCGCGGCCCTCGGCCAGGGCCTCGTAGCTCAACACCAAGCGGTGGCGCATGACGTCGGGCACGAGGTCGGCCACGTCCTCGGGCAGGGCGTAGCGGCGGCCCCGCAGCATGGCCAGCGCGCGCGCGCCCTCGATCACGCTGATCGTCGCGCGCGGGCTCGCGCCGTAGGTGAGCAGCCGGGCCAGGTCGGGCAGTTCGTACTTCGCCGGCTGGCGGGTGGCGCTGACGAGCTTGACCGCGTAGCTCACGAGCGAGGGGTCGACGTAGACCTCGCGGCACTCGCGCTGCAGCGCCGCCAGCGTGGCCGTGTCGGCCACGGCCTGCACCTCCACCGCCGGGCCCGTGACGCGCTGCGCGATCACGAACTCCTCCTCCTCGGTCGGGTAGTCGACCAGCACCTTAATCATGAAGCGGTCCACCTGCGCCTCGGGCAGCGGGTAGGTGCCCTCGGTCTCGATCGGGTTCTGCGTCGCCATCACGACGAAGGGCTCGGGCACGCGGTGCGACTCGCCGGCGATCGTGACCTGGCGCTCCTGCATCACCTCCAGCAGCGCGCTCTGCACCTTGGCCGGCGCGCGGTTGATCTCATCGGCCAGCAGCAGGTTGGCGAACACCGGCCCGAGCGAGGTGCCGAACTCGCCCGTCTTCTGGTTGTACACGCGCGTGCCCACCAGGTCGGCGGGCACGAGGTCGGGCGTGAACTGGATGCGCTTGAAGCTGCCGCGCACGGTGCGCGCCAGCGTCTTGATCGTCAGCGTCTTGGCCAGGCCGGGCACGCCCTCGACCAGCAGGTGGCCCTGGGCCAGCATCGCGATCAGCACGCGCTCGAGGAAGCGGTCCTGACCGACGACGACGCGCTTGACTTCGTAGAGGATGCGCTCCATCAGCGTGGCGGTGTGTTCGGGGGTGTCGCTCATGGGTCGGGCTCGGTCGGGGATGAGTGGGTTTCGGGGTGGCGCTCGGCCTGGGGTGGGGGCGGGCGTGTCGCTTCAGAACGGCGGGATGCCCACGGCCGAGGCCGCGTTCTCGATCGGCACCGCGAAGCCGATGCCGATGAAGGTGCGGGCCTCGGTCGGGTTGAGGATGGCGGTGACGATGCCCACCACATGGCCGTCCATCGTCACCAGCGGCCCGCCGGAGTTGCCGGGGTTGGCCGCGGCGTCGAACTGGATCAGGTTGGTCAGCAGCTTCTTGCCCTCGGGGTCGCGGAACTCCCGTTTCAGGCCCGACACCACGCCGCCGCTCACGCTGGGGCCGATGCCGAAGGGGTGGCCGACGGCGACGACCTGGTCGCCTGGGCGCAGGTCGGAGGTCGAGCGCATGGTGGCGGCCTCCAGATCGTCTGGCAGCGAGGTGGCCTTGAGCACGGCGAGGTCGTTCTCGGGCTGCATGTTGATCATCACGGCCTCGGATTCATGCCCGTTGTGGAAGCGGACCTTGATGCGCTTGGCGCCCCAGACCACGTGCAGGTTGGTCAGGATGGTGCCGTTGTCGAGGATGACCACGCCGGTGCCCAGGCTGCGGTTGAGGGCGCGCTTCTCGGCGTCCTCGGTGCCATCGTCCTTGTCGTCCATCAGGCCCGTGACGCGCACCACCGAGGGCGCGATGGCCTCCGCCGCCTTGGCGTAGGGGGAGGGCAGGGGCTCCTTTTCGAGCATGTGGCGCACCGCGGCTTCCAGCGCCTCCTGCGTGAGCGGTCGCGGGCGGTGCACGCCGGCATAGACCAGCAGCAGCGCGGCCGTGGCAAACAGGGCGCCGCCCAGGGCCCAAAGTGGGGCTGGGCGGCGCGCCACGGCGGTGCGGGCGCCGGCCCAGGCACGGACGAACCGACCCGGCGCCTTCGGCGACGCGTCGGCCGCAACGTCCCCGGTCGACGAAACCGGGGTGGGGGGCTTGCCTGGGCCGACCGCCGGCGTGGCCCCACCCGCGACCGGCCGGCCGACCGGCGAGCCCGCGGGGCCGGTGACCACCCGGCGCGGGGAAGGGCTGTACAGCGGGGTCTTGCGGTTCAAGGCGAGTGCCTCCAGCGCGCGCGATGACGGACGGTAACACGGCTGCCCGGGCGGCGCAGGCCGTGGGGTGGGAGCGTCGCGGTCGGTCGTGTCGGGCGCGCAGGAGGCACACTGCGCGGGTGTGGATCGACACCCATTGCCACCTCGACGCCCCGGAATTCGACGCCGACCGCGACGCCGTCGTCGCCAGGGCGCGGGAGGCCGGGGTCGGCCTGCTCTTGCTGCCGGCGGTCGAGGCGGCGCACTTCGATCGCGTGCGCGCGCTGGCGCACGCCCACGGCTGTGCCTACGCACTGGGCATCCACCCCCTGTACGCGCACCGCGCCGATGAGCGGGACATCGACCGCCTCGAAGCAGCCCTGCGAACGCACCGCGACGATCCCCGGCTCGTGGCCGTGGGCGAGATCGGACTGGACGGCTTCGTGCCTGGACTCGACTTCGCGCTGCAGCAGCGCTGGTACGAGGCGCAATTGCGGCTGGCGCGCGAGCTCGACCTGCCGGTCATCCTGCACCTGCGGCGCTCGGCCGACGCGCTGCTTCAGGGCTTGCGCCGGCACCCGGTGCAAGGTGGCTGCGCGCACGCCTTCAACGGCAGCGCGGTGCAGGCGGCCGAGTTCCTGCGCCGCGGCTTCAAGCTGGG
This sequence comes from Rubrivivax sp., assembly GCA_044375195.1. Taxonomy (GTDB): domain Bacteria; phylum Pseudomonadota; class Gammaproteobacteria; order Burkholderiales; family Burkholderiaceae_C; genus Rubrivivax. The sequence continues at coordinate 55,090 of JBILNB010000016.1, read as the reverse complement.
CTTTGGCGGGGCGATGACGCACGAGCGCGCGCTGCGCATCCGCGCGCTGGCCGCCGAGCTGCCGGCTGAGGCCCTGGTGCTCGAGACCGACGCTCCGGACATCCCGCCGCAGTGGCTGTACCGCACCGCGCAGCAGCGCGCCGCCGGGCAGGCGCAGGGGCGCAACGAGCCCGCCGAGTTGCCGCGCATCGGCCAGGGACTGGCTGACCTGCGTGGCTGGGCCGCGGAGCTAGCCGCGCGCACGACGACGGCCAATGCGCTCGCCGCCCTGCCGCGTCTGTCGGCGCTGCTTCCAGCCGGCGCCCACCCGGGCTTGGTCTCGAGCCCGGTCCCGAGCCTGCTCTCCAGCCCCGCCTGAACCATGTCAGGTAGGACCGCCTTCCCCACGCCGGCGACGGCGCCTTCCACAGGCTTGGACGCCGCCGAGCGGCTGCTCCGGGGCCTGCCCCCGGTGCTCTCGCCCGGCACCCGTCTGGTCGTGCTCGGCAGCTTCCCGGGCCGGGCCTCGCTGCAGGCCGGCGAGTACTACGCCCACCCGCGCAACCAGTTCTGGCCGCTGCTGTCGGCCCTGTGGGGCCTGGACCTGCGCGCGCTGCCCTATGCGCAGCGCCTGGCCGTGGTGGGCGAGCGCGGGTTGGGGGTCTGGGACGTCTACGCGAACTGCCGCCGCGCCGGCAGCCTGGACAGCGCGATCCGCGACGCGCGGCCCAACGATCTGGCCCTGCTGCTGCGCCGGGCGCCGGGGCTGCGCGCGGTGGCGCACAACGGCGGCGAATCGGCGCGTTCGATGCGCGTCACGCAGGGGCTGGGCGTGGCGGTGCACCGCCTGCCCTCCAGCAGCCCGGCCAACGCGAGCTGGAGCTTCGAGCGCAAGCTGCAGGCCTGGCGCGCGGTGTTCCAGGGCGTGGGGCTGGCCTGATGCCGACCGGAGCGCCCCAATGAGCCCCAGTCCCGGTCCCGTCGCGCCCGCGCTGCCCGAGGTCGGCATCTCCGAGTTCGAGGGCGTGCGCTACCTCCATCTGGGCACGCCCTGGGTCCAGGGCGCGATGCGGCTGGATGACCCGCAGCGCGTGGAACTGGTCTACGTGCAGCGCATGCTGGCGGCGCTGCTGTGGCTACCCACCGAGAGCCTGGGCCAGGGCCGCGCGGTGCAACTGGGCCTGGGCGCGGGCTCGATCACGCGCTTCACCGCGCAGGCGCTGAAGATGGACACCACGGCGGTGGAGCTCAACCCCCAGGTCGTGGTGGCCTGCCGCCACTGGTTCCGCCTGCCGCGCGATGGCGCGCGCCTGCGCGTCGAGCTGGCCGACGCCGGGGCCTGGGTACGCGCCCCCGAGGCGCGTGCCAGCGTGCGCCTGCTGCACGTGGACCTTTACGACGAGCAGGCCGCTGCACCGGTGCTGGACGACGCGGACTTCTACGCCGCCTGCCGCGACGTGCTCGACGACGACGGCGTGATGGCCGTCAATCTGTTCGGGCGCAACGCGAGCTTCGAGCGCAGCGCCCGCCGCATCGCCCAGGCCTTCGGGGCCGCGCAGGTCTGGAGCCTGCAGCCCACGCGCGAAGGCAACACCGTGGTCGTGGCCACGCGCGCCCCGGCCGTGCCGACCGCGGCGCAGGCCGAGGCGCGGGCCGCCCAGTTGCAGGCCCGCTTCGGGCGCCACGGGCTGCAGGCGCGCAAGTGGCTGCGCATGGTGCGGCCGCTGCCGCCCCTGGCCCCGTGACGGACCGCGGCGCAGCTCCAGGGCCCTGGTGGTTTCCCTAGGTCGGGCCATATCCGTTGTTCCCCCATGGGCGCAGCGGCCTGCCGTCCCTAGAATCCAGACGCAGTTCTCGTTTCTCGAGAACTCGAGGAGCATCGATTGAAGATCAAGAGCGAGAAGGACTTCTGGTCCGGCCTCATGTTCATCGTGGCAGGCATCGGCTTCGCCTGGGGCGCGTTGAACTACAACTTCGGCAGCGCGGCCCGACCGGGCCCGGGCTACTTTCCCTTCGGGCTGGGCATCATCCTGGCCGTCCTCGGCGCCCTGCTGCTGTTCAAGGCCCTGACGATCGAGACTGAAGATGGCGATCGATTCGGCAAGATTGCCTGGCGGCCGTTGCTGTTGATCATCGCAAGCGTCATCGTCTTTGGCACCCTGGTGCCGCGCCTGGGCATGATCATCTCGCTGCCGGTGCTGGTGCTCATCGCCAGCCTGGCCGGTGACGAGTTCCACTGGGGCGAGGTGATGGTCAACGCCGCCGTGCTGACCGTGTTCTCGTGGGTGATATTCATCTGGGGGCTCGGGTTGACGATCCCGCTGTGGCCGTCCATCGGCGGCTTGGGCAAGTGAGGCGGACGACATGGAACTCCTGAACAACCTCGCGCTCGGCTTCCAGACCGCGCTCACCCTCCAGAACCTGCTGTACGCCTTCGGCGGCGCCCTGCTGGGCACCTTGATCGGCGTGTTGCCCGGCCTGGGCCCCGTGGCCACGATCGCGATGCTGCTGCCCAGCATCTACGCGCTGGACGCCACGCCGGCGCTGATCATGCTGGCGGGCATCTACTACGGCGCCCAGTACGGCGGCTCGACCACGGCCATCCTGATCAACGTGCCCGGCGAGTCCAGCTCGGTCGTCACCGCGATCGACGGCTACAAGATGGCTCGCAAGGGACGGGCCGGCGCCGCACTGGCGGCCGCGGGCCTGGGCTCCTTCTTCGCTGGCACGGTGGCGACGATGATCGTCGCCGCCTTCGCGCCGCCGCTGACCGAGCTGGCCTTCAAGTTCGGCCCTGCCGAGTACTTTTCGCTGATGGTGCTGGGCCTCATCGGCGCCGTGGTGCTGGCCTCCGGCTCGCTGGTCAAGGCGATCGCGATGATCATCTTCGGCCTGCTGCTGGGTCAGATCAACACTGACGTGATCTCGGGCGTGCCGCGCTACAGCTTCGACGTCCCTGAGCTGACCGACGGCATCGGCTTCGTCGCCATCGCGATGGGCATCTTCGGCTTCGGCGAGATCATCTCCAACCTGAGCCGTCCGGCTGAGAACCGTGAGGTCTTCACGAAGGATGTGAAGGGCCTGTGGCCGACCAAGCAGGACTTCAAGGACGCGGCTCCGGCGGTGCTACGCGGCACGGCCCTGGGCTCTGTGCTGGGCGTGTTGCCGGGTGGCGGTGCGTTGCTGGCCGCCTTTGCTGCCTACACGCTCGAAAAGAAGAGCAAGGGCCGGCCTGGCGAGGTGCCTTTCGGCCAGGGGAACATCCGCGGCGTGGCCGGTCCGGAGAGCGCCAACAACGCCGGCGCGCAGACTTCCTTCATCCCGATGCTGACGCTGGGTATCCCGCCCAATGCGGTGATGGCGCTGATGGTGGGCGCGATGACCATCAAGGGCATCCAGCCCGGCCCGCAGGTGATGACCAGCAACCCGCAGCTCTTCTGGGGCCTGATCGCCTCGATGTGGGTGGGCAACCTGATGCTGATCATCCTGAACCTGCCGCTGATCGGCATCTGGATCAAGCTGCTGACGGTACCCTACCGGTTCCTGTACCCGGCCATCATGGTGTTCTGCTGCATCGGCCTGTACACGCTGAACAACAACAACTTCGACGTCTACATGGCGGCCCTGTTCGGCGTCGCGGGCTACCTGTTCATCAAACTCGGGTGCGAGCCCGCGCCGCTGCTGCTCGGGTTCATCCTCGGCCCCATGATGGAGGAGAACCTCAGACGCGCGCTGTTGCTCTCGCGCGGGGACTGGACGACCTTCCTGTCGCGCCCGCTGTCCGCCGGCCTGCTGATCGCCGCCCTGCTGATGGTGGTCATCGTCTCCCTGCCGTCGATCAAGGCCAAGCGTAAGGAAGCCTTCAAGGAAGACGACTGAGGCCCGGGCCGCCGGCCCCCTCCTGAGCCTGCCGGGCCCCGCTTGCGGGGCCCGCTGCTTTTTGCGCCTATGCTCGTGCCCATGCGCCTGCCTGCCGCCCTCGAGCCGATGCGCAGCCCGGTCTACCGTGGGCTGTGGTTCGCGTGGCTGGCGGCGAACATGACGATGTGGATGAACGACGTCGCAGCCGCCTGGCTGATGACGACGCTGACCACAAGCCCGGTGATGGTGGCGCTGGTGCAGACGGCTTCCACGCTGCCGGTCTTCCTGCTCGGCGTGCCCAGCGGGGCGCTGGCCGACATCCTGGACCGGCGCCTGTACTTCGCGGCCACGCAGCTCTGGGTCTCGGTCACGGCCCTGGTCCTTGCCGCCTTGTCGCTGGCCGGGGCCCTGACTGCGCCGCTGCTGCTGGCACTGACCTTCGTCAACGGCGTGGGCCTGGCGATGCGGTTGCCGGTGTTCGCCGCCGTCGTGCCGCAGGTCGTGCCGCGCGCCCAGCTCCCCACGGCGCTGGCCCTGAGCGGCATCTCGATGAACCTCTCGCGCGTGGTCGGCCCGGTGCTGGCGGGCGCCCTGATCGCAGCGGCGAGCCCGGCGCTGGTGTTCGTGCTCAACGTGGTGTTCTCCGCGCTGGCCTTCGTGCTCATCCTGCGCTGGCGCTCGATGCCGCGCACCAGCGCGCTGCCGGGTGAGCGCTTCGTCGGCGCCATGCGCGTGGGCATCAACTTCGCCTGGCAGTCGCCACGCCTGAAGGGCGTGATGCTGCGCAGCTCCCTGTTCTTCCTGCAGGCGGCGGCGCTGACCTCACTGCTGCCCCTGGTGGCGCGCGGCCTGCACGGCGGCGGGCCGGCCACTTTCACGCTGCTGCTGTCCTGCCTGGGCGCGGGCGCCATCCTGGCGGCCTTGCTGTTCCCGCGCTGGCGCACGCGCTGGGGGCGCGACCACTTCGTGCGCGGCGGCACGCTCGCGCACGCGTTGATGGCGGCCTTGATCGTGGGCGTGCCCGAGCTCTGGGTTGCCGTGCCGGCGATGGTGGTCGTCGGCATGGCCTGGCTGACGGTGGCCAACTCCCTGTCGGTGGCGGCGCAGTCGGTCCTGCCGGACTGGGTGCGCGCGCGCGGCATGGCGATCTACCAGATGTCGCTGATGGGCGGTGCGGCCTTCGGCGGCCTGCTCTGGGGCCAGGTGGCCGGCCTGGCCGGTGTCGAAGCCGCGGTGCTGGCCTCGGCCGGCCTCGGGGCGGTGATCTGGTTCGTGACACGCCGCCACGCCGTTGATGCCGGGCCCGAACTCGACTACAGCCCGGCCCCCACCAACCCCCGCCCCGAGCCGGCGATCGCCGTCGAGCCCGACGAGGGCCCGGTGATGGTGACCTTCGAGTACCTGATCGACCCGGCGCGCGCCGACGAGTTCGCGGCCGTGATGCAGCGCACGCGCGGCGCCCGGCTGCGACAGGGCGCGCTGTCCTGGGGGCTGTTCCGAGACACCGCCCACCCCGGGCGCTACGTGGAGTACTTCGTCGACGAGAACTGGCTCGAGCACCAGCGCCGCCTGGAACGCTTCACCGCCTTCGACGCCGAACTGCGTGCCCAGCGCCTGGCCTTCCACCTCGGCGCCGAGCCGCCGAAGATGCAGCGCTACGTGGCCGACCAACGCATCGAGCGCCCGAGTCCGCCCGTGTGACGGGATGTCGGCGCGAGAATGTCTCGACCGTCGTCATCGTCCTGTTCTCCCGTACTCCCCGCCATGACCCACGCCTTCGACTGGAGCACCGGCTACGCCAGCCGCCGCTCGCCCGTGTTCGCCCGCAACATCGTCTCCACCTCGCACCCGCTGGGCGCGCAGGCCGGGCTGAAGATGCTGCAGCAAGGGGGCAGCGCCGTGGACGCCGCGATCGCGGCCGCGGCGGTGATGATGATCGTCGAGCCCTGCAGCAACGGCCTGGGCTCGGACATGTTCTGCATCCTCTGGGACGGCCAGGGCCTGCAGGGCCTGAACGCCTCGGGCTGCGCGCCCGCGGCATGGACCCCGGACTACTTCCGACGCAAGTACGGCGCCGATGCCAAGGCCCCGCCCAAGCGCGGCTGGGACTCGGTCACCGTGCCCGGCGCCGTGGCCGGCTGGATGGCCCTGCACGAGCGCCACGGCAAGCTGCCCTTCGCCGACCTGATGGCGCCGGCCATCGAGATCGCCGAGCGCGGCTACGGCGTGCCGGTGATCGTGCAGCACAAGTGGACGAACGCCGCCTCGCTGCCCGAGCTCACCGGCCAGCCCGGCTTCGCACAGGCCTTCCTGCCGCACGGCCGCCAGCCGCACGTCGGCGAGCGCTTCGCCTTCCCCGAGGCCGCGCGCACGCTGAGGCTGATCGCGCAGACCCGGGGTGAGGCCTACTACCGCGGCGAGATCGCCGCCGCGATTGCGGCGCACGCGCGTGAGCACGGCGGCGCGATGACCGAGGCCGACCTCGCCGCCTACCGGCCCGAGTGGGTGACGCCCATCTCCAAGGACTACCGCGGCTACACCGTGCACGAGATCCCGCCCAACGGCCAGGGCATCGCGGCGCTGATTGCGCTGGGCATCCTGCAGCGCTTCGACGTGGGTGCCTTGCCGGTGGACGGCGTGGCCTCGCAGCACCTGCAGATCGAGGCCATGAAGCTCGCTTTCGCCGACGTCTACCGCCATGTGGGCGAGCCGCGCACGATGACCTTGACCCCGGCGCAGATGCTGGACGACGCCTACCTCGACGAGCGCGCCCGCCGCATCGACCCGAAGCGCGCGCAGGACCATGGCCCCGGCCACCTGCCCCAGGGCGGCACCATCTACCTGACCGCCGCCGATGAGCGCGGCATGATGGTCAGCTTCATCCAGAGCAACTACATGGGCTTCGGCTCGGGCGTGGTGGTGCCGGGCTGGGGTCTCAGCCTGCAGAACCGCGGCCACGGCTTCACGCTGGACGAGACCCGCGCCAACGTCGTCGGCCCGGGCAAGCGGCCCTTCCACACCATCATCCCGGCCTTCCTGACGAAGGACGGCGAGCCGGTCATGAGCTTCGGCGTCATGGGCGGCGACATGCAGCCGCAGGGCCACCTGCAGACCCTGGTGCGCATGCTGGACTACCGCCAGCAGCCCCAGGCGGCCTGCGACGCGCCGCGCTGGCGCTGGTTCGGTGGCATCGTCAATGCCGAGGACGGCTTCGACGCGGCCACGGCGCAGGGCCTGCGCGACCTCGGCCATCGCGTCGAGCCCTTCGCCGACAGCTACCAGGACTACGGCGCCGGCCAGTTCATCTGGCGCCTGGGCGACCCGGCGGTCGAGGGCTACGCTGCCGCCAGCGACCCGCGGCGCGACGGCCTGGCTGCCGGCTGGTGAGCGCCGCCAGGGCCGGCCTCGCGCTGGCCGTGCTCGGGGCCGTCGGCTTCTCGGGCAAGGCCATCATCGTCAAGCTGGCCTACCGTCACGGCGTGGACGCCGTGACGCTGCTGATGCTGCGCATGGCCTTCGCGCTGCCGCTGTTCGTCGCCCTGGCCTGGTGGGCCGGGCGCGGACGGCCTGCCCTGACGGCGCGCGACTGGCGCGTCGTGGCCCTGCTGGGTTTCCTGGGCTACTACCTGGCGAGCTTCCTCGACTTCGCCGGCCTGCAGCACGTGACGGCCAGCCTCGAGCGGCTGATCCTGTACCTGAACCCGACCCTGGTGCTGCTGCTGGGCTGGCTGCTGCACCGGCAGCGAGTCAGCGCCGGGCAGTTGCGGGCGCTGGCGCTCAGCTACGCCGGTATCGTGGTGACCTTCGGGCACGAGCTGCGGGTCGAGGGCGGCCACGTGGCGCTGGGCGCGGCCCTGGTGTTCGGCTCGGCCTTGAGCTACGCCCTGTACCTGGTCCTCAGCGGGCAGGAGGTCCGGCGCCTGGGGGCGCTGCGCCTGACCGGCCTGGCGTCCACCGTGGCCTGCGTGCTGTGCCTGCTGCAGTTCCTGCTGCTGCGCCCGGTGGACACCTTGTGGACGCTCGCGCCGCCGGTGTGGGGGCTCAGCGTGCTCAATGCCACGCTGTGCACCGTGGTGCCGGTGGTGATGGTCATGATGGCGGTCGAGCGCATCGGCGCCAGCGCCGCCGCGCAGGCCGGCATGATCGGCCCGGTCACGACCGTGCTGCTGGGCATCGTGCTGCTGGGCGAGCCGCTCACGCCCTGGGTCGTGGCCGGCACCGTGCTGGTGCTCGCCGGCGTGGGCCTGCTGGCGCGCCAGCGGCCGGCAGGCTGAGCGGCCTCAGGGCGCGGAGAGCCAGGCGTACAGGCCACGCACGGGGGTGCGCTCGTCGCGTCGAAGCGGCCGCTCCTGCAGCGCGGCCACACCGAGGCCGTGCGCCTGCGCCAGCCGGCGCACATAGGCGGCGGAGTGCGCGTAGCGCAGGCTGGGCAGCAGCGCGCAGTCGCCCGCGGCATCGTCCAGATGCTCGACCGAGAAGCAGAACAGGCCGCCCGGCTCCAGCACGCGCCGCACGCCGACGAACACGCCCTCCAGACGGCCGACGTAGATGAAGAGGTCAGCGGCCACGACCAGGTCGTGGCGCCAGGGCGTGGCCGCCAGGTGCTCGACGACGTCCGCCTGCTCCAGGCGGTCGTAGCGGCCGAGCGCGCGCGCACGCTCCAGCATGCCGGCGGACAGGTCGACGCCGTCCAGCCGGGTCACGAAGGCCCCCAGCGGCGCGGCGCACAGCCCGGTGCCGCAGCCCAGGTCCAGCGCATGGCGGAAGTGGGTGCGGCCCAGGCGGGCCAGCCCGCCGGCCAGTTCCTCCGGGGCTCGGTAGCCAAGCTGACCGACGAGGTGCTCGTCGAAGTCGGCGGCGTAGCGGTCGAACAGGTTCTGCACATAGCTGCGCGGCGCGCTCGCCGGCATCGGGGGCGCCGCCGAGGTGGCGCCCTCACGCCCGGCTGCGGCCAGGCCGGCGATCTGGTAGTCCATCAGCGCCATGTCGGCGCCATGGGCGCGGGCCTGCGCGAAGCAGCGCACCGCCTCGGCATCCTGGCCGCGCTCGTGCATCAGCGTCCCGCGGTCGGCCCAGGCGTCGGCGAAGGCCGGGTCCAACGCGAGGGCCCGGTCCCAGGCGGCCAGCGCCTCGTCCCGGCGCTCGAGCGCCAGCAGCGCCTGGCCGCGGCGGTGGTGGGCTGCAGCCGGCGCGGCGGCATCGGCGCAGGCGAACTCCAGCGCCTCCAGCGCCGCCTGCGGCCGGCCCAGGCGCAGCAGCAGCGTGCCGGCGTGGAAGTGGTCCTGGGCCCGCTGCGGGTCCAGGCCCAGCGCCCGCTCGTGGCTGGCCAGGGCCTCGGCGGGCTGGTCGAGCGCGTCGAGCACCCCGCCGCGCAGCGACCACAGCGCCGCCTCGCCGGGCTGGGCCGCCAGCGTCTCGTCCAGCAGCGCCAGGGCGTCGCGGTCGCGTCCGAGGCGCTGCAGCGTCAGCGCCAGGTTGGCCACGGTCGACGGCCGCCCGGGCAGCGCCTTGAGCGACGTGCGGAAGCAGGCTTCCGCCTCGGCCAGGCGGCCGGCGGCGAAGGCGGCATTGCCGTCCACGAAGAAGCGTCGCGCACGTTCGAAGGTGTCGGGGGCGATCGAGCCGGGCATGGCGAAGGAGTCTCCGGGTTTCACGCCGTGCGCCGGGGCGCGCGCGTGCTGATGAAGAGGCCGCAAAACCGCAGCAGCAGCAGGAGCAGGCGGGAGTTCAGGGTCATGGTCGGGGCGGTGGGTGTGCGGCGCTGCGCCCGTGATGGTGCCACGCCCCAGGCGCTGCTCGAGGCGCAGGCCTGCACGCCCGTCTTCGATGGCCTATCCTTCGGATTTCCCGAACTCGATGGAGATGACCCGATGCCCCGTGCGATCCAGATCACCGCCTTCGGCGGCCCCGAGCAGATGCAGCTCGTCGACCTGCCGGTGGGCGAGCCCGGCCCCGGTCAGATCCGCATCCGCCACCACGCCTGCGGCCTGAATTTCATCGACGTCTACCAGCGCACCGGCCTGTACCAGAACCCGCTGCCGTTGACGCTGGGCATGGAGGGTGCGGGCATCGTCGAGGCCGTGGGTGAGGGCGTCACGCACCTGAAGCCGGGCGACCGTGCGGCCTACGCCAGCAACCCGCCGGGCAGTTACAGCGAGGCCCGCGTGATGCCGGCCAAGACGGTGTGCCGGCTGCCCGACGGCATCTCCTTCGAGACCGGCGCGGCGATGATGCTCAAGGGCCTGACGGCACAGTACCTGCTCAAGCGCTCGCGCCCGGTCGAGGGGCTGCAGCCCGGCGACCACGTGCTGCTCCACGCCGCCGCCGGTGGCGTGGGCCTGATCGCCTGCCAGTGGGCGCGCGCGCTGGGGCTGCAGCTCATCGGCACCGCTGGCAGCGCGGCCAAGTGTCGGCTTGCGCTGGAGCACGGCGCGGCGCACGTGATCGACTACAGCCGCGAGGACTTCGCCGTCCGCGTCAAGGAAATCACCGGCGGCCGCGGCGTCAAGGTGGTCTACGACTCGGTCGGCAAGGACACCTGGGACAAGAGCCTGGACTGCCTGCGCCCCTTCGGCCTGATGGTCAGCTTCGGCAACGCCTCCGGCCCGGTGCCGCCATTTGCGCCCGGCATCCTGGGCAACAAGGGCTCGCTGTACGTCACGCGACAGACGCTGTTCACCCACATCGCCACGCGCGAGGCCACGCAGGAGATGGCCGATGACCTGTTCGGCGTCGTCTCCAGCGGGCAGGTGAAGATCCCCATCGACCAGCGCTACCCGCTGGCCGAGGTGGCGCAGGCGCATCGCGACCTGGAGGCGCGCAAGACCACGGGTTGCACGGTCCTGCTGCCCTGATCGCAGGTGCAGGCGGCGGCACCGGGCCGCCGCCTGCAGCCCCCGGGTTCAGGGCTTGGGAATGCCCAGCTCGGCCGGCGAGCGCTTGGTCGCGCCGGCCTCGTGCAGCGTCCAGGCCGTGACCGACTGCCACTTGCGCAGGAAGGCATCGGCCTCGGCGCCGCCGATGTTCATCACCACGTTGCCGCGGTTGACCATCAGTTCATTGAACTTGGCGTTGCCGGCAGCGGCCTTGAACGCAGCCGTCAGTCGTGCCTTTGCCGCCTCGGGCACGTCGCGCTTGACGAAGACGCCGTAGAACGGTCCCCAGGGCAGGTACTTGTCCAGACCGGGCAGGTCCTGCGTGATCGGCGGGATGCCGGCGTAGGGCTTCTCGTCGACGACCGCCAACGCCTTCACGCGCCCGGCGCGGATGTGCTCGGCCGCCGCGCTGTAGCCCACGGGCATGAAGTCCACGTGCCCACCCTGCAGAGCGGTCAGGCCGGGGCCCTCGCCGTCGAAGGGCACGGCCGTGACCGGCATGCGCGCCACGGTTCCGATCATGGCGCCGATGGTGTGCGGCAGGCCGCCGGGGCCGGTGGAGCCCATCTTGACCTTGCCCGGGTTGGCCTGGATGTCGGCGAGCAGTTCCTTGACCGACTTCCAGGGCTTGTCCTTGTGCACGACGATGACGCCCACGCCGCGGCCGAGGATGTTGACCGGGTGGAACTTCGAGTAGTCCAGCTCGCCCAGCGCCATCACGCCGTGCAGTTGCGGGTTCTCGGCGCCCATCAGCAGCGTGTAGCCGTCGCTGGCCTGCTGGTTCACGAAGTTGGTGGAGATGGCGCCCGCCCCGCCGGCGCGGTTCTGCAGCACGATCTTGCGCCCCAGCGCCTCCTCGGCATGGGGCGCGATGGCCCGCGCCACGACATCGGTGGCGCCGCCGGCGCCCCACATGATGACCCCGGCGAAGTCGCGGTCAGGGAAGGTCTGGGCCAGGGCTGGCAGGCTGGCGGCGGCCAGCGCGGCGGCGCACAGCGCACGGCGGGTGGTGTCGGCAGGTTGGGTCATGCTCGTCTCCGTCGGGGTGGGTGGGGCAGGGCGCCACCCTCAGGCACGTCAGGTCCTCGCTTCGAGATGCTGCAGTGACGTGCCTCGTCGGTGGCGGCCCGCAATGTAGCTCAAGCCGGCGGGGCCTCTTCCTGCCCCACCGCGGCGCGGTAGGCGTGCCAGGACGCATGCCCGATCACCGGCCCCGTCAGCAGCAGACCGAGGAACCAGGGCAGCAGCGACAGCACGGTGATCACGGCAATGAGGCCGCCCCACCACAGCATGACGCCGGTCTGCGTGAGCACGAGCCGCAGGCTGGTGAGGCCGGCGGTGATGGCGTCGGTCTGGCGGTCCAGGATCAGCGGCATGGCCACCACGCTGACGGCGAAGATCAGCCCGGCGAAGACCGCGCCGACGGCCAGCCAGGCGACGATGAAGCCGAGGTTGGCCGGGTCCAGCAGCGCCAGCAGCGAGCCTTTGAAGTCGGGCATGCCGTCGAAGCTGACGGCGAAGATCACGAGCGTGGCGCGGCCCCAGAGCATCTCGAGCACCAGCAGCACGAAGCCGAAGATGCCGAGCTGCGCCGTGCGCGTGTCCCAGGCCAGCAGGCTGTCGCCGAAGTCAGGTTTCTCGCCACTCTCCAGGCGTTGGCTGACGCGGTACAGCCCGAGGCACAGGAAGGGCCCCATCAGCAGGAAGCCGGCCGACAGCGCCAGCGTGTAGGCCGGCGCGTTCTCGTAGACCTTGGCCAGGGTCCAGCCCATGACCATGAAGACCGCACCGTAGAACAGGCCGATGCCCGGCGCGCGCCGGAAATCACGCAGGCCCAGCGCGAGCCAGCGCAGCGGATCGCGCCAGTGCAGCGGGTTGAGCGGGATTGCCATCGTCAGCGATTGTGGGACGGCACCCCGGGTCGGCTCGTTCGGTCGGGTCGCGACCATCTGACCTGGCTCAAGAAGGCCACGGAAGACCGGTCCGCTGGCTGCCAGGGAGGATCCGGCGCGGCCGGCCGAACGGGTGCGCCGAGGCGGCAGCCGGGCTGACTACACTCCCAGCCACGATGCGTGTCTTCGATGCCGCCGCCGTCCACGCCGCGCTGCCCTGGGGCGCGCTGGCGGATGCCCTGCACGCGGCCTTCGTCCGTGGCGCCGAGGTGCCGCTGCGCCATGTGCACACCCTGTCGGCCACCGACGTGATGCTGCTGATGCCGGCCTGGGACGAGCGCCTGATCGTGACCAAGCTCGTCACTGCCATCCCGGGCGCGCCGTCGACGGTGTGCGCCACCGTGCTGGCGGTGGACCGCGCCAGCGGGCACCCGCTGGCGGTGCTCGACGGCGAGGCGGTGACGCTGCGGCGCACGGCGGCCACGTCGGCGCTCGCGGCGCGCCACCTGGCCCGGCCCGGCGCGGACACCGTGCTCGTCGTGGGCACGGGCCGACTCGCCGCATGGATGGCGCGCGCCCACGCGGCGCTGCGCCCGGGCCTGGCGCGCATGCTCGTCTGGGGCCGGTGCGGCGAGGCGGCCCTCCAACTCGCGCAGGTGCTGCAGTCCGAGGGCCTGCCGGCGCAGGCGGTGCCGGTGGACGGCTTGCCCGCGGCGGTGCGCAGCGCCGGCATCGTGTGCTGCGCCACGACGGCCGTGGACCCGGTCGTGCAAGGGGCGTGGCTCACGCCCGGCACGCATCTCGACCTCGTCGGCGGCTTCCGTCACGACATGCGCGAGGTCGACGACGCGGCCGTCGCGCGCGCGCGCATCGTCGTCGACACCCATGCCGGCGCGCTGGCCGAGGCCGGCGACCTGATCCAGCCGCTGCAGCGCGGCGTGATCTCGGAAGGCGCGATCGCCGGCGACCTGGCCGGCCTGCTGCGCGACGCGTTCCCGGGCCGGCGGCGCGACGACGAGATCACGTTGTTCAAGTCGGTCGGCACGGCGCTCGAGGACCTGACCGCGGCGCGCCTGGTGCTGCAAGGCGCGCTGCCCTGACGCAGAGGGCGCGTGCGGCAGGCCCCGCCCCAGCCGGGCCGCTGCCCGCGGCCACCCCTGACAATGCAGGCTCCATGATCGAGGACAGGCCATGAACGGTTGGTTGTGTGAAAGCTTGACGGGCGTGCAGGCCCTGCGCTGGGGGCCGCTGCCGCGGACCGAGCCCGGGCCCGGCCAGGTGCGGGTGCGGGTGGCCGCGGCGAGCCTGAACTTCCCCGACCTGCTCGTCGTGGAGGGCAAGTACCAGTTCAAGCCCGAGCTGCCCTTCGTGCCCGGCTCGGAGTTCGCCGGTGTGGTGGAGGCGGTGGGTGACGGCGTGACGCACCTGAAGGGCGGCGACCATGTCGCCTGCGCCGGGCATGGCGGCTTCGGCACCCACGCGCTGGTGGAGGCGCGCCAGACCGTGCTGCTGCCGCCTGGCATGGACCTGCAGGACGCAGCCGCCTTCTTCTTCACCTATGGCACCTCGCTGCATGCCCTGCAGGACCGCGGCGCGCTCAAGGCCGGCGAGACGGTGCTGGTGCTGGGCGCGGCGGGGGGCGTGGGCTCGGCCGCGGTGCAGATCGCCAAGGCTGCCGGCGCGCGCGTGATCGCCGCCGCCTCATCGCCCGAGAAGCTCGCCTTCTGCCGCCGCCTGGGCGCCGACGAGGCCATCGACTACACGCGCGAGGACCTGCGTGCGGCCCTGAAGACGCTGACTGGCGGCCGTGGCCCCGATATCGTCTACGACCCGGTGGGTGGTGCCGTGGCCGAGCCGGCTTTCCGCTCGATCGCCTGGCGCGGTCGCTACCTCGTCGTGGGGTTCGCGGGCGGGGCGATCCCGGCCCTGCCGTGGAACCTGGCGCTGCTGAAGGGGGCCGCCATCGTCGGCGTGTTCTGGGGCGACTTCCTCAAGCGCGAACCCCAGGCCGCGGCTGCGGACAACCGGCAACTGCTCGACTGGCACGCCGCCGGCCGCGTCAAGCCCGCGATCGATGTCGTGCTGCCGATGAGCCGCCTGCACGAGGCCTACGCGCGCATGGGCTCGCGGCAGGTGATGGGCAAGGTGGTGATGGTCAACGGGCCAACCTGAGCCCCTGACCCTCGGCCTCGAGAGAGGTCAGCAGCGTTCCAGGGCCAGCGGCATGTCGCCCGGATCCATCGACTCCGGCAAGGACTCCAGGAACACCGAATCCGGGTCGAGGTCGATGCCTCCAGGCCAGGCTACGGTGCCGTGGTCGGCAGTGACCCGCCGGAACAGGTCCGGGCCCCGCAGTGCATGGAAGACCGGGTAGGCCAGGTAGGGGCTGACGTCCATGTGCCGTCGCTGGCCGTCGGTGAAGACGATGCTCAGGCGATGCAGGGGAAGGGCGGTGACCGACTTCACGCGTGGGTTCATGGCTTGCTCCTGGCGTTCAGGCCAAGGGTTCGATCGGAAAGATGGGCTCGCCTTTGACGGCCAGGGCCCAGTCTCGCGTCAAGGCGTCCCGTCGCAGTTCGATCCAGGCTTGCACCAGGCGGGCCTGCTTGCGCGGAAGTTGGCCGTCGATGACGTCGCCGCTGTCGATGGCGAAAACCGCTTCGTCACCGGCGTACATCGCGTGGATGTGAGGCAGGTGATGCTGCCGGGTGTCGAGCCAGTACGGGTACACCAGGATGCCGTGGAAGCTGCTGATCAGCGGCATGTCTTGCGCCTTCTACCGTATCGAAGCAGGCATACAGGACGAGGACTCGATCATTCCCTCAGGAGGTCATCTCGACCGCCGCACCCTCAGGATCTCGTCCAGGATCACGCAGATCGCGCCCAGCGTGATGGCGCTGTCGGCGACGTTGAAGCTCGGGAAGTAGCCGCCCGGGAACAGCGGCTCGAGGAGGCCGAAGCGGAACTGCAGGAAGTCGATCACGTGGCCGTGCAGCAGGCGGTCGATCACGTTGCCCAGGGCACCGCCCATGATCATCGTCACTGCGAAGCAGAACAGCTTCTGCGTCGGGTGGCTGCGGATCATCCAGACGATGAAGGCCGAGGCGGCCAGGCCCAGGCCGACGAAGAACCAGCGCTGCCAGCCCGAGGCCCCGGCCAGGAAGGAGAAGGCCGCGCCGGTGTTGTGCACGCGCACGAGGTTGAAGAAGTCCGTGACGCGCAGGCTGTCGCCGAGCACGAAGCTGCCGATGACCAGCGTCTTCGTGAGCTGGTCCAGCACGATCACCAGCGCCGCCAGGCCGAGCCAGAGCGCGAGGCCCGGCCCGCCGCCCCCCCCGTGTGCGCCCTTGCCCGCGGCGCCCGCGCCGCTGCCGGGCTTGCCGCCCTTGCCCGCGCCAGCCATCAGGCCACCGCGCGCGCCTCGCCGGCGCCGTGCAGGTTGCTCGTGCAGCGGCCGCAGATCGTCGGGTGCGCCGGGTCGTGGCCGACGTCGTCGCGCCAGTGCCAGCAGCGCTCGCACTTGCGCGCCGCCGAGGGCCGCACCTCCACGTGCAAGACCTCGCCCTCGGCCGCGGCCGTCACCGCGGCGGCCGAGGTGATGAAGACGAACTTCAGGTCCGCGCCCAGGCTCTCGAGCAGGGCGCGGTCTTCGGCGCCGGCGCGCACCGTCACCTCGGCCTGCAGCGACGAGCCCACCCCGCCGGCCGTGCGCACGGCCTCGATCTCCTTGTTGACCGCATCGCGGATCTCGCGGATGCGCTCCCAGCGCGCGAGCAGCGCCTCCTCGCCCGCCGACAGGCCGGCGGCGCGCGCCTGCAGGCCCTGCGCCGCGATGCCGCCGAAGTCCCAGAAGGTCTCGGTGAAGATCGTGCCCGAGGTCTTGCCGGCGGCGAACACGGCCCAGGCCTCCTCCGCGGTGAAGCTCAGGAAGGGCGCCATCCAGCGCAGCATCGCGTGCGTGAGGTGCCACAGCGCCGTCTGCGCGCTGCGCCGCGCGGGCGAGCCGGCGGCGGTGGTGTAGAGCCGGTCCTTCAGCACGTCCAGGTAGAAGGCGCCGAGGTCCTCCGAGCAGAAGACCTGCAGCCGCGCCACCACCGGGTGGAACTCGTAGACGTCGAAGTGGGCGCGGACCTCGTCCTGCACCTGCGCCGCGCGCGCCAGCGCCCAGCGGTCGATCTCGAGCATCGCGTCTGCCGGCACGGCGTGCGCCTCGGCGTCGAAGTCCGCGGTGTTGGCGAGCAGGAAGCGCAGCGTGTTGCGGATACGGCGGTAGGCATCGACCACGCGCGCGAGGATCTTGTCGTCGATGTTGAGGTCGCCCGAGTAGTCCGTGGCCGCGCACCACAGGCGCACGATCTCGGCCCCGAGCTTGTCGCTCACGCTCTGCGGCTCGACCACGTTGCCCAGCGACTTGCTCATCTTGCGGCCATGGCCGTCGGTGGCGAAGCCGTGCGTGAGCAGCCCGCGGTAGGGCGCCCGGCCCTCGAGGGCGCAGGCGATCAGCAGCGAGGAGTGGAACCAGCCGCGGTGCTGGTCGTGGCCCTCGAGGTAGAGGTCGGCCTCGGGGCCGGTCTCTTGGCGGCCGTCGGGGTGGCTGCCGCGCAGCACGTGCGAGAAGGTCGAGCCCGAGTCGAACCAGACGTCCAGGATGTCGTGGCTCTTGCTCCAGTTCGCGGCGTCGGCGCCCAGCCAGTCGGCGGGGTCGAGCTGGCTCCAGGCCTCGATGCCGCCGCGCTCCACCAGCGCGGCCGCGCGCTCCATCAGCGCCAGCGTATCGGGGTGCAGCTCGCCCGTCACCTTGTGCAGGAAGAAGGGCAGCGGCACGCCCCAGTTGCGCTGGCGGCTGATGCACCAGTCGGGCCGGTTGGCGATCATGTCGCGCAGCCGAGCACGCCCGTTCTCCGGGTAGAAGGCGGTGGCGTCGATCGCCTCGAGCGCGGTGCGGCGCAGCGTCTGCGGCGCCTTGTCCACCGTGCAGACGCCCTCGCCCTCGTCCATGCGCACGAACCACTGCGCCGCGGCGCGGTAGATCACCGCGCTCTTGTGACGCCAGCAGTGCGGGTAGCTGTGCTGCAGCTTCTCGCTCGCCAGCAGGCGGTCGGCGGCGCGCAGCGCCTCGACGATCTGCGGGTTGGCCTTCCAGATGTCCTGCCCGCCGAACAGCGGCAGCGCGTCCTCGTAGCGCCCGTGGCCCTGCACCGGGTTGAGGATCTGGTCATGGCGCATGCCGTGCGCGACGCAGGAGTTGAAGTCCTCCACGCCATAGGCCGGCGCCGAGTGCACGATGCCGGTGCCGTCCTCGGCGGTGGCGTAGTCGGCCAGGTAGACCGGCGCGGTGCGGCGGTAGCCCTCGTGCACGGCGCTCAGCGGGTGGTGGAAGTGCAAACCGCCGAGCTGCTCGCCCAGCGTGGTGGCGAGTACCGTGCCCTGCAGGCCGTAGCGGCCGAGGCAGCGCTCGACCAGGTCCGAGGCCAGCACCAGCAGGCCGCGCTCGGTGTCGACGAGGGCGTACTCGAGGGCCGGGTTCAGGTTCAGCGCCTGGTTGGACGGCAGCGTCCAGGGCGTGGTCGTCCAGATGACGGCATAGGCGTCCTTGGCGAGCGCCGGCAGGCCGAAGGCGGCCGCCAGGCGAGCGGGCTCGGCGGCGAGGAAGGCCACGTCCACCGTCGGCGAAGTGCGGTCGGCGTACTCGATCTCGAACTCCGCCAGCGAGGAGCCGCAGTCGAAGCACCAGTACACCGGCTTGCTGCCGCGGTAGACGAAGCCGCGCTCCATCAGGCGCTTCAGCACCCGGATCTCGCCGGCCTCGTTGCCGAAGTCCATCGTGCGGTAGGGGCGCTCCCAGTCGCCGAGCACGCCCAGGCGGCGGAAGTCCTCGCGTTGCTGCGCGATCTGCTCGGTGGCGAAGGCGCGGCTCTTCGCCTGCACCTGGTCGCGCGGCAGGCCGCGGCCGTGCAGCTTCTCGATCGCGTTCTCGATCGGCAGGCCGTGGCAGTCCCAGCCCGGCACGTAGCGCGCGTCATAGCCGGCCAGCTGGCGCGACTTGACGATCATGTCCTTGAGCACCTTGTTCAGCGCGTGGCCGATGTGCAGCTTGCCGTTGGCGTAGGGCGGGCCGTCGTGCAGCACGAACAGCGGCGCGCCGCGCCGGGCGTCGCGCAGGCGCTGGTAGGTGCCCGCCGCCTGCCAAGCCTGCACCCAGCCGGGCTCGCGCCGGGGCAGGTCGCCACGCATCGGGAAGGGGGTGTCGGGCAGGTTCAGCGTCGCGCGGTAGTCGGTGCCGGCGGCGGCTGCGGGGGCTGACGTGTTGGGGTTCATGGCCTCGGGGCGGACCGGCCAGGGCCGGGCATCGCTAGGGAATCGCAGGGCGCACGGCAGGCCGTGCAGGGCCGGTACCGTGGTGGCGCGGCTGCGCCGGCACACGGCCCGGGGGGTCAGACCGGGCGGCGAATTCGGTCGCGCGCGCTGCGGCAGCGCGTCGCCATCGAGAGGGTCGGGCCTTGCATCAGTCGATTTTATCGGTGCGGGGTGTCGGCCCCCGCTGCGCGAACCAGGCGCGCGCGTCGTCGACGTCACGCGCGATCCCGGCGCGCAGCGCCTCGAGCGACTCGTAGCGCAGCTCGTCGTGCAGCTTGTACAGCAGGTCCACCTGCAGGCAGCGGCCGTAGCCGCCCTCGCTGCCCAGCGCCGCCGGCCAGTCCAGGCAATGCACCTCGAGCAGCACGCGCCCGGCGTCCTCGACCGTGGGGCGCACGCCCAGGCTCGCCACGCCCGGCAGTGGCCCGGGGCTCAGGCCGTGCACCTGGACGACGAAGATCCCCATGGCCGCCGGCTGGGCGTGCGGGAAGCGCAGGTTCAGCGTGCGAAAGCCCAGCTCGCGCCCGAGCTTGCGCCCGTGCACGGCGCGCCCGCTGATGGCGTAGGGCCGACCGAGCAACTGCGCCGCGCGGCCCAGGTCGCCCTGGGCCAGGGCCTCGCGCACGGCAGAGCTCGAGACCCGCAGGCCGTGCACCTCGTAGCTCATCATGCGCGCGACGTCGAAGCCGCGCTGCGCGCCCATCGCGTCCAGCAGCGCGTAGTCGCCGCTGCGGCGCACGCCGAAACGGAAGTCGTCGCCCACGCGCACCAGGCGCGCCTGCAGACCCTGCACGATGATGCGGTCGACGAAGGTCTGCGCCGGCAGCGCGGCCAGGCGCTCGTCGAAGCGCAACACCACCAGGCGGTCGACGCCGCAGCCGCGCAGCGCCTGCACGGTGTCGCGCAGCGTCGAGATGCGCGCCGGCGCCAGCTCGGGCCGGCCCGAGCGGCGGGCGAAGAAGTCGCGCGGATGCGGCTCGAAGGTCAGCACGCAGCACGGCAGGCCGCGCTGGCGCGCCTCGTGCGCCAGCATCGCGAGCATGGCCTGGTGGCCGCGGTGCACGCCGTCGAAGTTGCCGATCGTCAGCGCGCACGCGGGCCGGTCTTCGGCCGGCGGAAGCCCTCGGAACACCTGCATCGCCGGGATTATGGCGAGGCTGGTGGCGCCAGCTCCCCGGGCGCGACCCAGCGCCACTGCCCGGGCGCCAGGTCCGCGGGCAGGCGCAGGGCGCCCACGGCGCTGCGGTGCAGCGTCTCCACCCGGTTGCCCACCGCCGCCAGCATGCGCTTGACCTGGTGGTAGCGACCCTCGGTGAGGGTCAGGCGCAGCGCGCGTTCGCCGGTGGCCTCGGTCGCGGCGGCGCGCGCCGGGCGCGGGTCGTCGTCCAGCACCACGCCGTCGCGCAGAGACTGGAGCTGGGCGGGCGTCACCGGGTGCCGGGTGCCCACTTCGTAGACCTTGGGCACGTGGTGCCGCGGTGAGGTGAGCCGGTGCAGCAGCGTGCCGTCATCGGTCAGCAGCAGCAGGCCGGTGGTATCGGCATCCAGCCGCCCCACGGGCTGCACGCCGCGCTGGCGCAGTGGCGGCGGCAGCAGGGCGAGCACGCCCGGGTGGTGGCGCGGCCGGATGGAGCACTCGTACCCGGCCGGCTTGTGCAACATCAGCAGCGCGCGCTCGTGATGGGGCCAGTCGCGGCCGTCGACGTTGAAGACCAGGCCCGCGGTGGCCACGGGCTCGTCAGGGTCGGTGCAGGCGCGGCCGGCGATGCACACCGTGCCGGCGCGCACGCGAGCCGCGCACTCGCGCCGCGTGCCGAAGCCCTGGGTGAACAGCACCCCGGCCAGATCCAGCGTGCCCGGCACACGGGTGGTGGCGGCAGGCCGGCGGTGGCGCGTACCTGAGGCGTCCACGGGCGCGGCGGACGATGCAGCGGGCGTGTCCCGGGGGCGTTCGGGCGCAGTGGCAGGCAAGGCTGCTGCAGGGTCGCGAAGGACGAGGCGGGGCATGGGGAAAGCCTTTCAGGCGCTCAGTCGAGGTCGCGCAGCGCCGGCAGTCCGAACTGCGGCAGGCCTTGCGCCGCGCGCACTGCGCGTCGGATCGCCAGCGCCACCGCCTCGGCGGCCAGCACACCCAGCACCGTGAGGTCCCCAGCCACACCGCTGCGGCCGGTGGCCAGCGCGAACAGCGTGTCGCCGTCGTGCGCCGTCACCGGGTCGATGGCGCGCGACAGGCCGTGGTGGGCCAGGCTGGCGAGCTTGGCCGCCTGCGCCTTGCCGAGCACGGCGTCGGTGGCGACGACGCCGATCGTCGTCGCGCTGCCGGGCGTGGGGCCGATGGGGCGCTCGCCGGCCAGCAGGGCTGCCTTCGCGCCGGTGCACGCGCGTCCGTCCGCGCTGCGCGCGCCGGCGAGTACCGAGCCGTCCTCGGCCACGACGTCGCCCACCGCGTTGACCGCCACCAGCGCTGCCACCGTCACGCCGCCGGCGCTCAGCGCGGCGTTGCCGACGCCGCCCTTCATGGCCCGCGCCAGCCCGAGCATCTTGCCCACCACGGCGCCGGCGCCTGCGCCCACGCTGCCCTCGGCCGGCGCCAAGTCCGGGGCCGCCTGGCTGGCCGCGACGCAGGCCGCGTAGCCCGCGGCGGCGTCGGGCCGAATGGTGGCGTCGCCCACCCACAGGTCGAACAGCACCGCCGCGGGCACGATGGGCACCCGCGCCGGCCCGACGCTCAGGCCATGGCCATGCTCCTCTAGCCAGCGCATCACGCCGCCGGCGGCGTCCAGTCCGAAGGCGCTGCCGCCGGTCAGCAGCACGGCGTGCACGCGGTCCACCGTGTTCTCCGGGCGCAGCAGGTCAGTCTCGCGCGTGCCCGGTGCGCCGCCGCGCACGTCCACGCCGCAGACCGCCCCCTGCTCGCACAGGACGACGGTGCAGCCCGTCGGGCGCCGCGGGTCGGTGTGGTGGCCCACGCGCAGGCCGCCCATGTCGTGCAGCGAGCCGGCGCCTGCGCCGGCCGGGGTGGACGCGCGGCTCATCGCGGTGCCGGCCCGACCAGGCGCTGCAGGGTCAGCCCGAGGTCGTCCATGTCGAAGGGCTTGGGCAGGTGGTCGTCCATCCCGGCGTCCAGGCAGGACTGGCGATCCTCGGCGGTGGCGTTGGCGGTGATGCCGATGATGGGCAGGCGCCCGTCGCGCTCCGCGCGGCGCCAGCGCCGCGTGGCCTCCCAGCCGTCGAGCACCGGCATGTGGCAGTCCATCAGCACCGCCGCGTAGCGCGTGACCGCCATGGCTGCCAGCGCCTGCTGACCGTCGCCCACCGCCTCGTGGCGCCAGCCGAGTTGCTCGAGCAGGGCGGCCGCCACCAGGGTGTTGACCTCGTTGTCGTCGACCACGAGCACCACGCTGGCCGGCGCGTCGCCATCTTCGCCCGCCATGCCGATTGGGCTGAAGGCACCGTCACCGGTGAGCGGGGAGTCTGGCGGTGGAGGGGGCATGGCTGCGCTTTCTGCGGTTGCCGCTTCGGCCGCCGGCGCGGCAAAGGTGAAAGTGAACGTGCTGCCGCGGCCGGGCTCGGAATCGCAGCTCACATCGCCCCCCATGGCCCGGGCCAGCCGGCGCGCGATCGGCAGGCCCAGGCCGGTGCCCTGCACGAGGCCGACATCGCCCACGCGCTCGAAGGCCTCGAAGATGCGCCGCTGGTCCGCGGCCGTGATGCCCGGGCCCGTATCGACGACGTCGATGCGCCAGGACCCGGGGGCGACGTACGCCGCGCGCACGTCGATCCGGCCTGTTTCCGTGAACTTCAGTGCGTTGCCCACCAGGTTGTGCAGCACCTGGCCCACTCGCGTGCCGTCGCCGAGCACGAGCTCCGGTGCATCCCCGGGCCAGTGCGCCTGGAGGGCAAGGCCGCGCTGCTGCGCCAGCGGCTGCAGCAGCGCCACCACCTGGTCGATGGTCTGCCGCAGGTTGATGCGCTCGCGCTGCACGTCGATGGCGCCCGCCTCCATGCGCGCCAGGTCGAGCAGGTCGCCGATGATGCGGGCCAAGAGCCGCGCCGAGTTCTCCAGCAGTTCGAGCGAGCGCGCGCGCGCCGGCTCGACGATCTCGGCGCGCAGCACCTGGGCCATGCCCATGATGCCGTTCAGGGGCGTGCGCATCTCGTGGCTGACCATGGCCAGGAAGCGGCTCTTGGCCGCGTCGGACGACTGCGCAGAGGCCAGCGCTGCAGCCCGATCCTCGGCCAGCGCGGCGTTTTCGAACCGCAGGCGCAGCATCTCGGCCAGGTGCTCGTAGCCGCGGCGCGACTCAATGATCAGCAGTACGAGGTAGATTGCCCAGCCTGCGGTCACGCCCCAGTCACCCGGCGCACCGCGCAAGGCATACCAGGTGCCCACCGTGCCCAGGCACATGCTGCTGAAGAGCACGGCGACTGGCCAGTGCGAGACTGTGGTGAAGACCGCAAGCGAAGCAATGCCGATCAGGCCGCAGGTCAGCAGCGTGAGGGGTGCAGCGCCTGCTCCGGTCCCGAACAACGGCAGCATCGCGGCCCAGGTCAGAGCGTCCAGGGCGATCCAGAAGGAGTAGGTGTGCAGCCTGATTTCAACCGCCCCGGATTGCCAAGCCGAGGCCAGGAAGCGCCGCACGTGGACGATGCGCACCGCGGCGATAACGGCCTTCAGACCGAACCAGCCCCAGGCCGACCCCGGGGGGACCTCGCCGGCGACGAGCGTGGCGACGACGGCAGCGAAAAAGACCCCGCCCAGCACCGAAGGCGGCGTCGAGGCGAAGAGCTTCTCCGCCAAGGCCTCGCGGACGCGCAGCTCAATGCTGCCCGCCTCGGAGGCCGGCGGGAGGGCGTTCAAGCAAAGACCCCGGCCGTCTCCTGCATGCGCGCGCTGACCTCGCCCAGGTGGTGCAGCGTGTCGCCGAACTGCAGTTCGAGCACGGTCAGGCGCTTGAAGTAGTGGCTCGCCACGTACTCGTCGGTGACGCCGATGCCGCCGTGGAGCTGGATGCACTCCTGCCCCACCTGGCGCATGCTGCGGCCGAGCTGCACGCGGGCCTGGGAGACGGCGCGACGGCGCACGGCGCGCGCGCTGCCCAGGCGCAGCGTGGCGTAGTAGCTCATCGAGCGCGCGAGCTCGAGCGCCATCTTCACGTCGGCGAGGCGGTGGCGCAGCGCCTGGAAGCTCGCGATCGGCACGCCGAACTGCCTGCGCGTGTTCAGGTAGTCGGCCGTGATGCCGAGCAGGCGCTCCATCAGCCCGGTGGCTTCGGCACAGGCGGCGGCGGTCGCGACATCGGCGGCCAGCTCCAGGCGCTCGAAACCCTCCTCGGCGATCAGCCGTGCCGGCGTGGCGTCGAACTGCAGCTCCGCCGCGCGCGCGCCGTCTTGCGTCGTATGGGCGCCGACCGTGGCGCCGGCGGCGCCGCGCTCGACCAGGAAAAGGCCGATGCCGGCCTCGTCGTCGTCGGCCCCGCGCCAGCGTGCCGGCACGATCCAGGCGTCGGCTTCGTCGCCTGCCGGCACCACGCTCTTGCGCCCCGTCAGCGCCCAGCCGTCGCCCGTGGCGACGGCGCGGGTGGTGACGTGCTGCAGCCGGTAGCGCGCCGCGCGCTCCTGGTGCGCCAGCACCACCAGCGCCTCGCCGCCGGCGATGCGCGGCAGCCACTGCGCCTGCAGCGCCTCGGGCGCGGCCGCCAGCAGGGCCGGGGCGACGAGCGCGGCGCTGGCGTAGGGCGCGTGCACGAGCCCGCGGCCCAGTTCCTCCATCACGACCATGGCCTCCACGGGCCCGTAGCCCAGCCCACCGTGCGCCTCGGGCACGGCCAGGCCCGTGAGGCCGAGCGCTGCAAGCTCCTCGTGCACGGCGCGGCTCGCGCCGCCGGCGCGCGCCAGCGCGTGCCGGCGCTCGAAGGGGAAGTCGCGGCCGACCCAGCGCGCCACGGCGTCGCGCAGCGCGTTCTGCTCTTCTGTGAAGTCGAAATCCATCGCAGGCTCCTCCGGGGGCGGTCAGCCGAGGACGGTCTGCGCGACGATGTTGCGCTGGACCTCGTTGGAGCCGCCGTAGATCGTCGTCTTGCGGTAGTTGAAGTAAGTCGCTGCCAGCGGGGCGCAGTGCGCGGCGCCGCCGGGCCAGGGCCCGCCAAGGGCCTGGTCGCCCTGCCAGCCGGCCTCCATCGCCTCGCGCACGAAGGGCACGGCGTAGGGGCCGGCGGCCAGCATCATCAGCTCGGTGTAGCGCTGCTGGATCTCGCTGCCGCGGATCTTCAGCAGGCCCGCCACGTCCAGGCTCTGGCGGCCGCTCTTCTCGGCCGAGAGCACGCGCAGCACCATCATCTCCAGCGCCACGACGTCCACCTCCAGCAGCGCGATCTGGTCACGGAAGCGGGCGTCGTCCCACAGCCCCTCGACGCGCGCGACGCGCTTCAGGCGCTCGAGCTCGCGCTTGGCGCGGTTGACGTCGGCGATATTGGTGCGCTCGTGCGACAGCAGGTACTTGGCGTAGGTCCAGCCCTGGTTCTCCTGGCCCACCAGGTTCTCCGCCGGCACCTCGACGTTGTCGAACCAGACTTCGTTGACCTCGTGCGCCCCGTCCAGCGTGATGATGGGCCGCACCGTGATCCCCGGGCTCTTCATGTCAATCAGCAGGAAGCTGATGCCCGTCTGCGGCTTGCCCTCGTGGCTGGTGCGCACCAGGCAGAAGATCCACTCGCCGTACTGGCCGAGCGTGGTCCAGGTCTTCTGGCCGTTGACGACGTAGACGTCGCCCTTGCGGTCGGCGCGCGTCTTCAGCGAGGCCAGGTCCGAGCCCGAGCCCGGCTCGCTGTAGCCCTGGCTCCACCAGACCTCGCCGCTGGCGATGCCCGGCAGGAAGCGCTGCTGCTGCTCGCGGCTGCCGAAGGCCATGATGACCGGCGCCACCATCACCGGGCCGAAGGGCACGACGCGCGGCGCGCCCGCGAGCGCGCACTCCTCCTCGAACAGGTGGCGCTGCACCGCGTTCCAGCCCGGGCCGCCGAACTCCTTGGGCCAGCCCCAGCCCAGCCAGCCCTGGCGGCCGAGGATGCGCGCCCAGCGCTGGTGGTCCTCGCGCGTCAGGTGCAGCGCCTGGTGCACCTTGTGGCTGATGTCGGCCGGCAGGTGGGCCGCCACCCATTGCCGGACGTGGGCGCGGAACTCGATTTCCTCGGCGGTGAAGTTCAGGTCCATCGTGGCTTTGCCTCCTCCCTGGGCGCGCGCCGCCCTGCATTGGTGCGAGGCCTGCGGCGCAGGGCAGGTTTTTAGCACGACCGTTCGCACCGGGCGCGGGCACCGCGCACCGGCGGGGTCAGGCCCGGGGGTGTTGCGGCTCGCGGCGCCCGGGCGCTGGGCCGGACGGGATGTCAGCGACGCGCGCGCAGCGTCAGCAAGGCCCCTTCGCGCCGCCAGTCGAAGCGCCCGAGGAAGGTGTTGCCCAGCAGCACCTGCGGCAAGGCCGCAGGCAGCACCGCAGCGCCCACCCGCTGCGCCCGCAGCGGGCCGAGCTGCACCTCGTCGAGCTCGAGCAGGCGCGCCTCGACGCTGCCGAGCGCGGTATGCGCCAGCGCCCGTGGCGCGTCGCGCCAGGCCAGGCCCAGCGCCTCGGCCTGGGCCTGGCCGAGCGTGACGGCACTCGCGCCGGTGTCGAGCAGGAAGTCCACCGCGTGCCCGTTGACCAGGCCGCGGGCGTGGAACAAGCCGCCGGCATCGGCGCGCAGCACGAGCCGCGCCGCAGCAGTTCCGGCTGCGTGGGCGTTCGGCCACAGCAGGGTGGCCAGCGCCAGACGCAGCGCGTGGCGCCGCTCCCAGGGGCGGCGCGCGAAGGCGCTCATTCGCGGAAGTTCGTGAACGACAGCGGCAGGTCGGTGACGGTGGTCTTCAGGTGCCCGATCGCGGCCTGCAGGTCGTCGCGCTTGGCGCCGCTGACACGCACCACGTCGCCCTGGATCTGGGCCTGCACCTTCAGCTTGCTCTGCTTGACCTGGGCCTGGATCTTCTTCGCGTCCTCGCTCGCGATCCCGTTGCGCACGGCCACCGGCTGTCGCACCTTGTCGCCGCCGATCTTCTCGATGCGCGCCGAGAGGTCCAGGAAGCGGATGTCGACCCCGCGCTTCGTCAGCTTGGCCAGCAGCACGTCACGCACCTGCCCGACCTGGAAATCAGTGTCGCCGTACAGCATCAGCTCGCGCGTGGCGCCCTTCTCGGTGAGCTCGACGCGCGCGCTCGAGCCCTTGAAGTCGAAGCGCGTGCCAATCTCCTTGCCCGCCTGGTCGACGGCGTTCTTCAGTTCCACCAGATTCGGTTCGAGGACGACGTCGAAGCTCGGCATGGCAGTGGCGGTCCAGGTGGTGCGCAGAAGGCGTTGCGCACAAACGACGATGAGGGGCCGGGGGAGGCCGCCGCAACAGCCGAAAATTCTGCCATGCGCGCACCGCCGCTTCCCCACGACGCCCCGCCCCCCGGCACCGCCTTGCCGGTGGAGCACCGCGTCGGCCTGCGCGAGCTCAACACCTTCGGCCTGCCCGCCGTGGCGCAGCACCTCGTGCGCGTGCGCTCGGCCGCCGACGTGCGCCGCCTCGTCGACGACCCGGCCTGGGGCCGGGCGCGCAAGTTCATCCTCGGCGGCGGCAGCAACATCGTCTTCACGCGCGACATCGAGCCGCTCGTCGTCAAGGTCGAGATCATGGGCCGGCGCCTGGTCGAGGCCACCGACGACGCCTGGATCGTGGAGGCCGGCGCGGGCGAGAACTGGCACGAGCTGGTGCAGTGGACGCTGGCCCAGGGCTGGCCCGGGCTCGAGAACCTGGCGCTGATCCCGGGCACCGTCGGCGCGGCGCCGGTGCAGAACATCGGCGCCTACGGGGTGGAGCTGAAGGACCGCTTCGAGTCGCTCGAGGCGGTGGACCTGGTCACGGGCCGCAGCGTCGTGCTCGACGCCGCGGCCTGCCGCTTCGGCTACCGCGACAGCGTCTTCAAGCGGCACCTGGCGGGCAAGAGCCTGATCACGCGCGTGCGCCTGCGCCTGCCGCGGCCCTGGCAGCCGGTGCTCGGCTACCTCGACCTGGAGCGCAAGGTGGCCGAGACCGGCATCACGCGCCCCGACCCCCGCACCCTGTTCGACTGGGTCTGCGCCATCCGCCGCGCCAAGCTGCCGGACCCGGCCGTGCTGGGAAATGCCGGCAGCTTCTTCAAGAACCCGGTGGTCAGCGCCGAGCAGTGCCGCGACATCATCGGCCGTGATCCCGAGGTCGTGCACTACCCGCTGCCCGACGGCAGCGTCAAGCTCGCCGCCGGCTGGCTCATCGACGCCTGCGGCTGGAAGGGCAAGACGGTGGGCGGCGCCGGCGTGCACGAGCGCCAGGCGCTGGTGCTCGTCAACCGCGGCGGCGCCAGCGGCGGCGAGGTCGTCACGCTCGCGCGCGCCATCCAGGAAAGCGTCTACGGCCGCTTCGGCATCCGGCTGGAGCCCGAGCCGTTGGTGCTGTAGGCGCGGCGGGCGCTGGTCAGCCCGCCAGCAGATCCTGCGTCTGCGGGTGGCGGCGCATGTAGCTCGCCACGTAGCCGCACACCGGGCGCACCTTCAGGCCCTCGGCGCGGGCCCAGTCCATGGCGTGGCGAACGAGGGCTGCGGCGATGCCGCGGCCCTCGAGGGCGCGCGGAACCTCGGTGTGGACAAGACGCGCCACGCCGTCGGCGAGGCGGTAGGCGCACTCGCACTCGCGCCCGTCGACGAAGGCGACGAAGCGCTGTCCCTCGGTGTCGTGGACGATCTCGATCCCGGGGCGGGCCGGGGCAGTGTCGGTGGGGGTCATCGGGCCTCCGGCAGGCGGGTGTTCAAGGCGCTGGCTCCTTCAGCGCCACGGGGTCGAGCTCGACCGACTGCTGCGCGTCGGCCACCCAGACCTGGCCGTCCTGCACGGTCACCTGCCACTGCATCGAGCGCGCGGCCAGCGCGGACAGGGCGCGCGCCTGGGCCGCGGGCAGCTGCCAGACCGCCAGGTTGCGCAGCCGCGCGACCTTGCCCGCCAGGCCCGCCCACCACACCGGCACGCCGGTGCCGTAGGCGTAGAGGGTGACGCGCTCGGCGCGGCCGCAGGCGCGCGCCAGCCGGCGCTCGTCGGGCTGGCCGACCTCGAGCCAGTGCACGAGCTGGCCCGACAGGTCGTGCTGCCACAGGTCGGGCTCGTCGGTGTCGGACAGGCCGCGCGCGAACTGCAGCGCGCCGCGCTGGTCGTCGGCCGGCACCTGCAGCGCGAAGGCGAGCAGGCGCACGAGCAGGCGTTCCTCGGTTTCCGACGGGTGCAGCGCCAGCGTCAGCGCATGGTCGGCGTAGAGCTGCCGGTCCATGTCGGCGATCTGCAGGTGGGCCTTGTAGACGGTGGATTTCAGGGCCACGGTGGGGTCTCGGCCTCTCAGGCGGGGGTGACGACGGGGATGCGCACGGGCCGGCCCGGGGCGCGCGCGGCGGCAGGCAGGCCCGCCGGTGGGTGCGGATCCGCCTCCCCGCCGGGCGCCGCACCGAGCGCCCGCGCCCGCAGCTGCCCGCAGCCGCCGTCCACGTCCTGCCCGGCGGACCAGCGCAGCCGCGTCAGCACGCCGCCGCGCTTGAGCGCGCGCGCCATCGCCAGGGTGCGCTCGAGCTCGGGCCGCCGCCAGGGCAGGCCGTCGATGCGGTTCCAGGGAATGAGGTTGACCATCGCGTGCCGGCCTCGCAGCCAGGCGGCCAGGGTGGCGGCCTCGTCCTCGCCGTCGTTGACGCCGTCCAGCAGCGTCCACTGCAGTTGCAGCGGATGACCGGTGGATTCGGCGTAGTCGCAGGCGGCCTGCACCAGCGCGGCCGGCTCCATGCGCGGCGCGCGCGGCAGCAGTTGCGCGCGCAGTTCGGACCGGGTCGTGTGCAGCGACAGCGCCAGCGCCGGCTTCACCCGGCCCAACGGCAGGCGCTCGAAGGCGCGGGCGTCGCCGACGGTGGAGAACACGAGCGACTTGTGGCCGATGCCGCCATGCGTGCCGAGGAAGTCGATCGCCTCCAGCACCGCGTCGAGGTTGTGCGCCGGCTCGCCCATGCCCATGAACACGACCTTGCCGACTGCGCGCAGGCGCCTGGCCAGCACCACCTGGGCCACGATCTCCGCGCTGCCGAGCTGGCGCAGCAGGCCGTCGCGGCCGGTCATGCAGAAGACGCAGCCCACGGCGCAGCCGGCCTGCGTGGACACGCACAGCCCGCCGCGCGGCAGCAGCACCGTCTCCACCGTCTGCCCGTCGGCCAGGCGCACGAGCAGGCGCTCGGAGCCGTCCTCGCCCGGGTGGCGCGACTGCAGCATCGCCAGCGCGTCCAGCGCCGCTGCGATCGCCGGCCAGTTGGCATGCAGCGCGCGCGGCAGGAAGCGCGCGGGGTCCTGCCCGCGCGGGGCCGTCGGCCCGCACTGCGCCCAAGCGCGCAGCAGCTGCGCCGCGTGCACGGCACGGGCGCCGCGCTGCGCCAGGGCGTGTTCAAGGGCGGGCAGGTTGGCCAGGCTGGCAGCGTTCATCACGGGCTGGATTGTCGCCGTGCCGCCCCCGCGAGGTGACGAGCCGTCAGAACCCCAGCTCGCGCACGATCACCGCGGCCGCCTGCCGCAGGTAGCGCCACGCTGGCGCCTCCGCCTGCGCGTGGATGATGACGGTGCCGCGCCAGGTGCGGTCCGACAGCGGCGCGGGTGCGGCGCCGCCGGGCGTGGCGAGCTCGAGCACCACGCGGTAGACCGCGCGCTCGGGCACGAGCTGGCCGCCCTTCTCGCGCACCGGGATGTGCCCGCCCGCAGGGGCTGCCAGCTCGGGCTGGGGCAGGGCGCGGGTCGCGTCCCGGTCGATGTCGCGCACGCGCAGCCGCAGCAGCGGGCCGGCGCCGCTGTCGGTGACGAAGCTCGCTTCGTTGCCCGCGGCGACGCGGCGCACCGCGTCCTCGTCCAGCCAGGTCTCCACCACCCAGGGCGTGCCCTCGCGCACCAGCACCGCGATGCGTTCGCGTGGTGCCAGCCACTGGCCCGGGCGCAGGTCGGGGGACAGGTCGCGCAGCCGGCCGTCGAAGGGCGCGCGCGGGGCGTAGCTCGACAGCTCGGTGTCCACGCTGGCCAGCTCGGCCTGGACGGTGGCCAGGGTCTCGCGCGTCACGAGCAGGCGCGCGCGTCCCTGGGCGTCGAAGCCGGAGGTCGCCGTCTGCTGGCGCAGCTGCTGCGCCCGCGCGCTCAGCGTCTGGCGCCGGGTGTCCAGGTCCGGCACGTGCAGGCGCGCGATCACGGCGCCCTTGGGCACGCGCTGCCCCTCGCCGAAGGCCAGCGCATCCAGCCGGGCGCCCGCGGGCGCATGCACCGGCCAGGCCTCGGCCGGGCGCAGCAGCGCGCTGGCGCCCACGCGTCCCGGCCAGGGCATGAACAGCAGGCCGACCAGCGCCATGGCCACCAGCAGGCTGACCCAGGTGCGGCCGCGCTGCGCGATGCGGCGCCGGCGCTGGCCCCAGGCCTGCAGCTCGCTGCGCACCGGGCGCCAGATGAACCAGGCGATCTCCACGACGAACAGGAAGACGCCCAGCAGCTTGAAGAACAGGTGGTAGACCAGCAGCGCGATGCCGATGAACAGCACCAGCCGGTAGGCCCAGGTGGCGTAGGCGAAGGCCACCATCCAGCGCGCCTGCCGCGGCGGCACGAGCTCGGGCGGCTCCTCGCCGAGCGAGAACAGCCACTCGCGCAGCCGCCAGCGCCCGAGCGCGAAGCAGCGCTCGTGCAGGTTGGGCATGTCCAGCAGGTCCGACAGGATGAAGTAGCCGTCGAAGCGCATGAAGGGGCTGGCGTTGATCGCGAGCGTGGCCACCCAGCTCGTCGTGGCCAGCACGAAGGCGGCCGAGCGCGCCGGCCCGTCCGGCAGCAGCGCCCATGCCGCGGTGGCCCAGGCGGCCAGCGCGAGCTCGGTCACGATCCCGGCACTGGCCACGCGCAGGCGCTGGCGCGCGTCGGTCAGGCGCCAGCTCTCGTTGGTGTCGGTGTAGGCCATGGGCCACAGCACGAGGAAGGCCACCCCCATGGTCGGCACGCGGCAGCCCAGGCGCTTGGCCGTGAAGGCGTGGCCCAGCTCGTGCAGCACCTTCACGCTCACCAGGGCCAGCGCGTAGGCGGCCAGCCCCTCGAGGCTGAAGGTGTCCACCAGCTGCGCAACGAAGCCGTCCCACTGCCGCGCCACCTGCAGCAGCCCGAAGCCCAGCGCCAGCAGCGTGGCCGCGGCGAAGGCCGGCGTGGCGAACCAGCCGGCCACACCTTGCCAGCGCCCGAGCCAGGCGTCGGGTCGCACCAGCGGCACGCGGAAGAACAGGTAGTGGTGCAGCAGCCACTTCCATGGCGTGCCCTGCAGCCGCGCTAGGCGCTCGGCCAGCTGCGCGGCCTGGCCCGAGCCGGCGGCCTGCAGCAGCTGGTGCTGGACGAGGAAATCCGCCACCGCGCGCACGTCCTCGGCCTCGAGCTCCAGCGCGGTCGCCTGCGTCACCGCGTCGGCGATGGCCTGCGCCTGCCCCAGGTGCCAGCGGCGCAGCACCTCGAAGGTGGGCCAGTCGATGCGGAAGAAGTGGTTGCGCGCCGGGTCGTGCAGCGTCCAGCTCGGCTGGCCGTCGGGCAGCTTCGGCCCGGGGAGCAGGTCGAGCTCCTCACGCAGGGCGGGCAGCGTGGCGGTCTTCATGCCGCAGGGCTCGGGACAGGCCTGTGCGACAGGCGACGGACGGCCGCGGCAGGCGCCGCCTGGACAGTTTGTCTTCGAGCGCAGCGCGCCGACCGGTGCATGGGGTCGCCCTCAGACACCCAGCCAGGCGCGCAGCGTGGCCAGCGGCCGGCGCATCGCCCAGTAAATCGCTGGCACGCGCTCGCCCTCGAGCTTGGCCGTGCCCTTCAGGCCCACGCGGTGGGCCGTGGCGCCGTCCAGGGCGGCGCGCACCCGGTAGGCATGGCTGCCGTCCGGTCGCTGCACCGCCTCGTGCGCCACCAGGCGCAGCCGCGCCGGCACCGGCGCGAGCGGGCTGGCGTTCAGGTACAGCGTCACGGCCGCGCCGGGCGGCAGGACGATCGCGTCGGCGATCGGCAGCCAGGCCTCGACCTCGATGTCATCGGTGCGCGCGATGCGCAGCACGCGTTCGCCCAGCGCGATCGGGCGACCAATCCATTCCGTCGGGTCGTCCAGCAGCACCACCCCATCCTGCGGCGCAAGCACGCGCGAGCGCTCGAGCTGGCGGCGCAGGGCGGTGACCTCGGCGCGCCGCTCCTCGATGCGCCCTCCCAGCAGCGCGAGCTGGGCCCTCGCGCGCGGGTCGCCCAGCGCCTGCTGCGTGGTCTGGCGCAGCTCGGTCGTCGCGGTGGCCAGGGCCTGCTGCGCCACCTCGAGGCGGCTCTGGATCACCGCCTCGTCGAAGCCGAACAGCGGGGCGCCCTTGCGGACCAGCTGGTTGGGCTGCACATGGAAGACGTCGATGACGCCGTCCATCGGCGCGCGCACGACGGTGGGCTGGCGCGGCACGAGCTCGCCCGGCGCCAGCACCGACAGGCGCACCGGCCACAGGGCGGCGACGGCCAGGCTGGCGGCCGCCCACACGCCGGGGTGGCGCCAGCCCAGGCGCCGGCGCGGCAGGGCGCCGGCCGTCTCGCGCCCCCAGGGCCACCAGCGCCGGCGCGGTGACGCCCGGCGCAGCGCCTGCAGCGCGTGCCACCAGGCGTCGACCCACTCCTGCCACAGCCCCAGCTCGTGCGGCGAGAAGGGCTCGTCACGGGCCAGCAGCAGCCCGCCCGCGGCCGGCGCCGGTACGGACGCGGACCCGCCGGTCCCGCGCTCGGGCGCAGGCGGCAGTGGCAGCCACAGCGCATGCGCGGGCCACCAGTCGGCCCAGGCGCTGGCCAGCTCGGGCGGCAGGTCGCCCGCCGTCAAGGCGACGGGGTCCGGCCGCGCCTGGCCGCACTCACGCGCCAGCGCCGCGAGCCACTGCGCGTAGGGCGCGTTGAGGTCGGGCTGCACCAGGCCCGACAAGGTCTTCACGCCGCTGGCGGCCCACCACAGCGCGGCCTGGCGGTAGGGGGTGAGCGCGACGCTGTCGTTGACGAGCAGGAAGCCCAGCTCTGCCTCGCTGCGGGCGGCGCGCGCGCGCCGGCACAGGTCGAGCAGGGTGACCAGCGGGTCGGCGTGCGTGTCCATCGGCGCGGGGGCAGAGGGTCAGCGAACCGGCCGCTTCTTGCCCGCCACCTCGCCGCGCTCGGCGGGCCCGGGCCGGTCCGCCACGCGCGTGGGACCGGCAACGGCCCGCTTTCCCGGCTCGGGCCGGGTCTTGCCGGCCTGGGGCCGCTCGGACGCCGGTTCGCCGGCGGGCCGGACGGGTGCCCCCGCGGGACGCTGAGATTCGCCTGCGGTCCCGAGTTGCTCGCTCAGACCCGGGCGGCCCGGGTTCACGATGACGCCCGAGGTGACCTTGATCTTGAACTGTGCCGTCACCTGCCGGCCGTCCTGGTCGCGCGCGGTGATGCGCACGTCCAGGTCGCCCACCAGGCCCGCGGGCGGGGTGACGACGAAGGTGCCGGTACGGGGGTCGAAGCGCACCCAGCCGGGCAGTTCCCGGCCGTCGGCCAGGCGCGCCTCCAGGCGCAGCACCGCATTGGCCATGGTGTGCGCGAAGGTGTCCGCCGGGATCGTGAAACTGACCGTGCGGTTGCTCGGGAAGAACTGGTCGGCCACCGGCCGGAACAGCGACAGGCCGGGACGGCCTGATTCGAGGACGACGACGCGGAAGCCTGCGGGGCTGGTCAGGACGTCACCCAGCGCCGGCCGCTCCGGCATCGCCAGCGCCGTGGGGCCGCCCAGCACTAACGCCGAGTCGAAGGGAGCCACCGGCGGTGTGGGTTCGACGGTCGTCGCGCTGCTCAGGCGCATGGCGTCCATGGTGGCGACGGGCGCGGCCGCTGGCCCAGCCGCCGCGGCGGGTGGCGCATGAACCGGCCGGTCGTCGTCGGGTGCTGCCGCAGGGCCGACGCTGCCGTCGTCCGGGAAGACCGCGCCGACGCCGTCGTCGCGCAGCGTCGCGAGCCCCGTGGCCTCCCGCCCGCCCGTCGTGCGCGCGACGAGGCGGAAGGTCTCGCTGGCCTCGTAGACGGTGTCGTCGACCACCGGGGTTCGCACCAGCAGGGTGCCGGTGTCCGATAGGCGGACCTCGCCACCGGTGTAGGCGGTCCAGGTGGCGCCGCCATCGGCCGAGACCATGAGGTTGCGCGCGTCGCCGCTGCCGAAATCGACGCCGCCGCCGGTGGCGGTGCCCGCCTCCAGGCGCAGCGTGACGATCTGCCGCGCGGCGCCCTGGATCTGGAACTGCGCCCAGGCCGAGCCCTCGTTGACGACGGGCTGGCTGAGCGTGAGCGGCCGGCGGTCGTCGCGCTCGTTGACGAAGACCGGCACGCCGGGGTCGGTGATGCGGCCCACGGTGGTGTCGCTGTCGCCAAAGCGGTTGTCGGTGACGACGATGTCCAGCCACAGGCGCCCGCTGACGTCGGACACCAGCAGCGCGCCGTCCCCGCCGGACGCGCGCCGGCTGAAGTCCGCCCAGCCGGGCGCCGTGATCGCCTGGCCGTCCAGGTCCAGCAGCTGCAGCCCGGCGTCGCGGTAGCGCTCGATCGTCAACGGGTCGACCCACTTGACGAAGCCCAGGTAGCCCGCCGGGGCTTCGCCGCTGCGGCTGAGGTCGATCGTGAAGCGCCACTGTGCGCCCTCGCGCGCAGGGTCCACGTCGATGGCGCCGGCCCCGGCGCTGCCCGCCAACGGCGCAGCGTCGAAGGCCAGCGGGCTCCAGCGCGAGCTGAAGTTGAAGCGCGCGTCGAAGTCGGCGGCCTGCTCCGCGCTCAGGGCCTGCACCTGCACGCCGCCGAGCTGCGCCGCGGCGTGGGCCGGGCCGCTGCCGGTGAGCGCTGCCTGCGCGACGAGCGTGACGATGGGCTGGCCCGAGGCCAGGTCGCCCGGCGCGCTGTTGCCGAGCGCGAACTGCACGTGGTCGATCCATGCGAAGGTGGCCACCGCGTTCTGCAGCGCGTCGGCCGTGCCGTCGCCGTCCAGGTCGCCCTGCTGCACGGCCTTCAGCGTCAGCAGCATGGGCTCGCCAGCGCCTGCGGCCCCGAGGTAGGCCAGGCCGAGCATGTAGGTCTGCACGCGCAGGCCCTGGGCCTCGCCGGTGATGCGGCTGGCGAGCGCAGCCTCGACCGCGCTCGGGATGCCGTCGACGTCGGCGTCGGCGCCGGGCTGCAGGCCTGCGCCGAAGTCGCCCGCGCCGCTGCCCACGCTCACGTCCAGCCAGGCGGTCGATTCGGCCCGGCCGTCGGAGACGACGTAGCTCACGCGCTCGCCG
This sequence comes from Rubrivivax sp., assembly GCA_044375195.1. Lineage (GTDB taxonomy): Bacteria > Pseudomonadota > Gammaproteobacteria > Burkholderiales > Burkholderiaceae_C > Rubrivivax. The sequence continues at coordinate 18,716 of JBILNB010000016.1, read as the reverse complement.
CGCCAGTCCCGCTCGGTCACGCGGGCGGGCACGACCTCTGGCGCGCCGACCTCGCCCGGCCCCGGCGTGTAGCGCAGCGCGCCGGCCTGCAGGGCCTGCAGCGTCATGACGACGGAGTCTTCGAGCACCTGCCAGCGGCCATCGGCCAGGCGCTGCTCCAGCACGCCGGCGGCGTCCAGCGGCTCGACGAGGAAGGTGCGCCCGCCGTGCGTGTAGGCGCTGGTGCCGTCCTCGAGCAGGTACAGGGTGCCGTGCTGCAGGGCGAGCTCGCGCCAGCCGGCGGCGGCCGGGCGCGCGGGGTCGCTGCTCGGCGCCAGATCGACGAATTCGACATCGCCCACGCGCACGATGCGCATCGGCTCGCCCTCGACGTCGCTGTCGCTGCCGGCGATCAGCGCGCCTGCCGCCGTGCCGCCCAGGGCCGGCACGAGGGTGTCGTCGAGTGCCAGCGGCGCGTCGTTGACGCCGCGCACGGTGACGGCCACGTCGCGGCTGACCGAGCCGTCCGCGCCGTCGGCCAGCGTGAGGCGCCAGGTGCCGGTGACGGATTCGCCCGCGCCCAGGGTTTGCGTGAGCGCGTTGTCGAGGGCGAAGTTCCAGTTCAGCGTGCCTTGCGCCGCGCCGGCCCCGGTGCCCGCGCCCGACAGCGTCAGCGCACCGGCCAGGGCCGCGTTCAGCGCGGTGGTGACGCTGGCGCCGCCGGCGGCGCTGCTGCCCAGCCAGGCGGTACTGGCGCTGACAATCTGCCCGGCATCGACGTCGCGGAAGTCCAGCGTGCCGCCGTCGCGCAGGCGGACGGGGCTGCCGCTCGTGATGTCCTCGGTGACCTCGCCCGCAAGGTCGGCGCTGTCGACCACGGGGGAGTCGTTGGCGCCGGTCAGCGTGATGCTGACGTCCTGCGTGGCGGTGGCGTCGGATGCGCCGCTGTCGTCGGTGAAGCTCAGGCGCCAGGTGGCGGTGAGGTTCTGGCCGGGCGCGAGCGACTGCGCGAGCGCGGGCTCGAGTTCGAAGGCCCAGCCTAGGGTACCGGCGCGGGCGGCAGCGCCTGCGGAGGCGCCCGCGCCCGTGAGGCTGAGCGCACCGGCAAGCGCGGCATCGAGCGCCGCATCGGAAGGCGCCCCGCCGCTGCGCACGATGCCCTGCAGCGCGACGCTGGCGCTGACGAGGTCGCCCGCGTCGGTGTCGGTGAAGGCCACCGAGCCGCTGTCGCGCAGGCGCGCGGGCGTGCCGCTGGTGGCGTCCTCGCCCACCGTACCGGAGACGTCCACGGCGGTGAGCACCGGCGTGTCGTTGGCGCCGAAGATCGTGACGACCACGTCGCGCGTCGTCGTGGCATCGGGGCGGCCGGAGTCGTCGGTCAGGCGCAGGCGCCAGGTGGCGGTGACCGACTCGCCGGCGCCGAGGAACTGCACGAGCGCGTTGTCGAGCGCGACGGCCCAGCCCGTGCTGCCGCTGGCCGCGGCACTGGCGACCCCCGCGCCGCTCAGCGTGAGCGCGCTGGCCAGCGCGGTCTGCAGCGCGCTGAAGGCCGCGCTGTTCAGGTCCACGCCGGCCGAGGCGCTGACGGCCACCGGGTCGCGCGTGACGAGCACGCGGTCGCTGAGGTCGGTCTCGGCCCAGGTCAGGGCGCCGCTGTCGCTCAAGGCCGCCGGCGCGCCCGAGGTCTGGTCCTCGGTGACGCTGCCCGTCAGGTCGCCGCTGACGACGACGGGCGCGTCGTTGGCGCCCTGGATCGTCACGGTCAGGGCCTGGGTGGCGGTGGCGTCGGCGCTGCCGGAGTCGTCGGTCAGGCGCAACTGCCAGGTGGCGGTGACCGACTCGCCGTCGCCGAGCGACTGCGTTAGCGCGTTGTCCAGCGCGAAGGCCCAGGTGATCGTGCCGGCCGCTGCCGGGGTGGCTGCGCCGCCCAGCGTCAGCGTCCCGGCCAGCGCCTGGGCCAGGGCGGCGTCGATGACGATGCCCTCGGCGGCGCTCGCGCCCAGCAGCACCATCTCGACGCTGACGAGGTCGCCGCGGTCGACCTCAGCGAACCCCACGCTGCCACTGGCGCGCAGCCGCGCCGGGGTGCCCGAGGTCTGATCCTCCACTACGACGTCGCCGACCGCGATGGGCTCCAGCACAGGTGCGTCGTTCACCCCGTGCAGGGTGACCGTCACCTCCTGGGTCGTCGCCGGCTCGTGGGCGAGCGCGATCCGCCAGCGCGCCACGACCGTTTCCCCGGCCGCGAGCAACTGCGTCAGCGCGTTGTCGATGGCGAAGGTCCAGGGCACCAGGCCGAAGCCGGTGGCCGGGTCGATCTCGGCCTCGCCCGTGTGCAAGGCGTTGCTGAGGTCCGCTGCGAGCAACGCGTCCAGGGCCTCGCCTGTGGACGAGGCAGCGCCCAGGTAGGTGTACTCGGCCACGACCGGTTGCGCCACGTCCAGGAGGTCGTGGAAGCCCGCGAACCCGGTGTCGCGCAGGTTGCTGCCGCTGTTCAGGCGGTCTTCGGTCACCTTGCCTTCCAGGTCCACCATCTCGAGCGCGGGCACCTCAGCCGTGCCGACGATACGCAGGGCGAGCGTCTTGCTGGAGGTGGCGCCTTCCGCATCGGTCGCTCGGATGTCGAAGCTGAGGGTGATGCTCTGCCCGGCCTCGAGGAAGTCCAGGTCCAGGCCGGTGGCCTCGTAGTGCCACTGCAGGCTGCCGGGCGCGTCGCTCTCCAGGGCCGACAGGCTCAGCCCACCGGCGGTCAGTGCCTGCGCCAGCACGGGGTCGAGCGGGCCGCCGGTCCAGGCGATGTCATCGTTGTAGTTGACCGAGAAGGCGAGCGTGCTGCCCTCGTCCACATCGTCGAAGGTCACGCGGCCCGACTGCTCCAGATCCTGCGCGCTCGCGTCGAGGGCCTCGACGAAGTCGTCCGCCGCCTCCACCGCCAGGGTCGGCGCGGCATTCGCGCCGCGCAGCGTGACGCTGACGTCGCGCGTCGTCGCCGCGTTGCCTGCGCCGGAGTCGTCGCTCAGCGTGATGCGCCAGGTCGCGGTCAGCGATTGCTCCGCCGACAGGTGCCGCACGAGCGCGTCGTCGAGCGCGAAGGACCAGGCCAGCGTGCCCGAGCGCACGGCCGAGGCGACGCCGTCGCCCGACAGCGTCAGCGCGCCGGCCAGCGCCGCGCTGAGCGCGGCGTCGACGTGGGGCTGGCCCACGCCGCTCACGCCGACCCACTGCACGCTGGCGCCGACGAGGTCGTTCGTGTCGGGGTCGGCGAATTGCAGGCTGCCGTCGCTGCGCAGCCGCAGTGGCGTGCCGGTGACCTGGCCTTCGGTGAGCTCGGCCGTCAGGACCTCCACGTCCACCGTCGGCGCGTCGTTGCGCCCCTCGACGGTGAAGGCCAGGCGGGCCGTGCCCGCGGCGCCGGCCGGGTCGGTCGCGGCCACGGTGAAGCCGAAGGACAGCGTCTCGCCGGCACCCAGGAAGTCGAGGTCGACGCTCGTGGCGGTGTAGCTCCAGCCCGCCGAGCTTGGCGCGGCGGCCGTGGCCGACGACAGGCTGAAGGTGCCCGCCGACAGCGCCGCGACCAGGACGGGGTCGCCGACGGTGCCGCCGGACCAGGCCAGGTCGTCGTCATATTCGAAAGCCAGGCCGATGCCGCTGCCGTGGTCGGGGTCGCTCACCGTGAGCGTGCCCGACTGCGCCAGGGTCTGCGCGCTGGCGTCGGCGGTCTCGACGAAGGCCGACGGCGCCGTGGCGGCGAGCGACGGCGCGTCGTTGGCGGCTTCGATGCGCACCGTGCCCTGCAGCATGTTCGAGGCCAGGCCGGCCGGGCCGCCCGCGCTGCCGCCGGCCTGCGCGTTGTCGCCGTCGGACAGCACCACTGTGTAGAGGCGTTCGAGGTCGGTGCCGCGCACGGTCGGGTCGTCGCCGGTGTGGGTGTACTCGAGCGCGTCCAGCAGCGCGGCGACCTCGGCCAGCGTCGTGCCGGCGCCGAAGGTCAGCACCAGCGGCGTCGCGCCGCTGCCGCCGCTGGCGCTGACGCCGGCCGGCAGCGCCGCGCCGACCTGCAGCAGATCGCCCGCGATGCCGTCGACGAGCGTCACCGTCAGCGTGCCGGCGCCGAAGACGCCGGGTACGAGGCCCGGGGTGCTGCCCAGGTCCACGTCGCTGACGGCGGCCCCGGCGAGCAGGCGCACGGCCGGCACCGAGGCGCCGCTGCCGGTCTGCTCGTTCTCCTGCGCGGTGGGGGAGAGCACGGTGGCGGCCAGCACCGGCGCGTCGTTGCGCGCCGCGATGGTCAGGGCGACCCGGGCGGCGGCGGGCAGCGCGGCCACGCTGCCGGCGCCGATGTCGCCGCCGATGCGGGCGCCGGTGTCGTCCAGCGTGAGGGTGAGGGTCACGTCGCCGGCGTCGGCGCCGTTCTGGTCGCCGTTGAGGTCCGGCGCGCTGGTGTGGTAGACGCCGCCGTTGGCGTCGTCGGCGGTCTGGGCCAGGTTGCGGGCGTTCAGCAGGGCCTGGATGTCCGCGGCACGGCCGGCCAGCGTGAGCAGCGCGCTGCCGTCGCCGGCCACGCTGACCGCCTGCCCGCCCGCCGGGGTGAGACTGGCCTGGGCGCCCGCGGGGCCGAGGTCGAGCGTGCCGGCGTTCACGGCCAGAGTCACGCTCACCGGCAGGTCGAAGGCCGCGGACTCGGCGTCGGCGACGACGAAGACGCCGCCGACCCGGCTGCGCGCGTCTTCCGCGGTGGCGGCGGCGGCCGGGGCCGTGAGCGTGGCGGTGTCGTTCACGCCCGAGGCGCGCAACAGCACCGACGCGGCGCTGACGTTGGGGTGGCCGGCGGGCACCGCCGCGCCGCTGGTCCAGTCGAAGGCCGTGGCCGGCACCGCGCCCGGGCTGCCGGTGCTGCTGGCGGGCTGGTTCCAGGCGCCGCCGTTGGCGCCGAGGCCGCTGCCGGGCAGCGCGCCCGCGCTGTCGCGCAGCCGGTCGTCGGCGATGACCTGCAAGGTCCAGCTCGCGTCCAGGTCCTGCGCGAAGGTGACGTCCAGGCCGGCCAGGGCGGCATTCACCTGCGCCCGGCTGCCCTGGAACTGGAGGATGTCATTCAGGCCGCTGCGCGTGACGGTCCAGTCGCCGCCCGTGTCCGCGGGCAGCGCGTGACCCAGGAGGACGCCCCCGCCGCCGAAGCCGGTGGCGTAGGAGGCCGGGGCCGCGCCGCCCGGGGCCAGCAGCCGCACGGTGACCTGGACGAAGTCGCGCTCGTCGGCGTGCAGGCCGCCGGCGAGGTCGGGGTCGGTCACGCCGAAGCCGGCCACGGGGTTGCGCCCGGGCTGCAGGCTGTCGATGTCCACCGGGCCGGCGGGGGCCGTCACCGCGGGCGGGTCGTTTGTCGGCCGGACGTAGATCCAGAATTCGTTACCCGCCTGTTCGCGGTTGCCGTCGGACAGGGTGAAGGTGAAGCGGTCGTCGGGAGTGCCGGGGTAGCCGCTGCTGGCGGGTTCGGCCCCGGCGTGCAGGTAGTAGATCTGTCCGTCCTGCACCTGTCGCTGCGAGAACGACGAGCCCAGGCCGATGGTCGTGAAGCTGCTGCCGTTGGCCGAGTAGGCGAGCCGTCCCGCCACGGGGGCGGTGGTGATGCGGTACTGCACCTGCTGCGCCGAGCTGTCGGAGTCGTAGGCCTGCAGCAAGGCCGAGGTGATGCGCGTGTAGCTGCCCTCCTGGATCACGGTGAGCGGCTCGTTGGCCGCGGCGCCACCGGCGGCATTGGCGGGGCGGCCCGCCGCCGAGGGGTCGGCCTGCAGCGGCGTGGCGGCGATCTCCGGCGCGTCGTTGATGTTCGTGACGGAAAGCCGCACCGTCGCTGCGTTGCTCTCGCTGCCCCAGCGATCGCGCGCGACGACCTGGAAGCTGTCGCTGCGTGCCTCCAGGCCGTCGTGGACGTAGCGCAGGCGCCCGGCGGCGATCAGGCTCGCCGGGTTCAGGGTCTGGGCGGCGACGTCCGTGGCCGTCAGGTCGGTCCAGGTGCCGTTGCCCGCCAGGTCCACCTGCAGCCGCCCCGCCGTGGGCAGGGCGGCCACGCGCCAGCGCAGCGGGTCGCCGCCGTAGGCGCCGTGGTCGAGCGCCGCGTTGACCGTGTGGTTGTCGACCACGGACGGGTCGTTCTCGAGGTAGGCCTCGCTGGTGGCGTCGTCCGGGTCGGCCAGCGTGAGCCGGGCCGCGGTGATCGTCACGCTGCCCCCCTCGGCCAGCGTCACGCCCGAGGCGCCGGTGGCCGTCGGCGCGTCGTTGACCGGGGTGGCGTGGAAGCTCAACTGGCCTTCGGCGCTGGCCGCCCCGGGGGCCGACACGTAGAAGCGCACGCTGGACTCGAAATCCTCGCCGCCGCCATGCACGAAGCTCACACGGCCGGCGTCGACGTCGCCCTGGGTGAAGGTGTCGAGCACACCGAGCGCCGTGCCGTTGTTCTGCAGGCTGCCGTTCCACGGGCCCGTGGTGCCCTCGAAGGCCGCGATCGTGTAGACGATCTGGTTCGCCGGCACGCTGCCGGCGGCGTAGGACAGCATGGCGCCGGTGAGCACGACGGTGCCGCCTTCGCTCAAGCTGCCGACGCCGCTGCCGGTGGACGGCAGGCCGACGTGCTGGGTCGCCAGCGTCGAGGTGGGCACGGGCGTGGCCTCGGCCGAACCGCTGCCGCCGCTGCCCGTGGGCGTGGCGGCAAGGTCCAAGGTGAAGGTAAGGGTGCGCGCGGGGGACGACGCTTCGCCCCCGTCGTGGATGCCGCCCTGGCGCAGGAAGTCCTCGCCCGAGGCGTCCCAGCGCAGGGTCATCGTGCCGTCGCGCACCTGGAATTCGAAATCGTCCAGCGCATTCGTACCGCCGACGTTGGCCGCCCGCTGGACGTAATGCACCCGCCACGCGGCAAGATCGGCCATCGTGAAGGAGGCGCCGGACTGCAGCACGGCGTCGTCCAACAGCAATTCACCGTCCTGGGGCAGCCGGGTCACGACGAAGGCGATGCTCGAATCGGCCGAGTCGACGTCCGTGGCGCGCAGCATCGTCGTGTCGAGCCTGACGCGGTAGTCGTCACCACCCCCGTCCAGGAGGCCGTTCGGGCCGTTGACCGTGACCTGGGCCCGCAGGGGGGACGCCGGGTCGAGCACCGGCTCGTCATTGGCCGCGCGCACGTCGACCAGGACGGTGGCGCTGGCCGACTGGCGGGTGGGGGTGCCGCCGCCGCCGTCCGTCACGATGACGTCGAAGCTGTCGTCGGCCGGGACGCCGGCCACGTCGCTGCCATCGTGCTGGTAGCGCAGCGCGGCGCGGTCGGCGTAGGCGATGACGAAGCCCGCGCCGGCGAGGTCGGCGGCGGTGAGGGCACGATCGAATGCCAGGGCCATGCCGTCCACCCAGGCCGTCCCCGTGAATCGCAACTGCCCGGACGAAGGCAGGCGCGTGATGGCCAGGTCCAGGGTGGTGTCGCCGGGGTCGCCGCCGCCGTCGGCCACGATCGCCAGGCCGACGCGGGACTGCTCGACGCCGTCTGAGCGCGCGCCGAAGGGCTGGCCCTCGAACACGACGAAGGCGCCCGCGGGCCCGCTGCCGCCGCTGGCGACGACGGGCGCCTGGTTGACGGGCGTGATCGGCACCGTGACGACCGCCGTGTCGGACCGCGCGTCGGCGGTGGCGCCGTCGTTGATGCTGAGCTCGAACCGGTCCTCGGTGTTCTGTACCTCGGTGCCGCCCGCGGCGTGCTCGTAGACCAGGGCCTGGGCCGGGTCGATGACGTCGGCGTGCGTGAAGCTCGATCCCGGGCCCAGGGCTGCGCCGCGCAGCAGCAGACGGCCGTGCGTCGGCGCCGTGACCAGGGTGTAGACGATCTGGTCGGGGAACTGGCTACCCGCGGCCACCTCCGGGTCCACGGCGGCCAGGACGACCGTGCCGATGGGCGTGGACGCCGCGCCTTCGAGCACCTGCAGCCGTCCGTCGGCGACGGTGACGGGGTCGTTGGACGGCGTGACCGTGACCCGCAGCGTGGCCGTGGCACTGAGCGCCGGGTTCTCGCTGTCCGTGACCCGCACCGACAGCAGCGTGGAGGCCGCCGTGGTGCCGAGCTCGACGTCGGCCGCGGTGAAGCGCAGCTGGTTCAGCCAGGCCTGGGCGTCGGCCGGCAGACCGACGAAGCGCAGGCCGTCGGGCAGCGCGCTGACCAGGCCACCCAGGCCGCCCCCGGGGTCGTCCAGCGCGCCCAACGTGGCGTTGGCCAGTGTCACGTCCACGGAGACCTGGGGGCTGCTCAGGGCGTCGTCCGACAGCGTCCAGCCCGACAGCGTGGCGGTGCTGGCCCCGGACGGGTTCAGAGCGCTCGGCTCGACCACCTCGAGCGGCGCGGCCGTGGTCGAGACACTGGGCGCCGCCAGCAGCGCCGCGGTGCCGGCCAGCCAGTCCGGCGCGAAGGGCAGGGCGGTCTCGACCGGGCCCGTGGCCGCCTCGAGCACCCAGTTGCCGCCGGCGAGTGCGGAGCCCGAGGCGTCGGTCGAGGCCGCGACATCGGCCTGCGTCAGGCGGGCGATGCGCTCCAGCAGCAGCCGCCCCTCGTCCCCACTGCCGCTGGAGCAGCCGTAAACCAGGATGTCGGCCTGTGCCGACAGGTGTGCGGCCCACTGCGCAAGCGCGTCCACGGCGGCTGCCGAGTCCAGTGCGTCCTGCAATCCGGCCTCTCCCGACAGCAGCAGGCGCCCCGGGGCCCCGTGCGCCAGCAGGTGCACGGCGTTCAGGTCCTGGTGCCGGGCCACGGAATGCGTCATCTGCGCCCAGGGATCGCGCGCGGCATCGAGCACCACCAGCTCGACCCCGGCACGCAACTGGGTTCGCAGCGCCTCCAGGCCGGGGACGGCGACATCGACGAAGAGGATCTCGGCCACGGCGGGGCCGGCCTGGGGGGCGGCCGTGGGTAACTCGCGCCCCTCGAGCAGCCGGGCGGATGTGGGGGCCGCCGAATCCGTCGCCGAGGTGTATGCCACCGGTGCGGCGGCAAGGTCCGCCGGGTCGGCGTCCGGGCGCGCCGGGGCAGCCAGGTCCGGCAGGGCCGCGGCCACGGCCGCGCCGTCGAACATCATCCGCTGCTCCAGCGCCATGGGCCGCGGGCCCCGGCGCGCGAGCTTGCGGCGCGGTGCGGCGGTGCCGGCGCCGGGGCCGGCGGGCCCGGGCGGCGGCGGCGGGTCGGCGCGCGACATGGTCAGCGGCGGTAGGGCAGGACGCGTCCGCTCATGCCGGCCACCAGCTCAGGATGGCGGCCGTCGATCGCTGCGGCGACCTTCACCGACTGGCTGACCGCATCGGCACGCGCGCCGATGCGCACGAAGCGCGCCGGGTAGCTGCGCCGCGTCTCGTCGATCTGCACGCGCAGGCGCTGCCCCGGGCGCAGCCAGACCAGCCAGCTCGAGGGCACGAGCACCTCGAGTTCGAGCGCGCTGTCGTCCAGGATCTCCAGCAGCGGCTGGCCGGGTTGGACGAACTGCTGCTCGCGCGCCTTCTGCTCGGCCACGCGGCCGGACCAGGGCGCGCGCACCGTGCACTTTGACAACACGGCCTCGTGCATGCCAACCTCGGCGCGCGCGCGCCCGACGGCGCTGCGCGAGAGCTCGAGCTCGAGCTGGCCGACCGAGTTGAGTTCGAGCAGGCGTTCGTTGGACTTCAGCGTCGCCTGCGCGGCGTCGAGCTCGGCGCGCGCCTTGTCGAGCTGGGCCTGCTGCACGGTGCAATCGAAGACCACCAGCGCCTGCCCCTCGCTGAAGGCGCCGCCCTCGGCCACGCTCAGGCGCTGGATGCGCGCGCCGACCTCGGCTGCGAGCGTGGTGTAGCGGCGCGGTGTCAGCTGGGCCCGGATCTCCTGGCCCTTGAGGCGGGCCGCCAGCGCCTGATCGGCGGCGGACGCAGGCGCCGAGTTGGCCGGTGCCGAGGCCCGGGCCTGCGCCCAGGCAGACCCGGCTGCCCCGGCGCCCAGCACCACGGCCAGCATCAGCAACAGGCCAGGGATGCGAGTCGGCAGACCGCCGAGCGCTCGCGCGCGCCCTGGCGTCCTCACGTCGCCGGAGTTCACGATGCCGGCTCCAGCATGCGCTGGCGCATGACCTGCGCCTGGTTGCGTATGCGCTCGGTGATCTGGGCAATGGTGAGTTCGGTCAGATCGCCGATCTGCGGGTCGAAGCCGAGGGTCGCCGTCAGGCGGTTCTCCGCGGCCTGCATCTGGCCCAGCGCCTGGTAGCGCCGCAGCAGGCTGAGGGTGGCGCTGGTGGCGTTGCTGACGACGTCGAGCTTGCTCTGCGCCTGCGCTGCCTCACGGGCGCGCATCATGTCGGCGATGCGCCGGTCGACCTCGAAGATGGCGTCGGCCCGCCCGTACTGGTCGCGCGCGTTCTGCAGCGCCAGTCGTGCGAGGTGCATCTGTGTCAGCACGGCCAACTGCATGGCCAGGCGCCGCTGGTCGGCCAGCGCGACGCCAGCCTCGGCCATGCGCATCTGGGTCGGCCCTGCCAGCAGGTTGAGCAGGTTGAAAGACAACTGCACGCCGGCTTCGGTCCACTGGCGGTTCAGCTGGTAGCTGTCGGAGTCGTACTGCCCCCCGAGGTTGACGCTGACATTCGGAAACAGCCTCGCCATCGTGCGCCGAACCTCCTCGCGCGCGATGCGGGAGTGGTAGTGCGCCTCGCGCAGGTCCGGGTTGAAGGCGAGCACCGTCTCTTCCATGCGCGCCAGCGGCAACTGGAGCAGCAGGCGCCCGACCTCGTCGCTGCCGGCTTCCGACAACACGAGTTCCTGGCCGAGCGGGGCGTTGATGAGCTGCGAGAGCTCGAACTGGGCCGAGGAGAGCTCATGGCCGATGGCCTCGAGCAGGCGCAGGTTCTCGAGCAACTGGCGCTGGTAGCGCAGGGCATCCAGCGGGCTGCGCACGCGCAGGCCTTCGGCGCTGCGCGCGTCGCGCAGGGCGTCCTCGGCCAGACGTACGGTCCGGCGGACGTCGTCGCCCAGCTTCTGCGCAGCCAGGGCGCGGAAGAAGGCCGTCCGCACATCCTGCAGCAGCAGGTGCATGGCCTTGCGCTTGCGCTCGCCGGCCGCCAGCGCGCGGTCGCCTTGCTGGCGAGTGGCGTGGTAGCCCAGGCTCAGGTCGAGCAGACTCCAGGTGAACTCCAGGCCGCCGAGCGAGCGTGAGCGGTCCTGCGAGACCGAGGGCGAGGTCAGGCCCCCCGAGGTGTCGCGGTTGACGGTGACGCGGTCGTTGTCGCGCCAGCTGTAGCCCGCATCGGCCACCAGGCGCGGCAGCATCTCGAGCGCAGCGCTGTCGAGCTGACGCTGTGCCAGCGCCTCCTCGAGGACGCGCGAGCGCCGGTCGAGGTTGTACTTCAGGGCTCGCGCCATGGCCTCGTCCAGCGTCAGCGGGCCGGTGAAGGGCTCGACCCCCTGCTGCATGCGCTGCGCGTCGGACTGCGTGGCCGGCGCCATTTCCTGGCGCACCAGCGGCTTGGACTGGACCGACGACAGGTTGGGCAGGCCGGCGCAGGAAGCCAGGAGGACACTGAGCCCGACCACGGCAAGGCGCAGTGGCATCAAGGGGTGCCGGCGGGGAATTGCGACGTCATCCAACGAAGCGAACTCCGATGCGCGATCCTGTCATGTCGTCCGTGATTCCTTGGGCCGAAACCCGATCGGCCAAGTGGCGAAAACTCCTCTGATTTTAGGCGCAGTCGCGCGTCATTCCGCGGTGCGATGCAAGGGGGTTTTCCAGGGATGGAATCCCCGCTTGTTCTCGTTTGAATTGCCTGCGCCGTTCCCGCAGAATCCAGCGCAGGCGTTCGGCCATGGTGTCGGGGCCGGTGCGCGGGGCCTGGCCAGTTCCCGGCTTTGTTTCATTTGCCTTCGATGGACGATTCCCGTAAACCCTCTCCTGCCGGCACCGCACCGGCTCCTGCGTCGGATGGCCCAGCGGCCCCGGGCTCGACCCCGCGTCGGCGCACGGGCGGCTTGCCCAGCCTGGCCGAACTGGGCGCCTTCGACCTGCCGCCGCCACCGGCCAGGCCCCGCGCCACGGGGCGGCTGACGGACGAGGATCTGCGCGGGCTGCCGGCCCGCGGCCCGACGACAGGCGGCGCGGCATCGAACATGGTCGACGCCTCGGCGGCGGCCCGCGCCAAGCCGGTGTCCTGGCCGGGCCTGAAGCCGCAGCCGCCCCGGCCGCCGGTGCCGGCAGCGCCGGTGACCGCCGCGGCGCAGACGCGCAGCGAGCCGCCGCCGCCCGAGCCGCCCGAGCCGATCCAGCCGCAGAGCACCAGCCCGGCGCCTGCGGCGTCCCGGGCCGACGCAGGCGATGCAGCCGGCCCGACGCGTGTCGTGCCGGGCGTCACCGTGGGCTGGGCCGACCTGCAATCCGCCGTCGCCGCCGGGTGGATGAAGCCGGAGGCGGCGCACGCCCTGTGGGCCCGGTGGCTGGCGCGCAAGCCGCTGACCCATATGGAAGCGGGGCCGGACGACCCCGCCGGACCTGACGAGCGCGCCGCGCCCGGTGGCAGCCCCGACGACGGTGGTGCGCAAGGCGCCGAACCCGAAGCCGCGGATGGGCCTGCCCGGGGCGGGCCTGAGCCGCCGGCCGCATCGGCGCCCGGGCCGGCGGCCGCGCTGGGCGCCACCCTTGCGGACGACGAAGGCCCTGCGCGCGGACCTGACGATCGCGACGCGCCTCCCGGCACCCGCCGGCCCGCGGCGACGGAAGCGCCTCGGGCCGAGGCCGAGGGTGCGGCGGATAGCGTGCACGTGCAGGCCGAGGTGCTCGAGCCCCTGGCGGAGGCCCGGGCCCGGCGCGCGAGCGAGCGCGCATCCGCGGGCCGACGCATCGAGGTCGTCGACGTGATCGAGGTGCCCAGTCTGGCGCCGGTCAAGCGGCCCGTCGATGCGTCGATGGCGCTGCATTTCTTCACCGCCCTGCTCGCCGCCGCGCTGGCGGCCCTTTGCGTGGGGGCGGGCTCGGTGCTCTTCGGTCCCTGGGGCGCGGCCACCGCTGCGTTGGGGTGGGCGCTGCTGGTGTGGCTGCGCACGGCACGGCTGCACCGGCAGCGCCGTGACGCCGCGGCCCTGTGGGGCGCGCACTTGGTGCTGCCGCTGCTGGCCGCCGCCTTGTGGCAGGCGCAGGTGGTGCTGGGCTGGTGGCCGCCGGAGCGGCCGCTGGACCTCTTCGCCGACCCGCCGGCCGCGTCGGCGGCGTCGGCGGCACCCGGGATCAGCCTGGATTGGCGCCTGCTCTGGTTGTGCCTGCTGCCGCTGCTGGCGGCCTTCTACTGGCTCGTGCGCCTGCGCGAGGCAGCGTTGCTGGCGGTGGTCACGCTGCTGCTGTGGGGCGTGGCCTTCCAGGCCGTGGCGGGCGTGCTGCAATCCCTGGGGCTGGCCTTTCACGGCATGTCGACCTTCGCGCTGCTGCTGGGCGGGCTGACGCTGGCGGCGGCGCTCTACATCGACCTGCGCGTGCGCCGCGAGCGCGCCCCGGACTTCGCACGCTGGCCCTACCTGGGCGGGGCACTGCTGCTCGGGATCGGCTGGGTCTCGCTGGCGGTGCTGCCCTCCTGGGTGTTGCTGCCGCGCTATGCCGCCTGGCTCGTCTTCGTGGTCTGGGCCCTCTCGCTGCAGCGCGTGGGTGTCGTCGCGATTGCGCTCGCGCTGGCGGGCTTCGAGCTTGCCTGGGGCCTGGCCCGTGTCACTGGCTCCGGCCTGGCGGGCATCGTCGCCTGGGTGCTGTGCCTGGCTGCGGTCGGTGGCGTCTCGGCCTTCCTGCTGCCCCGGCGCCAGGCCTGGTCGGATGCCTTGCGTTGGTGGATGCCCGTGCGCTGGCGCGCCTGGTACGCCGCCAGCCCGGATCCGGTGCGCGCGCGTGCCGGCGCGGCGCGCCGCCTGAGCGACACTGCGGCGTGACCCGGGCGCGCGGCCGCCTCGCTCGCCCCCTCCAGGAGACCCCACCGATGTTCCCGAGCACGCTTGCGGGCAGCCTGCCCAAGCCGGCCTGGCTGGCCGAGACCCACCGCCTGTGGCCGCGCTGGAAGATGGACGGCGCCGAGCTCGCCCAGGCCAAGCTCGACGCGACCCTGCTGTGGATCAAGGCCCAGGAAGACGCCGGGCTCGACGTGGTGGGCGATGGCGAGCAGTCGCGCCAGCACTTCGTCCACGGCTTCCTCGAGCAGGTCGAAGGCATCGACTTCGAGCACAAGGTCGAGATGGGCATCCGCAACGACCGCTACAAGGCCATGGTGCCGCAGGTCGTCGCGCCGCTGCGCCTGAAGGGCCGTGTGCATGCGCAGGAGGCGCGCCTGCTGCGGGCCCACACCACGCGGCGCACCAAGTTCACGCTGCCGGGGCCGATGACTATCGTCGACACCGTGGCCGACAGCCACTACGGCGACCGGGTCGCGCTCGCCCTGGCCTTCGCCGAACTGCTGAACCAGGAGGCCCTGGCCCTGCAGGCCGACGGCATCGACGTGATCCAGTTCGACGAGCCAGCCTTCAACGTCTATCTCGCCGAGGCGGCCGATTGGGGGGTGCGCGCGCTCGAGCGCGCGGCCCGGGGCCTGCAGTGCACGACGGCCGTGCACATCTGCTACGGCTACGGCATCCCGGCCAATGTCGACTGGAAGAAGACGCTGGGCGAGGAATGGCGCCAGTACGAGCGCGTCTTCCCGGCCCTGGCCGCGAGCTCGATCGACCAGGTCAGCCTGGAGTGCATCCACTCGCGCGTGCCGCCGGAGCTAATGGCCCTGCTGCGCGGGAAGGACGTGATGGTGGGCGTCATCGACGTGGCCAGCGACAGGGTCGAGACCCCCGAGGAGGTGGCTGCCACCCTCGGGCAGGCGCTGCGCTTCGTGCCGCGCGAGCACCTGATCGCCTGCACCAACTGCGGCATGGCGCCGATGGACCGCGCCGTGGCCGAAGCCAAGCTGCGCGCGCTGGCGCAGGGCGCCGCGTTGGCGCGGGAGCAGTATGGACGCTGACTCAGCCTTGGAGCTGGACCGACAGGCGCTGGGCGCAGGCACGCGTGGCCTCGCCCTGGCACTGCTGGGCCTGCGCCAAGCACTGCTGCGCGTACTGCGGGTCGTTCTGCAGGCGCTCGACGTGGACGTGATGCCCCTCGCGCGACATCAACCACTTGAACTGGATGATGTCCACCAGGGCCAGGGCCTCGCGTTCAGGGGGAACGAAGGAGTTCATCGCGGGAAGATGGGTGCAAGCGAGGCAGGGATGCGAAGTTTCGCGCAACCGCGAGGCGGTATCCTGGATCCGGCAAAAGCTTGACGAAGATCACTCCCTTCCCCCCGGGAGGCCTGTTGTGCCCTGGCCACAGGCGCCCGCCGCACCCTTCCCGGCCTGCCTGCCGCCGCGCGGCGAGCCACCTGCCGCACTCGAGGACTGCATGAACGACCTGGCTATCACCTTCGACGACATCACGGCGGCGGCGCAGCGCCTCGCCGGGCACGCGCACCGCACGCCGGTGCTGACCTCGCGCACGGCCGACGAGCGCACCGGTGCGCAGGTGTTCTTCAAGGCCGAGAACCTGCAGCGCATGGGGGCGTTCAAGTTCCGCGGCGCCTTCAACGCCCTGGCACGCTTCGACGCGGTGCAGCGCCGTCACGGAGTGATCGCCTACTCCTCGGGCAACCACGCACAGGCCGTGGCGCTGGCCGCGCGCGAGCTCGGCATGGCCAGCGTCATCGTCATGCCGCAGGACGCCCCGCCGGCCAAGCTGGCCGCCACCCGGGGCTACCAGGCTGGCATGGCCGGCAGCGAGGTGGTGCTCTACGACCGCTACCGCGAGGACCGCGAGGCCATCGGCCGGCGCCTGGCGGCCGAGCGCGGCATGACGCTGGTGCCGCCCTACGACCATGCCGACGTGATGGCCGGGCAGGGTACGGCGGCACTCGAACTCGTCGAGCAGGTGCGCGCGCTCGACGGCGGCGGCCTGGACGCGCTGCTCGTCTGCGTGGGCGGTGGCGGCCTGATCGCCGGCTGCGCCGTAGCGGCGCGCCGCCTGCTGCCGGGTATCGAGGTCTGGGGCGTCGAGCCCGAGGCCGGCAACGACACGCAGCGCAGCCTGGCCGAGGGTCGAATCGTCCATATCGACACGCCCCAGACCATCGCTGACGGAGCCCAGACGCGGCACAGCGGTGCGCTCACCTTCCCGGTGATCCAGCGCCTGGTGCGGGGCATCGTCACCGTCTCCGATGCCGAGCTCGTCGCGGCCATGCGTTTCTTCGCCGAGCGCATGAAGATCGTCGTCGAGCCCACGGGCTGCCTGGCGGCGGCGGCACTGTTCGGCCGCGCTGCCGGTCTGCCCGACCTGCGCGGACGGCGGGTCGGCGTGCTGCTCTCGGGCGGCAACGTGGACCTGCGGCGCTACGGGCAGTGGCTGGCCGAGGCGCCAGCACCCGGCTGAAGCCCGGCCGGGCCGTCGAACCCCGCCGGCGGTGCGCGGAGGGTGGCGGGTTCAGCCCGCGTCGCGCACGTCGGCCGCGGGCTCAGCGCCGAAGTCCGCTCGCTCGAGCCAGGCGAGCACCCGGGCCGCGGCGGTTTCAGGGCTGTCGAGCCGGCCCTGGCTCTTCAGGCTGGCGAAGCGAGCCTGTTCAGGGAAGGCGGCCGGGTCGCCGCCGCGCAACTGCACCTGCATGTCGGTGTCGATGACGCCGGGCGCGAGCGAGCAGATGCGTGCGCCGCCCGGCTGGCGGGCTTCTTCGAGCGCGATGCTGCGCGCCGCGTGGTCCAGCCCGGCCTTGACCGCGCAGTACACCGCGCTGCCGGCCATCGCGTGGCGGCCCAGGCCCGAGGAGATCTGCAGCACCTTGCGCGGTACGCCGAACCCGGCGCCCGCCTCGAGAAAGGCTGCCGTCAGCAGCAGCGGCGCCTCGAGGCTGGCGCGTGCGGCGCGGCTGACGCTGTCGAGGTCGGCGCCGGCCAGCGGGCCGGGCTCCACCAGCAGCGCCGCGTTGTTGACGAGCGTCAGCGATGCCACCTCGGCGCGCGGCAGCGCCGCGATCCAGTCGCGCAGGCGGCGGGCCACCGGCAGCGGATCGGCCAGGTCGACCGACCATTGTTCGAGCGGGGTCCCGGTGGCCGATGCGAGCACGGCCGCGGGCTGGCGCTGCATCGTGAGCAGCCTGTGGCCGCGCTGGAGGAGTTGCTGCGCCAGCGCGAACCCGAGCCCGCGCGAGGCGCCTGTGACGATGGTGACGGGGAGGGCGTCGCTCATCTGCCGAGCATAGCGCCTGCCCGGACTGCGGCCCGTGCCGACGCGGGCCCGGGCGGCGGCTTGCCGTGTCGCAACCCGGTGCGCGCTCAGGCCCCCTTCGTGCCGCCGGCTTCGCGCGCCGGCAGCTTGGGCGCGGTGCGCAGGCTCAGCCACATGGTCACCGCGAGGATGGCGACCACCACGCCGAGCGAGGCCGCCACCGGGATCTTGACGACGTCGATCAGCATCATCTTCGTGCCGATGAAGGTGAGGATCACCGCCAGACCGTAGCTGAGCAGGTGGAACTTCTCGGCCACCGCGGCCAGCAGGAAGTACATCGCGCGCAGGCCCAGGATGGCGAAGATGTTGCTCGTGAGCACGATGAAGGGATCGGTCGTGATCGCGAAGATGGCCGGGATCGAATCGACGGCGAAGATCACGTCGGTCAGGCCCACCAGCGCGATCACAAGCAGCAGCGGCGTGGCGATGCGCTTGCCGTTCTCCAGCGTGAAGAAGCGCTCACCGTCGAAGCCCTTCGAGACCGGCAGGAACCTGCGCAGCAGCTTCAGCGCCGGGTTGGACTCGAGGTCGGGCTCCTGCCCGGCGGCCCACCACATCTTGATGCCGGTGAGCACCAGGAAGGCGCCGAAGACGTAGAGCACCCAATGGAACTGCGTGATCAGCCACGAGCCCACCAGGATCATCACCGTGCGCAGCACGATCGCACCGATGATGCCGATCATCAGCACCCGCTTCTGGAACTCCGGCGGCACCGCGAAGTAGGTGAAGATCATCAGGAAGACGAAGATGTTGTCCACCGCCAGGCTCTTCTCGATGAGGTAGCCCGTGAGGAACTCCATGGACTTGGTATTCGCGATCGCGGTGCCGTGGTCCTGCCAGACCGCCCACCAGAACAGGCCGTTGAAGGCGAAGCTCAGGGCTACCCAGATGAGCGACCAGTTCAGGGCCTCCTTCACGCCCACGGCGTGCGCGCCCTGCTTGCGCAGGACGACGAAGTCGACGAAGAGAGCCACCAGGACGGAGACGACGAAGAAAATCCACAGCCAAAGCGGCGCGATGGTGTCCATGGACACTCCCGGGAAGTGAGTTGAGGGTCGCGCCGAAAGGTCTTGCGGGGAGCGGGTGTCCCTGCGGTCCCGGGTGGCAGGCGGGCGCCTGCCACCGTATTGACGGGGGGCCGCGGCAGCGGGCGCTGCGTGCTACTCCCCTCTCGACTGATCAACATTGGAGCAGGCGAGCGATGTCCCCACTGTGTCCGTGCCCTTGGTGTGCGTTCGTTCGGCCGCGCCGGCAAGGGCTGCGGGCTGTCGCGGGAGCGCGCCGTTGATGGGGCCCGAAGGCCTGCGCGTCCGCGTGCTCCACGCCGATGCGCAGCTCGTCGTGGTGGACAAACCTTCGGGCCTGCCCGCGGTGCCCGGCCGCGCGCCCGGCTTGGAGAACTGCGCCGCATCCCAGGTGCAGACCGAGTTCCCCGACG
>JBILNB010000122.1:0-7551 GCA_044375195.1 Rubrivivax sp. | reverse complement strand
AGCATCGGCGCGCCGGGGCAGTCCGGCACGGCGTCCGTGGCCTGGCGCACCAGGGTGTCGAAGTGGCGCATGGCCGCCGGCAGCCCGCGCTCGCGCGCGATGCTCGGCCGGCCGAGCGCGGCGTCGCGCCCCGTGGGCTTGCCCAGGTGCAGGGCGTCAGCGAGCACGTCGCGCAGGTCGTCGGCCGACTGGTAGGCCTCGCCCAGCCAGCAGCCGAGCCCGCGCCAGGCCTCGGCGTCACCGCCGGCCGCCTGGGCGCCGGCCACGGTGGCGGCCTCGAACAGAGAGCCGGTCTTCTCCTGGTGGTACTGCCGCAAGGAGACCTGCGGCTCGCATTCCCAGGCCTGGCCGGCCACGATGCCGCCGGGCATGCCCACCGAGCTGGCCACCGTGCTCAGCACCGCACCCAGGCGCGCCGGCGCCGCCGCGCCGGCCCGCGCCAGCACCTGGAAGGGCAGCACGATCAGCGCGTCCCCGGCCAGCACCGCGAGGCGCTCGCCGAAGGCGCTGTGCACGGAGGCCTGGCCGCGGCGCGTGGGCGCGTCGTCGAAGCAGGGCAGGTCGTCGTGCACGAGCGAGGCGCAGTGCAGCAGCTCCAGCGCCACCGCGGCGGCCTCGCTCAGCGCCGGCAGGTCGTCGCCGCAGGCCCGTGCCACCGCCAGGCACAGCCGCGGGCGGATCCGCGCCCCACCCGGGAATACGGCGTGCCGCACGGCGGCGGCCAGCAGGGGCGGACAGCCGGATGCGGTGGCGGGCGCCAGGGCGGATTCGAGCGCCTGTTCGATGCGGGCAAGGGATGGCATGGCCGGCTCCGGAGCAACCTGGGCATGCGACGAGATGTCAGCCTGCATTGTCGGTTGCAGATGTCATCTAGCATAGACAGTCTGAGGCGAGGCGTCAATCCGAATTGACACCGGAGCCCTGGCGGCTGCCGCAGCGGCGCCACCACAGGCCGGGCTGCGTGGGCGATCCGATGGACGAGTCCGAAACCCGGACTTGATCAATCGTTTGATTTATCGCCTACAGTGGCTTCATGAGTACAAAGCCGTACCCCGCGGAAAAGCTGCCGGCGCTTCGCCGCGCGTCCCGCGATGGCGAGGACGCGCGCCAGCGCCTCGTCCAGGCAGGCCTGCGCCTGTTCGCGGCGCGGGGCTACGCGAACACGACCACGCGCGAGCTGGCGGATGCCGCCGGCGTCAACGTGGCGTCCATCAGTTATTACTTCGGCGACAAGGCGGGCCTGTACCGGGCCGCCTTCTTCGAGCCCATGGGCGCGCCCGAGCCCGAGATCGCCCGCTTCGACGACACCGCTCTGGACGCCGAGTCCGTGCTGCGCGGCTTCTACGCGCTGTTCCTGGAGCCCCTGCGCGACCCGGCGACGGCAGCGCTCAACACGCGGCTGCACTTTCGCGAGATGCTCGAACCCACCGGCCTGTGGCAGGAGGTGATGGACCGGCTCTTCGGCCCGCTGCACGCCGCGCTGGTGCGTCAGCTGTGCCGCCTGCTCGGCTTGCGCGCGCCGGACGAGGACCTGCACCGCCTCGCGGCGGCGCTGGTGGGGCAGGGCGTGCATCTGCACGTGGGCCGCGACTGCACCGAGGCGCTGCTGCCCGGCCTGTACGCGGGTGACGATGCGATCGACCGCTGGGCCGACAGCCTGGTGCGCGGCGCGCTGGCGATGATCGAGGCGGAGCGGCAGCGCCGCGCCCGCCTGGTGGAGGTCTCCTGATGAAGATGCTGCACTGGCGACGGCTGGCCTGGACGGGCCCGCTGTGGCTGGCGGGTTGCGCGCAATGGCCGATGCAGGCGCCCCAGCCGCCGGTCCGCCCGGCCCTGGCGATGCCCGCGCCGGCGGCGGCGCCGTCGTGGCAGGCGCCGCTGCCCGCCACCGCGGGCGCCGCTGACGAGCGCGCCGAAGCCTTGCGCGCCTGGTGGTTGCGCCTGGAGGACCCGCTGCTCACCGAGCTGATCCAGGCCTCGCAGCAGGCCAGCCCGACGCTGTCGGCCGCGGGCCAGCGCATCGCGCAGGCCCGCTTCGCGCGCGCGGCGGCCGAGGCCGACACCCTGCCGGCACTCGGGGTCGAAGCCCAGGCGGCGCGCGGCCGCGCCGAGCCTGCGTCGCCCACCGGCAACCGCTACACCGCGGCGGCGCAGGCGGCCTGGGAGATCGACCTGTTCGGCGCCGGCCGCGCCGCCACCCAGGCTGCGCAGGCGCGGCTGGACGGCGCGGTGGCTGCCTGGCACGACGCGCGCATCGCCGTGGCCGCCGAGACGGCGCAGACCTATGTGCAACTGCGCGCCTGCGAGGCCCAGGCCGGCTGGGCGCTGCGCGACAGCCGCTCGCGCGAGGAAACCGCGCGCCTGACGGCACTGTCGGCCCAGGCCGGATTCCGTGCCCCGGCCGACGCCGCGCTGGCGCGCGGCAGCGCGGCCCAGGGCCGCAGCCAGGCAGCCCAGGCGCAGGCGCAGTGCGACCGGCTGGTCAAGGCTCTGGTCGCGCTGACCGCGCGTGACGAACCCGCGCTGCGGCAGGCGCTGCAGCCCGGGCACGCCCGCCTGCCCGAGGCGGCGCCGCCGCCGCTGCCCGCCGTGCCCGGCGACCTGCTGCGCCAGCGCCCGGACCTCGCCCGCGCCGAGCGCGAGCTCGTGGCCGCCGCAGCCGAGGTCGACCAGCGTGCCGCGCAGCGCCTGCCCCAGGTGCGCCTGAGCGGCCAGGTCGGGCTCATGCGCCTGGAGGCCGGCAGCACGGGCGGCGACGGGCCGGTCTGGGCCGTGGGGCCGCTGGCCGTGTCGCTTCCGCTGTTCGACGGCGGCCGTCGCGGTGCCGCGGTGACGGTCGCGCGTGCGGCCTACGACGACGCGAGGCGCCAGTACCTGGCCGCGCTGCGCCAGGGCGTGCGGGAGGTGGAGGACGCACTCGTGCGCCTGGACAGCGCCGCGCGCCGCGCCCAGGACGTGCGCCAGGCCGCGCTGGACCTGGACGCGGTGCTGAAGGCGACCGAGGCGCGCTGGCAGGGTGGGCTGGCGAGCCAGTTCGAACTCGAGGACGCGCGCCGCAACGCCTACGCCGCGGCCAGCCTCTACATCGACCTGCAGCGCGAGCGCCTCGAGGCCGCGATCGCCCTGTACCGCGCTCTCGGCGGCGGCTGGCAGCCCGCCGACACCGCCCCGGCGCCGTCACGCGCCACCCCGGCGCAGCGCCTGTCGCCGCCATCCTCCGCGCTGCAGCCGGAGCCAGCGCCCTCTTTCGCCGCGCCGCGCTGACCCGCGCCGCTGCACCCGCCGGAGTTCGAAATGATGCCCTTCCTTCACCGCAAGACCGTGCGCCTGGCGCTCGTGCTCGGTGCCTCCGCGGCGACCGGCCTGCTGCTGGCGAGCTGGCTGCTGGACCGCCCCGGGCCCACCCTGCCTGCCGCTGCCGTGGCGGCCCCGGCGGCGGCCACGGGGGCCGCTGCCGGCACGCCGCCGAGCCCGGCGGCGCCCGCGCCCGCCGCGGCCGCCGGCAAGCCTGCCTTGACCGTGGCCGTGACCTCACCCCAGCGCGAGATGCTGAGCTCGCTGATTACCGCCAACGGCAGCATCCAGGCCTGGGAGGAGGCCAGCGTCGGAGCAGAGGGCAGCGGCTGGCGCCTGGCCGAGGTGCGCGTCCAGGTGGGCGACAGCGTGCGCCGTGGCCAGGTACTGGCCCGCTTCGACACCCGGGTGGCCGAGGCCGACCTGGCGCAGTTGCGAGCTGCCGTGGCCGAGGGCGAGGCCGCCGCCGCCGAGGCCGCGGCGAACGCGAAGCGGGCGCGCGAGCTGCAGGGCTCGGGGGCGCTGAGCGCGCAGCAGGTCACGCAGTACCTCACCGCCGAGCGTACCGCGCAGGCGCGGCTGGAGGCGCAGCGCGCCGCGGTGCGTGCGCAGGAGCTGCGCCTGGCCCAGGGGCAGGTGCTTGCGCCCGACGACGGCGTGATCGCGGCCCGCGGCACGGCGGCGACCGTGGGCGCGGTCGTGCCGCCGGGGCAGGAGTTGTTCCGCCTGATCCGCCAGGGCCGGCTGGAGTGGCGTGCCGAGGTCGCCGCCGCCGACCTGGCCGCGCTGCAGCCCGGGCAGGCCGTGCGCGTGCTGCCGGTGGGTGGCGACGCGGTCACGGGCAAGGTGCGTCGCATCGCCCCGACGGTGGACGCCGCCACGCGCAACGGCCTGGTCTACGTGGACCTGCCGGCCGGACGCGGGCTGCGCCCCGGCGCCTTCGCGCGCGGCGAGTTCGAGACCGGCCGCAGCGAGGCGCCGACCCTGCCGCAGACGGCCGTGCTGCTGCGCGAGGGCTTCAGCTGGGTCTTCGTCGTCGGGCCCGACGACCGGGTGCGCCAGACCAAGGTCGTGACCGGCCGGCGCAGCGGCGACCGCGTCGAGATCAGGACCCCGCTGCCCGCCGACGCGCGCGTCGTGCTCTCCGGCGGCGGCTTCCTCGCCGACGGCGACCTCGTGCGCGTCAGCCCGGTCGCGCCCGCGGCGCCGGCGGTTCCCGCGGGCGGCGCAGCCGCGCGCCAGGGGGGCTGAGCATGATCAACGTATCGTCCTGGTCGATCCGCAACCCGACGCCGTCGGTGCTGCTGTTCATCATGCTCACGCTGGTGGGCCTGATGGGCTTCCAGTCGATGAAGATCCAGAACTTCCCCGACATCGACCTGCCCACGGTGACGGTGACCGCAGTCCTGCCCGGGGCCGCGCCGGCGCAGCTCGAGACCGAGGTCGCGCGCAAGATCGAGAACTCGGTCGCGACGCTGCAGGGTGTCAAGCACATCTACACCAAGATCCAGGACGGCACGGTCTCGCTCACGGTGGAGTTCCGGCTCGAGAAGCCCACGCAGGAGGCGGTGGACGACGTGCGCGACGCCGTCGCGCGCGTGCGGTCGGACCTGCCCGGCGACCTGCGCGACCCGGTGATCAGCCGGCTCAACATCGCCGGCCTGCCCATCCTGACCTACACCGTGGCCTCGGACCGCATGGACGACGAGGCCCTGAGCTGGTTCGTCGACAACACGGTGGCGCGCTCGCTGCTGAGCGTGCGCGGCGTGGGCGCGATCTCGCGCGTGGGCGGCGCCACGCGCGAGGTCCGGGTCGAGCTCGACCCCGCGAAGCTGCTGGCCTTGAACGCCACCGCGGCCGAGGTCTCGCGCCGCCTGCGCCAGGTGCAGCAGGAGGCCGCCGGCGGGCGGGCCGACATCGGCGGCGCCGAGCAGTCGGTGCGTACCATCGCCACGGTGCAGTCGGCGCAGGAGCTGGCCGCGCTCGAGATCCCGCTCGGCGACGGCCGCCGCATCCGGCTCGACCAGATCGCCACCATCAGCGACACCGTGGCCGAGCCGCGCAGCGCCGCGCTGCTGGACGGCCGGCCGGTCGTCGGCTTCGAGGTCGTGCGGGCGCTGAAGTCGGGCGAGGTCGAGGTCGCGCAGGGCGTGCGCGCCGAGATCGAGCGCCTGCGCCTGGCGCATCCGGACGTGCGCTTCACCGAGGCCATCGACTTCGTCGAACCGGTGGTGGAGAACTACAACGGCTCGATGTACCTGCTGTACGAAGGCGCGGTGCTCGCGGTGCTGGTGGTCTGGGCCTTCCTGCGCTCGTGGCGCGCCACGCTCGTGGCGGCGACCGCGCTGCCGCTGAGCGTGATCCCGGCCTTCGCCATCATGCACTACGGCTTCGGCTTCACGGTCAACGTCGTGACGCTGCTGAGCCTGTCGCTGGTGGTGGGCATCCTGGTGGACGACGCCATCGTCGAGATCGAGAACATCATGCGCCACCTGGCCATGGGCAAGTCGCCCTACCAGGCGGCGATGGAGGCGGCCGACGAGATCGGCCTGGCGGTGATCGCGACCACCTTCACGCTGATCGCGGTCTTCCTGCCCACCGCCTTCATGAGCGGGGTGGCGGGCAAGTTCTTCGTCCAGTTCGGCTGGACCGCGGCGATCGCGGTCTTCTTCTCGCTCGTGGTCGCGCGCATGCTCACGCCGATGATGGCGGCCTACCTGCTGAAGGCGCCGGCTCGGGACCACTCCGAGCCGCGCTGGGTCATCGCCTACACCCGGCTCGCGGCCTGGTGCCTGCGCCACCGCCTGCTGACGATGCTCGCCACCGCGGTGTTCTTCTTCGGCAGCTTCGCGCTCGTGAAGTTCCTGCCCACGGGCTTCCTGCCGCCCGACGACCTGAGCCAGACCCAGGTGACGGTGACGCTGCCGCCGGGCAGCACGCTGAAGCAGACCCTGGCCGTGGCCGAGCAGGCGCGCCAGATCGTCGCCCGCCACCCCCAGGTGCGGCTGGTCTACACCGCGGTCGGCGGCGGCGCCGCGGGCGGCGACCCGTTCGCGATGGCTGGCGTGCCCGAGGTGCGTGTGGCCACGCTGACGATCAACCTGAGCCCGCGCGAGGAGCGCAAGGGCATCTCGAAGCAGGACGTCGAGAGCCAGCTGCGCGAGGCGCTGGCGGTCGTGCCGGGCGCGCGCATCAGTGTCGGCCTGGCCGGCTCCTCCGGCAGCAAGTACGTGCTGGTGCTCTCGGGCGACGACGGCCGCGTGCTCACTGAGCATGCGCAGCAGGTCGAGCGCGAGCTGCGCACGCTGCCGGGCATCGGCAACGTCACCTCGAGTTCCAGCCTGGTGCGTCCCGAGCTCGTCGTCCGCCCCGACCCGGCGCGCGCCGCCGACCTCGGCGTGACCGCGGAGGCGATCGCCGACACGCTGCGCCTGGCCACGGCCGGGGACTACGAGCAGGGGCTGGCCAAGCTCAACCTGAGCCAGCGCCAGGTGCCGATCGTCGTGCGCCTGCCGGCTGCCGCGCGCACTGACCTGGATCTGCTCTCGCGCCTGCCCGTGCCCGGCGCCCGCGGCCCGGTGCCGCTGGGCAACGTGGCGACGCTCGAGATCGCCAGCGGCCCGGCGCAGATCGACCGCTACGACCGCCGGCGCAACGTCAACATCGAGATCGAACTCAACCAGCAGCCGCTGGGCGAGGTCGAGGCCGCGGCGCTCGCGCTGCCCAGCCTGCGCAGCCTGCCGCCCGGGGTGTCGCGCAGCACGGTCGGCGATGCCGAGGCCATGGGCGAGCTGTTCCAGAGCTTCGGCCTGGCCATGCTGACCGGCGTGCTGTGCATCTACATCGTGCTCGTGCTGCTGTTCAAGGACTTCATCCAGCCCGTGACCATCCTCGGCGCGCTGGTGCTGTCGGTGCCGGGCGCCTTCCTCGCGCTCTTCGTCACGCACAGCGCGATCTCGATGCCCTCGATGATCGGCCTGATCATGCTGATGGGTATCGCGACGAAGAACTCGATCCTGCTCATCGACTACGTGATCATCGCCCGGCGTGACCACGGCCTGCCGCGAGCGGAGGCCATCGTCGACGCCTGCCGCAAGCGCGCGCGCCCGATCGTGATGACGACGATCGCGATGGGCGCGGGCATGATGCCGATCGCGCTCGGCCTCGGGGTGGACCCGAGCTTCCGCTCGCCGATGGCCATCGTCGTCATCGGCGGGCTGATCACCTCGACCTTCCTGAGCCTGCTCGTGATCCCGG
>JBILNB010000015.1:0-76562 GCA_044375195.1 Rubrivivax sp. | reverse complement strand
AGGCTGGCATCGCCGGTGAGGTCGCGGCACTGACGCGCCAGCGCCTGCACCACCGCCCCGATGCCCATGGCCACATCACCGCGAGCGGCCTGCGCGGCCTCGATGTTGGCGTACAGCGCGCGGTAGCGGCCCTCGTCGTTCAGCCGCTTCATCAGCGCCAGCAGGCAGGTGGTCTTGCCGGTCTGGCGCGGCGCATGCAGCACGAAGTAGCGCTTGTCGTCGACGAGCCGCAGCACCTCTTCCACGTCGAGCCGCGCCAGCGGGTCGAGCATGTAGTGGTCACCGGCGATGCACGGGCCTGCGGTGTTGAAGCTGCGGGGCATGGCGGGATTGTGAGGCAGCCATGGTGAGGCCGCGCGGCGCCGCCCCCAAGCAAACCTCTGAGCATTGACGAGATGAATGCAGTGGCTGCTGAAAGCTGGGCGGCCCGCAAGTGAAGGCCACGCTGGGCACCAACACCCTGCTGCGTCTGGCCACGCGAGACGACCCCGCTCAGGTCGCAATGGCCCTGCAGCTCCTTCGCGGAGCTTTGCTGATCCCGCCGGGCAGGAGTTCATCGACTTCTCGGCCGTGCAGCCCGCAGCCCAGCTGTGGGTGGACACGGTGGCCGACGTGCGCGTGCACGGCGCCACCAACCGCCGCCCGGTGGACATGTTCGAGGAAGAACGGGCCCACCTCAAGCCATTGAGCCCCGTGGGGTTCGACCTCGCCCGGGTGCGCACGGTCAGCGTCAACAAGCAGTTCCGGGTCGCGCTGGATTCCAACACCTACTCGGTGCCCTCGCGGCACGTCGGGCAGCGCCTGACCATGAAGGCCTGGGCCGATCGCGTGTGCCTGTATGCCGGCGACCAACTCGTCGCGCGCCACGTGCGCAGCATGCAGCACAACACGGACATCGAGCTTGCACGAGCATGCCCAGCAACTCACCCAGCAGCGCAAGAGCGCCCGCGAGCAACGTCTGCTGGTGCAGTTCCTGGCCCTCTCACTCCGCGCCCAGGCCTACCGCGAGGGACTCGAGGCACGGCGCGTGAACGCGCGCGTGCACCTGCGTCAGATCCTCGCGCTGGCCGAGATGCACGGCCGCGAGGCCGTGGCCCGCGCCATGGACGACGGGTTGGAGCTGGCGGCCTTCAGTGCGGAGTACATCGCCCACATCCTGGCGGCTCGACAGCGCATCGGGGCTGAGCCCGCCGCCCTGCAGCTCACCCGCAGTGCTGACCTGCTGGAACTCGAGATCCCCGAGCCCGACCTGTCCATCTACGACCGCGATTGAAGGAGCCACAGCCATGCGAGCCCGCCATGCCCACCCCGATACCCTGTCCGCGCAGGCCAAGCTCACCGCGCTGAACCTGCCGTTCATGCGCGAGCACTACCAGCCGCTGGCCAAGACCGCCGCCGACAAGCACTGGTCGCACCTGAACTACTTCACCGAGCTGCTCAACGGCGAGGCCGCCCAGCGCGAGGACCGGCGCGTGCAGCGCTGCATCCGCCAGGCCCGCTTCCCCGTGCTCAAGACCATCGACACGTTCAACTGGAACTGGCCCACCAAGATCAATCAGCCGCAGGTCCAGAACCTCTTCCATCTGGACTTCGTGGCCAAGCATGCCAACGTGGTGTTCATCTCGGGTGTGGGCCTGGGCAAGAGTCATCTGATGACGGCCCTGGGCTATGCCGCCTGCCAGCGCGGGCACTCGGTGTTGTTCACAGGCGCCATCGACATCATCAACACACTGGCCGCCGCGCATGCCGCCGGTGGCCTCAAGCGGGCGCTGGCGGCCTACGTCAAGCCCAAGGCCCTGTGCATCGACGAGCTGGGCTACCTGCCCATCGACAAGTTCGGCGCCGACTGCCTGTTCCAGATCGTCAGCCACCGCTACGAACGCGGCGCCACGCTGCTGACCACGAACCGCCCCTACAAGCAATGGGCTGCGATCTTCAACAACGACGCCACCCTGACCTCGGCACTCCTGGACCGACTGCTGCACCACGTCGAGACCGTCGTGATCGAGGGCAAGAGCTACCGCGGTCAGTCCCACGCCGAGATCTGAATCCCCCGTACGCCACGCTCGGGTGAGCGACGGAACCACCGCAAAACCGGCCGCCATCCCCTCAGCATTTTGAAGCCGGCCAAAACTCAGCAGGTTCGTGCCGGCGCCCACACACACGAAGTCTGTGCCACGGAGGCTGAAGCGCACATCCATCGTGTGAAGTCCAGGAATTTGTATTTCCAATGTCAATACAACCCAGTCTCCAAGACCTCAGCGCTTCTGAACAATTCACATCCGTCGCCGTCGGCGCCGCGGCTGCCGAGTCCCTGGGCACTCTGTCGAGGGGCCACCACTCGATGAAAAGGTCGGTGCCTGCACCGCCCACCGCCCACCGCCTACCGCCCTCAACCGAGCCTCGGCGAGGAAGACCGCCACCGTGCCATCGTCCGCGAGTAGCCGTTGTGCCGATCTGACCGGATTCTTGAGGCCCCGACCTTGCAGGCGGCGCACGACGTTGCTCGAGTCAGGGCCCGGCGTCGCGGGCGCGTGCGGCTAGGCCATCACGCGGGGAACCATCTCCGGCAGCACGATGTGCCGCAGCACTCGAAGAAGCTTCATCAACTGCGCCCGCTCCGGCGCGCAGACTTGTGCGGCTGCGTTGTCCCGCCCCGGGGCCGCTGTCTCGTCCGGGGCGACGAGCGCCGGCACCTCGAAGTTCCTGGCCTTCAGCTGTGCCGTCAAGCCCTGTTGCTGCGGGTCGTACTCGGCATACACGGTGTCGAAGGTGGCCAGCACCTGCGTGACGACTTCCCGAACGATCCGCAGTGCCAGCGGTTTCGGCACGCCCAGCGTGGTCGCTGAAGCCAGGACTGCTTCAGGCGTGACCTGGTCGAAGCGTGCAACCTCCTGCGACAGCTGCAATGCCAGCGGTACCGCCGGCCAGCGGCCCCGCTCGTCGGCAAAGGCTCGGGTGTGATGGACCCCG
The DNA here is from genome assembly GCA_044375195.1 of Rubrivivax sp. GTDB lineage: Bacteria > Pseudomonadota > Gammaproteobacteria > Burkholderiales > Burkholderiaceae_C > Rubrivivax. Next base: position 73,589 of record JBILNB010000015.1, on the reverse strand, counting down.
GTGGCCAGCAGGTCGCAGTGCGGGGCGAGGTCCACGCGGCCCGGCGTCACCAGGAAGGACAGGTTCTTCAGGTGGCAGTCGTCATTGGCCACCAGCAAGTTGAACACCAGCCACCGGAACAGCCGCACTGGCGTGGTCAGCTTGTCCTCGCAGGCCTGCGACAGTTCACGCAGCTCATGCACGCCGGCGCCGTACTTCAACACCCGCGGCTTGTTGAGCAGCTGGCACGCGTCGATGACATGGACCCGCTGCACGGCAGGGGGCGTTGCCGCCGTCTCGGTGGCGAGGTCCTGATGGTCGAACTGGCGATCGAATCGCTCGATGGCATATGCCGACTGCGGTACGTGCAGCAGCCCCACCGGTGGTGTCGGCAACTTTGCGGCACAGGCCAGTCGCATCGTGAGCCCGGTGCTCCCCAGCGCTGGCGCGAAACCTGCGAGAGCGACTTAGTCTTACTAGTTGACATAAGATTGATCGTCGCGCATAACGTGAATGCCGATCTGGTGATCTGCTACCAAGGCTGCGATGCACGCGTTTATGAATTGTTCCGGCTCGTGACGCTTGTCTCTGGCACGGCTTGATCTGATCAGACGGCGTTCCAGGGTCATCTGACGCGAGCGGCGGTTCGTGCTGGAGGGGATCCGAAGCGGCCAGCCCAAGATGGACAAGGTTCGGGTCAAGGATGGACAGTCCCCTGGCTGATGGCGTCCTGGCGGTCAAGATGGCTGACCATGAGTTCCGCAGCGTCATAGGGCGCGCGCTCCCCTCGATGGTCAGCTGGATCTACTGAACCACCCGGCCTCTCCCAGAGCACCAGGCCTATTCCCGTGACGACCGCATGCACTGGCTCGACGCCGGAGATTGTGGACACACTTGTCACACGCAAGAAATGAACTAACGGCATCAGGATTTTCCTGATGAGCCACACTGTTGTTAATGGAAATTGCTATGCCGTTAGTACACTTTCTGGCAACTCAGCTGCGAACGCCACGCGGCTGCCCAGATCGCATCTCCCATGAACCTCGACCTCTTCCAACCCGTCGAATCTGCTGGACTGGGTCCAGTCGCCTATGCACAGGCTTTCGACTCCTGGCTACAGGACAAGCGAGACACCAGCCGTGTCCGCCAGGAAAGCTCCGGTACCACCTACGCATCGATGTGGAAGGCATTCAGCGAGTGGGCGGTGGCCAGGCAACTGGCGCTGCAGAGCCTCTCGATCGCCGACGTCGAGGCCTACATCGCAGCACGAGGTGATGCCGACGAACTGTCACCTCGCTACGTCTGGCGGCTGCTGCGGCTGCTGGACGCCGTCCTGCGTCGCCACTGCAGACTGATCTCTCACCCGGCCAACGAAGCAGCACACTTGCTCCTGATGCAGCGTCCCGAGTGGCGCTACGCACAGGCTTCGAACAAGGATGAGCTACCGAGCTATCTCGACGCAGCGAGCGCACGTCAGCTCGTGGCCTGGCTCATCGATCCGCGTCGAGCCAAGGACCAGGAACCGGCCGATGGCGGCAAATGGCAGGGCCTGAGAAACCGCGCGGCCGTCTCGCTCCAGCTCGGCGCCGGGCTCACCCCCGGCGACGTGCGCGCCGCCCTGGTCAAAGGCGTGGTCACCGAAGGCTCCCGGGTCGCGGGCCTGCCTTGGAAGCTTCGGCTGCCGGCGCATGGCGCGATCGCGCAGCGTGAGGTTCCCATGGCGCCCTGGGCAGGAAGACTGCTGCGTCAGTGGCTGCACCAGCGTGCGCATCAAAGCATCCCTGGCGACTTGCTCTTCCCGGCCACACGCAGCGGACGCGAGTGGGGAAAGGTGGCGCAGTACAACGCCGCGCGCAGCGTCCTGACCTCGGCCGGCATCGAAGACGCCGACGGCGGCAGCTTCCTGCTGCGCCACACCTTCGCGATCCGTCAACTGCGTCGGGGGACTTCACCCGACGAAGTGTCACGCTGGCTCGGACTGACGGACCCGCAGCCGATGCGGCGCTACCAGCGCGTCATCTCGGGACCCGTGGTTGTAGTCTGATCGAGATGGGGCGGCAACTCGTCGATGGGAAGGTCGGTTCAGCGCTCGAGCCTTGCTATCCTGTCGTCAGATATGGTCACGCATCCAACCTTTGGTCCTGCGCTGCTCCCGGAAATCCAGCAGGGCCCCGCCGCCTGGCGGGGTGCCGACTGGATCGATTCGAACGACTGGATCGAGCCGCTCGACGAGGCGGACATCCTCGAGTTGGAGGGGGCGATGCGCCGCTTTCTCGCTCGCGGCGACGATGTGGCTGAACGGCTGGGGGGCATCACCGCCGCTGACTTCCCCCTGCCCCGCCTGGAGGGAAGACTCGCGGACCTTCGAAGAGAGTTGCTGCACGGCCGTGGATTCGCGCTGATCCGGCGGCTGCCCGTGGAACGCTACTCGATGGTCGAGTCTGCAGTGCTGTTCATGGGGCTGGGGGCGCATCTGGGTCGGGCCCGATCGCAGAACGCGCTCGGTCATGTGCTGGGTCATGTACGCGACATGGGGCTGTCCAGCAGCGATCCCCACGTCCGCCTGTACCAGACCCGCGAGCGTCAGACCTTTCACACGGACTCCTGCGACATCGTCGGCCTGTTGTGCCTTCAGGAAGCACGAAAGGGCGGCGACTCGCTGCTGGTGAGCGCACTGACGCTGTTCAACGAGCTGCGTCGCGATCGCCCCGACCTGGCGGTACGACTGCTCAGCCCGATGGCGCATGACCGCCGGGGCGAGGTGCCCGCGGGCCAGATGCCGTTCTTCATGATCCCTGTGCTCAGCTGGTACGCCAACGAGCTCACCGTGTTCTACCAGCGACAGTACGTCGACAGCGCGCAGCGCTTCGAAGCGGCCCCACGCCTGCAGCCTGCCGACGTGGAAGCGCTGGACGCCTTCGACCGCCTCGCCGAAGATCCGCGACTGCACCTGCGCATGCGCCTCGCACCCGGCGACATCCAGTTCGTCCACAACCACGTGCTGCTCCACGACCGTACGGCGTTCGAGGACTCCCCCGACCCCCTGGAGCGACGGCACCTTCTGCGCCTGTGGCTGGCCGCACCCGGCGCCCGTGAGTTGCCGCCGGCCTTCGCCGCTCGCTACGGTTCACTGGCCATCGGGGCGCGCGGCGGCATCGAAGTGCCGGGCATGCAGCTGAGGGTGCCGCTGTCGCTGCCCCGCTGACCGCAAGAGGCCAAAAGTGTCGAGCCACCCAAGTTAGCCTGATTCCGGGAGTCGGCCTCGGGCGGCGCCAGCGCTGGGTGATCGCGTCGAAGGTGAGCACGCCTTCACCGCAATCGACCTGCGCCCCCTCACCGGGGGTGAACTCCAGGCGGTCGAACTGCTCGGGGTCACGCTGGCGCAGTCGGGCCTGGATGAACTCGCGCCAGGACTCGCATGCCGAGGCGCTGGCCGGCGCCGGACCCGGTGGCCGGGGTGTGGTAATTCGAGCTCGCGCTGCCGTAGCCGCAGCTTCAGACCCGGTGGCCACTCCCGGGGGCATATGCCAGCTCAGTGACCTGCTCCCCTCCAGCCGTACCAACGTAAACGAGAAGGGTTCTGCCCATCAGGAGAATCGCGGACATGAGGGCGGCGCCTTCGCCACCGCGCATGACCTGCACCGCTTCGCGCGCGCTGGCCGAAGGCAGGCTGCTGCGCCCGGTCACCTTCGAGGCGCTGACGTCGCTGCAGCACGAGTTCACTCCGCGCCGCGCCGACGGCATCGCGCGTGGTTGGGGCTGGAGCTGGGGCTTCGGCGTCAGCGGCATGGACGAGGGCCGCCTGATCGGCCACACCGGCGGCGTCCCCGGCGTCGCCGCCGCGGCGCTGCGCGTGCGCGTGGCCGAAGGCCGCCTGGTGGTGGTGCTCTCGCCACAGGACTGCGTCGACCCGCCCGCGGGCAGCGCGCTACTGGCCGTCGATCCGGCGGCGGACGCGGTGTGCCCGAACCTCTGATCCTGCTGACCCGCTGAGCTCCCGACCCGCCCTCCCCCCGCCATGCCGCCCTCGCCCTCGCCCGCCGCCTGGCCCCGGGTCGAGGTCTTCATCGCCACTTCGCTCGATGGCTTCATCGCCCGCCCTGACGGCACGCTCGACTGGCTGATACAGGCCCAGGCAGCGGCGCCGGCGGGCGAGGACTTCGGCTACGCTGCGTTCATGGCCGGCGTCGACGCGCCGGTGATGGGGCGCAAGAGCTTCGACACAGTGCTCGGCTTCGACCCCTGGCCCTACCCCTGCACGCCTGTGCACGTGCTGACGCTCCAGCCGGCGCTGGCCGCGCTGGGCACGGCAGGCGTGCGGCCTGTCAACCTCGACGGCGGCTAGCTGATCCAAGCCTGCCTTCGCGACGACCTCATCGAACGCGTCACCGTCACCACGGTGCCGGTGCTGATCGGCCAGGGCCGGCGGCTGTTCGGCACGCTGCCCGCCGACCGCCGCTGGACGCTGGAGGCGGTGCGCCACTGGAGCGGCTGCTGCGTCGTGCAGACCAGCCGACGCTGCCGCTGAGCGCCGACACCCGGATCACCACCCGCCCCACAGACGATGAACACCCCCACGCACCCCCCGCTGCCGGCGCCGCTGGCCTCGCGCGAGGACGCGCTCGGCCTGCTCGGCCTGGGCTCGATCAGGCAGGAGACGGCGCGCGCCGACGCCTGGTCGGACCTGGACTTTTCGTCGTCGTACGGCAGGGCGCGAGGCCGCGCTACCTGGCGAACCTGGACTGGCTGGCCGTCGCGCGCCCGCCGGACTGGGCCTTTACCAACACCGGGGACGGCCACAAGGCATTGATAGCCGACGGCCTGGTGTGCGAGTTCGCGATCTTCGAGCCCGACGAGCTGCCGCGCATCCCGTGACGCGGCGATGCGCATGAGATGCCCAGCCGCTCACGCTTCAACGCACGTACTGCTCGACAAATTCTCGGCCGAGCCCGCATTGTTCGTACCATTGTTCGCACAACTCGATCTTGGTCAGCGCGTTCTCCCAACCGCATGGGCGACCGCCATCGTCCACCTTAACCAGCCCGCCCTGCACGACGAAAAAGGTCACCATCTCGTCGTCGTGCGTGATGTGGTCGACCACCAACGTGTGGACCTCGCCGGGTGGCTCGAATACGAAGCTGCCGGCCGTCGCCACCCAGTCGTGCTCCAGATACCGCCAGCTGCCACGAATGACGTAGCCCCAGACGGGGGCATGGTGGATGTGACGGCCGAGTTGGCCCCCGCGGCGAACACGCAGCAAGTTGGCCACGGTGCCGGTCGTGCGGTCCAGCAGCAATGGTCGAAACCAGATCTGGTCGCCTTGGGGAACCCATTCGCGCTCGTCGGCGGGTTCCGCCTTCACGGCAACTTCCTTGATCATGTGATGAGAACTTCGCCACGAGCCGGAAAGAATGGCCGATGTCTGCATGATCGGCCTTCTTAGTTGTTCAAGCGCACGTTGGCATCTCGCACCGCGCGGCCCCACAGATCGTTGTCAGCGCGCAGGAACTCGGCGGTGCGCTCGAGCGAGAGCGGCGCCGGTGTGAACCTCAGCTTCTCGAAGGCTTCGCGCAACTCCGGACTGGCCAGCGCCCGCACGCTGGCCGCGTTGAGCCGCGCCAGCACCTCCGGCGACGTGCGCGCTGGCGCCATCAGCATGCCCCAGGAGCGCACCACGTAGCCCGGAATTCTCTCGGCCACTGTCGGCGCGTTGGGAAACGCAGGCAACCGCTCGGGCCCGGTCACCGCCAGGAGCCGGACCTGCCCGGTGCGGATGAAGGACTCCAGTTCCACGATGTTGCCGATGTGGAATTGCACCCGGCCGGCCACAAGGTCCTGCACCAGCGTCGGCGCGGAGTACGGAACGTGAACCATCTTCAGGCCCGACTGGAGCGAAAGCAGCTCCGTGGCCAGATGCAGGTTGCTGCCGATGCCCCACGAGGCATACGAAAGCTGGCCCGGACGCGCCCGGGCGTAGTCGATGAACTCCTGCAGCGTGGTGGCCGGGAGGGCCGCGTTGACGACCACCAGGTTTGGGACCGTGGCCGCCAGCGTCACCGGCACCAGATCCTCCATCGGCTTGTAGCGCAGGTTCAGCACGTGCGGGCTGACCACCTGGGTGCTGCTGGGCGTGAAGAGCAGGGTGTAGCCATCGGCGGGCGAGCGGGCGACGTACTCGCTGCCCACGTGGCCGGTGGCGCCGGCGCGGTTGTCGACCACGATCTGCTGCTTCAGCTCCTCCGACAGCCGGGAGGCGAAGGTGCGGCCGAGCACGTCGATCGCGCCGCCGGCAGCGAAGGGGATAACCAGCTTCAGCGGCTTGTCGGGGTATGTGCCCTGTGCCAGTACGCGGCCCGGCGCCGCGAACGGGAGGGCAAGGCCGGCCGCCAACAGGCCCCGGCGCAGGTTGAAGGTGGAACGCTTGCTCATCGTCTATCTCCTCACGGGTTGCATGTCGTCAGACGGACAAGGCCTGCACCCGCTCCCGCGCGCGCGCCGCCTCGTCCAGGATTTCGTCGAAGATGGCCGCCACGGGCTTGGCCTCGCGTGCGAATACCGCCGAGGGCCCCATGTCCAGCATTCCCCGCTCCCATTCGCCGCTCTCGTAGGCGCGGCGCGCCAGGTCGCCGCGCACGTGCGGCTGGTAGCGGGCGAAGTCGCCCACGCCCGCATCCTCCAGCGCCGCGACTGCGCGCGAGGTCTCGTTGTCCAGCACCCGGTGGTGGTGGTTGAACACGCGCATCTGCAGGCGGTGGCCGGTCTCGTCCAGCTCCACGATGCGCTGCTTGTAGCGCCGGTGGGCCCAGACTTCCTCGGCCACCACCATGCGCGAGCCGAGCAGGATGGCGTCGGCGCCCATCGCGAGCGCGGTGACGAGGTGGCGACCGGTGGACATGCCGCCACCCAGCGCCAGGGGCTTGGTGACCGCGTCGGCGGCCAGCGGCGCCTGGATGATCTGCGGCACCAGCCGCGTGCCGGGATGGCCGCCCGCCTCCGCGCCCAGTACGGTGATCGCGTCAACCGGCAGCTTCTGCGCGCTAACGGCGTAGCGCACGGCGGGCACCTTGTGGATCACGATGCAGCCGGCGTCCTTCAGGCGCGACAGGAAGCGCTCCGGGCTGTCGCCGGAGGTTTCGATGAACTTCACGCGCTCCTCGATCGCCGCATCGATGTACGGCACCAGGCGCTCGTTGGCGCCCAGGCGGCGGGAGATGGCCAAGCTGACGCCGAAGTCTCGGCCGTCGGTCAGATCGCGACACTGGCGCAGCGCGACGCGGAATCCGTCGGGATCGTCCGGAAAGGACATGGCGGTGATAAAGCCCATGCCGCCGGCGTTGACCACGGCTGCCACGTAGCGGGCGTCGGCCAGCCACTGCAGCCCGCCGCACAGGATGGGGTGGCGGATGCCGAACAGCTCGGTGATGCGGGTGCGGAAGACGGGTGTGTGCATGGTGTCCTCAGGTGGAAAGCAGCGTGACCACCGCGACGGCGGCGTCATGGCCGACCTGGCCGCCGTTGTTCTCGGCCAAGCCGACCTGCGCGCCGGGCCGCTGGCGGGCGCCGGCTTGGCCGCGCAGCTGCTGGGTGATCTCCACGATCTGCGCCGCGCCGGTGGCGCCCACCGGATGGCCCCTGCTGAGCAAGCCGCCGCTCGGGTTGACGCTGACGCGGCCGCCCAGCTCGGTGGCGCCGCTGCGCAGCAGGTCGCCGGCTTCGCCCGGCTTGCAGAAGCCCAGGTTCTCGTAGTGGATCAACTCGGCCGGCGCCGACGCGTCGTGCAATTCCGCGACGTGGATGTCGCCGGGGCCGATGCCGGACTGCTCGTAGGCGGCCTGCGCGGCGCGGATGGCACACACCGACGCCTGGGGCTGGTCGGGCAGCGCGGTCACCACGGTGCTGGCGCGGATCCACACCGGCCGGGAAACGCCAGCGCGACGAACCATGGCGTCTGAGCACAGCACGATGGCGGCCGCACCGTCGCCGATCTGCAGATGCTGTCGATCGTGCTGGTCAACCTGTTGGACAACGCCGCCAAGTACGGCGTGCCGCAGAGCCCGACCACCGTGCACCTTCGGGCGCAGAGCCTGGACGGCCGCGCCGGCTGGGCCTGGGAGATCTGCAACCAGCCAGGGCCGGCCGGCCTGCCCGACGCCGGCAGGCTGTTCCAGAAGTACTACCGAAGCCCCGGCGCCCGGCACCAGTCGGGCTCCGGGCTCGGCCTGTTCCTGGTGCGCGGGATCCTCGAGTTGATGCAGGGGACGATCCGCTTCGAGGCACGAGAGGGTCGGGCGGTGTTCGAGTTCTGGCTGCCTGCGCGGACAGGCAGCCGTTAGGACTCGTTGGGATTGCGCTGGACGCCACCGCACACTGAGAGCCTCCCAGGCGAGGCTGCCGCGCCGAATGTCCCATGCAGAAGTTCGCACTCAAGATCCTGGTCGTCGAAGACAACGATGCGCTGCGCGAGGCCACGCTCGCCTTCCTGCAGCGCCACGGTCACTACGTGCGGGGGGTGTCTTCGGCCGAGGAGGTGAACGACGTCGAGGGCGGCTTCCTGCCCGACCTGTACATCATCGACCTGATGCTGCCGGCCGAGGACGGCCTCGGCCTGACCCGCAGGCTGCGCGCCGCGCACCCTGGCGTGGGCATCATCGTCACGACCGCGCTGTCGCGGATCGGCGACAGGGTGCTCGGCTACCGCAGTGGCGCCGACCTCTACCTCACCAAGCCGGTGGACCCGGAGGAACTGATCGCGAGCCTCGAGTCGCTGGCCCTCCGGCTGCGCAGTGCGCCCGGTGCGGCGAACGCGCTGACACTCAAGGCGTCGAGCATGAGACTCAGCGGGCCGGGCGGCGAAGTCCCGCTGAGCGCGGGCGAAACCACGATTCTCAGCGCCTTCGCGCGCGCGCCAGGCCGTTCGCTGGAGCGCTGGCAACCGGCCGAGGTCATCGGCGGCGAGGGCCAGAACCTGCCTTCGACGGGCACACTGGAAATGCGCATCACGCGCTTGCGCAAGAAGCTCGCCGCAATCGGCGCGGAGCCCCCCGGCATCAAGGCGATCCACAAGGTTGGCTACACGCTGTGCAGTCCCTTGATACTCACTTGAGAGCACCTCCAGGCGACGGCGAGGGCCCCGCCGCGCTCGACGCGGACATCCAGGAACCGATCACGAGGATGAGGAGACGGGCAGGTACGGCAGGCGGACCCCACCAAGTCCATCAAACGTCGATCACGTTGAACAGCGTCAGCTGGGACACCTTGCCGAAGCTGGTCATCGCTGCCTGCAGGGCGTTCATCTCCTGGTTCATGCGGGTGATGGCCTCGGCGTAGTCGAGGTCTTCGAGGTCGGACTGGAGGCCACGCAGCAGCAGCGTGTTGTCCTCGATACGGATGGTCTGGTTCTCCACCGTCTTCTGGTCGGCGCCGGTCTGCACCAGCGCGAGTTCGTTGCCGCGCAGGAGTTGATCAATCTCGCCCATGCTGCGGCTCATCGCCCCGGAGTCTCCCGCCTCGACGGCGGCGATCGCATCGTCGATCACGTCGAAGAAGGGCACGCCCACAGGGTTGTCCTCGCCGCCGCGCAGCACACGCACGAAGACATCGTTGCCGGCACGGTTGAAGCGCACGATCCGTTGATCGCCCGAGCGCAGCCAAGCCTCGGTCTGGTCACCACGATAGTCGATGCGGCCCTCGGCATCAGCGGCGTAGGGTGGCTCGCCCACAGCCGAGCCTGCGAACAGGTACTGCCCCCGGTCGTCGCGGGTGTTGGCAAGCGTGAGCAGTTCGTCCCGCAGCACGGTCATCTCGCGTGCCATAGCGGTGCGGTTGTCAGAGTTGAAAGGGTCGTTCACGGCGGCTATCGACAGTTCCTTCAGACTGATCAGGAGGCGGTTGGTCGATACGAGCGTGGTCTCCTCCGCCCCCAGGCGCGCCTGGACCGAGCGCAACTGCCCGGTCAACGCATCCTGGTGCTGCACGGCCGCCCGCAGCCGTTCGATGCCCAGCGCCTGATCGGGCGCTTCGCTGGGCGCAGCCAGTTGCTTGCCACTGGCCAGCTTGGCCTGGGTCGTGGACAGACGCAACTGTGCGTCACTGATGTTGCGGGTTGCTCGGTCGTAGAAGTAGGCGGTGGAGATCTTCATGGCGTCGAGGCCGCTCAGCGAATCTGCAACAGGGTGTCGAACATGGTCGTGGCCGTCTGCATCACCCGCGCGCTGGCCTGGTAGGCTTGCTGCAGGCGGATCAGGTCAGCGGCCTCCTCGTCGAGATTGACGCCGGCCACGTTCTCGCGCAGTTGAACCGACTGCTGGTACACCACGGTCAAGGCCTCCTCGGCGATAGTGGCCTGGCGCGCCACGTTGCCTACACCGCTGGAGTGTTGCAGGTAGGCGTTCTGCAGCGTCAGGCGGCCAGGCAGCAGATCGGCGTCACCGAGGGCGGCCAGGTCCAGCATGGCGCGGTTGTCGCCGACACCGCTGCGGTTGCCGTCGATCGTGAAGCGGTCTCCGGCCAGCGGCGGCTTGGACAGCCGCAATTGCAGCCCGCGGTAGTCGATGACGGCTGCGGTGTCGGCGGGATCGTAGGCGCGCTCGGCCAACACCGACCCCGACGCCAAGTCGACCACCCGGTAACGCGTGGGATCAGAAAACTCGACGGCGAACGGCGCAGCGCGAAGGGCGTCGCGCAGGTCGAAGCCCGCCTGCGTCTCATAGGCCGCCGACACCTGCGCCCGGCCTTCGCCCGCCAGCAGCACGACCAGGTCCTGGGGTGCCTCGCCGAGCCAGTGCACCCCGGTATGCAAGCCCAGGCGCGTCAGCATGTCCGGCGTGCCGCCGGTACCCAAGCCGAGACGGATGTCATCGTCGGAGTTCGCAGCAGCCAGGCTCAAGCTCGCGCCGAAGGTGCCGCGCGTGGCGAGCAGGTCCCCGCCGATGGTTACCGCCTCGGCGTCCGGGTTGGTCAGCACCAGGTCTCCATGGCTCGAGACGTGGGCCCACACGCCGCTGGCGGCCGCCTGGGCGTTGATCGCCGCCGCGAGTTCGTCCACGCTCGACCATCCGCCTGCGGGAGTGACGATCTGGGCTGTGGCGTAGCCGGGGCCTGCGGCCTTCAGCGTCACCTGGCTGGCCACGGCGTTGAGCGCGAAGACGCTGCCCGCAGGCAAGCGCACGGCCTGCGTGGCAGTGGCGGTCACGCCGGTCTGGGCGCTGTGCGCATTGATCCAGGCTGCCATCCCGGAGGCATCGACCGGGTTGGCGAGCGCAGGCAAAGCAGTCCCGTTGAGCACGAGCGCGCCCGCCGGGATGCCACCAGCAGGCCAGCTCGTGGCCATGGGCCCACCGTCCAGCCGGGCCGGCGCGACGACGGTGCCCACCTCTTCACCGGTGAGAGGATCATAGGAAGGCACCACCGCCGAGCGCGCCAGGGCACCCAGGAAATAGTCACCGTTCAGGTAGGCATCCGAGGTGCCTCCCTTGTTCAGGTGCTCGGCGCTGTAGGTGGAACCCGGCGTCATGCCTGGCAGGGCGAGGACGTCGCGCTGCTGGTCCACGGTCAGCGCGCTGCCCAGAAGGTGGCGCCCTTCGCGCGTGATCACCTGCGGCCACTGTCCGGCGGCCGGGTCGAAATACACCGCCGCGTCACGTAGACCGGCCGGGACGACCGCCACCGCCTGCTGCCCGAGGCCGATGGCAACGTCCTGCGCCGCGCTGGGTAGTCCGGTGCTGGCAAAGCGCTGGTCCAGCACCTGCGCCGGGCCCTCGGGGCGAGGTGAAATGTAGGCCACCGTGGCGACGGCAGTGCCCACGTTGTCGGGGTCGACCACGGCACGGAACAGGCCAGCTGCAGCCACGCGGTTCGGGTCGCTCACCAACACCCGCAGTCCGGCCGAGGCGCTGCGCCCGGCCTCGACCCCGAAGAGGTCGCCACCCATCTGCCCGAGCAGGTCCATGCCGCTGCGGTGCACAGCATTGACGCCCTCGACGAAGGCGCTGGCGATGTCGTCAAGGCGCTGCCGCGTGGGGGCGAGCACTTGCTCACGGAACGCCAGCAGGCCACCGATCTCTCCGCCCGTCAGGCCGGCAATCGTCTCGCGCCGGTTGCGCGGGCCGAGTTGAAGCTCAACCCTGCCGGTGGCGGGAGTGTGAACCGACGTGGCCTCGACTGCCTGGCCCCGATCCACCACCAAGCCGGTACGCATGCTCTCGCTGAGGCTGACGGAGACCTCACCATTGCGTTCGAAGGCCGTGCGCACCTGCACCACCTCCGCGAGTTCGCGCAGCAGGCGGTCGCGCTGGTCCAACAGCTCCGGCGGTTGGCGGTCGAGTTCGGTACGCTTCTGCAGTTGTCGGTTGACGAGCGCGATCTGCCCGGCCAGGGTGTTGACGCGCGCAACCGCGTTGTCGAAGCCCCCGCGGGTCTCGGTGTCGATGTCGTCGATGCGGGCCCGCAGTTGCGTGACGGTCGTCGCCAGCGTGCCAGCCTCGCCGAGGAAGGCGGCGCGAGAGATCGGCGAAGCCGGATCGACCGAGACGTCGCGGGCGCTGTCGAAGAAACGCGCCATCGCACCGATCAGCCCCGTCTGCTGGCCTGCCATCAGGTCGAGAACGCGGCCCGCATACTGCACCAGCGGAGCCTGGCTCGTCAGGTTGCTGGCACTCTGGCGCAGGTTGGATTCGACGAACTCGTCGTAGTGGCGGCGCACGGTCTGCGCCAGCACACCCATGCCGATGGACTGAGTGCCCACAGGCCGCGGCGGCATGGACACCAGAAGCGCCTCCTGGCGCGAGTAGCCGTCGGTGGCGACATTGGCGATGTTGTTGCCGACCGTCGTCAACGCACGCTGGTAGGCCAGCACGCCGGTGGAGCCCAGGCCGAGCAGGTCGCTCATCGCGCTTCACCCCGCGCGGCAGGCGACAGCGGCAGCCCGGTACCGGCTGCGCGGTCGCGTAGCACGCGCCACGTGTCGGGTTCGGCAGCAGGCGCCAACGGCACAACTGCCGGGAGGGCGGGGCGCAGCCGCGTCGCCTGATCATCCCCGGAACTGGACCCGCCGGCCAGACCGGCGCCACCCAATTGCCTGACCATGCTGTCGGCCAAACCGATGCCGCCACGCCGGGCCACCAGCAACGCCACCTCGCGGTCCATCATCTCCTGGTACAGGTCCTGCGTGCCCGAGCCGTTCTGCTCGTCACGCACGACGGCCTTGCGCATGGACTGCAGCATCATGTTCAGCAACTGCGCCTCGAACTGGCGCGCTGCCTCGCGCAGAGCCTCGGGATCGGCCCCGTCGGCACGGGCCTGTCCGCGAAGTCGACCGAGACCTTCGAAGTCGAGGAAGCTGCGGGCGGTGGCGGCGACGTCGCTCATGAATGATTCGCGGGGACGCAGGTCTTCACAGCACGATCAGGTCGGCACGCAGGCTGCCAGAGCTCTTCAGCGCCTCGAGGATGGCGATCAAAGCCGAAGGTGTGGCACCCACCTGGTTGACGGCATCGACGATCTGCCGCAGGTCGACCCCGGGTTGGAAGAGGAACATCGGGTTCTTCGGGTCCTGCACTTGCACCTGGGCGTTCTGAACGGCTGCAGTCTGGCCACCAGCCAGGGGGTTGGGCTGCGACACCTCGTTGGTCGCCGAGATGGCCACGGAGATCGTGCCGTGCGAGACGGCAGCGGCATTGACCCGCACGTTGCGGCTGATGACGACAGTGCCGGTCCGTGCATTGACGACCACCCTCGCCGGCGGCTCGCCAGGCTTGACGTCCATGTTCTCGACCATGCTGACGAAGGCCACCCGGCTGGAGAGGTCCTGCGGGGCGCGGATCGCCACGGAAACGGCGTCGATGGCACGCGCGACCCCCGCGCCGAACTGGCCGTTGACCGCTTGGACGATGGCATTCGCGGTGGTGAAATCGGCTTCTCGCAGATTGAGCACCACGTGGTCCGACTTGTCGAAAGGCGTGTCGACGATGCGCTCCACGAAGGCCCCACCAGGGATACGCGCCGAAGTGGGCACGCCCACCTTGACCCTTGAGCCTGCTGCGCCTTCGTCCACGGCGGTGGCGGTGAGCGGCCCCTGCGCGAGCGCGTAGATCTCGCCGTCCACACCGCGCAGGCTGGTCAGCAGCAAGTTGCCGCCGCGCAGGCTGGAGGCCTTGCCGATCGCCGAGACGTTGACATCGATGCGCTGCCCTGGCTTGGCCAGCCCGGGAAGCTCGGCCGTCACCATCACGGCCGCAACGTTCTTGATGTCGATCTTGCCGCCTCCACCGCCGGCGGTATCGAAGTCCGACAGAGGTCCGTCGACGTTGACGCCCAGACGGCTGAGCATGGCTCGCATGCTCTGCGCGGTGAAGGACACATCGGCTCCATCACCGCTGCCCTCGAGGCCAACCACGAGCCCATAGCCGATGAGCTGGTTGGGCCGCACGGCGGCCACGCTGGCCAAGTCCTTGATGCGCTCGGCCCACGACGGACCCGAGGCGGCGAGCAGCCCCAGCGCGAGAAGCAGCAGTTTCGCCTTCCACCGGGAGAGGGCCTGCCACACCGACTTTCGCGCGCAAGTCATTTGCTTCTTCATCACGAACCTTTTCGCTTGCCTGGCACGAGCCTCAGAAGGGCCAGAACTTCAAGGCCAGCCGCGTGCCCCAGCCGGTACGGCTGGCATCGTCGAGCTCACCCGTGCCTCGATAGGTGAACTGGGCGTTGGCCAGACGGCGCGACTGGACCACGTTGTTCGCCGAGATGTCCTCGGGGCGGATCACGCCGCTGACCTGGATCAGCTCGGTACCTTCGGCCAGCGCGAGTTGCTTCTCGCCGCGGATGACCAGGTTGCCGTTGGCCAACACCTGCACCACGGTGGCGGCTACCGAGCCCGTCAGGCTGGCCCGCTGCCCGGCCGTGCCCTGCCCTTCGCTGGAGATGGCGGCGCCGTTGAGGTTCAGGCCGGCCAGCCGCGCACTCTGGCCCGCCAGCGTCGCAGCGATGCCACTGGGCACCACGTCGTTGCTGGACTCGCGCGAGACATTGCGGCTCTGCTGGCGCGCGGCCTGCGCCGACTCGTTCAAAAGCACGGTGATGACGTCGCCCACCTGGTAACTGCGCCCCCGGCCGAACCAGTTGTCGCTCTGCCGGCCGTTGTAGATGCTGCCAGTTGCATGGCGCACCGGGTCGGCGGGAATGGGGTGGACAGGCTCGAAGCTGGGGGTGTGTGCGAGCTTGGGCGGCTGAGGTGTGGCACACGCGGCGGCCAGCATGGCCATGAGCAAGACCGCGGCAGGACGGCCCGCACGGCACACGCTCGCAAGCACACCCGGGCCCGCGGCGGCTGAAAGGCTGAGGATCGAAGCCCGCATACGAGTTGAATCGACGCCAACGCGCTCAGCTTGAACGTGTCGGGGTTCACGGGACTGCTTCTGGATCGTCATGGCCCGCCTCAGAGGTTGTTGTTCAGGAAGCGCAGCATGCCGTCGACCGCCGACACCGCCTTGGAATTGATCTCGTAGGCCCGCTGGGTCTCGATCATGTTGACCATTTCCTCGACGACGTTGACGTTCGAGGCCTCGAGCGAGCCCTGCAAGGTGCGCCCCGCCCCGCCCTGGCCGGGTGCGAGCAGCTGCGGCGGGCCGCTGGCACCGGTCTCGCGCAGCAGGTTCTGGCCCACGGACTGCAGGCCCGAGGGGTTGACGAAGCGGGCCAGCTGCAACTGCCCCAGCGTCTGCGAGCCCGCTCCTGCGGGCAGCTCCACCGCGACCGAGCCGTCCTGGCCGATCGTCAGCGTCGTGGCATTGGCCGGAATGGTGATGGCGGGCAGCAGCAGGTCACCGCTGGCGGTGACGAGCTGCCCGGTGGACGAGCGCTTGAAGCCGCCGTCGCGGGTGTAGGCCGTCGTGCCGTCGGGCTGCTGGATCGGGAAGAAGCCGTCGCCGGCGATCGCGATGTCCAGCGGCGCCTTGGTGCTGATGATCGAGCCCTGCTGGTAGTTCTTCTCGGTGGCGACGATGCGCACGCCCGTGCCGATCATCAGGCCGGTCGGCGAAGCCGCCGCGCCCTGGGTCTGCGCGCCGGGCAGGCGCACTGCCTGGTACAGCATGTCCTCGAAGGTCGCGCGGTCGCGCTTGTAGGCCGTGGTGTTGACGTTGGCCAGGTTGTTCGAGATGACCGACATGCGCATCTGCTGCGAGTCCAGGCCGGTCTTGGCAATCCACATCGACGCATCCATGGTGCGGTCTCCTCTGGGGTATCAGGGCGGGGGCGGCGGCTGGGCGGGGCCTCAGCCTTGCCTCATCATCGAAGCGCCGCTTGCATCCAGTTCCTTCATCTCCTTGATGACGCGGATCTGGGTCTCGAAGCTGCGTGCGTGGTCGATCATCCGGGTCATCGCGTCGACGGCGCCGACATTGCTGCCCTCGAGGGCGCGCGGCTGGACGACCGTCGTGCCACCGGCGGGCAGCTCGGCGCCTGGCGGCTGGCCGGCGACCTGGAACAGCCCGTCCTCGCGCCGCGACAGCGGCGTCTCGGTGGCGTCGCGCAGGCGCAGGCGGCCCACGGCGGCCGGGGCCGCCACACCGACCTGCCCGGGGTCCCGGGCAAAGACCTGGCCGTCGGTGGTGATCGTGATGTCGAAGCCCGCCGGCACCGACAAGGGCCCGGCCTCGCCGAGCACGAGGGCGCCGCTGCCCGTCTCGACCTGGCCGGAAGGGTTGACGCGCAGGTCGCCGCGGCGGGTGTAGGCGGGCTGCCCGTCGGCGGCCTGCACCGTGAGCACCGTGTTGCCGACCATGGCCACGTCCAGCGGCCGGCCGGTGGCCATCAAGGCGCCGGGCTTCAGGTCGATGCGGTCGCTGTACAGGGCCTGCGCCTGGTAGCGCGTGTCGAAGCCCTCGCGCTCGAACTTCAGGCTGCGCAGCGCCGTCTCGAAGCTGCGCTTGAAGCCGACCGTGGCCACGTTGCTGAGTTCGTGCACGATGGCCTGGCGCACCACGGCCTGCTCGCGCAGCGTCGCCAGCGGATTGAAGATCAGCTTGTCCATGGGCTCGCCACCGCGTCAGCCGCCGTCGGGTCGGTGCGCATCAGGAACGCAGGTTGATGATGGCCTGGGTCAGCGTGTTGTTGGTCTCGATCGCCTTCGCGTTGGCCTGGAAGTTGCGCTGCGAGGTGATGAGTTCGATCAGTTCCTGCGTCAGGTCCACGTTGGCACGCTCGCGCGCGCCGGCCCGCACCGTGCCGAAGCCGGCCGTGCCGGCCTCGCCCAGGGTCGCGGCGCCGGACTGGGACGTGGACAGGTAGCTGCTGTCGCCCAACTGCCGCAGACCCGTGGGCGCGGTGAAGTTCGCCAGGATGATCTTGGCCAGGTTCTTCTGCGTGCCGTTGGAGTAGTTGGCCGACACCAGGCCGTCGTCGCCGATGTTCAGGCCGATCAGATCGCCCTCGGGGCGGCCGTTCTGGCTCTGCGCCAGCACCGCGAAGCCCGAGGCGTACTGGGTCGAGCCCTCGTAGTCGATCGAGAACTCCAGCGTCGCGCCGGTCTCGCCGATGGTGTTGGGCTTGAAGGCGATGGGCACCGAGGGCGAGACGAGGTTGCCGCCGGTGTCGAAGGTCAGTTCGCCCTTGTCCAGGTAGATGGCCGACCACAGGTCGCGCGACTCGGTCTCCGAGAAGTCACCCGCCTCGGTGGTTTCGTTGCCGTCGCGGTCGACATACAAGGCCACGCCCGCGTCGTTGACCGCCTGCGGCGGCGCGATCCAGCGCTCGGTCTTGCCGCGCCCGCTCTCCAGGTCGTTCAGCCCCCAGTAGCTGGGGCCGCTGATCTTCAGGAAGGAGTCGTCGCCCTGGGTGCCGGAGGTGAACTTCAGCACCGTCTGCGTGCCCTGGGTCACGAACTCCACGCGCACGCCACTGACGGTGCGGCCCAGCGTGTCCTGCAGCGAATTGATGCGCTGCTCCAGCAGGACCCGGAAGCTCTCCTTCGTGAAGTCCTGCCCGACCGGCAGCGCCACCAGCCCGGTGACGTTGTCGACCGTGACCGTGAACTTGTTCGTCTCGCTGTTGAGCCGGAACTTGTTGTCCAGGTTCACACCGATGGCCGTGCCGGTGACCACGGCCGCGGTGGACTGCACGCCGCGCGTGGGCACCTGCTCGGCGTCCTCGACGCCCGGGTTGAAGTTGAAGATCTTCTGGAAGTTGGCGAACTTCGCAGCGGCCGCGGCGTCGCCGCTCGGGGGGGCCACCACGGCCACGGACGACGAGTCCCCGGTGGTGCCCGACAGGATGCTGAACACGCCTACGGTGTCGTCGAAGCGCACCCGCACGCCGTAGCGCTGGTCGCTGAGCGTGTAGTTGGAGTTGAAGTCGCGCAGCGCCTGACCGTTGGGAATCACCTGCCCGCCGTAGTTGCCGGTCTCGCCGTTGACCGTCGAATAGTTCTGCGTCAGGCTGAAGATCTCGTTCGCGCTGGTCGTGCCGTAGGCCTTGACGCCGATCTCCGAGGCCATGGTGGACTTGAACAGGAAGGTCTGCTGCGGCGCGGAGTACTCGGCCGTGATCTGGATCGGCAGGTCACCGTCGGTGAACTTCTGCGCCAGAGCGGCGTTGATCAGCTCCTCCAGGCGCGCAGGGCTGAGGGACTTGATGTCGTCGCCTGCGCCCAGCGTGACGGCAATGTCCTCTTCGCCATTGCCCTCGGTGGCCGTGGCCACCCGCATGCGGAACAGATTGATCTTGTTGGCGGTCGCGCCGTCCTCCAGCGAGGACAGGTTGAAGTTGCGCCGGTCGCCATAGACCTGATTGATGCGCGCTTCGAGCACGCGCGCCATCTCGACGCCGCTCATCGGGTCGGCGTCGACGTCGTAGAGGTCGGACAGGTCGACCACCGCGTCGGTGGGCGAATCGTCGATGTTGACCCGGAAGGCGATGCCCTTGGGCCCGTCGGTGGTGCCCAGCTTGTCGGCGATGCTGAAGGTGCCGCTCTTGAGCATGGTCAGGTCGGCGGCCTCGAAGGCATCGCCGTCGTACTCGGCGGGCACCGAGGCCTGCAGGTTCTTCAGGTCGTCGAGGTTGAACAGCTTGCTCACGCCGCGGGCGATCAGCTGCGGCTCGATCTCGCTCTCGGGCCGGACCTGGCCGTACTTGTTGACGAAGAGCTTCTCGCCCGTGTCACCGGTGGCCTGGGACAGGAATTCGTCGAGCTTGGTGTCGCCGATGTAGACGTGGGTCTGCCACTTGTTGGTCTGGTCGTCGGGGCTGGCGCGCTGGGTCTTGACGTAGTAGACGTTCGCCAGGTACTCGTTGCCCCCCTGGTCGAACACGGTGATCGCGGTCGTCAGGTTGTAGGTCGACGGGTCGGTGCGGTCGAAGGACTCGTTGCTGATGACCTGGGCATTGGCCGGCAGGTTCAGGCCAAGCTCGATGGCGGTGGTCTTGCGCGCGTCACCGGTGGTCGAGCGCGGCACGATCAGCTTGCGCAGGTTGCCCAGGTCGGCCTTGCCGCTGGAGTCCACCGCCGCGGCCATCAGGGACTGCCCGGCGGAGTTGACGACCGCGAACGAGTCGTTCAGCAGGAAGGTGCCGTTGCGGGTGTAGATGTCCTGCAGGCTGTCGGCCGACTTCAGCGGGAAGAAGCCGTCGCCGGTGATCGCGATGTCCAGCGAGTTGGCCGAGAACTGGATGTTGCCCTGGCTGAACTCCTGGCTCACCGACTTCAGCGACACGCCCTGGCCGACCACGGCCGAGGCACGCTGCAGCGGGGAGGTGGCGAAGATGTCGCCGAAGTCGGCGCGCGAACGCTTGAAGCCCGTGGTGCCGACGTTGGCGATGTTGTTGCTCGTGACGCTGAGCTGCGTCGTCGCGGCGTTCAGGCCGGTCAGCGAGGTGTAGAAGGACATGGTCGGTGCTCCTGCGGTCGGTGATCTGTTCTGTTCAGGCGGATGCCGCTCGTGCGTATTCGGTGGCGCGGCGCTCAGGGGGTGTTCGTCGTCTCGGCGTCTCAGCCTCTCGGCCTGTCAGCCGTCCACGCGCTTGACCTGCGACAGCGGCACGGTCGAGCCGTCGTCGAGCTCGAGCACCAGACCGTTGGCCGCGCTGCTGTAGGTGACGCTGCGCACGGTGGTGGGCGTCGTGATCGGCACCTGGGTCACCTTGCCGAAGGTGTCGATGCTCGCGTTGACCGTGTAGCGCCCGGCGGGCATGCGCTGGCCGGTCTGGTCGCTGCCGTTCCAGCGCACGACGACCTCACCGGGCTTCTGGCGGCCGAGCTGCTCGGTGTAGACGCTGCGCCCCAGCTCGTCGTAGACGTTCAGGCGCACCGAGCTGGCTCCCTCGGGGACGCTGATGACGCCGCTGATCGTGGCCCCGTCGACGAGTTGCGCCTTGCCGCCGGGCGCCGCCACCTTGCGCCCGATCAGGGCGGCACCCGAGAGGATCCGCTCGCTCTGCATCGAGCTCGTCATCGCATCGAGCGAGTCCGCCATGCGCGTGGACGTCTCGAGCTGCGAGAACTGCGCGAGCTGGGCCACGAAGGCCTCGTTCTTCACCGGGTCGAGCGGGTCCTGGTTCTTCAGCTGCGTGGTGAACAGCGTCAGGAAGGCGTCGCGGCCCATCGTCTCGTCGGCAGCGGTGGTCACTTCGGGAGTGGTCTTGGAAGACTTCCGCGCGATCGAACCCAGGTTCGCGAAGGTGGAGGAGGTGGGGCTGCTCTCGATGGCCATGTCCGGTCCTGGAAGGTGGCGGGTCCGGCGCTCAGGCGCGGATGATCTCGATCGTGCGCGCCATCAACTGGCGCGCGGTGTTGATGACTTCGACGTTGTTCTGGTAGGCCCGCGCCGCGGCCATCATCTCCACCATCTCGGAGACCTCGCTGACGTTGGACTGGAAGACGAAGCCCTGCGGGTCGGCCAGGGGACTGGCCGGGTCGTGGACGCGGCGCACCGGCGTCGGGTCGTCGACGATGTGGTCGACCTTGACGCCGCCGACGTAGGGCGCGGCTTCGTGCGTCATGGCCTCGTCGAGAAGGGCCTTGAACACCGGCCGCTTGGCGCGGAAGGCGCCGGCCTCGGTGCCGGCCACCGTGCCGGCATTCGCGAGGTTGGAGGCGGTGGCGTTCATGCGCGTCATCTGCGCGTTCAGCGCCGTGCCGGCAATGCCGATGATCCTGTCGAAGCCCATGGCCCTGGTTCCTTCAATCGCCCCGCAGGGCCTTGCGGATGCCCGAGACCCGGTTCTCGAGGAAGCTCAGCGTGGCCTGGTAGTCGGACGCCGCCTTGCCGTAGTGCGCCTGCTCGACGCTCAGCTCCACCGTGTTGCCGTCCATCGAGGTGTTGAACGGGATGCGAAAGCGCAGGCCGTCGGAGCCGGCCGTATCACCCACGGGGAAGTGGCTCGGGTGGGTGGCGCTCATCGCTGAGGGCTCGTTGTCCAGGCGCGATAGCGCGCCCTTGAAGTCCAGGTCCTGCGCCTTGTAGTGCGGCGTGTCGGCGTTGGCGATGTTGCGCGCCAGCACCTCGAGCCGGCGCGAGCGCAGGCCCAGCACCTGTTCGTGCAAGCCCAGACTGCCTTCGAGGATGCGCATCATCGGCCCGTGCCTTCCCGATCTGCCTTGGTGGTCATGGCCTGCGGCAAGCGCAGACCGAAGCTGTGGACGCAGACACCGTCCGCAACTCCCGTGCCAGCCAGGGCCAGACGGGTGGCAAGCTCGCGGGCGCAGCCGACGCGGGCCTGGGCCGGCGCAGGCCGCTGCGAGAGAACCTCGGCACCTTCAACGCGCCCGCTCGCCAGCCAGGGCCAGGAGACCGGCGCTGACGACACCTTCGTACAGCGCGACGGCGGCAAGGCCTTGCCGCTGCACGGCCGCCGCATTGCCGCCGGCGGCAGCCGCAGGCCGGGACGGCAGGTCCGCCGCGAGCACCTGCTGCGCGTGCTGGCGCAGGCCGGCAACGAGGGAGGCGCGCGTGATCGGCCGCGCGCGGTCGGCCCCTTCATGCAGCAGCCGCGCCTGGCGACCGGGGATCTCGAGCGCAGCCTGCGGACTGGTCTGCGCGCGCGCGGCAGGCATCAGCACGGCAAGGTAGAGGTCGTCCAGCGCCTTGGGCGACGCGCTCGCGGCGCCCACATCGGCGAGGTAGCGCTCGACGAAGCCGAGCTGTTCCCAGACGCTGCGCGAGGTGATCTCGGCGGCGCGCCCGCGCATGCCCACGCTGTCTGCGCCCCGGCCCTCGCCTTCGCAGAACTGCAGGATGCCGAAGCAGCGCCCGTTGCTGGCGCGGGGGTTGAAGCCGTCGCTTTCCATCAGGGCCACCTGGGCCAGGTCGTCCACGGAGAACCCTTGCGCGGCCGCGATGCCTTGGATGCGCTCGCGCACGCGATCGACGTCGGCCGCCGGGACGTAGCCCTTGCGCACCGCCCGGGCCAGCGTGGCCTCGAGCAGCGCGCCGGTGCCGGTGCCAGGGGCGCTACCGGTGGCGGAGGTGGCGGAGGTGGCAGGAGCGGCAGCAGGGGCCGCAGCTGGCGCGATCCGCGGCACCACGGGCGCCGCAGACGGCACGGCAGGCGTGGCTGCCGCGGCCGCAGAAGGCGCCGAAGCCGCACCGCGCAGCACCGAGAAGTCCAGCGCATCAGCCACGAAGATGCGGGCGGGATCGGCGATGCCGTTGCGCGCGGCCACGTCCCTGACACCTTGGCGCACCGCGGTCACCGATGCGTCGCGGCCCAGGGCCTGCAGGCGCTGCGAGACCAGCTTCCAGAGCGTGTCGCCCTGGCGCACCACGACACGGTCACCGGCTTCGCCGAGGACGGCACCGGACACCACGCGCCAGCGAGGGCCGCCCTGGGCGTCCGTCGCCGCGGCGGCCAGGGCCGCGCGGCGCGGTGCCGGGGCGGGCGCGCCTGCCGCGGCGGTCAGCGGGGATCGTTCTGGAACCTGAGGCACGAGGTCGATCGTCCAGGGAAAGGGGGTCTGCGCAGCGGCGCTGTCGGGATTCCCTGGCCTCGTTCTTGCACGCCGGCCGGGGGCTGTGGCGCGCCACTCGCGTCAGCGCCACCCGCGACTCCCATGCAATCTGCGTGCCGTTTCCGATTCCTCGTGCTCGTCAGGGTGTGGGCACTCCTGCTGTGCGGCGCGGTCACGGGCGCCGCCGGCAACGACTTGCCGCCCAAGGCCGACGGCCCGTTGATCGAGGCCGCCCAGGCCTGGGCGCAGACGCAGCGCCCGACGGCACCGGCCGCGGGGGCGCTGTTCCTGCCACCCGACGCCCGCACGGCCGCGACGCCCTGCCCCAGCGGCTGGCGCTTCGACCTGCCCTTCTCCGACCTGCAGGCGGTGCGGGCGCGCTGCGCCCAGCCGCGCCTGCAGGTCTTCCTGCGCTCGACCGTCGCGCTGCGGGGCGCGCAGGACCCGGCCGCGACGCGGCCGCCTGCGGACCCGGGCGCGGGCCCGCCGGTGGCACCCGAACGCCGCGCGGCAACGCCGCCGGCTCCAGGCCGCGACGCGACCACGGCCGCCCTGCCCCCTCGGCCCCCCGAAAGCCGGCCGCGTCAGGTGCTGACGCTGCGCCAGGACCTGCGCCGCGGCGCGCCGCTCGAGGCCGCGAGCGTCACTGCGGCCACCCTCGACGTGCCGCTGCAGCGCGGCCTGGGCGACCCCATCGAAGACCCGGCAGGGCTCGAGCACATGGAACTGGTGCGCGACAAGCAGGCCGGCCAGGTGCTCTACACCAACGACATCCAGCCCACCCTGCTGGTGCGAAAAGGGCAGTTCATCGTCGTCACCATGCAGGGCGTGCCCGGACTGACGATCACGGCGAGGCTCGAAGCCCTGCAGGACGGGCGCTTCGGCGAGACCGTGCGACTGCGCAACCGCGAATCGGACCGCATCGTCAGCGCGGTGGTCGTCGGGCCGAACGCGGCCCGCCTACCCTGAGCAGCACCGGGAGCCCCGCATGCCAGACACTTCCGCTTCGACGCTAAAGTTCTCGTTCTTCGCGTCGAACCTCTCCATGAGGAGTAGGATTTCAGTCATTCGACCGAGCCTGCGATCTGTTCAAGGAGCCTGACCATGACCGACCCGATTTCGATGTACGGCCGCCTCGGGCGGTTCGACGCCGGGGTGCGCAGCGGTCAGAGCGACCGGGCCAGCGAGTCCTCGGATGCGCCCCCCAGCGGCACCGGTGCGCTGGTCGCCGCCGCGCCGGCTCGCGACGAATTCGTGCTCAGCGAGGCCGCACGCAGCGCCTTGCAGGCCGACACCTTCGACCGCAGCAAGGTCGAAGCCATCAAGCTGGCGCTGCGCGACGGCAACTACCCGCTCGACAGCCGCCGCATCGCAGAAAGCTTCGTCGCCATCGAGCGGCTGATCGATGCCTGAGCCCCGGAGCGTCCCGGAAGCCCGCGGGCACGCGCTCGCACTGCTGCAACAACTCCTCGAATCGCTCGACCAGGAGTTCGAAGCCCTCAAGCGCCGCGATCTGGGCTACTTCGAGCGTCTGCAGCCCACCAAGGAACAGCTGCTGGCCCAGTTGTCGGCCTGGCAGACCGAGCCCGAGCGCGCTGCGGCGACCTTCGTTCAGGACACCGAGTGCCGCGACTGGCTGCTGCGCTGCCGTGACGCCCACCGCCGCAACGAGACGCTGCTGCAGCGCCACCTCGAAGCCGTGCGGGGCGCCCTGCAGGCGCTGTCCGCCGGCACACCGCTCCAAGGCGTGGAGATCTACGACCGCCTCGGGCAGATGCGCGGCCGCGGCGCCGGGCGCGGGATCGCCGAGGCCTGAGAGCCTGAGAGGTGGGCTTCACGTCCCTCGGGCTGCGTCGTGCTGACGCGCCTGCTCCGGACGCAGGCCCTGCAGCCAGTACACCCACGACAGGATGGCGGCCACGGCCGCGTACAGCGAGGGCGGAATCTCCTGGTCCAGGTCCAGACGCGCCAGCAGCGCGAGCAGCTGCGGGTCTTCGGTGACATGCACGCCCTGCAGCCGGGCCTCCTCGACGATGCGCCGCGCCAGGTCTTCGTCGCCCTTGGCGCTCACCACCGGGGCGCGCAGGCCGTCATAGCGCAAGGCCACGGCCTGGAAGGGGTAGGCGTCTCGCGGTGGACGTGGCATGGTGCGCACTCGTGCGGCCGTCACAGGCCGGGAAGGCTTGCGCCGCGCCCGCTCGGCGCGCCGCAACGATGCGGCCGCGGGCGCAAACCGCAGCCACGGCTCGGGCCCCGGCAAGGGTTTGCAAGGACGGGACGCGCTGTCTTGGCGTGCAAGGCGGACATGGGCGACAGACTCCCGGCCATTCAGGCCCGGAGGTCCAGCACGGCGCCTGAGCGCGCAGTGGCCTGGGACGGCACCGGATCGCGCCGCGCGCCGTGAATGACCTGGAAGCGCTCCAGCCGCAGGCCCTCGTCGCTCAGCAGGCCGCCCAGGCGCTGGGCGTCGGCGCGCGCGGCGTCGCACACCGCTTCGCGCTCGGCCCACATCACGAGCCCGATGCGACCGTCGGCCTCGACGCGTGTCTGCAGCCACAGCGGGCCCCAGGCCCCGCCGTGGCTGTGAATGTCCACCGTCCAGGCGCCGCCACCCGAAGGGTCGCCCCCGGCGGGCGGTGGGTCGCGGACCAGCCGCACGGACAGCGGCGGCGCATCCCGGAAACCCAGCGCCAGATGCAGCACCACGCCGCCGTCGGCGCTGGCCGCCAGGGACTGCAACTGCGCCGCCTCGACATCCTCCAGCGCCGAAGCCAGGGCGGCCGACGCCGGCCCGGTGTCGGCGTCGGCGTTGTTGAGCCGCGCCAGCAGGGCCAGCTTGACGTCGGACAGGCCCACGCGCTCGCCGCGCGCCAGCCGGGACTCGGCAAACAGTCCGCTGCGCCGCACCGCATCGCGCAGGGCAGCCCCGTCGAGCAAGCCCATGCTGATCAACGACGTCAGCGGCGGCGGGATGGGGGTCGCCGCCGCGGCGGCGGTGCCGGCAGACACCTGGGCAGGTGCCTGGGCGGGTGCCGGGCTGCCGACGGGCACGGACCGCAGGGCGGCGGTCCATGCGGCCAGGGTCGCGGGGCGCACGAGCAACTGGGCCCAGCGCGGTGGCAGGCCCGGCGGCCCGGACGGCTGCGGCGGGGGCGCCGCCGCAGCGCCCGGCGTGTCGGACCGGGGCAGACCCGCCGCCGGCACGGGCGGCTCGGGCGCAGCCTCGCGGCCGCGCACCGGCAGCAGCTGCGCGGAGCCGTTGGCCAGCAGCCGCACCATCCAGGCCGTCATGGCCAGCGGCGAGCCCGCGCCAACGCGCGGCGGCGCGCCGCCCGGCCACTCGATCACCCTGCCGTCGAGCAACAGCGTGAGGCGCTCGTTGCGGACCTCGACCGTGGGACGCACGATCTGGCAGTCGCTCAGCCCGAGCTGGCGCACCTCCGCCACGCCGAGCACCGGGTAGGGCCCCGCCGGGAAGATGGCTGAAGGCCGCGCCGCGAGCGAGACGGTCTCGGACCCGGGCAGGGGCAGGCTCACGGGCGGGCTCCCCGCCCGGCTAGGGGTAGCGGATCCAGTTGCGGCGATCCGTGTCGAGCGCCGGCGTGGCAGCCCGTGCCGGCATGGCAGCCGGCGCGTGGGCGGGGGCAGGGGGCGCAGACCACTGGCGCTGCGGGTCGACGATACCGAGCACGTCGGCCGGGGTCGGCACGACCAGGGTCGAGCCGGCCACGAGCGATTGCGGGGTGCCGCGGGGAAAGGCACTGCGGTTCAGGCGCATGTAGGCCTCGCGCAGCACTTCGACGCGGAAGGGGCTGTCGCGCAGGGTGCGGGCGATCACGCGGTCCAGGGTCTCGCCACGCTGCAGCACGACCCGCGCGCGGGTCCCGGCGGCCTCGGCATGGGCTGCGCCGTCGGCCCGCGCGGCGCCGCCGCCGGCCTGCGGGTGCAGCAGGTGCTGCAGCGCCGCCTGACCCTGCTCGGACAGCCCCTCGACGGCCGTGGCCGCATGCGCGCGACCAGCGCCCAGCGCCGCGGCCACCAGGACGACAGGCCACAGACAGGCTCCCGCAGAGCCTGCGCGCGCCATCGGCGCGAACAGGGGGCGGGCCGCCGTCAGGAAGCGCTCGAATGCTTGCATGGGCACATCTCCGGGCATGGTGCGGGCTTCACAGGGGCCAGGCCACCCAGCGCACGCCGGCACTGAGGCGGGGGCCGGCCACCTGGCGCAGCGCAACCTCGTTGGTGGATACCGAAACAACCTCGGCCAGGGCGGTCTGGCCCAGCGCGTCGGGCTCGAGCAGGCGCTCGGGCACGCGGGCACGGTCGGCGATGAAGACACGCTGCCCGGGCAGGAAGCCCGACTCCGGGCCGACCGGCAGCACCCAGCGCTGCTGCGGCGCCGCGACGACGTCGAAGCGCGGGAACTCGCAGGGCGCCAGCGTGGCCAGGACCTCGCGCCAGCGCTGCAGCAAGGCCTCGAGGGCCGCCTGTTCGGAGGCCCCGGCGAAAGCCTGCGGCGCCTGGCCGGCGAGGGGCTGGGTCTGACGCCAGAGCACGCGGCCGTCGCCGTCGTCGAAGACGAGGCTGGCAGACAGCCCGCCGGAGCCACCGGTGGCAGACGCCGTGAGATGCATGCGCAGCACGGCGCCCGACACCCGGGGCGGCGCGCCGATGAGGGCCTGCTGGTAGGCCGAGGGCGGCTGCGGCATGGCCGTTGCCGTGCCCACGGGCAGGCCGAACGCCGGCACCGGCACCTGCGCATACCAGCGCGGCAGGCTGGCACCCTGGCTCGCCCACCAGGCCCGGGTCTGCTGGGCCAGCAGCGCCGCCACCGCGGCATCGGGGCCGTGCAGGCGCGAATCCTGGCTGACTTCCAGCCGCATGGCCATGCGCCAGGGCCGCACGGCGTCCAGGCACTCCTGGGCGCTGACCGCGGAGCGCCGCCCCGCCGGCTCGACGAGCGCCTGGACGTTCCAGCGGCGTTGCTTTTCGTCGCGCTCGGGTTTCTCGGGCTCCAGGTACTCCAGCACCCGCACCCCCCGCAAGCGAAGCTGGCTGTGCCATTGGGTCGATTCGTGCAGGGCGCCACTCTCGTCGACCCAGGCCGAGCTGACGACCCGGGTGGGGGCGCTGGTGGCGGCATCGATGAGTGAAGCCCGGATGGCCTGCAGCAGCTTTTCCGGGTCGTCCACCGGCGCCGCAACAGCAGCCACGGCCGCGGGAACGGCGGCGGGTGCCACGGCGCCCGCTCTGGCAGCGGCCGCCGGTCGTGCCGCGGCAGCGGGGGCGCGCGCGGTGGCGGGCGGACGCGCGGCAGCAGGCGCAGGCGCGCGGGCGGCACCAGACGCTGTGGGTGCGGGTGCGGGTGCGGGTGCAGCTGCGGGCGCAGGAGCGGCTGCGGATGCGGCGCCGCGGGGTGCGTTCTGGGCCGCCACACCTTCCGACAGCGCAGCCAGGAGCAGACCCGCCAGGCAGCCGACCGCGCACGCGCCCAGGGTGTGCGGCCTGTGCAAGCCTGCGCGCCGTCGGTCCACGCTCCTGGTCAAGGCGCCCCCCGCCACGGCCGGGTCACTGGGCGCGCCGGGCGCGCTGCTTCGAGGCGAGCTGACCCAGGTACAGCAGCCGCAGGTCGTTGACGACCGCGCTGTCCAGCGACAGCGAGGTCTCGTAGGTGTCGTCGCCCACCGGCGAGATGCTCACCAGCACGGCGCCGTAGATCACCCCTTCGACCTTGGCGCGGAAGGTGTCGCTCATCACGGTCATGTCGGCCACGGTGGTCGTCGCGTCCAGATACTGACCGTAGACCTGCTCGGTCAGCGACCGGTAGGCGTCGAGCTTGGAGGCCCGGATCGCCAGCAGGCGCTGCTGGGCCGGGTTGCTGTGCTTCTGCACGCTGACGACCGCGTAGCCCGTGGCCACCAGCGTGTCGCGCTTCTCGATCAAGGGCTCGATCATCGACACCGGCGGGCTCGGCGCCCGGACGCCGGCGGACATTTCCGCCTTGAGTTCCTTGGCGTTCATGTCGCGAACGGGCCGGGCAGGCTCCGCGGCGTTCTCGCCCATGGGCGGCAGCGCCACGTGCTGACAGGCCGACAGACCCAGGGCTGCCAGGCACAGCGCCCACGTGCGGCTTCGATTGAACATCGGCACTCCCTCCTGACGATGCGAACAACGGCGGCGCAAGACGCCCCGCCGTCAAGGATTCGGCGTCCGCATGCAAGTCTTGAGCCCGGTCAACGCGCGACCGGCGGCAGGCCCGGGACGTTCGGGCTCGTCGGTTCCACGAGCTCCCTCTTCACGCGCGAGATGCTGCGCACGAAGCTGGGCGTGGCAAGCTTCGGCAGACCTTGCTCGAAGCTGCGCGCGTCGGCGGCGGAATCGAAGGGCCCCGACACCAGCGCGAAGTACACGCGCCCGTCACTGCGGAAGGTGGCAATGATGCGGGCGTCGGCCAGCGCAGGCTGGCTCAGGCGCAGGTCGAGCAAGTCGCTCGCGCGCCCGCTCACCGCATGCTGCACCAGCCAGCTCGACTCGGGCTGGGCGTCGATCCAGCTGGCGCTGCGTGCCACCTGCTCGCGCGCCGAGGCCAAGGCGTCGCCGGTCGGCGGCAAGCTCTTGCCGGCCGCTGCAGGCACGGTCGTGCCGGCGGCGGCCGGCTGCGGCTGGCCGGGCGGGACCGCTGCAACCGGCCCGGGCGCTGGCGCCGGCTTGAGGGCAGGGGCGGATGCGGCCGCGGCTGGTGCCACCGCGACGGCCTGGGCAGCCGATGCCGATGCCGTGGCCGGGGCAGGAAGCGCCTGTGCGACCGCAGACGCAGGCGCAGAGGCCTCGGGCGCCACTGCAGACGCTGCCGCGGCGGGCTTGGCAACAGGCCCCAGGGCAAGACGCAGTTCGGCCGGGCGCAGGAAGATGACCGCACCTGCACTCGCCAGTAGCAGCGCGACCCCGGCCAGGACCGTGGTGCGCAGCTTCGTGCCGCGCTTGGGCGCCGGCGTGGTCGCCGACGCCGAAGCCGACGCCGAAGCCGACGCAGCCGACGGTGGCACCATCGGCGGCTCCTGGCGCGCGGCGCCCGGCTCCTCGGGGCCGCCGGATCGGGCCCAGGGGTCGCCGATCACGCGCACCTGCAGGCGCCGGCCACTGCCCTCGGGCGCCAGTTCACGTGCCAGCCGCACGGAGGCGAGCAGCAGCACGACCACGCCGGCGCCGGGCAGGTCCTGGCTCAGGCGCAGCAGCAGGCGGGCCTGGTCGAGCTCGGCATCGGCCTGGACCTGGAACACCCAGACGCGAGCAACGCCCGGGGCCGCCGCACGCGCCTGGTCCACCGTCATGTCGGACAGCAGGCGGTTGAAGCGCTCGAGCAGCAGCGAGCGGTCCATGTCGAAGATGAGCGCGGTCTCCACGCCGCCGGCCTTGCGCAGCCCCTGGAGCAGCAGCTGCGCCTGCCGGTCCAGGGCCGAGTCGTCACCGCACAGCAGCAGACTGCTGCGACGCGCGACCAGGATGTCCACCCAGTCCTCGACGGCGCCCGCGTCATACAGCCGCGGCGAGCCGACGTCGGTGTCCAGCGTCTCCTCGGGCCAGTGGGCGCGGCTCATGACCCGACCCCCGGGCCCAGACCACCCGGCGGGACGGCGCCCGCGCACGCGCACACGCACGCGCACGCGCAGTTGAACGAATCTGGTCGCCTCATGGAACAGGGAATGTATTCCGCGAGAGTTTCTATCTTTACGAACACTTTACATTTTTTTTGCATATTCATCGGATAACATCCGCCAACTCTTCGACAGGTGTCAAATCGCCGACAGGCGCCCGGGCGCCGGGCTCAACACCCCCGCGGAGCACCCGCCAAAGTCATGTCGAACAAGCAGTAAGAGGATGAGAGGAGCCCCCACACCGCCCTTGATCGGCCGCAGCGAGCCCATGCGGGTGCTGCGCGAACTCATCCAGACCGTTGCGGCGTCCCGCGCCACGGTGCTGATCACCGGTGAGAGCGGCACCGGCAAGGAACTGGTGGCCCAGGCACTGCATGCAAGCGGGCCTCGGCAGGACGGTCCCTTCATCCCGATCAACTGCGGCGCCATTCCCAAGGACCTGATCGAGAGCGAGCTCTTCGGCTACCGGCGCGGAGCCTTCACCGGCGCGCTGGCCCACCGAACCGGACGCTTCGAGATGGCCAACGGCGGCACGCTCTTCCTCGACGAGGTCGGCGACCTGCCCGTGGACACGCAGGTGAAGCTGCTGCGCGTGCTGCAGGAGCGCCGCATCGAGCCGCTGGGCTCGATTGAAAGCGTGCCCATCGACGTGCGCATCGTCGCCGCCACCAACCGCGACCTGGAGCGGGACGTCCAGCAGGGTCGGTTCCGCGAGGACCTGTTCTATCGGCTCAATGTCATCCCGATGCGCACCGCGCCCTTGCGCGAGCGTCCGGAGGACGTGCCGGAGATGCTGTCCTTCTACGCCCGTCATCACAGTGCGCCCGGCTTCGAGCCCGTGACCTTCGACGCCTGCATGCTGGAGGCGCTGCGCGCCTACGACTGGCCCGGCAACGTGCGCGAACTGTCCAATCTCGTGGATCGCTTCTCGGCCCTGTACCCGTCCCAGGTCCTGAGCCTGGAGTCCATCCCGGTGTGGATGCTGCCGGCGGCACTGGCCCGCGCCCGGGCCGGCAGCGGGGCGCAGACGTCCGGGCCGCCGCGCGAGGCGCTGCTGTCGGACGCGCCCGGCGCCGAGCACCTCCTGCATGAGACGGCCTGGAAAGACACGGCACAGGAAGCCGAGGCCGAGGCGACACTCGACGGCGCCCAGGCCCCTGCCCCGGCAGGCGACGAGGCCGCCACCAATCCCGCCGAGGACGCGATCCGGATGGCGCTCGGCCTGGACCTGCTGGGCGAGCAGGGAATCTCCTTGCGCGACCGCATCAACTCGATCGAGCGCAGCTTCATCGAGCAGGCGATGGACCGCTCCAGGGGCAACGTCTCCCAGGCGGCGCGGCTGCTGGGTCTGCAGCGCACCACACTGATCGAGAAGCTGGCCAAGTACGGGCTGAAGCGCTAGGCGCATCCCGTCACTGATTGAGCACGGTGATGCTCACGCGCCGGTTGCGCGGATCGGCCGGGTTGCGCGGCACGAACGGCTGCGTGTCGGCCACGCCCTCGATGCGGGAGAAGCGCTGCGCGTTCACGCCCGCGCCGACCATCAACTGGCGCGTCGCGTCGGCGCGCTCGGTGGACAAGGACCAGTTGCTGCGCCCGCTGGCGTCGGCGAAGCCGAGACTGTCGGTATGGCCGCGCACCGCCAACCGGTTGGGCAGCGCCTGCAGCGAGCGCGCAACCTCGCCCAGCAGCGCTGCAGCGCGCGGGTCCAGGTCGGCCGTGCCAAGGCGGAACATCGAGAAGTCGGCCTTGTCGATGATCTCGATGCGCAGGCCGTCGCTCTCGCGCACGATGCTGACCGTGTCCTTGACCGCCTGCAGCTGCGGGTTCTTCGACAGGTCCTCGCGCAACTGGGCCTCGAGCTTCTCGAAGTTCTCCTGGTCGGCCGCGGAAGCTTGCGGCTTCGGCTCCGAA
Source organism: Rubrivivax sp. (assembly GCA_044375195.1). Taxonomy (GTDB): domain Bacteria; phylum Pseudomonadota; class Gammaproteobacteria; order Burkholderiales; family Burkholderiaceae_C; genus Rubrivivax. The sequence continues at coordinate 41,105 of JBILNB010000015.1, read as the reverse complement.
TCGCTGGTGCCGTCGCGGCTGCGCTGGTCTGCCGCCCCGCCCTCGGTCGCGTTCGCGCCGCCCTGCGCCTTCGGCGTGAGCCGCTCCAGCAGCGAGCTCTGCCTGGCCGTGAACGGGAACCCGTCGACATCCACCACCGACGAGCCCCCGAGCAGGCCGTCCGACCCGGCCATCTCGCCGAACTTGATCTGGCTGTGAGAAGCCGGGCGGAAGTAGTCGGCCACGCTCTTGCGCCTGTCCTCGGTGGTGGCGCCAAGCAGCCACATCAGCAGGAAAAAGGCCATCATCGCCGTCATCATGTCGGCCAGCGCGATCTTCCAGGCGCCGCCGTGGTGGCCGCCGTGGCCCTCGTCGATGATCTTCTTGACGATGATCGGCCGCTTGTCGGACCCTCCATCGTCTGGCGCCGGGGCGGGCGCAGGAGCAGGCGCGGCGGCCGGCGCGGCCTGCTCCTGGGGCTTCTCAGCCGGCTCCTGGGCAGCAGCCATCGTTCAGCTCACCCGCTGCAAGCCCTGCGTCATGCGCCACGCAAGGTGTCGAAGACCTCGGAGAAGGACGGCTGGTTGGCGTGATCGATGCACGCCCGCGCCGCCTCGATGACGATGGGCTGCGGATGCCCGCGCAGATTGGCCACGATCATCTGCTGGATGACCTTGTAGACCTGGGCCTCCTCCTCGACGATCTGCCCCAGGCGGTTGGCGAAGGGCTCGAACATGGCATAGGACAGGAACACCCCGAGCATCGTGCCCACGAGCGCCGCGCCGATGAGGGCGCCGAGCACCGCTGGCGGCTGGTCGATGGCGCCCATGGTCTTGACGACACCCAGCACGCAGGCCACGATGCCCAGGGCCGGCAGCGACCCGGCGATCGTCGTCAGCGCCGCAGGCGCGCGCATCGCCTCGTGGTGATGCACCTTGATGGCGGTACCCATGATCTCCTCCACCGACTCCGGGTCGAGGTTGCCCTGGGAGATCACCGCCAGCCGCAGCGGGTCGCAGATCATCTGCACGACCGAATGGTCCTTGGCGAGCTTGGGGAACTCCCCGAAGATCGGGCTCGAGTCCGGGTTCTCGACGTGCGCCTCCAGCGCCACGACCCCCTCGCGCTTCATCACGGCCAGCAGCTTGCCCACGAGCGTGATCAGGTTCAGGTAATCCTGGGGCTTCCACTTGGGGCCCGAGATGCAGCGGCCGATGCCGGCCATCGCCGCCTTGAACACCGGGAAGCTGTTGCCCACGAGGGACGCGCCGATGGCCGCCCCGGCAATGATGACGAACTCGAACGGAGCCGCCTTGATGATGGGGCCGAGCTTGCCACCGGCAGCGACGTACCCGCCGAGCACCGCGACGAACACCACGATCAGTCCAATGAAGAAGAACATCGCCCACCCTCTGTATCGATGACCGCAGCGGACCGGCCGGCGGGTCACCGGCTGAGCACCGCGCGTCAAACGAATAAACTTTGCGAATTGATTCTATCGTCATGCACCATCCAACAATCAAAAACACTACTCGAATCGCCATCTGTCTGGCCCTCTGCGCAGCCGCCTTCGGAGCGGCTTCGCGGCAGACGTCCGCCAGCGCGGTGCCCGCAGCCCCGGAGTCGCCGCCGGGATGGCGCCGCATGGGCGAGACGGCGCTCGCCACCGTCTACGTGCAGGCCGGCTCGCTTCAGCGCGACGGGCAGATCCGCCGCGTCATCGAGATGCAGAGCCTCAAGGAAAAGGACAGCGACGGCGTGCTTTCGCGCCGCTACACGGCCGAATACGAGTGCCGGCACCAGATGTTCCGCATCGGCCGGATCAGCAGCCATGCCGGGCCGCTGCTCAGCGGCGCACAGGTCTTCGACGTGCAGGAGATGGGTTACTGGCGCAAGATCGTGCCGGGCACCCCGTTCGCGCTGCTGTTCGGCATGGTCTGCGCCGACTACGACGGCCCGCCGGGCTGACCGGTCGGTGCCCGGCAGCGGCCGGGCCTGCGGGCCTGGCGGCGTGCAAGGCGGGCTCCGGCTCCTCAGGCGTAGCTGCCCACGAGCGTGCAGACGCGCCCGCCGGTGCCGATCTTGAACCGCGCGATGCCGGGCTCCCGAACCGTGTCCACACCGCCGAGATCCAGCACCTCCACGCCGCGGTCCTGCAGCGCGACGAAGGCCCGCCACATCAGGAGGTTGTGGGCGTGGGACTGCCGGCCCGCCGGCCCGGTCCAGCCCAGGTGGTAGGTCGCCGTGCGCCCGTGGACGAGAAACAGGACCGCGGCCGCTCGCTCGCCGGCCAGCCGCGCCGACAGCAGCAGGGTGGCACCCTCGGCAGGCGGCACGACCCGCCACGCGGCGACGAACGCCCGCGGCAGCGAAAAGTAGCCCCGGCTGCGTCGCTGCTCCCACTCTGCGGCCACCATGGCCTCGTGCGCCGGCGCGTCGGCGCTCTCGTCGCAGACCTCGACGGCGGAGCGCTCGACCGCCACCAGCCGGTTGCGCCAGTTGCCGTCGAGCCGGCGCCGCAGGTCGGTGGCGTTGCGGCGCAGGTCGACGAGCACGGTCGAGTATCCCGTCATCACCCGACGCAGCCCGGCGCAGGGGTTGCCTGCGCGCAGGGCCTCGTGCTGCTCGAGCTCGGGCGTGAAGATGGCCACGCGCGGGCGCCGCACCGGCAAAGTCTTGCGGATCATCTCGACTGCGACTGCCTGCTGCGCCACCGAGAGCTCCGGGTGCCACAGCGGCCCGCGGCTGCACAAGGCAGAACGGACGAACCAGGGAAGGCGCTGCTGCAGGAACTGCGCTGCGCCGACGATCCGGTCGCCGTCGCGCACCAGCGCGCGCAGGCAGGGGATGCCCAGCGCCTGCATGGCCTGCCCGTAGCGCCACGACTGCTGCAGACTGCCCGCGGCCTGGTGATGCAGACGGTCCCAGTCGCCGCTGTCGGCCAGGTCCCAGCGAACGCTCCATCCCTGCATAGAATCTTCCGAGCCGATGACCGGGCGCATGATGAAACAGGCCTCGAAGAAGTCTTCCCTGGATATTCCGCCGTCGCAGACCGTCATGGGCCATCGCATCGAGGGCCCACGCATGACCGCCGCGGGCGCCTGGCTCCTGGTCTGGAGCATCGGCTTGCCCATACTGCTGCTGGGCCTGACGCTGGACCTGGCGCTGGAGTGGATGTTCGGCTGGTGCGTGGGCCTGTGGTGCCTCGTCTGAGGTGAACCCGCGGGGCGCCGCAGCAAGGCAGGCCGAGCGCCCGGACCGCTGAGGCCAGGTTCAGAACGGGGGTTTCAGCACCCGCGCGCACGTGCCGCGGATGAGCTTCACCGTGCGCCCGTCCTGGGTGTCCAGCGTCTGCGTGAAGGCGCCCGTGGCCCGGTCGATGACGAAGGCCTCGCGCGTGATGACGGTGCCGAAGCGCTGGAACATCGCAGGCCGGCTGACGACGAACTGCTGCGCCTTCACCTCCAGATTGCCGCCGCGCCCCTCGGAGATCGCCAGCCGTCCCTGATACCAGCCGGACTTCCTGGCCAGGTCGATCTGGGCCATCGCCATGCGCGGCGGCTCGTTGGCCTGGATCCCGAGCGCGACCTGACCGTCCAGATCGAGCTGCAGTTCGCAGATCAGGTCAATGACAGACCCGTCACGCTTGACCGCGCCGATGTCCTGCGGGATGTCGGGCGCACTGCTGTCGCCCGTGACCACGGAAACGATGCCGACGATGCCCGCCATCAAGGCCATTCCGAGCGCCACGCCACCAAGCAGGAGTTTCATGTTCGTCGCAGCCATGTGCATGCAAGCCCGCGTACTATAAACTCCTCGATCGTTATTCAAAAAATTCAAAGCACGTTCTCTAAATGAAACTGTTTTTGCGCATCATTCTGTTCGGCTTGCTCGGGGCCCTGATGGCGGCCCTGGGCACTCTGGCCGCGGTGAAGTGGGGACAGGCGGCGCATCACCGGTCCGAGGCGGAGAAGCTGGCCGAGATCGTCGCCACCCAGCGCGATCGCATCAGTGCGCTCGAGACCGACGTCGAGGCGCTGGAGACGACGGCCCGCAACCGGGAGGCGCGGCTGAGAGCGCTGGAGAAGGCGGGGGGTGGCCTGGTCGCGGTCGCCGGCACGGACACGCAGCAGGCCTGCCAGCTGGCCAGGGACACTCCGCTGACCGCGCAGCCCGCCAAGGCGGACACCCGCCCCGCCGCGCTCGAGCCGCGCTACCGCCAGGGCCCGCTGCGCGTCGCGCACACCGGGCAGTCGATCAGGCTCTACCCGGCCCCCGGGGGGGTGTTGAAGGTCGGCGGCGAGACAGCCGAGTTGATCAACGTGGACGTGCACCAGCCACCCCAGGGCCTCTTCGCCGGCATGGCCGCGGCACTGGTCGCCCAGTTCGTGCACCGCACCCAGGACGGCAAGTTGATCGCCGTCAGCGTGCCCCTGCGCGAGTCGGCGTTCCAGAACCGCACGCTGTGGACGATGGCGCAGCACGTTCCGGCCGCCGGGGCGGCGCCCGCCGAGGTCGGCACGGTCTCCGTGGACCCGGCATCGCTGCTGCCGGAGAACCTGGGCTACGACCTCTACACCGGCGTGTTGCCGGTGCCGCCTTGCAGTGGTGGTGTGAGCTTCTACCGGCTGCGCAGTCCCGTCGGACTCAGCCGCGAGCAGGTGGCGAAGTTGCGCGCCCTGCTTGCTGGCACCCCAGCCAACCCGCCGGCCGCGGCGGCGGTGCCTGCTGCAGCGCCAGCCGCGCACGGCAAGACCGCGCAACGCTAGGCAAGAACCTGCCGCCATGACCGAAGACTCGCCAGGTCGACCCCGGCGGCAGTCGGCGCCGGCCGACGTGCATGACAAGCGGCCGCACCTCACCTAGGGGTGCTGGTACGGATATTGCCTCCTGGCTCCTGGCGCCCGTGTCGCGAAACAGGACCAGCCGGCGCACGAACGTTGGGATGAACGCACATGGCCGATGAGACCCAGGAAACCGAAGGGGGCAAGAAGCCCTCGATGCTGCTGCTGATCGTGGCGGTGCTGCTCGTGCTGGTCCTGGTGGGGGGATCGATCGTCGGCACCCTGGCCTTCACGGGCTTCTTCCAGAACAAGGAGTCCCTGGCCGCAGAGGCCGCTGAGGCCAAGGGCACGCAGTCCGGCAGCGGGGCTGCGGACGGCGCGGCGCCAGGGGCGTCAGGCGCCGCGCCGAAGCTGATGACCAAGGCGTCGCCCGAACAGGCACGCTTCGAGTACCGGTACGTCGAGTTCGAGAAGGAACTGCTCGCGAACCTGTCGGGGTCCAAGCGCTTCATGCTCGTGAAGATCGCCGTCATGACACGCTATGACGACCGCGTCGTGAACAACATCAAGCGCCACGAGTCCGCGATGCGCTCGGCCGCGCTCGACATCATGCGGCAGAGCGTGGAAGCCGAGGTCCAGAAGCCCGAGTTCCGCAAGCTGATGGCCGAGAAGATGCGCACCGAGTTCAACGCCGTTCTCGACCGGCTGGAGAATTTCGGCGGGATCGAGGAGGTGTACTTCACCTCCTTCGTCGTGCAGTAAGGACCGCAGGCCGAGAAAAAGGCCGGGCGGCCGATGACACTCCAGCAAGATCAACGGCCGGTCGCCGCGCTGGCTGCGGCCGCGGGGGCTGCGGCGCCGGCGGCCTGCCGCGCCGGCTGCGGCCGCGGGAAGCGCAAGGCGTTGGCGTCGGCGACGACCTGACCCTGCTTCTGCACCACTTCCAGGAACCTTTCGCGCTGCAGCGTGACCAGGGCCTGGACGTCGCGCTTGACGCCGGCGATCTCCGCCACCGAGCCCTTCAGCGCCTTCAGCTCCTCGCCCAGGGCGTTCACCGCCGTGGCCTGCGACTGCACGGCCCCGGCCTGGGCCTGCATGCGTCCGCTCAGGGCCTGGACCTGCTTGGTCAGGTCGCTGCTGGTCGTGGCAACCTGCTTGGCGGTCTTTTCCGGAACCTGCTGCACGAGCGCCGCCGACTGCTGCACCGAGTTGTCCACACGCTGACCCAGCTCGGCATTCGCCTTGGTCAGCGTGGCGATGCGCTCGGTGAGGGAGTCCAGGTTCTCCTGGATGGCGCGCAGCCCGGTCAGGCCGGCGTCGAGCTCCACGACACGCTTGCCGACGACGAGCAAGGTGGCTTCGAGGCGGTTGGTCTTGCTGATCATGCGCACGGCCATGACGCTGAAGAATCCGATCGACAGCACGAGCAGCCCGCACAGGATGCCCAGGGCCCATATCGAACGCTTGTTCAAGCCGAAGGTCACCTCCGAGAGCAAGCCGGCCGTGTTCTTCAGCTCGCGACCGGCGAGCGAGGCGGCGAGCGCCGCCTGCGAGGCGACGTCGGCGGCCTCGAGCACCGCGTTGCTCAGCGCCTCGAATTCCTCGCGCTCGACCACCGCGGGCGACGCAGACCGCGCGCCGGATCCGGCGCTGCCCGCGGCAGCACGCGGCACCGCATCTTCGACGTCCTGCATCGGGCCCCGCCGCCCTGCACCTTCGACAGGGGGCTCCACAGCTTCGGCCTGGGCGGGCTGGGGTCGGGGGGCGTCGGTGGGGGACTCGGTGCTCATGGGGTTTCTCCTGGATGATTCGATGGGGGCGGCTCGAAGGGCGGCATGGACGCAGCGGCAGGGCTGTCGGGCTCGTCACCGACGCAGGGCCTCGATGTCCAGCCGCAGGCCGGACACCGTTTCGCGCAAGCGCTGCACCCGCGACGCCAGCCGGGTCTTGCTCGCGCGTATCAGCGCCTCGTCCGACGGCGACACGGTCGCGGGGGCGGCGGCGGTGGAGACGTCCTCCATGTCGATGACGAGACCCTTGTTCTGCCGGCCGGGCACGAGCCGCTTGACCTGCATCGACGTGAAGGGCGGCGGGTCGACGCGCGCAGCACCCTGGCGAGCGGCCGCCCGCGCGCCCGCGTCGCTACGGTTGCGGTCCATGCTCGCCGGGCGCAGCACGCCAGCCGGGTTGAAGGAGGGTATCTTCATGGTGTCGTGGTCCCGGTGCTCGGCGTGATTCAGGCGGTGGGCTGGGCGGGCGGCTGACGCCGCCCGTGGGCATCGAACAGCATCGACCCGGGCACCTGCGGCTCGGGGCGGCGGGGCACGCCACCCGCAGGGCGCATGCCCTCGAGGCTGTACACGTAGGCGATGACCTGGGCCACGGCCAGGTACAGCGAGTCGGGTATCGCCTTCTCCAGGTCGGTCGTGAAGTACAGGGCACGCGCCAGCTCGGGCGCCTGGAAGACGTGGATCCCGTGCCGCGCGGCCTCTTCGCGCACCCGCTGGGCCATCAGGTCGGCCCCCTTGGCGACGACGATGGGCGGCTCGTCGCGATCGGCGTCGTAGGCCAGGGCGACCGCGAAGTGTTCCGGGTTGGTGATGACGACGTCGGCGTCACGCACGCGCTGCATCATCCGCGCGTTGGCGAGCTCGCGCTGGCGCTGGCGGATGTGCGCCTTCACCTCCGGGCGGCCCTCGATGTCCTTCATCTCGTCGCGCACTTCCTGCTTGGTCATCTTCATGCGCTGCATGAAGCGGTGCCGCTGCCACGGGACGTCTATCAGGGCAATGACGAGCAGGCTCAGGGACACGCCGAGCGCCGAGCGCGCGAGCAGCGACCCGAGGGATCCCATGGCCGGCTCGAGGGCCATCCCGCCCAGGGCCAGCAACCTGTCGATGTCGGCGATGATGACGGCCCACAGGATGCCCGCGACGAGGGTGAACTTCAGCAGCGCCTTGGCCAGCTCGACCGCGGCATGGGCGCCGAACATGCGCTTGAAACCCTCGACCGGGCTGATCTTGCTGGCACGCGGCTGCACGCTCTTCAGGCTGAACAGGTAGCCGCCCGTCAGGCCCGATGCAAGCACAGCGATCACGCCACAGAACACCACCAGCGGGGAGATGATCAGCAAGCCATCGACGATCTGGCGCCCGAGTTCCGCGGGCAGCAGCGCGGGCTGCGAGAGCAGCTTGGGGTCGAAGCGGAAGGCAGCGATCATCTGCTCGCCCACCTGCGTGAACACCCACTGGCCGCTCAGCATCAGGAACAGGAAGGCACCGATCACCACGGCCGCCGCGGGCAGCTCGACCGAGCGCGCAACCTGTCCGTCCTCGCGCGCCTTGCTGAGCTTGCGCGCGGTCGGGGCTTCGGTGCGGTCCTGGCCGGAGTTCTCTGCCATGGCTACACCAGCCCCAGCAGGTCACGCAGGACGTCAAAGCCCTGCATCCACAGCCACTCGATGCGGCCGCCCACGCTGCCCAGGGACAGCATCAGCACCAGGAAGCCGACCAGGATCAGCGCGGGAAAGCCCACCGCGAAGATGTTCAGGCTCGGCGCGGCCCGGGTCACGACCCCCAGGCCCACGTTGACGAACAGCAGCGTGGCCAGCACCGGCAGCGACAGCAGGACCGCCCCGAGGAAGGTCATCGCGCTCCAGCGCACCACGCGGCCGTAAAGCTCCTGCCCGGCGAACTGCGCGCCCACCGGCAAGGTGTCGAAACTCTGCACCACCAGCTTGGCCAGCAGCGCATGACCGCCGAAGCCGACGAAGACCAGGGTCGAGACCACAAGCAGGAACTGCGACAGCACCGGCACGTTGCCCACCGTCGGGTCGATCAGGTTGGCCATCGACAGACCCATGGCCGCCGACAGCGCCTGGCCTGCGACCACGAGCGCGGCGACCACCACCTGCAGCACCAGACCCATGACCACGCCGATCAGGATCTGGTTGAACACCTCGGCCAGCCCGCGCGCGGAGACCGGGTCCACCACGGGCCAGGCGTACATGGGATAGACCCACCAGGTCAGCACCGCGGCCAGGAGGATGCGCAGCCGCAGGTTGAAGGCGTCGGTGGAAAAGGGCGGCGCCGTCAACAGCATGGCGGAGATGCGCAGGAGCGGCCACAGCAGCGTCTGGAAACGCTCCACGATGTCGCCTGCGAGCACGTTCACGATGGCTGTCCCGGGCCGCTGCGCCGATCCCGCGTCACCCGAACAGCGCCGGAATGCGCTGGAAGATGGCGCGTGCAAAATCAGCGATGGTGGCGATCTGCCAGCTCCCCGTCACCGCCAGCGCCAGGGCCATGGCCAGCAGCTTCGGGATGAAACTCAAGGTCATCTCGTTGATGGACGTCGCGGCCTGGATGACACCCACCAGCAGGCCGACGACCAGCGCCGCCCCCAGCAGCGGCGCGCTGACGATGATGGTGACCCACAGCGTCTGACGCGCGATCTCCATGACGGCTGCGGTATCCATGAGAGCCCTTCCTTGTCGAGACCGAGGCGCTTCAGCGCGGCATGACGAAGCTTGACGCGAGCGAGCCCACGATCAGGTTCCAGCCGTCGATCAGCACGAACAGCATCAGCTTCAGGGGCATCGAGATCATCATCGGCGACAGCATCATCATGCCCATCGACATCAGCACGCTCGCGACGATCAGGTCGATGACCAGGAAGGGGATGAAGATCAGGAAGCCGATCGTGAACGCGCTCTTGAGCTCGGAGATCAGGAAGGCGGGCACCAGCGTCGTGAACGGCACGTCTTCGGGCGACTTGACCGGGCCCGCGCGCGCGATCTCCATGAACATCGCGATGTCGTCCTGGCGGGTCTGCCGCAGCATGAACTCCCGAAACGGCGCCTGCGCGGCCTCGAGCGCGGGCTGGAAGGCGACCTTGCCATCCATGTAGGGCACGAGCGCCTGGGTGTAGACCTCGGAAAACACCGGCTGCATGATGAAGAAGGTCAGGAACATCGAGATGCCGACGATGACGGTGTTGGGCGGCGTCTGCGCGGTGCCCAGCGCCTGGCGCAGCAGGGACAGCACGATCACGATGCGCACGAAAGACGTCATCGCCAGCAGCATCGACGGCAGCAGCGTCAGCGCCGTCATCAGCGCCAGCAACTGCAGCGTCAGGCTGTACTGCGTGCCGCCACGCGCATTGGTGACCGTCACCGCTGGGAAGACCTCGGCCGCGCCCGCCGCGCCGCCCATCAACACCAGCCCGGCCAGGGCCAGGCCGGCCGCAACGCCCGCGACGACGCGCCGGTTCATGGGCGCTCCATCGCCGCCCGGTCCGCGTCGCCGGCGACGGGCAGGGGCTGCGGGTCGACGGCCCACCGGTCGATGACGCTGATCTGGCTGGGCGACACGCCGATCAGCACCTCCTTGTCGTCCACACGCATCAGGACCACGCGGTGCCGCGGGCCGAGGGCGCGCGCTTCCACCAGTTGCAGGCGCCGCGGCGGCGCGCGCCACCAGCCGGCCCCCGCGGCGCCGCGGCGCAGTGCCCACAAGGCCGCGGCGAGCAGCACCAGCAGCAGAGCCACCGCAGCCAGCAGACCCACTCCCGATGACAGTGCGCTCGAATCCATCCCTGCTGCCGCCCGCCCGGCCCTCTTCAGGGCTGGCCCAGCCGCTCCGAAGGGGCGACCACCCGCGTCAGGCGGATGCCGTAGCGCTCGTTGACCAGCACGACCTCGCCTTGCGCGACGACGGTGTTGTTGATCAGCAGGTCCAGCGGCTCGCCGGCGATGCGGTCGAGTTCGACCACGCTGCCCTGCGTCAGACGCAGCAGGTCCTTGATCCTGATCGACGCCCGGCCGACTTCGATCGACATCGTCACCGAGATGTTCTGCAGCACCTCGGGACGTATCGCCGCGGTCTCCGCCGCCGGCGTCTGGGCTTCATCCATCGTCTGGTTCATGATGTTTTCGAAGGCTGGGCATCCGCCTCGGGGCGGATGGATTTCACGATTCGGCACGCCACCTGCTGGCCCGAGGAGCCGACCTCCACTTCGAAGGCGGGAACGCCGCACAGGTAGGCGCGGGCCCAGTCAGGCTTCTTGAAGTACAGCAGGTCACCCGGCTGGAAGGACCGCAGTTGCTGCAACGAGATGTCGATCTCGCCGAAGTTGACGCGCAATTCGAGTGCCGCCTCGTCGACCGCGGCCGTCAATTCCTGGCGCCAGACCTTGTCGGATTCGTCGTTGCCATCGCCGGTCTGCACCCGGCTGCGCAGCAGATCGCGCACGGGCTTCAGCGAGATGTAGGGGATGACCAGGTCGATGAAACCGGTGGCGCCGCTGGCCTCGCCCGCGGGCTCGGGCTCGAAGCGGCTGAGCACGACGAGATCGTTGTCGTCGGCGATCTGCGCGAACTGCGGATTGATTTCCGAGCCCACCGGGTCGAACTCCACCGCGGCGATGGGCGACCAGGCCTCCTTCATGCTGCGGAAGAAGACCTGCAGGATCAGGTTGATGATGCGCGTCTCGGTGGGCGTGAACAGGCGCCCCGGGCTGAGGTGCCCCACGCTGCGCCCGAAACCGCCGAAGAAGCTGTCGAGCGAGCTGAAGATCAGCCCGGGTTCGATGACGACCATGGTCTGGCCGCGCAGAGGGTTCATCCGCAGCGTGTTGACCGACAGCGGCAGCTTCAGGTTCTTCAGGTAGTCGCCGAAGCGCAGGATCTGGACCCGGCTCGGGTTCAGCTTCGGACTCGTGCGCAACAACTCCATCAATCCCAGGCGGAACAGACGGATGAAGCGCTCGTTGATCATGTCGAGCGAGGCGACGTTGACGCCGAGGCTGCTGTCCTCGGAGGTCAGGTCGTGCTTGACCAGGGACAGGTTCACGTTGTACGGGGTCGACGTGCCGCCTGAGGAGGCGGCCATGACCGCCGACAAGGCGGTGAGCTCGTCCTGGGAGAGCAGGGGTTGGTTCGGATCTATGCTCACGGTACGAACACCCCGCTGACGGGCTGCGCCCTCACTGCACGACGAAGGAGGTGAAGTACACCTCCTCGACGCCGCCGAATTCCTCGAGCCTCTCGAGCACCGCGTTGATCTCGGTGCGAAGCCGCTCGCCGAGGATCTTGCGGAAGTCCGGGTTGCCGAGTTCGGCCTCGGTGGCCTGCCGCATGACATCCAGCGCCGCGGAGCGCAGCGCGAATTCATGCTTCTTCAGGTTGTTGGTCACGCGCTCGTCGAACCGGGTCATGAAGGCGATCTGCACCTGCATTACCCGGCGCGAGCTGGCGACGTTGGCCACGAGCGGGCGCTCGTACTCCAGGTACCGGTACTCGTAGCGCGGCTGCTCCTTCTTGGCCTTGGCGCCACGGTCAGCGTCACTGGCGCGCTTGCCGGGCGCAGGCGCCGACGCCGCAGCCTCGCGGCGGACCTGCTCGAGCTGCGCCTCGACCGAGCGTTCGTCCACCTTGTCGAAGTAGCCGGTCAGCACCAGCGAGGCCATGACCACCAGACCCAGCAGGACGAGCGCGCCGGTCACCAGCACGAGCACCTTCAACAACGGCAGCTTGCGTTTGCCTTCTGCCTGCTTTTCTTCCTCAGCCATCTGCGTCACTCTCGAGTCAACGAAGGGCCGCTCCCGGGTTGACCCATCCCCCTGCGGGGGCGCGCATCAGCAAGCGCACGCCTCAGGCCCAGACATCCAGGCCACTGACGCCACGACTGGGCCGCCCGGCCTCCGAGGCACCCTCCACCCGGCCCGCGCCGGCGCCCTGGCGCGAGTAGGCGGTATCTCCGGGGCGCTGGCGTGTCGGCTTTCCGTCGCCTCGGCCACCGGACCCATCGATGACGTTGATCACCGCAACATTCATGCCGAGCTGTCCGAGCGTCTCCCGCAGCCGCACGATGCCGTCGGTCAGCAGATCTCGCGTGCCGGCCTGATGCGCGGCGATGGTGGCCTCGAGCCGGCCGTCCTGGAGCGCCATCTGGACCTCGACGCGGCCCAGCGACTGGGGCTCGAGTTGCAGGCGCAGGGAGCCGCTGCCCTCGCGCAGACCCGCCACCATGCGCGAAGCCACGGCCTGGGCGACGCGATGGGACATCTCGGCATAGCTGACGGGCGGCACCGCCGCGCCGGCCACGGCTTGCGCGGGCGCGGGCTGCGCGGCAGCCGACGAAGGGGCGGCGGCGGAAGACAGCACGGGCGACGCCGGGACATCCGACCGCTCGCCGGACGCGGCGGTCGGCGCCAGCAGGGCATCCACCCCGTCGACGTCGAACGAAGCGCTCCGGGGACGCGCCGACGCCCCGTCCACACGCGCATCCACACGGCTTGCCGCCGCCAGCCAGGGCGGCGCGACAAGGGTCGAGGCCGACGCGCCAGGAAGCGGCGCCGGCAGCGCTTGCGTCGTTTGCTGATATGTCGCTGTTTGCGTTGTTTGCGTAGGTAGCGATGTTTGAGACACCCCGCCGCCCAAGCGCGATCCGGTAGACGCCTGCGGCCCGAAGAGACGCTCCAGGGCGTCGGCGCCGATGCCGCTGGCACGCGCGAACTCCAGCAGGTCCTGCATGGCGGGCTCGGGCTCGGGACCGACCATCAGGTCGATCCCGGGGCCCAGCGGCGCGAATTGCAGGGCCCGCCCGGGATCGAGCGACGCCCCACTGGCAGCCAGGGTCGCCTGGGCCGCGGCCTGGTTGGCCGCGTTCCCGTTGTCTCCCCTCGGTCCCGAAAGGCCTGAACCCGCGCCGTTGCGCCAGGCCTTGCCCGCCAGCTCGCCAAGGATCAGGTCGGAAACCGCAGCGCTGACGGTGCGGTCAAAAGCTTGCAGCGGTGCGGCCGGTGCGCCAGCGCGCGCGCCCTCGCCCGCAGCCTCCTGCCCCGGCGCTCGGGTGGTCACGCGCTCCTGGGCACCGCTCGGTACCGGAAAGCCTGCGCTCGCGCCGTTCTGCCAGACATTGCCCGCCCATTCGCCGCTGATCACGTCGGGGGACGCCGCGCTGACCGTGCGGTCGAAGGCTTGCGGCGGTGCGGCCGGTGCGCCAGCGCGGGCACCCTCGCCCGCCGCCGTCTGCCCCGGCGCTCGGGTGGTCACGCGCTCCTGGGCACCGCTCGGTACCGGAAAGCCTGCGCTCGCGCCGTTCTGCCAGACATTGCCCGCCCGTTCGCCGCTGATCACGTCGGGGGACGCGGCGCTGACCGTGCGGTCGAAGGCTTGCGGCGGTGCGGCAGGTGCGCCAGCGCGCGCGCCCTCGCCCGCAGCCTCCTGCCCCGGCGTCGACCCCTTCACGCCGGCCGCCACGAACGCATCCGCTCGCGCCACCGGGATCGACCCAGGGGGCAGTGAGGCCGAACCGGACACCGCCGACGTGAGGCCTGGCTCGGAAGCCTGAGGCGGCACCGAGCCGGGCCGGCCGAGCCCGGCGCGCCGGGATGAAAACTCCACGGGCAAGGGCGAAGCGGATGCCTGAGCTCCGCGCGCTCGTGCCCGCGCGCCGGCCGGCTCCAGGCCAGGGCGCGGGTCAGCAGCCGCCCTCCCCCCACCCGCAGCAGCCGCATCAGCCGTCACGCCAGGCGCCCACAGGGTTCTCGGCTCGGACGGCCCTTGCACCGGCGTCTGCGCCAGCGGCGCGGTCTCGAACCGGGTCGCAGACAAGGCCCGCGCCTGCAAGGCCGCGCCGCTGTCGGTGCGAACGTCTTGCTGCAACGGGGCAGCCTGCGGCGCAGCGCCGAGTGCGGACACCGCCTGCGCCGATTCAGCCGACGCCGCATCCACATCGAGATCGGTGGAAGCGCGAGACCGCGCCGCGGTGTCGATCACGCCGACCGGGAACGCCCGGGCCCGGGCCGCGACGTCCGATTCGAACGCGCGCGCGACGTTGTCGACGGGCGGGCCGTCGCCGCGCGCCAGGAGCTCCGCGCGCAGGCTGGCGCCCGCGAAGACTCCATCGCCCTCGGCACGAGCGTCTCGATGCGGCGGTGCACCGTCCGCGGCCTGCGCCAGCTGCCGTCGGCCTGCCCACGCCCCCTGAGCGTCGGTCGGCGCCGCAGCGGAAAGCGCCGGTGCGCCCGGGGGCGCAGACGACTCCGCCGCCTGCGGCGCCCGACCCGCTTCAGGGGTGGGGCCAGGTACGGCCCAAGGCCCGGCCGCCGCACGGGAGGCAAGCGCAACCGCGGTGGCCTCGACAGGGACGACGCCGGCGCTCGCGCGCGCAGACGCCTGCGCCGCGGGACCCGCCCCCGCAAACCCCTGCGCCTCTTCTAAGGACCAGACTTCGGTCCGCCCGGCGGTCAAGTCCCGCGCGGCAGGCGATGTCGGCACGCCCGGCGGCGGCACGGCCGCAAAGGGATCCAGCGGCGAGGGCACCGCTTCCGCCACGACGTCGTCGGGCGCCACACCGGCCGCACCCATGCCGGACGGCAACACCATGCCGCCAGGAGGCGGCATGACGGTGCCCTGCGCGCCGGCATCGGCACCAGGCGCCTCACCGCGCTGAAGCCTGCGGGCGCGCTGCAAGTGCGCGTCGAAGCTCTCGCCGACCGCCTCGGCGGACGCCGGCACGCCGGGCGCACGGGCGGCGTCGCCGCGCACGAGCGTCGCCGGCGCAAGGAAATCGGCTCCAGTCGCCGGCGCCGCAGCCGGGGACAGCGGATCAGCCATATGAGGGCCCTTCTAGCATTTGCTCTGAATACACGTCTTGCACGGATGTCTCAGGAAAGAACCGTGACACCACAAAGCAAGAACCGTGACCGGCAAACCCTTGCCGGGAGCGGACGCCGCGCCCGCCGAAGGGCGGCGGCCCCGGGGGGTGTCGGAAAAGCATGGCACAGCGGTTGCTTCACTGCGTGGCGGCGACCCGCCGCCGACGACATGACCGATGGCCGACACCCTGGCGATCTTCCGGCAGAGCATGCGCAGGTTCGAGCCTTCGGGCTTGGGCATACCGGCATTGGTGCTCGCCATCATGGCGATGCTCGTCGTGCCGCTGCCGCCGCTGCTGCTCGACATCCTCTTCACGTTCAACATCGTGGTCGGGCTCGTCGTCGTCATGGTGGCCATCGCCACCCGGCGCCCGCTGGACTTTTCCTCGTTTCCCTCGGTCCTGCTGTTCGCGACCATGCTGCGCCTGGCGCTGAACGTGGCTTCGACGCGCGTCATCCTGGTCGAAGGCCACAAGGGGCCCGACGCGGCCGGTCAGGTCATCGCCGCATTCGGTCATTTCGTGGTGGGCGGGAACTATTTTGTCGGTTTCATCATTTTCATCATCTTGATGATCGTGAACTTCTTCGTCGTGACGAAGGGGGCCGGTCGGGTTTCGGAAGTCAACGCCCGCTTCACGCTGGATGCGATGCCGGGCAAGCAGATGTCGATCGACGCCGACCTCAATGCAGGCGTGATCGACCAGGAGACGGCCAAGCGCAGGCGCGAGGAGCTGTCCCAGGAGGCGGACTTCTTCGGCTCCATGGACGGCGCCTCCAAGTTCGTCAGCGGCGACGCGATCGCGGGCCTGCTGATCCTGATCATCAACATCGTCGGCGGCCTGGCGGTGGGCCTGGCACAGCACAACCTGCCGCTGTCGGAGGCGACCCGGATCTATGTCCTGCTGACCATCGGTGACGGTCTGGTGGCACAGGTGCCGGCGCTGCTGATGTCGCTGGCCACGGCGATCATCGTCACCCGGGTCACCACCTCGGAGTCGATGACCGAGCAGGCGCAGAGCCAGCTCGCCAACCCCTCGGCCTTGTTCATTGCCGCGGGCATCCTGACCCTCATCGGCATCGTGCCCGGGATGCCGCACGTGGTGTTCCTGCTGCTGGCGGGGCTCACCGTGGCCATCGGGGCGGGCATCGTGCGCAGCCGCGCGATCGCGGCGCAGCGGCCCGCGGCGCCGGCCGCGGCCGGCCCTTCGACCACGCCAGAAGCCGCCCGGGATCTCGACTGGGACGACGTGGAGCACGTCGACCCGATCGGCATGGAAATCGGCTACGGCCTGATACCGCTGGTCAATCCGGAGAGCGGCGGCCAGATGATGACGCGCATCAAGGGCGTCCGCAAGAAGCTCTCCTCGGAGCTCGGCTTCCTCGTGCAGCCCGTGCGCATCAGGGACGCGCTGAACCTGCCGCCGGATTCCTACCACATCGTGCTCAACGGCGTGGTCCGGGGCCGCGGCGAGGTCAAGGTCGGGCGCGAACTCGCCATCAACCCCGGAACGGTCTACGGCAAGCTCGAAGGGCAGCCCACCAAGGAGCCGGCATTCGGGCTGGACGCCACCTGGATCGACCCGTCCCAGCGCGACTACGCGCGCACCCTGGGCTACACGGTGGTCGATCCGGCGACTGCGATCGCCACGCACCTGAACAAGGTGCTGCTGGACAACGCCGCGGAACTGCTGAGCCACGACGAGACGCAAAAGCTGCTCGACAAGGTGGCGGCGAAGTCTCCCAAGCTGATCGGGGAACTTGTCCCCGGCAAGCTCTCGCTGGGCGTGGTCACCCGCACGCTGCAGAACCTGCTGGCCGAAGGGGTGACCATCCGCGACATGCGCACGATCGCCGAGACGCTCAGCGACGCCGGCGGCACCACCCAGGATCCGGATCAGTTGATGGCCATCGTCAGGCCCCGGTTGGGCCGCATGATCGTGCAGGGCCTGGTCGACAACGGCGACGTCCTCACCGTCATGGCCCTGGACCAGGGGCTGGAGCAGTTGCTGCACAACGTCGTGCAGCAGAGCAACCCGCGTGCCGGCGTGATGCTGGAGCCCGGTCTGGCCGAGCGCCTGTTCGGCGCGCTGCGCGAAAGTGCCGCAGAGATGGAGACGCAGGGGCTGTCGCCGGTTCTCGTGGTCTCTCCGAGCATCCGCACCTGGCTCGCGCGGGCAGCCAGGCATCGCATTCCCACGCTGACCGTCCTGTCCTATGCCGAGATACCTGACGAGCAGTCGGTGAAGGTGATCCGCACGGTCGCGGCCGAGAGCGCAAGCCGTCTGGCCTGAGCCGAAGAACCACGCCTCGAGACGCCATGGAACTCAAACGCATCGTTGCCCGGGACCTGCGCGCCGCCTCGGAACGCGCAGTTCTCGAGCACGGCAAGAACGCGCTCTTCATATCCAGCGCCGAGCTGGAGGGGATGACCGAGCTGATCATCGCCGTGGAGACGACGCAGGCGCCAGCGGCAGTCACCGACACGGCCGCGACCGTTGACGTGGAGGCGGCGCGGGCCGCTGCCGGGACGAACGAGCGCAATCGCCCGGGCGCGCCGGTCCCGGCCGTGCGCGAACGCGACATCGTGGACACCATCAAGTCCGAGATCGCACAGCTCCGCCAGGACATGCTGTGGAGCAGCCGGCTCGGCGCGGACCACGCGATCGCGACCGCCCACCCCGAGGTGCGGGCCGTGGTGAACGCGATGCTCGACGAGGGCGTGCCCTCGCGCCTGCAGGCGCGGCTGGCACCCGCGCTGGCGCAGGCGCAGACCGCCACCGAAGCCTTCGGCCGCCTCGGCGAGCACCTGGGCAGGTTGCTGGAGCCGATGTTCTGCACCACTTCGGACACGGACTGGTCCGGCATCCACGTGCTCTACGGTCCGGCGGGCGCCGGCAAGACGCTGATGTGCGCCCGCCTCGTGGCCCAGGCCGCCTCGCGTCTGGGCCCCGACCATGTGGTCTGGATCAGCTACCAGGACGCGCGCATGGGCGCCTGGAGCCAGACCCAGGCGCTGGCCGCACAGTGCGGCGTCGACGCCTACCGCGCCCGCGACCCCGAAGCCTTGAGCGTGCTGCTCGACGAGCTGTCCGACCGCTCGGCGGTGTTCGTCGACACCGCGCACAGCGACGGACGACAACTCGCTGCCGACCTGGCCTCCTTCCTCACCGCAGAAAACGATGCCCAATTCCATGCAGTGGTCGCCGCCGACGCCTCGGTCCAGACCCTGCGCCGGGTGGCCGCCACCGCAGAAGGCCCGAACATGCTCGTGACCCGACTCGACATTGCCGAACGGCCCTGGCCGCTGATCGACCACCTGCTCGACGGCAGACCATGGCAGGTGCGCGCGGTCTCGGGAACGCGCTGGGCCACCTCGGGGGAGACATCCCTGACCGTCAATACGCGTAAACTGATTGAAGATACTCTTACGCCATTACTCGAAAATAGAAGCGAGACCAGCGTGCCAACAGGCGAACTCGACAGCGCGGGGGTGCGCCATGCCTGACTATTTTCGGCCCATGGTCATCGGCGTGGCCAGCGGCAAGGGCGGCGTGGGCAAGACCACGGTCTCGGTCAGCCTCGCCATTGCGCTGGCCGAGCGGGGGCTGCGGGTCATGGTGCTCGACGCCGACCTCGGGCTGGCGAACGCGCAGCTGGCGCTGGGCGTGCGCGCAAGCTTCAACATGGGGCACGTGCTGCGCGGCGAGAAGACGCTGGGCGAGGTGCTGGTCGATGCGGCGCCGGGCGTGCGGCTCATCCCGGGCGCGTCGGGCCTGCGCGAGCTGGCGTCGATGGACGAGGCGCAGGTCTCGTCCGTGATCCACGTGATGGACAACCTGGACGAGCCGGTGGACTGCCTGCTGGTGGACGTGGCGGCCGGCATCACGCCGTCGGTCGTCTCCTTCATGGCCGCGTGCCAGCGGCGCTTCGTCGTCGTGTGCGACCAGCCCGCCTCCATCGCCGACGCCTACGGCCTGCTGAAGATCCTGACCCTCGAGGAGGGCCTCGAGGACGTCTACCTGCTGCCCAACATGGTCAACAGCCAGGCGCACGGCCGCAAGTTGTTCAACCACATGGCCGACGTCGCGCAGCGCTTTCTCGGAGCGAAGCTGGGGTATCTCGGGTCGATCGAGCGCGACGACGCGGTGCAGGCCGCCCAGGAGCGCTACCTGCCCGTCAATCGCCATGCGCCTGACAGCACGGCGGCGCGGAGTTTCCGGCAGCTGGCCGGCAAGGTGGCCGCACTCGGGCCCGCGCTCAAGCCCTCCGGGCGCATCCAGTTCCTGCTGCCGCGCATGGTCGGGCTGCCGTCCGCCACCGCCTGAGCGGCAGGCCCTCGGGATCTGGATGGACGCCGCCTTGAAGCTCTACCGACCGGCGCCCAGCGTGACCGAGGCGCTGGTCCGGGAGCATATGCCCATGGTCAAGCGGGTTGCGGTGCACCTGAAGGTGCGCCTGCCCCCGTTCATGGACACCGAGGAGCTCGTGCAGGTCGGCATGGTGGGCTTGATCGAAGCCGCGCAAGCCTTCGACCCCGCCAAGGGAGAGGAGTTCGAGCGTTTCGCCCTCAGTCGCATCCGCGGCGCCATGGTCGACGAGGTGCGCCGCATGACGGGCATGCCGCGCTCGGCCGTGGCGTTCCAGCGCATCGAGGAAGCGGCCGTCAACGAGGTGTCCGGGCAGGTGGGACGGCGCGCGCGCTCCAGCGAGGTCGCCGCGCACCTGGGGATGGACCTGGCCCAGTTCCACAAGGAGCGCGATGCCGCGCACCGCTATGAGACGCACTCGATCGAGGTCGTGGACGAAGAGGCGCTGAACGTCGCCGACGACGGCCGGCGGCAACCGGACGCGCTCCTCGAGCACCATCAGATGGTCGACCTTCTGGCTCGCAGCATCGACGAGTTGAGCGAGCGCGAGCGGCTGGTCCTGAAGCTCTACTACGTCGAGGAGCTGAACCTGAAGGAGATCGGAGCGGTTCTTGAAGTGACCGAATCCCGCGTCAGCCAGATCCTGTCTGGCTTGACCCGCAAGCTGCGCGCGCAACTGCAGCCGGCCCCCTGACCCTTGCGACACCGTCCATGATACTGAAGCGACTCTTCTCATCGGGCCCCGGCGAAGACCAGGAAGAGGCCCGCCTCACCTACGAGAAGGTGGTGACCGCCAGCCACGGCGCCAACCCCGAAAGCGCCCGCAGCGCGCGCACCCGCATGGCGCTGCTGTGCCGCGCCCACCTGGACAAGACCTTCGTCGAAGGCGCGGAGCAGACCGCAGCCCACCGGGCACAAGCCGCACGGGCCCTGGTCGCCAGGAAGGAAGCCCCCCCAGCCCCGGTGGCGTCGGAGTTCCAGCGCGTCGCCGCGGGCGGCCGCCAGGTCTGGGTCTACCTGCCCCAGGAGTTCGCCCAGCGGGCCTTCGACCTGGGCGGCCAGTACCAGCTCGTCGAAATCAATGCCGAACAGGCCATCGTCCAGATGCAGGACCTCGCCGATCGCGTGTTCCTGATCGAACTCAGGCTCGAGCAACCGTTCCAGGTGCTGCAGTTCCTGAGAGAAGAACTGGACGACACGTCGCCAGCGGACCACAGCGGCTCTTCGGGCCGTGTCACGGGCCATTGAGTTCAGCATGGACCTCGTGCTCCTGGGACTGATCGCGCTGGCCATGCTGCTGGTGCTGCTGCTGACCATCTACCTGATCGACCGCGTCAACAGCATCGAGCGCAGCACGATGGAGGCCGTCAAGGGCCTGAGCGGCGCGCAGGCAGCCACCGCCGCGCCGAGCGGCCCCTTCGGCAGCCTGAGCGGCCGGGCCCTGTGGGACACGATGACGAGCGAGGCGAACCCGCTGGATGCGATCGAGGATTCGATGCTGCGCCAGCGCTACGAACCCGTGCTCACCCGCCACATCGAGGGCCTGTTCGAGGACGGTCGGCGCGACGGTCAGGCCGGCAAGTTCCAGACGCCGCAGAGCGCGCGGCGCATCAACACCGCCCGCGGCAGCGTGGAGTCGTGGCTGCCGTCCAACGTCTCGCAACTCGTCTACCAGTGCGGGCAGGACTTCGCGACCCAGGGGCCGGCCCAGTGGGCCTCGGTGCGCCAGACGCTGGACGACGCGGTCCGCGACCTGTTCAGCAAGGCGCGCCTGGAGGTGCGAAGCCGCCTGTCGGACACGCTCATGGGGCCCGACCCCGACGCCGCGCCCCCGGCCACGCCGTCCCTGCCGGCCCCCGCCAGCCCCCCGCGCTGAAAAGCTGGGCGCAGGCCGCGCGACAGCGCCACACTCAAGTTGCGGGGCCTCGAGTCGAATCCTTCATCAAGACGTATTCGATTCCCGGAGGTTGGAATGCAGCACCAGACCCGCGCCATCAGGAGCTACGGTTCCGTCCACGCCGCCAGCAGCCTGGCAGGCGCTCGCGGCGCGCAGTTGACGCAGATGCTGTTCGACGGCCTGGTCGACGCCTTGGTTGCACTTCGCGGGCACATCCTGCACCAGTCGACGCAGGCCAAGTCCGTCCAGGTGAACAAGGTCCAGCGGATCGTGATCGGGCTGCAGTCCAGCCTGGACTTCGAGCGCGGCGGCGAAGTCGCCCGCAATCTCGACGAGTTGTACCGCTACGTGATCCGGCGTCTCGTGCACGTGCACGCCTACAACGACCTCGCCGCGCTCGACGAGATCACGGAACTGATGCGCGAGATCCGCGACGCCTGGCGCACCCTGACGCCGGCGGCCGGTGCCCCCGTGGCGGCGCCTGCGCGCCCCAGTTGATCCCAGGGCGGGTCCGCCCTGCCCCTTGCCGGCGCGCCGCGGCCAGGAATGCCTGTCAGTCAGCCTCCCCGTGACCCGCCCTCCTGCTGGCGCTGCAGGCACCTGGCCATCAGCTACGACGTGCGGCTGCCCTACCTCTGCCGCAACATGCAGATCAAGACCCGGGCCCTGCCCTCGGAGGAGGTCTACCGGGCCTCGGGCCAGGAATGTCGCGGGTTCGATCCCAAGCCGCCACAGAGCGCCGGCCGGTGAGTGCACGCACCACCTGCGGGCCCTATGAGCGAATCGGCCCGCGGGCAGCGCAGGCACGACAACACACGCCAGCCGCAAGCGTCAATAAACCGACACACGCTGTTATGCTGTTTTACCCGTTTTGCCGTTTTTTCAACTCTTTGGTGATGAAGTCACCGCTTGACCTGCTTTGAATTGCTGGCACGGTAATTGCGCTCACGCAATCATGGCGCCGGTGGGCTTGATCAGGCATGTGCTGTGGATTGATTCGTCCGAATCCCCGGACGATGTCCAGCTTGCCATGCTCGCTGCAGCCGGATGGCACGCCACCGAAGTCCCGGACCCGCAGGACGTCGCCCACCATGCGCCGGCGTCCTACGACGCGATCGCCTTCAGGGCAGCGACGGACCGCCAGGTCACCGCCACGGTCCTGGGCGAACTGGTGCGCATGGGCGGCGCACGCCCGGTGGTCGCCCGCGTTGTGCCGGGTGACCTGACATCGGCAGCGCTGGCGGGACGGTGCGGCGCCACCCAGGTGGTGGCCAGCGACGACTTCTCCGCGGCGAGCTGGCGCGACCTGAGCGCCCTGGCAGGTGTCAGGGCGGCCGCGCCCCAGGCCGCCGGCGACGCTGCGAACGCGCAGCAAGGCCGCAAGCTCAAGGCCGTCTTCGTCGATCCGGCGAGCCGGCATCTCCTGGCGCTGGCGCGGCGCGTGGCCGGTGCCGAGGTCACCACCCTGGTGGTGGGGCCCACCGGTGCCGGCAAGGAGGTGCTCGCGCGCGTGCTGCACGACGCTTCGCCGAGGGCGCACGGGCCTTTCGTGGCTTTCAATTGCGCGGCGCTGCCGGAACACCTGATCGAAGACCTGCTCTTCGGCCACGAGAAGGGGGCGTTCACCGGCGCGCACCGCGACCACCGCGGCCTGTTCGAGCAGGCGCAGGGCGGCACCCTGTTCCTCGACGAGATCGGCGACATGCCCATGCACCTGCAGGCGCGGCTGCTGCGGGTGCTGCAGGAGCGGCAGGTGACGCGCCTGGGCGGCACGGCGGCGATCACCCTGGACGTGCGAGTGATCGCGGCCACGGCGGCCGACCTGCGGCTCGCCATCACCGAGCGGCGCTTCCGCGAAGACCTGTTCTACCGCATCGCCACCTTCCAGCTGCGGCTGACGCCGCTGGCCAGCAGGCCGGGCGACATCCTGCCGCTGGCGCAGGCGATGCTGGAGCGCCACCCCGCGCCAGGGGGCGGCTCTTGGGTCATCAGCCAGGACGCCGCCGACCTGCTGCTGCTGCACCCCTGGCCCGGCAACGTGCGCGAGCTCGACAACGTCGTGCGCCGCTGCGTCGTGTTGGCCGACGGCCCGGTCGTCACCCCGGCCCACCTGCTCTTCGACGAGATGGGTATCGACGCCTTCGTCGCGGGCACGGGCACACCGTCGATCAGCGCCACGACCACGGGCCTGTCCACCGCCACAAGGCCGATGCCCACGGCCGCCCCACCCGCAGCCGACGACGCCACGGCCGCCACCCTGCCGGCCGCCGTTCGCGACAACGAAGTCCGGATCGTGCGCGCGGCGCTGGCTTCGAGCAGCACCAAGGACGAGGCCGCGCGCCAGCTCGGCATCAGCCCGCGCACGCTGCGCCACAAGCTGGCGCAGTGGCGCCAGCAGGGCCTGCTGACGGCCTGACATCCGCACACCGACCTCCCACGCACCGATTTCCCCGCCATGTCCGACCGCATCACCTCCCCTGCCAACATCCTCTCGATGCTGCAGACCATGCGCAAGCTGCAGGCCGAGGCAGGCGCAGGCATCGAACCGGGCAGCGCCGCATCCGCCCAGGCCGCCCCCCAGACCGCGCCGCCCTTCGCCGACCTGGTGCGCCAGGCCCTGGCCGAGGTCAACGACACGCAGCTGGCCTCGCGCGGCATGCAGGAAGCCTACGAGCGCGGCGAGGTCCCGCTGACGGACGTGGTGCTGGCGATGCAGAAGTCCTCGCTGGCTTTCGAGGCCACGCTGCAGATGCGCAACAAGGTGCTCAAGGCCTACGAGGACATCCTCAACATGCCGGTGTGACGATGGGGCCCCAACGCACGACGACCGAGCGATGACGAGGCCTGGACGCACGTCGGTCATGCCACGCCCGATCCACCTGACGATGGACCGCTGAGCCGTGGCGACCTCACCCGCATCGACATCGGCCACCCGCGAAGGCGCAGGCGCGGCGGGCAGCGCGGCGCTCGTGCCGGCGGCCGGGTCCGCGGTGACCTCGGCGCCGGGCTCGGCGCCCGCGCTGCGCCCCGGGGGCGGCGCGCTGCAGCAGATGACCCAGGCGGCGCGGGCCGTGCTCGCCCAGCCCGCGGTGCGGCGGTCCCTGCCGGCCATCATCATCGTCGCGGTGCTGGTGATCTTTGCCATCACCTGGGCGGCGATGCAGGCCACACCCTACCGTTCGCTGCTGCCGGGCATGAACGAAGGCGACCGCCAGGCGGCCTTCGACCTGCTGCGCAACGCCGACTTCAAGCCGCGCATCGACACGAACAGCGGCGAGCTCACCGTGCCCAGCACGCGCTACCACGAGGCGCGGATGCTGCTGGCGTCACAGGGCCTGCCGCGCACCAGCAACACCGGCCTGGACGCGTTGAAGGACCAGTCGTCGATGACGACGAGCCAGTTCATGGAACAGGTTCGCGTCAACGCGGCGATGGAGCAGGAGCTGGCGCGCAGCGTCATGCAGATCGCCACGGTCCAGAGCGCGCGCGTGCACCTGGCCCAGCCCAAGCAGAGCGTGTTCGTGCGCGACCGCACGCCGCCCAAGGCTTCGGTGGTCGTCGCGCCGCACCCCGGCCGCGTGGTCTCGCCCTCGCAGGTGCAGGCCATCGTGCACCTGGTCTCTTCGAGCGTGCCCTACCTCGCGCCCGAACACGTGACCGTGGTCGACAACATCGGCCAGCTGCTCACCGAGTCGGCCTCGGAACTGAAGCTCGGCATGACCGCCGCCCAGACGCAGCACAAGCAGCAGCTCGAGGAGGTCTACCGCAACCGCATCGTGCAGATCCTGGCGCCGGTGGTCGGGGAGACCAATGTGCGCGGCCAGGTCAATCTGGTGCTCGACTTCACCCAGGTCGAGAGCACGACCGAGGACTACGACAGCCGGGGCCAGGGCCCGAGGACGCGTTCGGAGACCCTGGCGCAGGACCGCGCGGCCAAGCGCGACGCCGCGGGCATCCCCGGCGCCCTGTCCAACACCGCGCCGACGCCGCCCACCACGACCCCCAACACGACCGCCAACGCGGCCGAGGGCCGCAGCGAGTCGGACCAGACGATGAGCTCGCGGTCCACCCGCAACTACGAGCTCGACCGCAGCGTTCGCCACGTCAAGAACGCCACCGGCAGCATCCAGCGCATCAGCGTCGCGGTGGTCGTGAACGAGCGCCCCGTGCCGCCACCGGCCGAGGGCGCCTCGGCGCCTGCGCCCGGCGCCCGCGTGGCCTACACCCCGCAGGAACTCGACCGCATGCGCGACCTCGTGCGCAGCGTCGTCGGCTTCGACCAGCGCCGTGGCGACGAGGTGACGGTGGTGCCCGCGCGCTTCGAACCGGCGCCGCCGCTCGAGACCATCCCCTGGTACATCGAGACCCGTGTCCACGAGGGGCTCAAGAGCGGCTTGATCGCGCTCGCGTTCATCGCCTTCCTCTTCGTCGTCGTGCGGCCCGTCCTGCAGCAGTTCTATGCGGCGCGCAAGGCGGCCGCCGAACAGGCAGCAGCCGACGCCAAGGCGCGCGCCGAATCGGGCGAGCTCACCGAGGAGGACCTGCGCCTGATCCAGATCGGCGAGGGCGAGAGCCTGGAGCAGATCAAGGCCAAGCTCAAGCCCAAGAAGTCGAGCATCTCGGCCGACCTGCTGGACACCGCCAACACCTACGACGACAAGGTGGCGCTGATCCGCATGCTGGTGGCCGAGGACTCAGGCCGGGTGGCCAACGTCCTCAAGGCCATGATCCGCGTCAGCTGACGCTGCGGCCCCACCCTTTCGCGCACCGCCGACGCCATGGCCGACAAGAAGGACCCCAAGGACAGCAAGGGCGCCGCCGCCGACCCCAAGGCCAAGGGCGCCAAGGGCAAGGAGGCGCCGGAGGGCAAGGACGCCAAGGGCCCCGAGGAAGGCGCCGCCTCGCCCGACATCGTCATGACGCCCGAGCTCCGCGAGGAGCTCGACGCCCTCACCAGCACGCAGCGCGCCGCGGTGCTGATGCTGCTGCTGGGCGAGCAGCAGGCGGCCGAGATCATCCGCTACCTGAACCCCAAGGAGGTGCAGGCGCTGGGCGCGGCCATGGTGTCGGTGGCCGACCTGTCGCAGGCAGCGGTGAACGTCGTGCTCGACGACTTCGTCGCCATGCTGAAGAAGCAGACCAACCTCGGTCTCGGCACGGGCGACTACGTCGAGAAGGTGCTCAAGCGCGCGCTCGGCGAGGACAAGGCCGCCTCGGTGCTGAGCCGCATCATGCCGGGCCAGGGCAACAAGGGGCTGGAGATCCTGAAGTGGATGGACGCGCGCTCCATCGCCGAGATGATCCGCAGCGAGCACCCTCAGGTGGTGGCCATCATCCTGTCGGTGCTGGAGTACGACGTCGCCGCCGACGTGCTGAACTTCCTGCCGCCCGACGCCCGTCCCGAGATCATGCAGCGCGTGGCCAGCCTCGAGACCGTGCAGCCCTCGGCGATGGAGGAGCTGGAGTCGATCATGAAGAAACAGTTCTCGACCAGCTCGTCGGCCAAGTCCTCGAGCTTCGGCGGCATCAAGGCCGCCGCCAAGATCATGAACTTCGTGAAGGTCGACCTGGAGTCGCAGATCATGGTCCAGCTGACACGGCTGGACCCGGACCTCACGCAGAAGATCCAGGACAACATGTTCACGTTCGAGAACCTCTCGGCCGTGGACAACCGCGCGATCCAGACCCTGATGCGCAACGTCGAGCCCGACATGCTGATGACGGCGCTGAAGGGCGCGCACGAGTACGTGAAGGACAAGTTCTTCGACAACATGTCGGCGCGCGCGCGCGTGATGTTCATCGACGAGATGGAGTCCAAGGGGCCGCTGCGCATCACCGACGTCGAGGAGGCGCAGAAGGCCATCATGCGCATCGCGCGCAAGCTCTCCGACAAGGGCGAGCTGGTGCTGTCGGGACGGGGTGATGACTTCGTCTGAGGCCGATCGCGCGCAGGTCCCGTGGCGACCCGAGCCGGCCTTGCTGCCGGCCGGCGACGACGCGCCCTTCGTGCCTTGGCCGCTCGACCGACAGCCCGCGCGCGGCTTCAGCCCCCGGGAGATCCTGCCCGAGCTGTCGCTACCCTCGCCCTTCGCCGGCAAACCTGGCACCGGTTCCGAACCCGGCACCGAGGACGGTGTCGATCTCTTGCAGCACACTCTGATCGAACCCAGGGAGAGCGGGTCGGACGATCAGGCCGGCGCGATGCACACTCTCCATGGCGAGGCACTGGAGCGACGCCTGGAGGAGGAGCGTCAGGCCGCCTGGAGCGAAGGTCACGCGCAGGGGGTGCGCGAAGGACAACGTCGGGCGGAGGTCGAGCTCGCACGCCGGGAGAGCAGCTCAGGCGCCGCCCGGGCCGCCGCGGCCGAGCGGCAGGCAGCCCTGCAACAGGAGATCCTGCACGCACTTCACGAGCTGCGCGGCGACGCGCGGCGTCTGCATGCGCCGCTGGGGCGATTGGCGCTGCACCTGGCCGAGCAGCTGCTGCGTGGCGAGCTGCGCTCGGGCGGGCAGGCGGTTGCACGCCTCGTCGACAACGCGCTGCAGGCCCTGGGGCCGCATCCGCTGCACGTGACGGTGCGGCTGCATCCCGAGGATCTCGCCGCACTGGGGCCGCTCACCCAGACGCTCGCCGAGACTGTCACGCTCGAGCCGGCGGCACATCTGCGGCGCGGCAGCGTCGAAGCCATGTCGGACGGCACGCTGGTGCAGGACTTGGTGGAGAACCGGCTCAACGCCTTGGCCGCGCAGTTGCTCCAGAGCCAAGCGACCGGCGCCGAGGATGCGGCGGCGTCGTCATGACCGCCTTCGAGCTCGAGGTCGAACGCTTGGTGCTCGAGCTCCACGCGCCCGAGCCATCGCGTTGCGGCGTGGTCACCCGTCTGGTTGGTCTTCGATTGGAGACCAGCGGGCTCGTCGCGCCGCTGGGAGCCTGCTGCGAGGTTACCGGCATCGACGGCCAGATGGTGGATGCCGAGGTCGTCGGCTTCCAGGGCTCGAGCCTGCTGCTCATGCCCTTCACCGAGCCCCAGGGCATCGGGCCGGGCAGCCGCGTGCGCGTGACCGGGCAGACGGCGCACGCGGCGCTGGGCCAAGCGTTGCTCGGGCGCGTGATCGATGCCCGCGGTCGTCCCTTGGACGGGCGCCCGCCACCACAGTGCAGCCACAGCGGTGTACTTCAGGGCGACAGCCTCAACCCCATGGAGCGTGGCCCGATCCGTGAGGTGCTCGACGTGGGGGTACGCGCCATCAACGGGCTGCTGACAATGGGCCGTGGCCAGCGCATCGGCCTGGTGGCCGGCTCCGGCGTGGGCAAAAGCGTGCTGCTGGGCATGATGACGCGCTACACAGAGGCCGAGATCGTCGTCATCGGCCTCGTCGGCGAGCGCGGGCGCGAGGTACAGGCCTTCATCAACGAGTCGCTCGGGCCGCAGGGCCTGGCCAAGTCGGTCGTCATCGCGGCGCCGGCCAATGTCTCGCCGGTGCTCAGGCTGAAGGCGGCGCAGCTCACCCACCGGATCGCCGAACACTTCCGCGACCAGGGCCGCCATGTGCTGATGCTGGTGGACAGCCTGACACGCGTGGCCCACGCGCAGCGCGAGGTCGGCCTGGCCATCGGCGAGCCGCCCACCGCGAAGGGCTACCCCCCTTCGGTGTTCGCGCTGCTGCCCACGCTCATCGAGCGCGGCGGCCCGGGTCGCCGCGGCCACGGGTCGATCACCTCCGTCTACACCGTGCTCGCCGAGGGTGACGACGGCAACGACCCCATCGTCGACATCGCCCGCGCCTCGCTGGACGGCCAGGTCATGCTCTCGCGGCGCCTGGCCGATGCCTCGCACTACCCGGCCATCGACCTGATGGGATCGATCTCGCGCGCGATGCCGCAACTGCTCGCGCCCGAGGACCTCGAGCGCGCCAATCGCTTCCGCCGTCTGTGGACGCTATATCAGCAGAGCCAGGACCTGATCCAGGTGGGCGCCTACGAGAGCGGCAGCAACCGCGACCTGGACCTCGCGATAAAGCTGCGTCCCGCGCTCGAGAACTATCTGCGGCAGGACATGAACGCCCCGGCTCCCTATGCGGAGTGCCGCGAAGCACTCAAGCGCCTGCTGGGCGGTTGAGGGTGAGGGGATGAGCGACCAAACATCACAGGACGCCCGAGCCGTGCTCGTGGACAAGGCGCAACGCCACGCACAGCAGTGCGCCGAGGTACTGGCGCAGCACCAGCAGCGCCTGGCTCGGCTGCTGAGCAGTGCCGATCGCGTGACCACGATGCTCGGCGGCTACCAGCACCGTCTGGCAGAGGCGCAGCGCCGCCCGCGCCCCATGGCCGACACGCGCAACGAGCGCCTGTTCCTGCACAACCTGCGGGTGATGGCCGACAAACTCAGCACGGACGTGCAAAGCGCGCGTGCGCTCCGCGACGCCGCGGCGCGCACGCTGGGCGAGGCCGAGCGTTCCGTGCTGCAGGCTCGCAAGCTGCTGGAGATCGCGCAGCAGGCGCGGCGAGCCGAGCAGGCGCGGCGCGACCAGGCGGAACTGGACGGCTGGAGCACGATGCGGCATGCCTGGTCCGCTCATACGCCGACACCCAGCGAGAGGTGAAAAGGTGGCGCCTGTGGCCCTCGGCGCGCTGCGCCTTGCGGCAGTCTGCACCAGACCTTGAACAACTCAGAGCGGCAGCCTGCGACCCGAACCGCACCCTGTCGCTGCGCCCTCACTCGAAGGGCAGTGCCTTGTCGAGCCAGTCGTCGGCCTTCAATACGGCCCGGCGGCGTGCGAAAGCCTCGGATTCGGCGCGACGCTGCGCCAGGCGAAGACCCCAGGCCAGGATCGCATGCTTCCAGTCAGCCCCGGTTCGGGCCAATGGTGCAAGGACACTGCGCAGCAAGGCGGGCATGAAGCGCAGCACGAGTCCGTCCTCGAGACTGAGCAAGATCGCAACGCTGCCTGGGTCGCCTTGTCTGCCACAGCGCCCAGCCAATTGCCGCGCCACTCGCGCCGACTCGTTCGCCTCGGCGATGACGACATGCAAGCCGCCGAGCGTTGCAACCCCAGGTCCGAGGCGTATGTCCGTACCTCGCCCGGCCATGTTCGTGGCAATGGTGATGCGTCCGGCTTCTCCAGCCTGGGCGACGATGCCTGCCTCCTGCTCGTGCAGAACCGCGTTCAGCAACGCAAACCGCAGCCCTCGGGCCTCGAGTTCACGCGCGAGCACCAGGCTGGCGGCGACGCTACGCACACCGACGAGCACAGGTTGTCCTTTTTCGTGCAGGCTCGCCACATGCTGCGTGACGACCTGCCACCGCTCGTGGGCGGTGGCGAACACGCGCGCGGGCGCGGTCACCGTCAGACGTGGACGGTGGGTCGGGATGGGCAGAACGACGAGCCCGTAGATTCGCCAGAACTCGGCTGCCGCTTCGCGCGCCGTACCGCTGGTGCCCGCCAGCCGCGGGAAGCGCCTGAAGAAGGTCTGAAAGCTCAACTGCCCCAGTGACTCGTTCGGATCGGTGATGTCCAGGCCTTCCTTCGCCTCGACGGCCTGGTGCAGCCCTGCCATCAGCGTCCGCCCGGGCGTCAAACGGCCCGTAAATTCGTCCAGCAGCACGATCTTCCCGTCGTCAACAACGTACTGATGGTTCGGCAGGATGAAGTGCTTCACCGTCAGGGCCTGACGGAGGAGTTCCTCACGCCTCGGCTCGGCGCGCCAGGTCAGCGGCAAGGCAGACGTGAGCTCGCGCAAGGCCAGTCGTGCGCCAGCCCTCAGGGCCACGGTACGCCGCTGGGGAAGGAGTTCGTAGTCTTCGCCTTCTCGCAACCGCATCCCCAACTCGGCCATGAGCCGCGCTGCATCGCCCAGGCCGTGACTGTTGCGGGGCGCAGACAGGATGAGGGGGGTGACGGCTTCGTCGATCAGGACGTTGTCGGCCTCGTCCACGATAGCGGCATGCAGACCACGCACCAGCAGTATGGTGGATGGCGATGGCGAAGTGGCATGACCCTGAAGCCAGTTCTCGAAAGCCAGGCGCCGGGGGTCACGCCCTGCGCGGGCCGCAAGTTCATCGCGCAGGTGGTCGGCCAACAGTTCCTTGGCGGTCACGTAAACCACATCGCGGCCATACAGCGCAGGCCGCTTCGCAGGCTCGACGGCGGCATTCACCCCGGCCACCGACAGGCCGCACCGACGATACAGCGGCTCCATCTCATGCGCATCACGGCTCGCCAGATAGTCGTTCGACGTGATGACGTGACAAGGTCGCCCGGTCCAGCCAGCTAGCACCCCAGCGAGCGCGACGGTGAGAGTCTTGCCCTCGCCCGTGGCCATCTCGGCAAGCACGCCGCGCTGCAGCGCCAGGGCGGCCATGAACTGCACTGGGTAGGGCCGCATCCCAAGGACGCGCGCCGCTGCCTCGCCCACGACGGCAAGGACCTCGACAAGGCCACCTCGGGCCCGCAGCGGATCTCGGCGCATGGCGTCGCGAGCTTCACCGATACGGGCTTCGAATGTGTCCTCGCCCAAGTCCTGCAGCGCGGCGCAGGCCGCCGCGCACTCCAGCGACAGCCGCCGCAACTCACGCCCAAGGGCAGGACGGCGGCGCAACCAGCCGCGCACGTCGTGCGCGTACAGGTCCAGGCCCTCGGGCAAGCGAGAAGCACGGGGCAGCGGCCAGACCGCAGCCTGCTCCCCTGCCACGCTCAGATCCAGAACACCTCCCGCAGAAACCGTATCGTCCTGTGCGTCATGATCCACAGCAGGCTGCGCTGTCCGACATCGATGCGTGCGCTGCCTCCCATACCCGGTCGCCACCACGTCTGGTAGCCCGCCTCGATGCGACCGCGCACCAGGTACACGTTGCGCGTCTCGCGCTGGGTGGACTGCGGATCGATGCGGTCGATGACAAAGGCGTACTTCAGGTCAGGCCGCCCGACCAGTGCAAACTCACCTTTGGAGCCCGTCTGGATCTCGTGCACGTAGGCCTGATCGACCTCGACCTCGAGATAGGTGTCGGAAGCGCGCGCGAGCTTGACCAGCAGATCGCCCTTGCGCACCGGGGCACCCAGGTTCTTCTTCAGTTCCCCCTCGACCACCACGCTCGGGAACGGCGCACGCACATGAGCGTTGGAGAGCTGGTGCCGGATCAGGCCGAGCTTGGAGGCGGCCTGCTGCTGCCGCGCACGGGCGATCTGCATTTCGGCCAGCTGCCGGCTGCCCTGAGCCTTCTCGGCTTCGTACCGGTACCTCAATTCGTCAGCAACTGCCATCGACTCCTCGAGGACAAGCTCGCGCGTATCAAGTTCCAGAAGAACGCGACCTGTCTCCACCTGATCGCCGACACGCACATCGACCCGCCGCAGATAGCCGTCGAAGGGAGCCGGCACGAACAGGACGTCCTCGCTGCGCAGGGACAGCGGGGCGTCGACCCGATACGGCCATGGAAGCAATGCTGCGGTCGCCAGCGTGCCGACCGCACCCAAGCCGGCCAGCTTCAAACCCGTGTGGCTCGGGCCGAGCATCTGGTCCACCCAGCGGGTCGACGCGGACCACCAGCGGGCTCCGAACCACCGATCCGTCCGATGCAGCTCCCACAGCCTGCGTATGCAGGCCTCGCCGATCAATCGCAGTTCCCAGATGACCTGGGCGTCGAATCCGGCGTCCTTGCGCTGCAGGCAGAGAACGGCGACGACCTCGTCGTCCAAGCGCAACGGCACTGAAACGAGGGCACCAGCCCCCTGCTGTCGCGCGTAGGTCTGGTGCGCATGCAGGCGCACTGCGGCATCGGGGGGTTGCGGCCACGCGACCTCGGTGCCCTGGTTCGCCGCCTCCTCCATGGCGCTTTCCAGATCGGTGCTGGCAGACGCCCTGGAATCGAACTTCTCCACATGGCTCACCGCGGTCAGCCGAACGCACCCAGAGCGCAGCCAACCCAGCGCGACCTGCTCGCATCCGAAGCGTACCGCCAGCTCGTTGCAAAGCGAGAATCCAGCGCGCAGGAAACGCGTCTCGGCGCCGAGCCGCACAGCCAGTTGCAGCACGTCGTAGAGCCGGCGGGCCTTCTCCTGCACACCCTCACCGCCCCGACCATCAGCGACTGTGCGTGCCCGCCATCGAGATGGCATGGCCCCGAGCAGACGTACGAGCTGGAGGGCCGTCGCCTCAGGCAATGGGCTGTCCAGCACCACGAGCGCCGCCGGCGCCTGCATGGCAGACTCACCGGCATCGAGCCGCACGGCAAGGTCGCCACTGCCTGAAGCCGTGACGGAGGCCAGGTAGACGACCTGCTCCACAGCGGCCCTGTCAGCGGCCCTCACGAGCAGTTCGGAATCCTGCAGCCGGCCTTCAGATTCCGTGGGCCATTGCTCGAGCGCCTGCCAGGCGCCTTCATCGGTCTGCTCGACCAGGAACACCCGGCGCGCCCGCAGGGCAACCCCCATGGCCTCGAGCACGTCGGGCCAGAAGATCGCGTCTTCGTCCCGCGCGAGCGCATCGGCGCGCAACGCCGGCCCGCCCCCCTGCGTCAGACCCTGCTTTGGCCGTAAGGCCCCTGGAAGCGAGGTGCTCACCGGTGACGTTCGAGCAACGTACCCTGGGCAGCTTCCACCAGGGCATCGGCCTTGGCCCAGGCCACCTGCTGCTCGACGACCGCCATGCGGGCATTGATGGCACGCTCCTCGCGGAAGAGCAGTTCGCGGACGTCGCTGCGCCCGGACTCCAGGCGCTGACGCTCGAGTTGGACCTGACGCTCCTCGCGCCGGGAGATCTCGGCCCAGAATTCCCAGCGTTGCGCCGCGCCCGCCAGCAAGGCCAGGCCAGTGGCGACGTCGTTGGCTATCTCGGTGCGCAGGACATCGATCTGGCGTTGCGCTTCGGACAGACGCAGCCTGGCGGCTTGGATGTCAGCCCGGGCCTGCTGGTTGCCACCCAGCGGCATCGCCATCTGGACGCCGAGGGACCATGAAGGGAAGTCTTTCAAGAAGCCCGGGCTGGCAGCCTGCGAACTGCCAGGCCCGCCGTTGACGCCGTAGCTCGCCACCAGATCGAGTTTCGGCCTCGCCTGATTGGCCGCATACCCAGCCTGGATGCGCTCGCGCTCGAGTGCGGCAAAGCGCTGGCGCAAGTCAGGGCGGGCCTCGAAGGCCCGCGCCAGGATCTGCTGCGCATCGGGTGGTTGCCGCGGCGCGTCAGGCAGCGGGTCGACGGCACGCAGGCCAGGTGCCCCCGGCTGCAAGGCCTGTGCAAGCAGACGCGCGACGCGGTTGACGGCTTCTGCCTGCGCCACCTGGGCCTCGACAACCGCGGCCCGGTACCGGATCAGGTCGTTCTCCACGTCCCAGGCTTGAGAATCCGGGATTCGTCCCTGACGACGCAGAGCCTGCGCCTGGGCCAGCAGCCGCTCGCCCATGGTCACTTTCTCAGCGGCGTGCGCCGCACGATGCTGTGCCAGGACCAGGTCCCAGTACGCGAATATCGACTCTGCAACCGCGCTTCCTTCCGTATCGCGGGCCGCAGCCTGCGCACCCGCCACCTCGGCCTCGGCCACCTTCACTCTCGCCAGGGCCGACTCCTGGCCAGAGTCTCGCGCCAGCGGGTGGGTCAGCGTCACGCCAAAGTAGGTGCGGTACTCCTGGTCGTTGGAGACGTTCGTCAGGAAGCGTGACAGGGTGGCCTTGCCTTCGATGCGGGTGCCAGTGCCGAGCAGGCGGCTTACGGTGGCCGACAAGTCTGCCGATTCGCGATCGTAGATGCCGCCCCTGCGGATCAATTCCTCCTCCTTGGTGTTGGCCTGCCGCGTCGCGCCAACGCTGCTGGATAGCGTCGCCTGGGTCTCGAACGCACCTTGCGCGCGCTGCACTGCGGTGGACGCGATCTCCGCTTCAGAGCGCCGGGTGGCCACGCTCTTGTTGCTCTGCCGGACCCGCTGCAGGAAGGCTGGCAGTGAAAGCATTTCCTCTGCAGCGGCCATGCCAGGGGCGACACGCACGCTGACGGCGGGCGGTGCCTGAGGCGGAGTCTGCGGCTGAGCCAGGCCACACAGTGGCCAGGCCAGCATCAAACCGCTGACTAGGAGGGAAGGCCCAACCCAGCCGGACGCGGGCCTCGGCCAAGCTGCCGCCCCTTCGGCGGAAATCCGCACGACCAGGCTCGAGAACAAAGAGGACATGGGCTACTACTCCTGGTGAGGAAATCAAGGGTGGCATCCGGGGCCGCTGAATACGCATGGCCGGCGTCCGGCAAGGGACAACGGAGCGCGAGCGTCATGCCAGCCTCTCGAGGTGGTGGAGCGAGGCGATGTGTGCGTAGGTCGACGCCAGCCAGCCGCGGCGCCGCAGCATCAGCAGCGCGTCGTCGGACAGAGCATCCAGGCGCGTCTCGTTGACGACATGGCACCCTTCCAGGTCGATCGCTTGCTCGCCCAGACGCGCGCGCACCGCCAGAGGCGTCAAGAGATTGACCTGCGTGAGTGCACGAACGTAGGCATCGGTGACAACCTGCATCTGCCGCAGGCGCGCAAAGTAGGCACGGGCTTCCTCCAACGCGGGCAGAGGACTGCCCGTACCGTCGAACAGAGGTCTGCCCTTGGCCTCGGACACGCAGTCGCTCTCCACGTCGATGCACAGCGCGTGCCGGTCGCCCCGGCCGGTGCGCACGAGCGAGAACGGGTATCCGCGAACAACCGCCGGGATGTACGAGGCCTGCCACCGACCTGCGTCGTCGATGAAAACGTTGCGTCCCGGCTCGAGGCCCAGCAGGGCCATAGGCAGGAACCCGTCGCTCTGGGGATCTTCGATGAAGACGATCGGGTACAGGGCACCAGCCCGGACCATCTCGGGCTGCATCAGTGCCGCCATCTGCAGACCGCGCGCGAACGCAAAGCCGTCCGGGACCGAGACGCACAGCCGTGCGTGCTGAGCGGAACTGAGAGCTACAACGCGACGGAACACGATGGCCGGGGGTCTGGGTCAGACCCTGAAGCGACGCTGGAAGAACTGCCGTGCAGCCCGCTCCCACTGCACCATCAGCGGCGCATCCCGCAGCGTCAGCCGCAGCGTGCCGAGGCGGCCGTGCCGGAACTGCGCGCCAGCCGCGTCCGCGGACAGTGGTGCGTGGATGCGGAAGAAGGGCTCGGCTGCCGTCAGGCCATTGCTGTCCCCCGATGCCACCGCGATGTCGCCACCGCCAGCCATTCCGAGTGCCCGCGATGGAAGCACGCCGGTCTCGAAGGGAATCAATTCCGCGCTATCGGCGACAAGGTTGTAGCCCTCCTGGCCGCGCAGGCGGACCTCCACACTCACCACCTCGTTGTCGAACAGGTGGGTTGCGACCTGGGGCAGAACAGCCACGAAGCGCCAGCGTCCGGGATCGACGACCGTACCGAGGCTGGATCCCCGGGCGATCCAGCGGCCGACCCCGGTCTCGGACGACTCGGGGCTCCAGACGCCCTCGATCGGCGCACGCAGCGTCAGACCCTCCTGCTGACGTTCGAGCTCGGCGATCACGGCCTCGATCGCCTCGCGCTGACGGCGCAGAGGCGCCAGATCCGCCGCAGCCACTGCCATGGCACGCAATTCCTGCGACTGCAGTTGCTCTCGCTGCATCCGCGCGCTCGCGAGCTCGAAGCCGATCTCGGAATTCTCCAGACGCATGAGTGCCTGGCCGGCACGCACCGCAGACCCTGGCGTGGCCAGCACGGCGACGAGACGCCCCGCCGTCTCGCTGTTGACGCGCTGGTAGTCCAGCGCCTCGAGCACCCCCGAGGCCCGCACCCGGTCCGGTACCGGAACACCGGCCAGCACCAGCAGCACGGAGCCGACCAGGCCTACCGTGATGGCCATCGATCGGGCCCTGAGGTGCATCAGGCGCGGGCTCGAGAAGAGGTACTTCAGGAACTTGAACAAGGGCACGACGGTGACGGTGAAGCCCAGAACCCAGGCCATCGCCACGCCGAGATCCAGGTACTGCTCGGCGATGAAGAACACGATCGTCGCCATCAGCACGAGCCAGTAGGTCAGGCTCGCGACGCCGTACAACGGTAGCAGCCATGCCTCGACCGGCGAGCGCGCAGCCGGACGCGCATGGGGTAGCCTGAACACGAGATGCTCTCCCAGGTAGCGAAGTTGATCCCGTGAGCGCTGAAAGAGATTTGGCACGTCCAGCGCGTCGACGAGCATGTGATAGCCGTCGAAGCGCAGCAGCGGGTTGAGGTTGAAGAGCAGCGAGGACACGCTGGCAACAAAGATCACGTTGTAGGCGATCGAATTGACCACGCCGGGCGCGGTGTGCGCCCACAGCAGCGCTGCCAGCGCGGCCACGGCGAGTTCGGCGAGAACGCCTGCGGCCCCCACGAGCAGGCGCTGCCCGCGGTGCCGGAAACCCCAGCTCGCCGTGGCATCGACATAGGGCATGGGCGCGAAGATCAGCAGCATCACCCCCATCTTGTGGACTTCGCCGCCGTACAGCCGGCAAGCCGCTGCGTGCCCGAACTCGTGCACGACCTTCGCGACGATGAAGCCGATGTACAGCAGCCCCAGGTTCGATGGCGCCAGGATGCCTGCGCTCTGGCTGAAAAGCGTGTCCGCGTTGTCAATGAGCGCCTTGCCCGCCAGTGCGAGCAAGACGAGGTAGACCAGCGTCCCGACCGGGCTGAACAGCACGCGGATGAGCGGCATCGCTACTTGCAGCATGCGATCCGGATCCAGCAGCGGAATGCGGATCGACATGAAGCCCATCAGCAACGCCCGCCGCTCTCGGGTACGGCGGCGTGTGTAACGATCGAACAAGCTCGCACCCGCCCCTGCCCGGTCGAAGTTCAGCAGGTTGGAAAGATTCAGCTGCCCGATAAGTTGGACAACCTCCTCCTGGGACAGCGCATGATCGGGATCGGCGCCCACCGCTTCCAGCCAAGCCTCGTCCACGGTTCTGTGCAAGGAAAGGCGGCTGACGAAGCTCCATGCCTGCGCGGTGACGCGGAACCAGTCGCTGGAGAGGGTATCGCGCAGCACCACCCACTCGCGGCCGCGAAACATCTGACGATGGGCACGGACGGTCGAGCGCAGTTCTACCCGCACCTGCGCGACGCGGTGCCAGGAGTCACTGAAGGTACGACCGGCTGCGTCTTCGGCGCTCACGCGACTGGTCCTCCGTCGGTCCGGGCCGTGGTCGGCGGCGAAGATGCCCCCGGCGCAGCAACCGCCCCGGGCGAGATGCCCTCGGCCATCTCTTGCGCTGGGGCTTGCAGCACGCGGGCATCCACCGCCACGACCGGTTCGGCGGAGCGTTCGAACCAGCGCGAGATCCGCTCCGACCAGCCAGCATAGGCTGCAGCCCAGCGTGCACGCAGGCCTGCGCTGGCCTCGACGCCCTCACCCAGCCCGCTGGCCTCGGTCGAGTTCGCGTCCGCACCTGTGGATGCCGCGGGATCGGCGTCTACGCCGCCCTGGCCGGAAGGACTGGCACCTTCGTTGCCGGCGGGCGCCGCGGGCTGTACGGCCGGGGCAGCATCCGGGGCTGCGGGTGCCGGTGCACCACCCTCCGGAAGAGGCGCCGTCGTCCCGGTCCCGGGGGCGACAGCGGGCGCGGCGGGTACCGAAGTCGCTGCCGGCGCGTCCGCCGCGGCGGGCGCAGGCGTCGCCTCGCTGCGCGTCTCTCGCACTGGCCGCGTGGCGCTACCGGCCTCGGCGCCCGACTGGGGTTTGGAGTCCGAAACCGGCTGCAGCGCCGAAGACAGCGCAGCCGGCGTGGGCGCCACCGCAGAGCCCGATGGCAGGGCCATGACCGCCGGACCTTCGGGGCGTGCGCCCATGACCGCGATCAGTGGAGCATTCCCGGAACTGACGAGCAGGCCGCGCGACACCGCCTCCAGGCCGGCCTGGAGAACGGCGGACGTGTCCTGGGCCACGCGAGGGGAGGCGTCGAGCAGCATCGATACCGGCACCTGGGTGGCGACGTCGTCCAGCGGCGTCCGTCGAATCACGAGATCCGATGCGCTGATGGTCGTGCGCCCCACGAGCATGACCACGCGCCCGCTGCGCGACTCGACACGGCCGGGATCCAGCGAGCCGGTCATGGCCAGCAGTGCTGTCCAACCCTCGGCAGCATCGTTACGGAAGCCCTGACCCGCCGCCTTCAGCCCGGCACGGCCAGCGACGATGACATCGCCGATGTCGCCATTGACCGCTTCGACCTCGCCTGCGTCCATGCGCAGCAGGGCCACGCCGACGCCACCGATGCCACGCTGCGCGCTCAGGCTCAGGCGGGCGGGGGTGGAGAAGTGCAGCGCCTGACCTTGACTGCTGTCGCGGAGGGCTCCGCCCGCGTCTACACGGACAGGACCACTCTTCGAGGCCACTTCAGCCACCGCGATGTCACCGGCACTGGAAAGCGTGACCCCGCCGTCGGCGGCCATCACCCGAGCCGAGGCGCCCATGGAGATCGAACCTGCACTGGTAAGGTCGATCTCTCCTTCACCCGCAGCCGTCACGATCTCGTCGACGATCACCAGATCGTCGATCTCCCGGATGTGAATGCCCCCAACTGCGGAGCGCGCAGAGAAGGAGCCAGTCTGCACCACGAGCGCCGCACCGGGTGAGCCTATGTTGCGCAAGGCGCGCGCATCCAGGAGCCCTCCAACCTCGAGGTCCGGCGCCTGCGCATCGCCTCCGATGCCGACGAGATCTCGGCCCGAAAGCAAGCGCGCGGTGCCTCCGACCTTGCCGGAGACGAGAGTGTCGGAGCCCGAGGACACGGCCGCGTCACCGCCCGTCCGGACGTCGATGCGAAGTTGACCTTCGGCGGCCACTTCAACCCCGCCAGCCTTGATCGTCACCGTTCCGCCGAATTCATTGGCAGACAAGAGCGTGACAGTGCCTTCGACGGCATCGACCGTCGTCGCGCCGAGCACGCTCAACCTGCCCCGCTGCACCACCACTCCATCTCTCGACAGGACGTCCAGAGAACCGCCCACCGTACCCTGGCCCAGATCCAGTGCGCCCGTCGAGGTCAGTGTCAGCGCGCCGGTTGCCAGCGTGCCCAGCGTCAGCGTATTCGCATCCACGATCTGAGTGACACCACCCGCCACCGTGACCGCACCGCCAAAGTCGTTGCCGGCGTTGGCCAGCGTGATCGCCTGGCCCGTGGCCGCGAGGCTCGTCGTGCCGGTCACCGTCAGCGCAGTCGCTGCCGACTGCGTCACCGCCCCGCCAGCCGTCAGCGCCAGATTGCCGCCCACGGCGGTCGCACCAAAGCTCGCCGCGCCGGCGCTGGTCACCCTCAGGTCGCCGGCCACAGCGGTCGCACCAAAGCTCGTCGCACCGACGCCCGTCGTGGTGGTCGTCAGGTCGCTCTGCGCGCCCGTCACCGTGCCGCTGACCGCCAGCGCCCCGCCCGCGCTCAGCGTCGTGGCGCCCGTGGTCGTCAGCGTC
>JBILNB010000121.1:0-7797 GCA_044375195.1 Rubrivivax sp. | reverse complement strand
CCCAGGCCGTGCCGGTGGCGTGCAGGCGCGCGCGCGGCGCGCTCCAGCGGAAGCGCCCGGTCTCGGGCGCCACGGGGGGGGCCTGCATCGCGCCGGGCTTCACAGCGCGTAGCGCTTCTGCAGCAGCTGACGCAGCGCGCGCTCGCCCTGCTCGAACAAGCTGGCGGGCGGCAGCGGCACGCGCAGCCAGCCGGTCATGCCGTGCAGCGCCGTCACGCGCGCGGCGTCGGCGTCGAACACCGCCTGCAGCTCGTAGAACGATTCCACGGCGCGCAGGCCCTCGGGGTCGTCCGGGCGCACCGGTACCGTGCCGCCGGCCTGCCAGCCCAGCGCCGGCGAGGCCAGGCGCTCGCGCTGGTAGGGCACGAGCACGATCTGGCGCGGCACCAGCACCTCGCCCGACTGCCCGGCCAGGCGCAGCTCGGCGCCGCCGGGCTCGCGCGCGAACAGCGCGCGCGCCTGCTCCTGCGAGACCACCGCCGCGAAGCGCAGCCCCGCGGGGTTGACCAGTTCGCCCAGCGACTGGCCGCGCGCCACCCAGTTGCCCAGGCGCTCGTGCAACTCGCGCGCCGACCAGGTGCCGGCGTGGCGCGCGCGCACCGTCAGTTCGGCCTCGCGCGCCTGCAGGTCGGCCAGGCGGTCGCGCGCGGCGGCGATGCGCTGCTCGAGCGAGGCCACATCCGCGGGCGTCTTCTCCAGCGCCTGGTTGCGCATCACCTCGGCCTCGGCCACGGCCGCGCGCGCGGCGTCGATCTCCCAGCCGAGCTCGGGGTTGGACAGGCGCACCAGCACCTGCCCTGGCACGACGCGGCTGCCGTGCGGCGCCTCGATGCGCTCCAGCCGCCCGGCCATGCCGGCATTGACGAGCGTGAACTCCTTTGCCTCGACCACGCCGGGGGCGCGGACCGCGTCCGGCCAGGGCCAGGCCGCCAGGAAGCCCAGCGGCGCCAGGAACAGCGCCGCGACGACCATGACCGCGCGCCGCCGGTTGCGCAGCGTCGCCGGCCCGCGCAGGTGGCGCCACAGCTTGGAGGCCGGCATGCCCACCGCGATCACGCCCAGGGTGCCGAGGAAGACCACCGCCAGCGGCAGCCACACGTCGGCCAGCACGAGCAGGATGGTGGCGAAGACCACCACCCGGTACGCGAAGCTCAGCGCGCCGTAGCCCGTGAGCCAGGCGCGCTCGCGCGCGTCGCGCGCCGGCGACTCGGTGCGCGGCGTGCCCAGCAGGTAGCGGTCGGCCAGGTACTTCCACTGCTGGCCGGCGCGCTGGTACAGGTTGGGGATGTCCAGCAGGTCCGACAACACGTAGTAGGCGTCGAAGCGCAGCAGCGGGTTGCCGTTGAACAGCAGGCTCGACACCGAGCCGATCACCATCACGTTGAAGGCCAGGCTGTTGACCAGGCCCGGGCCGGTGTGCGCCCACACCAGCGCGCCGAGCGCGGCCAGCACCAGCTCGGCGATGATGCCGGCCGCCCCCACCAGCGCGCGCGCCCGCCGGTCGCGGAAGGACCAGCTGCCCGTGGCGTCCACGTAGGGCAGCGGCAGCAGCATCAGCAGCATGATGCCGAAGGTGTGCACCTCGCCGCCGAAGCGCTTGACCACGTGCGCGTGCGCCAGCTCGTGCAGGCCCTTCATCACCGCCATGCAGGTGTACAGCAGCACCAGGTTGCCGAAGACGAACAGGCCCTCGGTCTGGCT
The DNA here is from genome assembly GCA_044375195.1 of Rubrivivax sp. Classification (GTDB taxonomy): domain Bacteria; phylum Pseudomonadota; class Gammaproteobacteria; order Burkholderiales; family Burkholderiaceae_C; genus Rubrivivax. Next base: position 6,096 of record JBILNB010000121.1, on the reverse strand, counting down.
CCACAGGCGCTCGGACTGCGCGAGCGCCGTGGCCCCACCCCACAGCACAAGCGCCGCCAGCACCAGCGCCATCGGCCAGCTCACCAGCGCGTGCGACAGCCCGCGCTGGCCGTCGAGCCAGCGGTTCGGGTCCCACAGCGGGATGCGGATCGAGAGGAAGCCCAGCACCTTGCCCTGGAACTCGCGCTCCTTGTGCTCGCGGTAGCGCGTGAAGATGGTCAGGCTGTCCGAGGGCGTGTCGTGGTACAGCAGGTTGGACTGGTGCATCTGCCCGAGCAGCTGCATCACCTCCTCCTGCCCCGGGGCCTGCGCCGGCATGTCGCGCAGGCAGGACTGCCAGACCTCCTCCACCGTGCGCTGCGGCCCGAGCCGCGCCAGGAAGGCATAGGCCTGCGGCGTGACGCGGAAGAAGCGCTGGGTATAGGTGTCGCGCAGCACGTACCAGTCCTGCCCGCGGAAGCGCTGCTTGTGTACCGCCACCGTGGGCAGCAGCGCCAGCCGCGCGTTGGCAACGCGGTGCCAGGATTCGCTGAAGGTGCCGCTCATGCGCCGCGCCGCTACTCGACGAGCTTCAGGCCGAAGTGGCCGAACAGCTCGCCCGAGGCGGCGCGCAGCGCGATCTCGGCCACACGGGCCCGCGCGACGGCGTCGAGCTGCCGCAGGCGGGCGTCGTCCAGCCGGTCCTGCGCCTCGACCAGCTGGCGCAGGCGGCTGCGCCCGGCCTGGTAATTCTCCTGCTCGGCCGCCAGCATGGCCTGCCGAACCTTCAGTTCGTGCTCGAGCAAGGCCAGCTCGCCAAGGCTCGCCGCCCACTGACCGCGCCGCGCCGCCCACTCGTTGTGGGCCGCGTGGGCCTCGGCCTCGGCCTGCATGCGGGCCGCGTCCCGGCGCAGGCCCTGCCCCTCGCGCCGGGCCCGCGCCGCGCCGTTGTCGATGGGCATCTCAAGTACCACGCCGGCGTAATGCCCCGGGTGGCGACCGCCGAAGGACTGCTCCAGTCCACGGCGCCAGCTCTCGGTCAGGCTGTTGCGGTTCAGACCGAGCTCGAGGCTGACGTCCGGGCGCTCCTGGCGGCGCGCGTGGTCCAGCCGGATCTGCTCCTGCTCCAGGCGCAGGCGCGCGATGCGGTAGGCGGGCACGTTCTCGAGCAGGCCTGCCGGCGGCATGGCCTCGCCCTGCCCCGCCGGGTCGCCGGGCTCGGGCGCCGCCTCGCGCACGTTGGTCAGCAGCATCGAGTCGGGCCCGGTGCCGGGGCCTTCGGCCAGCAGGGTGCGAGCGCGCGCGCGCACCTCGACCTCGAGCTGGCGCGCCCGCACCACCTCGGCCTGCCGGGCACCGAGCGTCAACTCGGCCTCGAGCAGCTCCACGCGCGGCGCCATCCCGCCGTCGACACGCCGCCGCACCTCTGCCTGCAGCTCGCGGGCCACCGCCACGGCGCGCTCGCGCATGCGCACGGTCTGCTCGGCGCGGTACAACTGCCAGTACGTGCTGCCGGCATCGGCCATCAGGTCCAGAAGTTGCTTGACGAGGCGCTGGGCCTCGATCTGCTGCTCCTTCTCCGCCACGCGCAAGTCGGCCTCGGTCGAGGCGCGCCCTGCGCCGCGCAGCAAGGGCTGGCGCACCGTCAGCGTCAGCGTACCGCGGTTCTCGCGCACGTCGTCGCTGGACAGCAGGTTGCTCGCGCGGCGGCGCATCTCGTGCGAGAACTCGAACGTCGCGCCGCTGGGCAGCTTGCCGCGCAGGCCGGCGGAGGCGGTGCCGTACTGCTCGATCGCGCTGTCCTTGTCGACGTTCGTGAGGCCGCTGGTGCGCTCCTCGAAGGTGCGCGGCCGGTCCGAGAGCTCGCGCCGCGCGCGCCCGGTGAAGGTCGGGTCGTACAAGGCACGCTCGGCCTGCACGAGCCGCCCCGCCGCCTCGGCCTGCAGACGCGCCGCCTGGGCGCTGGCATTGCGCAACAGGACCTGCTGGACGAAGTCCTCGAGCGGAAGCTCACGCCCGCCCGCCACGGGGGCGGCCAGCGCACCGGCGGCAGCGGCCGGCTGCGCTTGCCCCCAGGCCGCGGGAGCTCCCGGCAGGGCGAGCAAGGTCGCAAGCAGCACCAAAGGCCTCGTGGCCCGCGCACGGGCCCCGCGCCCACCCCCGGGAAAAGCGATCATGGCTCAGAACCTGAGAGTTTTTCCACCGTGCCCGAAAGGCGCGTCAAGACGCCCTGGATCCAGGCGCAAACCGCAGCCATAGCTCGGGCCATGGCGAGGATTTGCAACGACGAGACGGGGTGTCTTGGGGTGCAAGGCGGGCATGGGGGAAAGACTCTCAGGCCCTTAGTAGTCGGACACGTAGATCACGCCGTACTGCCCGCTCTTCAGGACAGGGCCGACGTCGCCGTACTCGAAGCTCACGCCGAACACCGAATCCGGGAAGCTGGCCAGGGCCGTGCTGGACCAGAAGACGTTGGTGAACAACGCGGCGGAGGACTTCTGGAGCACCTTCGGGCGAATCGCAGGCAACTGCAGGGATCGAACCACCAGCGTGTCCAGTTCCTCGCGCGTGGGCAAGCGCCAGTTCCTGTAGCCCAGGTCGGCCGCGTTGAAGGTGGCCGCCGCAGCCACCGCCTGCGCATAGGTCATCGCCTGAGGGTTGCGCGGGATCAGCCAGGCCAGGCCGCGCGCCGTGTCGTCGAGCACATCGTGGTCCAGGTAGGACATACCGAACACCAGATTGAACTCCGCAGGGTCGCTGAGGCGCGAAGACCCGGCCACCCACCGCACATACGCGGTCCCGCTCCCGAAGACATTCGCACCACCGCCCACATCGAAGCCCACGGCCCATGAACGTGACGGGTCAGGCAGGTAGGTCTCGCCGGACATGAAGGCAGCGGCGGGCGTGCCCGGGAAATAGGCCGTGTCGATCTGCGGCCCGGTCGTCTTGGCCGGCAGCGTCAACGAAAGCAGTTCATGGACGACGGGCGCGCGCCACCCGGACACGCCACAGACCGTGCCCGACGGGGGAGCCGACGTCGAGGAGTTGAACACCTCGTTGCTGCGACCCCACATCAGGCCGGTGGCGTTGTCGCGGGTGCATGTCCAGACATTGGCGGCACCCAGCAGCGTGGTCTGACTGCAGTTGCCGCCCGCATCCACCACGTCACCGCCCAGGCAGTACTTGGTGTACCCCGTCGTCGCCACCGGGGTCACCGTGCCGCCGCCACCACCACCACCGCCACCGCCACCGCCGCTGCTGCCGCCTCCGCCACAGGCTTGGAGCAGCAAGGCTGCGAGGAGCGTGGAAGCCTGAAGCACGCGCGCGAACGCGCTCGATCTCACGTGCATGTCGTCCTCAGAAGGTGAGCGTCTCGGCCCAGTAGTTGAAGTCGCCCGACTGCCCCGCGAGCGCCCCGGCAGACCAGGGCTGTGCGGCGGGCAGGCCCAGGGCGAAGGAGCGGCCCAGCCCGTCCGCGTCGACCTCGCCGCCGGCGCTGACCCGGACGTCGCCGTCCCAGGTCACATCGGCACTGCCCAGGCGCCTGACGTCGGCACTGGTGGCGGACTGCAGGGCCGAGAGGCGGCCCCCTGCCGATGCAGCCCAATCTGACTGACCCCCAGCCACAGAGGCGGACCGCGTGCCCGGCATCGACAGTGCCCGCGACGCCGACAACGGCCCGGCGCCGCCGCCGCCCAGGCCCGAGGTTCCGCTGGCCTGGATGGCGGTGCTGGTGCTGACCAACTGCACGTGCGGACGGCCGTCGACCACGACGACGAACTGCACCTCGCCGCCCCAGGTCTTCATGCGGTAGACCATGCCCGAGGGCGCATACACCTCAGCGCGCGCGGCGCTGCCGTCGCTGCCCGCCACGGGCGTGACGCGCAAGGGCTGGTCGCTGCTGCCCTGGGTGGGGCCGAGGCTGGAGACGACCACCTGGTTGGCCTGAACCGGCGCGCTGGCAGATACCCCCTGGCCGGACTCCGTGGCCACCTGCACGTCGGAGGCAGAGACCTGACCGAGGGTGACCGTGGTGGCGGCCTGCACGTTGACTTCGCCGTTCGCGGCCGTCACGGTGGACGTACCCGCCATCGTCACGGCCCCGGTGTCGGCACCCAGACTGACGCCGCCGGCGCCGCTGATCGTCGCGCCAGCCCCCACGTTGAGATGGGTTCCGGCCTGGATGTCCACCGTGCCCTGGCCCGCCAGGACGCTGGCGGCGACGACGACGTTGCCCGCGGGCGCGGACAAGCTCAATTCGCCCGAGCCGGTGCCGCGCACGGCCGCTCCGTCACCGTCGGCGCCGTCGTTCAGCACCAGATTGCCCGCGCTGACCACCAGGCCGACATCGCCCGAAGACGACACGCCCGATTGCGCCGTGCCGGGCACCGTGACGGGGCTGCCGCCCGAGGCCGGGAACTCGCGCACGTCGACAACCACGGTGTCGATGGTCAGGCCGTTCTCCTCCTGCACGTACACGCCCGCGCCGGACGCGCTGAGCGTGTCCACCGAGGTCGTGATCGGCCGTGTCGCCGTGCCGACGGCGCCGGCCGCCTCCAGCCGCAGCGACTGCGCAGTGACGTTCGTCGTGCTGCCTGTCGCGTTGACCAGCGCACCGGCACTGGAGGTGACGGCTGCCGCCGTCGCCACGACCTGGCCCAGCGTCACGTCGCCGGCGGCCCACAGCACGGCGCTGCTGCCGCTGGCGGACACCGACGCGGAGCCCGCCATCGTCAAGGCGCCCGAGTTCGCGCGCACGCTGACAGTGCCCGGCGCGGCCGTCGCGATGTCGGTGCCCTGGCCCAGCGTCACGTTCTGCCCGGCGCGCACCGTGATGTCGCCCGTACCGCTGCGCACGTCCGCCGCCGCGCCCGCCGTCACGCTGCCCGCCACCGCCTCGAGGCGCACCGAGCCGCTGCCGTGGGCGCTGACCGCCAGGCCCGTGCCCGTGGCCGTGCCCTCGTTCAGCACGATGTCGCCCAGCGTGGCCACCAGCACCACATTGCCGTTGGCCCCGGTCGTCAGGTCGCTCTGCGCCACGTCCTCCACGTTCGTGGTCGTCGCGTCCGCGTTGAACTCCCGCACCGTCACCGCCACGTCGCCCACCGTCACGCCGTCGGCCTCGGTGACGTAGATCGCCCCCGTGGCCGCCAGCGCCGTCAGCGTGCCCACGCTCGTGCTCAGGTGGCGACTGGCCGCCCCGATGCCGCCCTGCGCCTGCAGGCGCAGGGCCGCGGCCGTCACGTTGGTCGTGCTGTTCGCGGCGTTGATCACGCTGCCGCCGTCGCTGTCCACTCTCACGTTCGTGGCCGCCACGTTGCCCAGCGTGATGTCGCCCTGTGCGCGCAGCCGTGCGCTGCTGCCGGTGGCCGTCACGTTGCTCGTGCCGTCCATCGTCAGCGTGCCCGCCACCGCGTTCAGGCTCACCGTGCCCGTGCTGGCCGTCATCACGTCCGCATTCCCGCCCAGGCTGATGCTCTGGCCCGCGCGCACCGTGATGTCGCCCGTGCCGCTGCGGATGTCCGCGTTCGCCTGCGCCGTCACGCTGCCCGCCACCGCCTCGATGCGCACCGAGCCGCTGCCGTGGGCGCTGACTGCCGTGCCGTCAGCGCTGGCCGTGCCGTCGTTCAGCACGATGCTGCCGGCCGTCGTGCGGAGCACGATGCTGCCGTTACCGCCCGTCGTGCGCACGTCGCTCTGCAGCGCATCCGTCTGCGTCGAGCCGGTCACGGCACCGTCGGTCTTGACACGGTTCACCGTCACCGTCACGTCGCCGACAACCAGATCGTTGGCCTCGAGCACGAAGACGCCGCTCGCGCCAGCCGCGCTGGCGCTCAGCGTGCCCACCGTGGTCTCCAGGTGGTTCACGCTGGCACCGATGCCTGCGCCCGCGTTCAGCCTCAGGCTGGCCGACGTCACGTCCTGGTCCGCGTCGTTCGCCCCGCTGGACAGCGGGTCCGCATCCAGGATGCTGCCCGTGGCCGTGATGCTCACCTGGCCCAGTGTGAGCTCGATGTCGCCCACCGTCACGTCCGTGGCCGCCAGCAACCGCGCCGTCGCGCTCGCCCCCGTGCTCAGGAACACGCTCGTCGCACTCTGCGTGATCGAGCCCGTGCC
>JBILNB010000120.1:0-7806 GCA_044375195.1 Rubrivivax sp. | reverse complement strand
CGATGTCAGCGCAAAGTGGCTGCTGGGCCCGGCCCTCCCGCGGCATCGCGCCTCTGAGCGTCACCACCTTCTGGCCAGCACGAGGCCCGAAGGCGATGCGGTAGGTCACAGCCGCGGCCTGCAGCGGCCGCAGCGTGCGCGCCTCCTCGCCGTCGGCATCCGGCTCGGCCAGCCAGGTCTGGCCCATGTCCTCGACCAGCACGCCCCGGCGCGTGAGCGTCTTCATCAGCCGGGTAATGACGGTGCGCAGCAGCGCGTGCAGTTCCTCGTCGGTGGGCGCACCGGCCTCGATGAAACCGGGCACGCCATCGGCACCGCAGCGGTACACGCCGTCCAGCACCAGGCAGTGCAGGTGGATGTTGAGATTGGCGGCCGAGCCGAAGCGCTGGATCAGTGTGACCGCGCCGCCCTGGCCTTCGTCGCTCTTGAGCCCCGTGTGGTCCAGCAGATGCCGCTCGACCACGGCGCGCACCAGGAGACACCCATGCCCTACCAGGCGGAAAGCGGCGACATCCGCATGGCCCTCGTAGGCGACGCGATGCTGGCTCGCGCGCTCAGACCCCACCGCGAGCCCGAATGGCGCTCGCTGGTCGAGACGCTGCAGCGCTCGGACTTCGCCTTCGCGAACCTCGAGACCACCGTGCGGCACGAGCGCGAGGGCTGGGCCAATTTCACCCAGGGTACCCCGATGAGCACGCCGGCGGCCCTGGTCGAGGAGTTGCGCTGGCTCGGCATCGACATCGTGTCGGTGGCCAACAACCACGTCACCGACTACGGGCCGAGCGGCCTCGAGGCCTGCCTGGGGCACCTGCGCGCGGCGGGCCTGCCCCATGCGGGTGCAGGCCTCACGCTCACCGAGGCGCGCCGCCCCGGCTACGTGGACACGGCCGCGGGCCGGGTGGCGCTGGTCGCGGCCACGTCCTTCTTCCGGCCCTGGAACCGCGCCGCCGATTCGCGGCCCGACAGCCCGGGCCGGCCGGGCATCAACCCACTGGGTTTCAGCACCGGCTACACGGTGGACGCAGCCAGCCTGGTAGCGTTGAGGACGATCAGCGACCGCCTCGGACTGACGCAGGAGCGCGCCCGCCACCGCGCTCAGTTCTACAGCGCGACCGAGGCGCCGCAGGACGACGTCGACAGCCTCGTGCTGCTGGGCTCCCGCTTCAGGCGTGGCGCAGACTTCGCGGTGCACACTCGCGTCGATGCCCGGGACGCCGAGGCCAACCTGGCCTCGATCCGCGAGGCTCGCAAGCAGGCCGACTGGGTCGTCTTCTCCTTCCACAACCACGAGTTCGGCGCCGCGGGCCGGCTGGCCGCCGCCACCGAGGTCGAACTCGGCGAGACAGCCGCCTTCTGTGTGGACTTCGCGCGCGCGGCCATCGATGCCGGTGCAGACGTCGTGGTGGGCCACGGCCCGCACCTGACGATGGGCGTTGAGATCCACCGTGGCCGCCCTATTCTCTACAGCCTGGGCAACTTCCTGTTCCAGAACGAGACGATCGATGCCTTCCCGGCCGAGGCCTACGAGCGCTTCGGGCTCGGGCTCTCGGCCAAGCCCTCGGACTTCCTGGACGCGCGTACGGGCCATGACACGCGCGGCTTCCCGGCTTCGCCGGAGTTCTGGCACGGCTGCCTGGCAGAGTGCGAATTCCAGCGCGGCCGGCTCGCCGGGCTGCGCCTGGTCCCGCTGGACCTGGGCCACGGTCGGCCGCGCGCGCAGCGGGGCCGGCCGCTGCAGGCCCAGGGCGTCGTGGCAGCGCAGGTGCTGGCACGCATGCAAAGCCTGTCCAAGGTCTTCGGCACCGAGATCGAACTCGACGGCGACACCGGCCTGGTCCGCCTGCCCGTCCAGGCAGACCGATGAAGCGGGTCGCGATCCTGGGCGATTACGAGCGCATCGCGCGAGCCAGCGCCGACTGGTCGGTGCTCGACGGGCTGTGCGAAGTGGACTTCATCGACCGCCCGCTGCAGGACCCGCTAGAGGCGGCACGGGTGCTGGCGCCCTACCACGCGCTGTGCCACCTGCGCGAGCGCCTGCCGATGCCGCGCAGCCTGATCGAGCGCCTGCCGCGCCTGCAGTTCATGACCCTCACCGGGCAGGGCCACCGCACGCTGGACCTGGCGGCGGCGCGCGAGCGCGGCGTGCTGGTTTCCCATGTGACGGCAGGTCAGCCCGGGAGCCAGGCAGCACCCGAGCTGGCCTGGGGCCTCATCCTTGCCTGCGCCCGCCACATTCCGCTCGAGGACCGTCGTCTGCGGGCCGGGGCGTGGCAGGGCACGCCTGGCATGCTGCTCCACGGCAAGACGTTCGGCCTCGTCGGTCTGGGCCGCACCGGCCGCGCCATGGCCCGCATCGGGCTCGCCTTCGGCATGCGCGTGCTGGCGTGGAGCCCGCATCTCGAGGTCGAGCAGGCCGCAGCGCAAGGCGCCACACGCGTCGACAAGCAGGACCTGTTCGCGCTCAGCGATGTCGTCAGCCTGCACGTGGTGCTGGGTGAGCGCTCGCGCCATCTCGTCGACGCGCAGGCCCTGGCCTGGATGAAGCCCGAGGCTATTCTGGTGAACACCGCGCGCGGGCCCATCGTCGACGAAGCCGCGCTCGTCCAGGCACTACAGCAGCGACGCATCGCCGCCGCCGGCCTCGACGTCTTCGACACCGAGCCCCTGCCCGCCGGACACCCGCTGTGCACGCTCGACAACGTCGTGCTGACCCCTCACATCGGCTTCGTGACGCGCGACACCTTTCACGGCTTCTACGGTGCGACGGTGGCCGGCCTGCTGGCCTGGCTGAAGGGGCGGCCGCTGAACCTGTTGACGGGGCCGTGACGCCGGGCGCTCCTATGCGGCCGCGGGGCTGCGCGCTGGCCAGATCCCGACCGTAGGCCCCGTCCATGTGCAACCGCTACGCCCCACCGCACCAGCAGGATGTCGCGCAGCGCTGGCTGCCGCGCCAGGCGGTGGTGAGCTTTCCCGCGGGGCCGGTGTTCCCGCGCGCGCCGGGGCCCTTCATCCGCGCGGCGCGCCGCGGGCCGGCCGGCGCGCCGGCAGAGCCCGGCGCGCTGGAGGCGGTGGTCGGTCTCTGGGGCCTGGTGCCCTGGTTCGCGAAGTCGGCGCGCCTGCCCTACGCCACCAACAACGCGCGCTTCGAGGAACTGGCCTCCAAGGCCAGCTACCGCCAGCCCTGGGCGCGCGGGCAGCGCTGCATCATCCCGGCCGAGTGGTTCGACGAGCCCTGCTGGGAAACCGGGCGCAACGTCTGGTGGCGCTTCCGGCGCGCCGATGGGCAGGCCTGGGCGCTGGCGGGCCTGTGGAACACCTGGGTCGACCCCACCAGCGGCGAGATCGTCGAGAGCTACACGATGCTGACGCTCAACGCCGACGCCCACCCGCTGATGAGCCGCATGCACAAGCCTGACCCGGCGCTGCCCACCGACCGCCAGGACAAGCGCTCGGTGGTAGTGCTGCGCCCGCAGGACGAGGCCATCTGGCTGCACGGCAGCCCCGCCGAGGCCGCGGCCGTCGTGGGCCTGGCGCCAGCGCATGACTTCGACGCCGGGCCGGTGGACGCGCCGGCGCAGCGAGGGTTGCTCGGCCCTTGAAGACCCTCGACGAGCGCAAGGTCCAACATGATCGGCGGCAACCGGGACCTGACAGGTAGGAGCCGATCTCCCGCACCGCCTGCGCGATATGCAGAGATCCACGGATTCGGCGCGGGGTCAGAAGCACAAAGTCTTTGCGCCAGGCAGAAACGTATTTACCTGAGCGCAATTTGTAGGTAAATTGCAAAGGCTTTCACTCCCCGGAGTTGTCATGGACCGACTGCCTCAGATCTCTCGCAGAACGGCGCTGGTCAGCGGGCTTTCAGCCATAGGCGCCAGCCTGGCCGGTAACGCGCTGACGGCACATGCACAAGCGGCCTATCCCAGCCGTCCGGTGCGCCTGATCGTGAACTTCCCCCCAGGTGGCGTGGGTGACCAGATCGCCAGAGTTCTGGGACGTCACCTTCAGGAGGCGCTGGGACAACCTTTCATCGTCGACAACAGGTCGGGTGGCAACGGGAACATAGGAGCAGCCGAGGTCGCCCGGGCTACCGCGGACGGCTACGTGCTGCTCCTCTCACCGAGCGGGGTGATTGCAGTGAACGGCCACCTCTATCCGACGTTGGCCTTTGATCCGATGAAGAGCCTGGAGCCCGTGGCCTCCCAACTGGCCATCAACTCGTTCCTGGTCGTACATCCGAAAGTTCCCTCGACGACTCTCAGGGACTTCATCGCGTATGCGCGCAGTCGCCCTGGCAAGCTCAATTTCGGCTCGGCCGGTGCAGGCAGTTCGGCCCACCTGGCGGCGGAACTGCTCAAACGCGAAGCCGGGGTCGATGGAGTGCACATCCCCTACAAGGGCGCTGCTCCAGCGCTCAACGGACTGCTGGGTGGCGAAGTGGAATACATGTTCGACCCTGGCCCCGCGCTGCAGCACGTGAAGACGGGCCGCCTGCGCATGCTTGCGATCGCAAGCTCATCGCGCGACCCGGAATTCCCGGATGTATCCACCGTCTCAGAGGCGATAGGCAAGGAATTCGATGCCAGCACGCTGTTCGGCCTGCTGGCCCCAGCAGGCACTCCGAGAGCCGTGATTTCCACGCTCGATCGCGAAATCGCCCGGGCCATGCAGAACCCCGAGATGAATCAGGTGATCGCCCGACTGGGTGCGCGTTCTCGGTACCTTGGCCCCTCGGCCTACGCCAACGCTCTGCGCCAGATCCATCAGGAGATGGGGACTCTCATCAAGCAAAACGGGCTGACCGCCGAGTGACCGGCTGGACCGCCACGACCAATCCGGCCCTCAGGTGAACAGGCATCACGACGACACGCGGTCTGGCGTTGACAGCGTCGAGACCGGCATGCGCCTGCTGCTGGCTTTCTCCCGCCTGGGAGGACGGCAGACACTGACTGCCATTGCCAATGCATCGGGCCTGCCTGCGCCTCGGGCGCATCGCTACCTCGTGAGCCTCGTTCGCGCGGGCATGGTGGAACGTCACGAGTCGCGTGGCTATACGCTGGGGCCCGCGGCGCTCGAAATCGGGGCCAATGCTCTGGCCTCTGTTGACGCACTCCAACTGGCGACGGCGGGCATGATGGACTTGCACGACCAGGTGAATCAGACTGTCGCCCTGATGGTCTGGGGCAGGGACGGTCCGGTCATCGTGCGTACCGAGGACTCGAGGCACCTGGTCTCGTTGAGGCTGCGCGTGGGACAGCCCTTGCCGATCATGCGGTCGGCAAGCGGCATCATGTTGGCGGCTCATCAGCCTTGGGGTAGCGTTTGTTCGGCGCTGGAGAGAGAGTTGACTGAGGAGGGCACCGCCCCGCCCGACATCGCCGCGCAGCTCCAGCGAGCCCGAAAGATCCTTGCCCAGGCCCGAAGTCAAGGCATCAGCCGTATCGTTGGGACGCTCACGCCAGGCATCACCGCCTTCGCCGCACCCGTGATCGACGGCACCGGCCAGGCCGTGGCCTCGATCAGTGTGATCGCGCCAAGCGCGGGTATCCCCAAGGGACCGCGCAGTCAGGTCGCACGGATGCTCCAGCAGACCTGCGCGGCTGTTTCGGCCCGCCTCGGCCACTCGCCGCAGGCCTCTCGCCCAAGGACCTACGAAAGTGACCAAGAAAGAGACCACTGACTTCCGCGGTTTTCTGGAAATCTTGCGCCAGCAAGGCGAGATCACGGATATCGACGAGCGGATCAGCCTTGAGCACGAGGTCGGCGCGCTGTGTCGAATCCTGTCGGACCGTGCCGGCCCTGCCGCACTGCTGAACCGGATCGAAGGCTCCCAAGCGCCGTTCACCCGCGCCGCGGTCAACGTGTACGGCACCCGCAGCCGCCTCGCGGCAGGCCTCGGCGTGCACGAATCAGAGCTTCTCGATTTCGTGGCACGCCATGTCGGCCAGCGCATAAAGCCCGAACTCGTGGAGACCCGCAGCGCCCCGTGCCAGGAGATCGTCACCACCGGTAACGAGGTCGACCTGCGACACCTGCCGATCCCCCTGTGGAACGAGGGCGATGGCGGACCCTACATCACGGCAGGCCTCTGGATCGCCCCCCACCCCGAGTTCGGCTGGAACATCGCCCATCACCGTGGGCAGATCTACGGCCCGCGGGAGATCGGGGTGTGCGTGGCTCCTGATCACCATTTGCGGCTGGCCACTGACGAGGCACGCCCCACGGGTAGGCGGGTGGAAGCAGCGATCCTGATCGGGGCCAGGCCCTCGCTGACGATCGCCGCTTCATCGGACTTCGCCCACGGGGACTACGAACTGGAGGTTGCCGGCGCGCTGGAGGGCAGACCGATCAAGACGGTCCGATGCAAGACCGTGGCCGTGGACGTGCCTGTCGACACGGAGATCGTGATCGAGGGCTACTTCGACGGAGAGACTCGGCAGGAGGGGCCATTCGTCGAATTCACGGGCTATCAGACGCCGATCATCACGAGCCCCGTTTTTCGGGTGACGTGCATCACCCACCGTGAGGACCCGATCTTCCACGGCGTGTTTGCCGGGACCCCACCCTGTGAAACCAACACGCTCTGGCGCGAACTTGAAGAGGCCGAAGCCTACGTCTCGTTGCGCCGAAAGTTTCCGATGCTGAAGGCCGTGCATCGCCCACCGCAAGTGGGGCGGGATTTCTGGGGGGTCCTGCAGGTCGACAGCAAGCGCTCTCGCAAAGGCATGACGACGACTTTGCTGATGGCCACGGCCGCCGTGATGCCGCGCCTCAAGTACGTGGTGGTCGTTGACGAGGACATAGACCTCTACGACATGACCCAGGTGATCTGGGCGGTGTCCACTCGGTGTGATCCCAAGGCCGACATACAGATCGTCAGGGGCACCATGACGTCATGGCTGGACCCGTCGAGCGGGGGCCTGACGGGCAAGGTTCTGATCGATGCCACCCGGAAGGAGAACTTCAGGGGAGCCAAGCCCGCCTTTCCGCCCGCTGCCATGCAGCGCGCCGAGGAATTGCTGGAACGCGCCCGGGCCCGACCGCATCCCTGAGTCACCACGCGGTCAAGCCCAGGCCTGTCAAGGGGAAAGCGGGCGGCCCCCGGGCCGTCACCATCGGGACTATCCCGCAGCCGCCCTCGGCAGCGGCGCTCTTTCGACGATCATCGCGGCTTCCATCCCACCCTGGAGCTTGACGATGCATCGATTCCTCTGCCGTGCCCTGGCCGCCGCCGGGCTGGCCTTCGTGGCCACCGCAGCCAGTGCGCAGGCCGACTGGCCGAACAAGCCGCTGCGCTGGGTCGTACCCTTTGCGCCCGGCGGCCCGACCGACGCGATCTCGCGCGTGCTGGCGGCGCGCCTGGGCGAGTCGCTGGGCCAGAACGTCGTCATCGACAACCGCAGCGGCGCCTCGGGGGCGATCGGCTCGGAGTTCGTCGCCCGCGCCGCGCCCGACGGCTACACCCTGGTCTTCGGCACCCAGAGCACGCACGCGTCGAACAGCGTGTTCTTCCCGAACATGGCTTTCGACCCGATCCGGGACTTCCAGCCACTCACGCTGGTGGGCGAGCATAGGAAATTCAAACGCCCTCTTCAAGCCCGACAGGCCTTGGTAAACCCGACACCACCTCTTGATCCGGGCCCCGCTCACCCATCCATCGCCTGAGAAGGCATCTCGAACCTCGGAGAAGGCATCTCGAACCTCGGCCCAACACGTCGCGGGCTGCTTCGTACGCCCGCGCGCCCAGGTTCACACGGGGCCTGAGGCTGCCTGCTGGCGTGGTGATCTTTGTCGCCCGCAGCGCCG
>JBILNB010000119.1:0-7815 GCA_044375195.1 Rubrivivax sp. | reverse complement strand
GGCGGGCATCCACCGCTGCATCGAGCGCATCGGGCACAGCCCGCTGATCTACATCGCCGCCGTCAACGGCACGGCCATGGGCGGCGGCTTCGAGCTCGCGCTAGGCTGCGACCTGCGCGTGGTGCAGCACGGGCCGCACCAGCTCGGCCTGCCTGAGCTCAACGCCGGCCTGCTGCCCGGGGCCACGGGCACGCAGGTGCTGGCGCGGCTGCTGGGCCCGGCGCTGGCGCTGCAGAGCCTGCTGACCGCGCGCGTCTTCCGCCCCGAGGAGCTGCCGCCGCTCGGGCTGGCGCAGGCCTGCGTGGACGACGCGCTGGCGCACGCGCTGCAGCTCGCGGCGCGGCTGCAGGCCGTGCCCGCGCGCGCCTGCGCCCACATCAAGCGCCTGGTGCGGGACGCCGCGCACCGGCCGGCCGCCGAGGGCCTGGCGGCCGAGCGCACGCTGTTCTGCGACTGCATGGTCGACCCCGAGGCCGAGCCGCTGATGCGCGCCATCGCCGAGGGCCGCCGCACCCTCGCCGACGCGCCCGAACCTCAGCCTCAGTCCAGCTTCACGCCCGCGGTGCGGATGTAGGCGCCCCAGCGGTCGTACTCGCTGTTGTAGAAGGCCTGGTAGGCGCGCGGGTCCATGCGCTCGGGCACCATCGCCATGCGTCGCATCGTCTCGACCACGGACGGGTCGCCCTGCGCGGCGTCGACGGCCTGGTGGATCTTCGCGACGATGTCCGCCGGCGTGCCGGCCGGCGCGAGGAAGCCCAGCCAGGGGCCCATGTCGATGGCCACGCCGAGCTCGCGCAGCGTGGGCACGTCCTTGAAGTCGCCCACGCGCTCGCGCGCGGCCACCGCCAGCATGCGGATGGTGCCGGCGCGGGCGTGCTGCTCGGCCACCGGGATGGGCAGGATGGTGGCCGTCACCTGGTTGCCCAGCTGCGCCTGGATCAGCGGCGCGGTGCCGTTGTAGGGCACGTGCAGCAGGTCGATGCGCGCCACCTGCTTGATGGCCTCGACCGTGATCTGCCCCGAGCTGCCCTGGCCCCAGGAGCCGAAGGTCAGCGGCTGGGCGGCGGCGCGCGCGGCCTGCACGAACTGCTCCCAGTTGCGCGCCGGGTTCGAGGCGTGCACGCAGAAGGCCAGCGGCGTGAAGCCGATCGGCGCCACGGCCACGAAGTCCTTCTTCGAGTCGTAGGGCATCTGCTTCATGATGTGCGGCGCGATCGAGTGCGAGTCCGCGGCGCCGTAGACCAGGGTGTAGCCGTCGGCCGGGCTGCGCGCGGCCGCCAGGCTGCCGATGGTGCCGATGGCGCCCGGGCGGTTCTCGACGACGATGGGCTGGCCCAGGCGGGCCGAGATCGCCGGCACCATCGCGCGCACGAGCACGTCGCCGCCGCCGCCGGCGGCCCAGGGCATGATGATCTTGATCGGCTTGGTCGGCCAGGCGCCCTGGGCCAGCGTCGGCAGCGCGGCGCCGCCGAGCGCGGCGGCGGCCAGGCCGAGGACGTGGCGGCGGGTGGCAAGTGACTTCGTCTTCATCGGGTGTCTCCTTGGAGGGGTGGGAAAGTGGTCGCGCAGCTTGTCGATCGCGGGTGACGACGAGACAACGCCCCCACCGTCGCACAAGCGTAGTCCTTCGGGCTTGACCGAGCGTGGATGCGGGTCATCTGGGCGCGGGGCGTGTCTTCAGCGCCCGCAGGTCGAACGCGCCGACGCGCGCGTCCTCGCCGGGGCTGAAGATGCGGTTCTTCTGCAGCTTGTTGGTGGCCGTGACCGGCAACTCGGCGCGAAAGGCCACCCAGGCCGGCGCCTTGTAGTAGGCCAGCTCGGCGCGGCAGTGCAGCGCGAGCGCGCGCGCCGTGGCCTCGTCGGCGGCGTGGCCCGCGGCGGGCACGACGACCGCCAGCACCTCCTCGTCGCGCATCTCGTCGGGCACGGCCAGGACCGCCACGCGCGCCACCGCCGGGTGCGCCGCGAGCACGGCCTCGACCTCGCCGGCGGAGATGTTCTCACCCGAGCGGCGGATCATGTCCTTGCGCCGGTCGACGAAGTACAGCATGCCGCCGGCGTCGCGCGTGACGACGTCGCCGGTGTGGAACCAGCCGCCGCGCCAGGCCCGCTGCGTGGCCTCGTCGTCATCGAGGTAGCCGCTGAAGAAGCCCTGGCGCGGGTCGGGGCCGCGCGCGCGCACCAGCAGCTCGCCCGCGCTGCCGTCGGGCAGGTCGCGGTCGGCGTCGTCGACCACGCGCACCTCCAGCGGCTCGGCCTGGCGCCCGAAGGCGCGCGTGTCGGTCAGGCGCGGCTCGAACTGGTTGGCGAGGAAGCGGCCGGTCTCGGTCATGCCCCAGACCTCGACGAAGGGGAAGCCGAAGCGGGCCTCGACCTGCGGGTGCAGGCTCGGGTCGCAGCCGGCGCCCAGGCCGAAGCGCACGCCGTGACGCGCCTCCCAGTCCGAGCGCGGCTGCTTGAACAGGGCCGGGGGCATGATGCCCAGGTAGTGGATGGCCGTGGCGCGCGAGCGCACGCAGTCCTCCCACCAGGTGCCGGCGTGGAAGCGGTCGGGCAGCACGAGGCAGTTGTCGGTCAGGCACATCGTGGCCACCGTCGTCATGCCGCAGTTCATGTGGAACACCGGCAGCGGGTTCAGCAGCCGCTCCTGCGCCGGGCGCAGCGTCAGCGCGCCGCCGAGGTCGCGGTACCAGGCCCCGGCGGTCAGCACGTACTCGTTCGTCAGCACGCAGCCCTTGGGCGGGCCCGAGGTGCCGGAGGTGAAGAGGATGGCCACCTCGCGCCGCCAGGCCGTGCCAGCGGCATCGGCACGCGGCGACGGCTTGGCGCGCGGGAGGCCCGCGGCCAGTTGCGCCGCCGCCGAGCCGGCGCCGCCGGGCGGGGCCGCGTCCGCGGCCTCCAGCGTCAGCACCGGCAGCGCGCGCTGCGCCGCATCGTCGCCCCCGGCCTGGGCGAGCGCCTGGGCCACCGCCCCGGCGCGCTCGGGCAGCGCCACCACCAGGTCGGCACGCGACAGGCGCAGCGCGTGCCGGATCTCGGCGCCGCGATGGTCCGGGTTCAGGGGGACGATGGAGGCGCCGAGCCGGTTCAGGGCCAGGAAGTGGAAGAAGTGCCGCGGGTGGTTGCCCACGCCCAGGGCGACGCGGTGCCCCGCGCCCCAGCCGGCCGCGGCGTAGGCCGCCGCCAGCGCGTCGACCTCGAGCCCGGCCTGCTCGAAGCTCCACTCGCGGCCGCCGCTGCAGGCCGACTCCGCCAGGAAGGGCAGGGCGCCCGCGCGCGCGCGGGCGCCGGCGAAGGCGGCGTGCAGGGTCTCAGGCAGCGCGGAGCTCATTGCAGCACCAGCGGCAGCCGCTCCGGGCCGCGCATGATCATCGCGTCCAGCCACTCCACCGGGGCGCTGCCCGCGCGCATGCGCGGGAAGCGCTCGACCAGGCCGCCGATCACCACCCGCGCCTCCAGCCGCGCCAGCGGCGCGCCGAGGCAGAAATGCAGGCCCTGGCCGAAGGTCAGGTGGCGGTTGGGCGTGCGCCCGAGGTCCAGCGTGTGCGGGTGCTCGAACTGGCGCGGGTCGCGGTTGGCGGCGTTGACCATCGCGAACACGCGCTCGCCCGGGCGCAGCACGCGGCCGCCGAGCTCGTGCTCCTGCGCGACGACGCGGGCGATGCTGTTGCTCGGGCCGTCGTAGCGCAGGAACTCCTCGACGGCGGTGGTGATCAGCGCCGGCTCGGCGCGCAGGCGCTCGCGCTGCGCCGGGTGCTCCAGCAGCGCGACCACGGCGCTGCCCAGCAGGTTGGTCGTGGTCTCGTGCCCGCCGAAGAGGAAGAGCATGCAGCAGGCCACGAGCTCGTCCTCGCTCAGCGTGCCGGCCTCGTCGCGCGCGGCGATCATGCGGCTGATCACGTCCTCGCCCGGCTCGGCCCGGCGGCGCGCGACGAGCTCGCGGAAGTAGGCCGACATGCCGTCGGCGCCCTCGCGCGCGCGACGGTACTTGTCGCCCTCACCCTGCGCGGTGCCGATGAACAGGCGCAGCGCGTCGGACCAGGCCTTGATGCGGGGAAAGTCGCCGCGCGGCACGCCGAGCATGTCGAGGATGACGTAGGCCGGCAGCAGCACGGCCAGGTCGCGCATGAACTCGATCTCGCGCTGCGCGTCGAGCCCGGCGAGGATGTGCTCGAAGGTCGAGCGGACCCCGGGCTCGAGCGCCTGCACCATGCGCGGCGAGAACACCGAGTTCAGGATCCGCCGCAGCCGGGTGTGCTCGGGCGGGGCCTTGAAGACCAGCCACAGGTCGAGGTAGCGCATCACCCCGGACAGGATGTCGCGCCGCTGGTCCTTGAGCGCGTCGTAGAAGGGGCGCAGCCGGTCCGAGGACATCGTCGACGAGGAGGTGACGAACTTCACGTCCTCGTAGCGGGTGACGATCCAGCAGCGCAAGGCCGGGCTCCAGTGCACCGGGTCGCGCTCCTGCAGGGCCTCGTACAGCGGGAAGGGGTTGCGCCGGGTCGCGGCGTCGTTCGGGTCGTAGACGGGGGTGTCGGTCGGGGTCATCGTGGTGTTTCGAAAGGGTAGCAGCGCGCCCGGGCGCGGGCGCACCGGACCTTCCCTATCCGGGAATGCGCCCGAAGGTGCCGCTTTCCGGGCCGGGCCCGCCGCGGTGGCGGGCACGAGGCGTGGTCACAGCGGGCGGTCCCACCAGGCGCCGCGCAGCAGCACCTTGCCGGCGCGCGCGGGCTGGGCCGCCGCCTGCACCGCGGCGGCGGCGTCGGCGAGGTCGTGTACGGCGCCCACCGACACGCGCAGCGCGCCCGCGGCCAGCTGCGCCGCCAGCGCCGGGTACAGCCCCTTCGCATGGGTGCGGTTCGCGGGGTCGGCGAACCAGCGCGCGAGCCAGAAGCCGCGCGCCGTGACGCCGCGGAAGACGAGGTCGTGCGCCGGCAGCGCGCTCGGCTCGCCGCTCATCAGGCCGTAGACCACGACCGTGCCGCCGTCGTCGAGCGCCGCGGCCAGCGCGCCGGTGGCTCGGCCGCCCAGCGCATCGAGGGCGAGCGCGGCCCGCCCGGGCGCCGCCGAGCCGCGGGCGCGCGAGAGGCCCGCTTTCAGCGCAGCGGCGTCGGCTTCCGGGTCGACGACCCAGGCGGGATCTCCCGCCGCCTCGGGCGGCACGGCGCCGGCGCGGCGCACGATGTTCAGCACCCGCAAGCCCAGCGCGGGCGCGAGCTGGCGCACGCACTGGCCGACCGCGGAGTTGGCGGCGTTCTGCAGCACCCAGTCGCCCGGCTGCAGCGCGGCCATGTGGCGCAGCAGCACCCAGGCCGTGGCCGGGTTGGCGCAGAGCATGGCCTGCTGCAGCGCGTCGGTGGCCGCGTCCAGCGGCACGAGCGCGCGCCGGTGCAGCACCCGCTCGTCTGCCCAGAAGCCGCCGGCTGCCAGCGGCAGCACGCGCGCGCCCGGGGCCAGGTCGCTCACGTCGGGGGCGGTCTCGAGCACCACGCCCACGCCCTCGAGCCCGGCCACGTAGGGCAGCGGCGGGCGCAGGCCGTAGCGCCCGTCGAGCTGCAGCAGGTCGGCCGGGTTGACGGCCATGGCCAGCATGCCCACCCGCACCTGGCCGGCGTCCAGCGGCGCGCGCGTGACGGCGCGCACGAGCAGGCGCTCCCCGAGCGGGTGCGCGGGGTTGTTGTCGATGACTTCGACCTGGCGGGGCAGGTGGGGCAGGGTGGGCACGGCGGGCATGGCGGTGTTCGGGCGGGGGCTGGTGGAAAGCCGCGAGCGTACCGCTGCCCGGCCGCGCCAGAATCCCGGCCGATGAACCCGCCCCCCGACCCGACCCCGGTGCTGCAGGTGCGCGACATCGGCAGCTTCCACATCGGCGGCCGTGAGGCGCACCTGAGCGGCCTGCCCGCGCGCGAGGTGGTGTTCTCGCCCGGCAACCCGCCGGTGCGGGTGGACCCCAACGGCAGCTTCGAGATCGAGCAGATGTACGTGCAGCACGTGCGTCTGGCCGCGCCGCGCGCGCGCCAGCCGCTGCTGCTGATGCACGGCGGCGGCCTGTGTGGCGTGTGCTGGGAGACCACGCCCGACGGGCGGCCCGGCTGGCAGCGGCGCTTCCTGGAGGCCGGGCACGACGTGTTCGTCGCCGACGCGGTCGAGCGCGGCCGCGCCTCCTGGGCGCGCAGCCCGGAGTTCTTCGCCGGCGAGCCGCTGTTCCGCACCAAGGCCGAGGCCTGGGAGCTGTTCCGCATCGGCCCGCCGGGCTCCTGGCAGGGCCGCGCGGGCGCCAGCGCCGCCTGTGCCGGGCAGCAGTTCCCGGTCGACGCCTTCGACGCCTTCATGAAGCAGTCGGTGCCGCGCTGGGTCGGCAACGACGCCGCCACTCAGGCGGCCTACGATGCGCTGGCGGCCGCGCACGGGCCCTTTGCCCTGATCGCGCACAGCCAGGGCTGCAACTTCGCCTTCAGGATGGCGCTGGCCCGGCCCGACCGCGTGGCGGCGATCGTCGCGCTCGAACCCTCGGGCTTCCCCGACGCGTCCCCGCACGAGCTGGCCCGCCTGACCGGCGTCCCCCACCTCTTTGTCTGGGGCGACCACTTCGAGGGGCACGCCACCTGGGCGCGCATCCGCCAGGGCCTGGCCGGCTGGCGGGACGCGCTGCGCCGCAGCGGCGTGCGGGTCGACGAACTCGAGCTGCCGGCCCAGGGCCTGGGCGGCAACTCGCACATGCTGATGATGGACCGCAACAGCGACGCCGTGGCGGCCCGGGTGCAGGCGTGGTTCGTGCAGCAGGGCCTGGCGGGCTGACGCCGCTGCAGCCCCGGCGGGAGGCCCGGGCCGCAGCCGCCCCGCCTGTGCCTCAGGGCCCGGTGCGGATGCCCTTGTCCTCGGCCTCGCGCACCAGGCGCTCGGCGTCACGCGCCAGCAGCAGGCGCTGCGCGACCTGGGCCTCGGCCGCACGCCGCATCGCGGCGACGTAGCTCTCCTTCGTCGGGTAGCGCTCCTCCAGCGAGGGGCGCTGGTCACCCGCGGCCTCGCGTTCCGCGCGGGTCGGGGCAAACGGAATGAAGGCCCCCTGGAAGATGCAGAACCCGTCCTCGAAGCGGTCCTTGCGGCCGACGTTCCAGGCCAGGTAGCTGCCGATGGGTACCTGCTGGTAGACCGACTTCAGGCCCGCCAGGTCGGCGCCGTCGGCGTCGGCCTGCGGCACCAGGATGCCGTAGCTCTGCGTGCCCTGCCGCGGCGGCTCGATGGTGATGACGCCGCTGGAGTCGCCTGCCCGGTACAGCGGCCCGAAGTCGAACACCTGCAGCGGGTTGTGGTTGGCCAGGTAACGCAGCGCCGGGCGCGGCACGCCGCCGTAGTTCGTCGCCGGGATCGCCGGGATGCGCGCCTGGTTGGGCGCGACCAGCGTGCCGTCGGCGATGCGCGGCACCACGCTCGGCGGCGGGGCCTTGCCGTCGCGCACCCAGGCCGTGAGCTCGTTCAGCAGCGCGCGCATCGCCCACAGGTGCGGGTTCGGGTTGGACTGCTGCACGCACATCCCGAAGGGCGGCGCCTTGGGCAGCGGCAGCGGCGCCGCGCTGTGCTGGGTGGAGGCGAGGATGTAGGTGCGCACGCTCTCCGGGTCGGGCACGTCGCGGCGCCCGAGCGGATCGGTCAGCCCGAGCGACTGCCGCCCCTCCCAGATCTCGAGCGAGGTGGCGACGTGGAACAGGCGCGGGCAGGTCCCGTCCGCGGCGCAGCGGTCGAGGATGCCCTGGGTGCGCCCGGTGATCGGGTCGTTCAGGCTGGCGTAGTGGAAGGGGAAGTCGTAGGCCTGGT
>JBILNB010000063.1:0-26588 GCA_044375195.1 Rubrivivax sp. | reverse complement strand
TGGAGCCGGCGTTGCCCGCCACGTCGGTGTAGTCCGCGCTCAGGCTCACGACGTTGCTCGTGTCCTCGATGTTCGCGCTGGGCGTGAAGGTGGCCGTGTAGCTGACAGAGCCGTCACTGCCGGTCACCGGCGTCGACAGGCTGCCCAGCGTGCCGCTCTGCGCCGTCAGGTCCGCCAGTTCGAAGCCCTGCGGCATCTCGCTGAAGGTGATCGTGACCGTGGCCGTCTCGCCGATCTTCAGCTCGCTGTCCGACATCGTCACCGTGGCCGTCGGCGCCTTGGTGTCCACCGCATACCGGGCGCTCTGCGCCGAAGAGCCCGTGTTGTCGGCTGTATCCCGGTACATCGGATTCAGCGTGATCAAGTTGGAGGCCTGCTCCACCCCAGCCGAAGGGGTGAACACCCCGGTCCAGACCAGACCCGAAGCGTCGGGCTCCATCTTCGACACCACGCCACCTTCGACAGACAGGTCGTCGGCGCTGTCGAAACCGACCACCTTCTCGCTGAAGGTGATCGTGACCGTGGCCGTCTCGCCGATCTTCAACGCCGTCCTGGAGAGGGCGATCGTCGCGCTCGGGCCCTGCTGATCCACCAGCGCCATCAGCTCGGGCAGGCTGTCAGCCTGGCCGACGCCCTTGCCGGCGAGATCCTGCAGCAACCTCGCTGCACGCCCCGCCGTCAGCATGTTCGCATCGATGCCCAGGGATTCGAACTCCGCCTCGCTGATCGATTGCCCTCCCTGGGCAGCGTGCGCGATCACCTTGTTGACGGTGGCGGCCAGAGCCTGCAATTCGCTGATGCTGTCGACGGCACCCTGAGGCTTGGCGTCGACCACGCTGTTCATCAGGCTGACAGCCGCGTCGGAATTCAGCGCCGCCAGACCCAGGGCCTGGTAGCCGGTGAGCGTGGGCAGCGCTTCGGCATTGCCCGGCGTGCCATCGGCGGCCGCCAGCACCGATCGGTAGGCATTGACCGCGGCCTGCACCTCGGCCGGAGTGTCCTTCACCGCCGGAGGCGCCATCGCAGCCACGGCACTGTTGATCGAAGCAAGGTTGGCCGCCGTCACGCCCGCCACGCCGGCGTCCTCGTAGTGCTGCAGGGTGGGCAGGGTCTTGCCAGGCGTGCCGTCGTACTCCTGGATCACACGCAGGGCATCCTGAACCCGTTCGGCCGCCTGCAGGGCCACGGCCTGCAATTCCGTCAGCGTGTCGATATCGGCAGGGTTCGCGCGCGCCAGAGCCAGCTGCACGGCGCCCACCGTCTCGGCAGTGATGCCCGTCACGCCCAGCAGTTCCAACTGCTGCAGCGAAGGCGGGAGCCCTTCGCGGCCGCCGACCACGGCGGCGACCGCGTCAGCCAGCCCCTGCAGTTCGACCACGGTGTCGACCTGCCCCCGGGTCTTGCGGTCGACGACATCGCCGAGCAGCCCGAGCTCACCCTCGGTGTCGATACCGGTGACCCCCAGTGCCAGAAAATCTGCGCCAGCCAAGGGCACGCCGTTGTTGCCGGCAACCCCGTCGGCTGCGGCCAGCACGCGAACGTAGGCGTCGACCACATCCTGCACCTCCAGACGCGTGTCGGTCGCCGAGGACGCCAGCCTGGCAACAGCGCTGTTGACGGCGCCCAGGTTGGCATCCGGGCCGGAATCCTTGACGCCTACGACGCCGGTAGCCTCGTAGGTGAGCCGCAGCGGCGCGGCGTTGGTGCCGTCGTAGAGCCGGATGATGTCAAGCGCCTGACGGGCCGACTCGGCCGTCTGCCCGGCCAACTGCTGCAGCGCGCTCAGCCGCGCCAGCCCGGAGCCGTCGTCAGGGCTGTCCGCAATGGCGCGCTGGACGACGAACAACGTCGATGCGTCCACACCCGGCACGCCTAGCAGTTGCAACTGCTCCAGCGTGGGTGGCGGCGGGGGCGGCGTTCCGCCCGCTGCCGCCTTGAACAACGCATCCACCGCGTCGGCGATGTTCTTGACCTTGGCGAAATCGTCAATACCTTCCCGCGGCGCGCTGTCGATCACGTCGCGAAACAGGGACAGCCTGTAGTCCCCCTGGATCGCAGCCAGACCGAGGGCTTGCAGCAGTTCAGCGCCGGGAACGGGATCCCCGTCGCGCTGGCCGTCGGCTGCGCCCAACATCTGCCGGTAGGCGTCGAGGCGGCGCTGCAACTCGTCCACCGTGATGCCCGGACGGTCGACGAGGCTCGCCAGCAACGAGTTGAGCGCCGCCAGATCGGCAGCGCTGGCGCCGGTGAGATCGACGCCGGCGTCAGCGTAAAGGCCCAGGGTAGGCACCGTCTGCCCCGGGGTCCCGGCATACTCGCGCAAGGTCTGCAGCGCTGCGATGGCCTTCGCCCCGACGAGGATGACCGTGCCCCCCGGCTCCGCCTTCTGGTCGCTCTCGCTGAGCCCCAGGTGAGCCAGATTGGCCGCGTTGCCCGCTGCGTCGACTATCGTCGAACTGCCCAGCACCAACGGCCCGGCCGGGATGCTGATGCCGTCGGCATCGAAGCGGCCCGTCTCGACAACGTACCTGAAAGTCAAACTGGCAGACGGTGCCGCACTCTCTCCAGGCAGAACGTAGTCCGCCAGGACTTCCTGGTTGCCGACCCTGAGCTTGAGCTTCGGAGCCCCCGTGACCTTGACTGGCTCGGCGAAGGTGACGGTAGCCGTGACCTCGTCTCCGGCTTCCAGTGCCGGCTTGGCGGCTGACAGGCCCAGCCCGGAGGGCCCGGTCAGGATGACCGGCGCCTCGGTGTCGACGCGATAGGCGGTGTTCTCCGCGAGGGCCACATGGGCCAGCAGCGCGTCGTTGCGCGCCAGGTCGCGGATCGACCCGCCGTTCAGCCTCAGGCTGTCCTGCGGGATCGCCAAGCCGTTCGGGGCTGCCTGCCCGGCTGCGATCGTGTAAGTGAATGTGAGGGTGTTCGTGCCCGAGCCCGCCGAATAGCTGGACTGGACGACGGCCTGACCGATCTGCAGACCAAGTTGCGGCCCGCCCTGCACGAAGACCGGCTCGCTGAAGACGACCTGCGCCGTGACCACGTCGCCCACGTTGAGCCATCCGTCCTGCGCACCCTGGGCGGACGCCAGGCGGACCTCCTGCACCAGAGGCAGCACACCGTCGACCGTGACCTTCTGGGCCGAGCCCGCCGACAGGTTGCCCGCGGTGTCCACCGCAAAAGCCCGGTAGTCGCCACCGGCCAGACCCTGCGTGGGCACGGGCACCGAGGCGCCGGCCGATCCGGCCGGCACGGCGAAGCTGTTCCACAGGTTGTCCGGCGCGTTGAGGATGCTCGCGAGATCCGTGACCGTCACGCTCTGGTGAACCAGATAGACGCGCCCGGGCTCGGCGCTGACCACCAGGGCCTGCGTCTGGTTGTTCAGCGTGTCCGGGGTCAGGCTGACGGTAGGAGCGAGGGTGTCGACGCGGTAGTCCGGGTTGTCCTGCACCACCGTGTGGCTCAGGTCAGCGGGGTTACCCGAGGCGTCATGGATCTTGGTCGACCCGGTCAGGCGCAGGCTGTTCGCCTCGATGCGGATGCCGTTGGCGTCCTGGTGGCCCGCGTCCCAGCCGGCAGCGACCTCGGCGCGAAACTGCAATCTGGTCGGGTCGGAGCCCCTGAGTCCACTGTTGTCCGCCAGCGCGAGGGTCAGGCGGATCGGATCGTCGGTACCCGCCGACGAGGGCAGCGGCAGCGCCCTCCCCGCCGCAGTGCTGACGGCACCGCCCTGCAGCGCGTACAAGGCACCGGCCAGGTCGGCCGCTTCGTCCAGGCTGCTGCCGGTGATGAACTCGAAGCGCAACACCTGGCTGCCCGAGCCGGACACGTACTTCGCACGGATCTCCTGGCCACCCACGTTCAGGACGAGCTCGGGGCTGCCGGTGACCTGGGCCGCCTCGCCGAAGGTGACCGCCAAGGTCACCAGGGAGCCGGCCTTCATCAGCAAGCGCGCCGCCACGTCGCGGTCACCCACACGCAGGGTCAGCTCGGGCGGCTGGCCCTTCGAACCCCAGCTCACGAGCACGTTGCTGTCGAAATCGACGGCGGCGGTGACCGTGTCGCCCTGATTGAGCAGCCCGTCGACTGCGCCCGAGGACGACTCGAGCCTGAGCGCGCCAACCTTGGGCTGGGCCGTGTCGAGCGTGATCGTTCCGGGTTCGGTCGACGTCTTGTTGAGCGTCCACGCCTCGTAATTGCCGGAATCGGCGCCATTGATGCCCGTGACTCGAGCGGTCGGCTGCTTCGGCCCGTCGCCCGTGGCGCGCAGGCCGGTCAGCGGCACGTCGACGAGGACGAAACCCCGCACGAGATCGGCCGCCGTCAGCGGCTGGCTCCAGACCAGCGGCGTGCCTCCAGCAGAGGCCGGGACCGTGAGCGTGAAGACATCCCCTACTTGCGAGGCCGAGGGCAGGGCCACCGCCATCTTCAGCAGGCCGCTAGCGGCAGTCGCCTCGGTCTGACTGATGAAGCTGTCGGCCAGACCGCCGGCGGCCAAGGCCAGCGCAGCGGCCTCGTCCAGCTGCCCTTCGCTGCGGGCCTGATCGGGCCGGGTCAGGGCGCGCGCGGCCGCGTCCACGTTGACCGCGGGGGGCGCCTGCAGCACGCGCTGCGCCGGGGCCGGGATCAGGTCGACGGTCTTGCTGGAGGCGAACTCGGCGTTCTCGAAACTCGTGGCGCCCTGCTGCAGCAGGTCGGCCACGCGGGTTGCGGATCCATCGGCCACCTGCGTGGCCTGCATCACCGCCTGCAAGCTGCCTTCCATGTCGCCGGTGACGGCGTCCAGGCCGGACAGCTTGGCCAGCGCGCGGCCATAGGCCGCGGCCTGGGTCGTCTGGGCGGCCACGTACGCGGCGTTCAGGCCGCCGCTGGCGTCGATCAGGGGGGTGACGTCACCAAGGATGTCGTCGAGTCCGAAGATCTGCCCCACCTGCGCGGCGACCTCCTGCACGACCTGGAGCGCCGGGGGTTTGGTCGCATCGGCATCTTGCCCGGCCTTGCGAAGCGCCTTGCGAACGGCGAGTTCAGTCACTGGCGTGACGCTGATCTCCTTCGCCTGGCCGGCCTTCATGTCAACGTAGGCCCGCATGCCGTGCTCGGCATCCAGGCTCACCTTCTGCCCAGTGGCCTCGTCGTAGTAGTCAGGCTCGTCGCCGTTCAGGCTGCGTACCTTGACGAGGTACAGGCCGTCGGCCAGGTCGGCAGGGAGCGTGAACTTGTGCGAGCCATTTTCCTGGCTGACCGTGATGGCGATCAGCACGCCGTCGACGTCGTAGACCTCGACCACCACCGGCACGGTGAACGGGCCGGCGAAGGCAGAGATCAGCAGATCTGTGCCCGTCTTCACGGTGGAGACCGCGGCAACCACCTTCTTCCCGGCCATGGCCAGCCCGGCCACGCCGGCGGCGGCCGATCCGCCGACGGCCCAGAGCGACTGGTACCACGCGACGACCGCGCCACCAAGGAATGTCGACTCCGCCTCGGGCTTGACCTCGCGTTGTTCGGCGACGGAGGTCGGCGTCTCCTCACGCGGACGGATGTCCGTCTCGACCCAGGGCTCGCGGTTGACGACGAGACCCTGACTGGAGTCGGCGATGCCGATCAGAGCCTGGCCCTCGACCGCCTCTTCCCCGGCGAAGACGATGCCGTAATCGGGTTCGGCGGCGGCGCGCAGCGCGCCATCGCGGATCAGGACGCGGATGCCGGACTTGAGAACGAAGACGAAGTCGGTGTCGACGATGCGAACCGACGCAATCTCGCCACGGGGGACGTTGATGAAGACCCGGTTGTAACGTGGCGAAGCCCCGGGGGCCGGGGCGTTCGAGGAAACCTGCTGCGCGGAATCGAGGGCGGCTCGGGCCGCCTCCTGGCCGCGCGCGTTCAGCGGCTGGGTGGCCGCTGGTGGTGGGGCCGCTTGTGAAGGTGCGGAAGGGTCACCAGCGGGCCTGGATCCTCGGGTCTCGGACATTGCTCTTCACTCCAGGCGATATCAACCGAACGCTTTCGGCGCAGGCCCGGCGTCGCGCGTCGGGTCCACGGTGAGGGTCACCGACAACTGCCGGTTCATGGCCTGCGACACCATCTGCTCGACCTGCTCCAGGCTCGAGACGATGGCATCGAGGCTGGCGCTCTGCTGGACAGCGATCGTGTTCAGGGTGGACAGCGAATTCGCAACGCCTTCGGACGGAGCGCCAGAACCATGGGCGACGATTGCCGGATTCTTAGTTTCCCACGCCTGCAAAGCTTTTCGGGCAAGATTCAGACTGTTTTCCAGTTCCTGTTCGTGTCGCTGCGACGCGTTGCGGGCCCCCGCACTGCGGCGGGAAGCGTCGCGCAGATGGTCGAGCCGCATGCGCTGCTGCACGCTCTGGGCCAGGCTCTGGGTGGAACGTGCCACTTCGGCAATGCCCTCGCGCAGCGCGGCGGTTTCGCGGGCATGGCCCTGCTGAAGCTCACGCATGTCGGCCAGCACGGTCTGCCACTGCTCGGCGCGCAGACGCAACTCGAGCTGCAGCATCTCGTGGTCCGGGGCCTCGGTGGTCAACACCGGCACCGCGCGCGGCTGGACGATCTCGCTCACCCGGGCAAGCTCGGTCAGACCGTCACCCACCCGCCCGGCCACCTTGCCGGCCAGCAGCGAGGCCAGCCCCAGCAGAAGCGACCCGCCGAGGCCGTAGAGCGAGGTGACGAAAGCGGTGGCCATGCTGGCCATCGGCGCCTGCAGCCGCTTGAGCATGTCGGCGAAGACGTCGATCGGGTTCGCGTCCTTGTTGCCCGTGCTCATCAGGCCCTGGAACAGCGCGCCCAGGTCCTCGAGGGTACCGATCAAGCCGACGAAGGTGCCGAACAGGCCCAGGCCGACGAGTGCCCCGTTGACGTAGTTGGGCATGGTCAAGCTCTCGCCGAGACTTTCGCGCACCTCGCCGATCTCGCGCTCCACCCGCGCCTGCCGGGCAGAGGGGTCGCCTTCTTCATCCTGCAGCGCCGTGTACACAGGCTTGGCCGCGCTGCCGGCCAGCGGGCCGGCCAGCAGCGCAAGCCGCCCGGCAGCCGAGGTCGCCTGCCAGCGGGCCATGTGGGCGGCCTCCCGCGTGAAACGCCAGGTCGCCATGCCGATCAGGGCCGCACCGAAGAAATACGTCACCAGAATGAAGTACACCAGCCACAGGCCGGAACCCGAAAGGCTGTTGATCGAGCCCAGGAAGACGCTGCGGAAGACCGTGGCGCAGGCCAGCACGACAAGCGCGGTCGGCCCCATGACGGCGAGCCAGTCGCGCCAGGCGCTGCGCACCTGCACTGCCCGCGCCTTGCCGGGGCGAGGCGCACCGGCGGCGGGACGGATGGCCGCCACGGCCGGGGAAGGATCCAAGGAATCGAAGACTGCTGCCATGTGTGTTGCAACCGATGCGCCGCCGCGGCGACGCTCAGGGCTGC
The DNA here is from genome assembly GCA_044375195.1 of Rubrivivax sp. Taxonomy (GTDB): domain Bacteria; phylum Pseudomonadota; class Gammaproteobacteria; order Burkholderiales; family Burkholderiaceae_C; genus Rubrivivax. Next base: position 19,157 of record JBILNB010000063.1, on the reverse strand, counting down.
CTCCCGTCGATGATGTACACGGATGAGATGGCCGACGGGTCGCTCTCGAGCGCCGTCGGGGTCTGGAGGATGCGTAACTTCAGGCTGGACGCCGGCACGCCCGAGCCGACCAGGGTCTGGCGAAGGGCATTGAGGCGACCGAAAGCGACGACCATCTGACGACGGTCACCGGTGTCCGCGAAAGTCACGAGGGTTCGCAAACCACCCTCGGGAATCGGGCTCATGGGCGGCAGGGTGCGGCCGGCGGCCCAGCCGGAATCGCGCAGGTCGAACTCGAGCCGCGCGATCACGGCCCCACCCACGACCTCCTGAGCCACCAAGTCGGCACGAATGGGGCCGGTGAGGGCGGCGGTGGCCGCCTGCCCGCGCGCCTCGGCCTGCGCCGTCTCGGACGAGGAACGCGAGACGCGGATCACCCGCGGTGGGCCAGTCTCATACCGTACGGTGCCGGGGTCGGAGCGGGCAAAGGGAGCGTCCCCCGGGCCGAGCCGATCGGTCGGGCCACCGCCGCGCGCGGGCGCTCCCGGTGCCATGCCGGGCGGCAGAACGATGGCGCCCGGGCCGGGTTGGACTGTCGAATCGCCAGTTCCGTCGCCGCGCGCGCGCGCCAGAGCGGCTGCGCGCGCGCGCTCCAGGATGATCTGCTTGGCCCGCGCCTCGGCGAGCGCGAGGGCCTGCTTGGTGATCTCCAGATTGAGGGACACCAGCCCCATGGCGATGACACCCACCACGAGCAGGAGCGCGAGCAGGACGTTGGACAGCGCGTCCGCGAAGCCCGGCAGGTAGTCGCCCTCGGCTTCGGCCTTGCGACGGCGGCGGCTCATGGCCGGCTACCACGCGAACGCAGCGCTGCGCTTGTCATGACCGCGGCCCCCCCTGCCCGGCCGGGTTGTCGGCCGCGCCGCCCGCGTCTGCCGCAGGCCGCGGGGCAGGCCCCACCCGCGAAGGCACCACACGCACGACGATACTGCCCTCGGGAGCCGGCTCCTGCGAGACAGGCGCAGGCTCCAGCCGCATCTCGATGCGTGCCTCGCCGATCCCTTGCGACGTGACGAAATTGCGTACGGCCACCATCATCCGGAAGGTGCTGCGCCGAAGCACCGAGTCAGACTCCGGCGCAAAGGCCAGGATGGTCCAGCGCGCCTCGGAAGCGGCTCCGAGATCGCGCAGCGCCTGGGCGATGGCCGGCTGCTCCTCCTTCGGGATGTCGTTGATCTTGGGCGCGAATATCAGCACGATTTCGCTGATCCTGGGCGAGGGGTCTGTGGGCACAGGAGAAACGCCAACGAGTGCTCCACCGAGCTTGGCGCCGACGCCGGTCCCACGGATCTTCTCGAGAGCGGCGATCTCCTCGCGCTCCTTGGCCTGGCGCAGCAACTCGGCGAGCACGGTCTCCGCGTAGTTCGCCGAAAGCGTGCCGAGTTGCGTCAGCAACAGGACGAGCACCGCCATCAGCAGCATCAAGCTCGCGACGAGCCCGCTGATGACAGCGACGAACCCCGGCCAGGGGTTCATCGTGGGCTTGGGCGCGCTCACGTCCCTCCTCTCACTTCTCGCTCATGGCGCCGCTGAAGGCACGCAGGATGGGTTTGGCAATGTAGTTGAGCACGGTTGAACGGCCGGTCTGGACGTCGATCGATGCCGTCATGCCGGGCTTCAACCGATTGACACCAATTCTATCCGTTTGCTGCTGGCTGTCGAGGGTCACGTGCCCTCTGTAATAGACCTGGCTGGCACCGGTTGGCCCCTGTTCCGACAGCGTGTCGGAGCTCAGATAGGTCAGCCGCCCCTGGAGTGCGCCGTAGATGGTGTAGTCGAAGGCGTCGAGGCGCGCGGCCACGGGCATGCCCAGGCGAAGCTGGCCAATGTCAGCCGGGCTGATCTTGGCCTCGATGACATAGCCGCCCTCCGTGGGCGAGATCTGCATCAGCTCGTCGCCCGGCTTCAGCACGCCGCCCAGAGTGTTAACACGTAAGTACTTGACAACCCCGTCCATCGGTGCGAGCACGTCGGTATGGCCGAGGATGCTCTGCCGCTCCCGTCGCTTGCTGAGCTGGGAGTTCAGCTCCTCGTCGATGCGCGCAACCTCCTTGCGCGCGTCGGTGCGGTACTTCTGCCGTATCGAGTCTCGCCGCTGGCGCAGCTCGACCACCTGGCGCTCGGCGCGCATGAGCTCGACCCGACTGACATCGCCGGACTCGAACAAGCGCTGCGTCAGTTCGAACTCCTCCATCGAGAGATGCAGGGCGCCGCCCAGGGCCTCGATCTCGGTGCGCAACGCAGAGAGGTTCTGCGCGTAGAGCGCCTGCTGAACTGCAACGATGGAGCCGTGCGAGCGCGCGTAACGGCCGAACGCCGGCGTCGTCTCGGTGGCTTCGGCCATGGCGCGCACGCGGGTGATTTCGAGGTTGGCGATGCGCGAAGCCACCTCGTCGAGTGCAGCCGATGCCCGCTCCTTCTCGAGGCTGGCGAGCAACTGGCCCTTGCGAACGCGCTCGCCCTCGCTCACCAGCAATTGCTGCAGGATGCCGCCGTCGGCCGCCTGGACGACCTGGGTGCGGTCCTGCGGGATCACCTGGCCCTGGGCCCGTACAGCCTGGTCGATCTCGAAGACGGCGGCCCAGGTGACGAAAGCGGTGACCATGAGCAGCAGCAGCGTGCCGGTCCAGCTCCGAAGACGGTTCGATGTGCTCATGCGGCCCTCCGATGTCCGGCGCCCAGAACGGTGGCGAAGGGTGGATCAGACCGCCCGGCAGGCTCGGCGCCCCGGCCGCCGCCCATGCCACCGGCCGCTGCCGGCGCGGCCGGCTTCTCGGTCAACTTGCGCAACACCTCGTCGCGCGGTCCGTCGAGTACGACCCGCTGCTGGGCGAAGACGATGACGCGGTCGACCAGGGCCAGCATCTGCGGCTTGTGCGTCACCAGAACCAGGGTGGATCGCTGCCGGGCGAGAAGCTCTTCCTGCAGCGCCTGCACAACCCGGACCTCCAGGGCGTGGTCCATCGAGGCCGTCGGCTCGTCGAGCAGCCAGATGGTGGGTTGGCGCAACAGCGCGCGGGTGATGTGCACGAGCTGGCGCTGCCCGCCCGACAGACCGATGCCGCCCTCGGCGATGGTGCGCTCGAGGCCGCGCTGGTCGGGCGCGATCACCGCGTCGAGCAGGCCGGTGCGCTCGGCCGCTGCGAGGATGGCTTGATCCCCCGGGTCGGGCAGGCCGAGCACGAGGTTTTCGCGCAGTGTGCCCGCGAACAGGCGCCCATCCTGCGGCACGTAGCCGGTGCAGGCCGACAGCGAGGACTTGGCGATCAGGTCGAGGTCGACGCCGTCCAGGGTGATGCGCCCCTCCTGCGGCTTGTACATGCCCGACAGGATCCGCAACAGCGTGGTCTTGCCGCTGCCCACCCCGCCAAGGACGGCCACGCGCTCGCCCGGCTGGATCTGCAGGCGGGACACCTGAAGCCCGACGGAGCCCGGGTAGTTGAAGCGCAGCTCGCTCAGGTCGAAACGCCCCTGCAGACGGTCGAGCTGCAGCGGCCGCACCCCTTCCGGGTGATCCTGTTGCAAGGCCCAGAGGCGGTCGAGGTCCTGTACGGCGGCCTTGGTGTGCGCCCACTGGACAACGTGGTTGGGCAGCATCGTGATCGGGCCAAGGATGCGACCGGCCAGGATGGAGCAGGCGATCAGCCCGCCCATGGTGAGGCTGGTGTGGCCGATCTGGAGTGCGCCGGCGGCGACGATGGCGACGTAGGCGAGCTGGTGCAGGGTCGCGACCACGTGCTGCGAACGCTCGGAGATGGTGCGCATCTCGAGGTCGTAGTGACGCGCCTGGTCGGTGGCCTCGAGCCAGCGAGACAGCATGCGCCAGCCGCCCTGACCGGACTTGATGGTCTCGGCGCCCTCGATGCTTTCGACCAACAACCCGGTCTTGAAGTGCTGGGCCGGTGTGCCCAGCTTGGCCAGGCGTTCGACGCGGGTCCTGAACATCAGCCCGACCACCAGTCCCAGGAGCAGGAAACCCCCGGGGATGAGAGCGATGGGCCCGCCAATGAGTGCCAGCACAGCCAGCGCGAGCAGGGCGAGCGGGATGTCCACCGCCACCTGGGTCGCGATGCCGACGAGGAAGCCGCGCACCGTCTCGTAGCTGCGCAGCCGTGACGAGGTCGACCCGACGCTGGGGGGCAGCTGGTCCAGCCGCAGAGAAAGAAAGCGTGTGTACACCACGCGCGCCAGACGCTGATCGGTGGCGTCGGTCATGCGGTTGAGCAGGTGGGCGCGAACGCCCTTGCCCACCATCTCGAACAAGATGGCCAGTGCCACGCCGATGGTCAGCACCATCAGGGTCGAGACAGCCTGGGTCGGCACGACGCGGTCGTAGACCTGCATCGAGTAAAAGGAGCTTCCCAGCGCCAAAACGCTGATGGCCAGCGTCCCCGAGGCGACCTCCAGCAAGCCGCGGCGCTGGGACAGGATCTCGGAGAGGATGAGCTTGAGCGTCGGGCTGCGACTCGCGACGAAGCGCGGCGCCACGCTCCAGCGGGCGAAGCGGTGGCCACGACCGAAGGCCTCGACGAGATCTTCCTCGAATTGGCGCGCGTCCTGACTCCACCAGCACACCGCCCACTGCCCGTCGCCGTTGCGGGCGGTGACGACTCCCCAGCCCCCATCCGGGGCGAGCACGAGCATGGGCAGGCGACCATCGTCGGGCTGCTTCAGCCAGACCGGGGCCTGCAGGTTGAGCTGGCGCGCGACCTCCTCGACGACTTCCATCGGCGGCAGATCGGCGGTGCAGGACTCGAGAGCGCCGCGCAGCGCCAGGCCGTCCAGGGGCTCGCGCCGGAGTTGACCAAGTCGCATGATGGCCGCGAACGCAGCCTGGACCTGTGCGGCGTGAAGCGCGGAGGTGACAGCTGCTTCGCTCATGTCAATTCCGGAAGGGGGGCCTCGATCCGGCCGATCGGCGCGAGATCGACGAGCTGGATGTTGACGTGCGGCAAATCGTGCAGGGCCTGGGGCGGCAAGGCGTAAATCAGCGGCCAGCCCGCCGCAGGCGCGCGCGAGACCTCGTCCGCGCCGCCCGGCACGCGAGAGGTGGGTGCAGTCTTCTGCGGCACGGGCGCCAGGGCCGGCGCCGAGGCCGGTGCCTTCAGCGCAAGACCGAGGAAATCGTCGACGCCTTCGGCCAGCAGGCGCAAGCGATGGGTCGATACCCAGCGGGCTGCGCTGGCCTCGCCCAGAACCGCGTCGGCCTGGGCCTTTTCCCGCGCGGCGTTCATCAGCTCCTGCCAAGTCTTGCGGCCTGCGAGAAACTGGCGCTGCCACGCTTGGACGACCGTGGCGGCGTAGTTGGCGGAATCTGCGAGGACGCCAACTCTGCGCTCGCCGGAGAGGGCCAGGGTGTGCTCGGACCGCACCAGCTCGGTCAGCTCACGCCGACGCGCATCGACCTCGGCCTGCTGGGCCTCGAGGCGCTGCTCACTCGCGCTCACCACGGCGCGGCTCGACAGGCCGGGGCCAAAGTTGCTCTCGAGGCCCAGGTAGACCTGCGATTGGCGGCTCCCGGCGCTGCCCTTGCTGTGCTCGGCGCGCAAGTACAGCGTGGGAACCAGATTGGAGCGAGCCAGACCGATGTCAGCCCGGCGAGCCTCGAGCTCGGCCAGGGCCCGGCTGACGGTCGGGCTGGCCTGCAGAGCGAGCTCGACCAGGCGGTCGAGCGCCGGCATCGCCCAGTCGGCGGCGGCATCATCCACGGCGTCCGAGCGCAGGGCAGCGTACTCCACAGCCTCCAGCGGCCGCCCCAGGAGCTGCTCCAGACGGCTCAGCGCCTGATCGAACTGGACCTCTGCAGCCTCGAGGTCAGCGCGCACCGAGGAAAGGCGCGAGCGAGCCAGGACGATGTCACCACGCGGCGAAAGGCCCTCGTTGACCCGGCGTTGGACGAGGTTCAGGAATTCGACGTGGTTGGCCGCGCTCTCGCGATAGGCTTGCCGCTTCACGGCAGCGGAGCGTGCGTCGCCCAGGGCCTGGATCACGCGCAGGGCGATCGAGCGCCGCTCCTCCTCGACCGCAAGAGAGGTCGCTCGGGCGTTCGCTGAGGCCCGCGCGAGTTGTTGCGTCAGCCGGCCACCGGTGTATAGCGGTTGCTGCAATCGAACGAACCCCGTCTGCTGGTTGGTGGCACTGCCCAGGTCACGCGCCCCTGCCTCCAGCCCCACCGAGGGCGTGGGGAAAAACTGCCAACGTGCCGCGTCCATCTCGGCGACCGAGGCACCCAGGGTCCGCTGCGCCGAGACTATGGCCGGGTGGGACTCCATCGCCTCGCGCAGCAGGGCACGCACGCGAATGCCGGCGGGTTGCGCGGACGGGGCTGATGCCACCCGGGGCAGCGGCGCCGCGGACGGAGCCGGCGCAGAGGCAGGGGCTGCCGACGGCGCCGGGCGCACCGGAACGGCGCTTGTCGTCGGCGAAGCTGGTGGCGCGGAGGGGCCGGGCACCGCAGCGGGCGCCGGCGTGGCTGCAGTGGCGGGCGGCGTCAAGGATGGCGGCGTGGTCATCCGACCACTCCCACCCGCAGCCGCGGTCGCGGGCGTCGCCACGGTAACGGCCGCCGGAGCCGCCGGGGGCGCCGGCTCGCGCACGGACACCGTCCCACGCGCAGGTGCAGGCACTGCGGCGCGGGCGGGTGCGGGCACAGCAGCGCGGGCGGGGGCCGATGCGGGCGCCGCGGCACCACGGACGGGCGCTGGGGCAGGAGCCGGTAACGCAGCCCTGGCTGGAGCCGGAGCCCTGGTCGGCGTCGGCGTCGGCGTCGGGGCGGGCGCAGCAGCGGTAGCCGCAGCGGGCGTGGCCGCCGGGGGAGGGACGGCGGCGGGCGGCGCCACCGGCACGGGTGCAGCCGCGGGCCCCGGCTGGGAGGCGGGTGCCGGCGCGGAGCGCGCAGCGGGCGCTGCGTCCGCGCCGCGCGTCACCGCGGTGCGGACCTCAACGCCCGCCGGGCAGGGCGAGGGATCGCAGAACACACCGGAGTCCGGCGAGACGACGATCGTCGGCGGCGCGCCCGACTGCGCCCGAAGCGCAACCGGAGCCCAGGCGAGCACGCAGGCAGCCAACGCGGCGCTCCCGACCCCGGCGGCGCGCGCCGTCGGACGGAGCGCGAAACCCGGGCGCGACTTGGCCGCACGCAGGCCGTCGACGGAGCCTGGGTCTGGCGCAGCGGCAGGATCGGGACGCATGGGTGCGGAATGCTCCGTGGAGTGGGGACGCGAGAACCTCGGGCCGAAGGAACCGCCCGAGACATTGTCTTTATCGGCAAGGCGCCCCGGCAACTGAAGGGACAGGGGCGCCGGGCGCAGGCATGTCATAGACTCGCGCCCCATCTTTGCTCCCTGCCCTGTATCGATGGACGCGCCCGGCAACCTCTTCTGCGTCGCCGCCCCGAGCGGGGCCGGCAAGTCCAGCCTCGTCAAGGCGCTGCTCGAGCTCGACGCCCGGCTGGCGGTGTCGGTGTCCCACACCACGCGCAAGCCCCGCGGCCAGGAGCAGGACGGGCGCGAGTACTGGTTCGTCAGCGAGACGGATTTTCGCGCGATGATCGAGCGCGGCGAGTTCTTCGAGTGGGCGCAGGTGCACGGCAACCTGTACGGCACCTCGCGCCACGCGATCCAGGCGCGTCTGCAGCGAGGCGAGGATGTCGTGCTCGAGATCGACTGGCAGGGGGCGCTGCAGATCAAGCGCCTGTTCCCGCATGCGGTGCTGATCTTCGTCCTGCCGCCAAGCTGGGAGGAACTGCGCCAGCGCCTGACGCGGCGCGGCGAGGACGGCCCGGAGGTGATCGAGACGCGCATGATGAATGCCCGCCTGGAGGTGGCCCAGGCGCGCCATTTCGACTTCGTTATAATCAACAGTCTTTTCGACACGGCGCTCTTCGACTTGAAGGCTGTCGTGCACTCGCAGCGGCTGCGTTACGTCACGCAGATCCGCAACCGATCGCAGGTGTTCGCGTCGCTCGGCCTGCTCTGACTGCCCACCGGAAGCCCTGCCACCATGGCCCGCATCACCGTCGAAGACTGCCTCGAGAAGATCCCCAACCGCTTCCAGCTGGTGCTCGCGGCCACTTACCGCGCGCGCATGCTGAGCCAGGGCCACACACCGAAGATCGAGTCAAAGAACAAGCCCAGCGTGACTGCGCTGCGCGAGATCGCCGCTGGCGAGGTGGGCATCGAGATGCTGCGCAAGGTGCCGATCTGACCGCCTGAGCGCGGCTGCGCGCCCCTGATCCTGACGGGCTCCCTCGCGGAGCCCGTTTGCTTGGGCGGTCCGTGCGGTAGATTCGGGGCATGGGATTGCGCACCTTCGCCGCCGATCTGCTGCCCCAGGCCATGAGGCCGCCGCTGCCGCGCGCCGACGAGCCGGCCGAAGCCCCCACCACCTTCGCCGCGCTCACCGAGCGCCTGCACTACCTCTCCAAGGCCGACCTGAAGCAGGTTCGCGAGGCCTACCGCTTCGCCGACGAGGCCCACCTGGGCCAGTACCGCGCCAGCGGCGAGCCCTACATCACCCACCCGGTGGCGGTGGCCGGGCTGTGCGCGCAGTGGCGTCTGGACGCCCAGGCCATCATGGCCGCGCTGATGCACGACGCGATGGAGGACTGCGGCGTCACCAAGCCCGAGCTGATCGAGCGCTTCGGCGCCCCGGCTGCCGAACTGGTGGACGGACTGACCAAGCTCGACCGCCTGCGCTTCAACACGCGCGAGGAGAGCCAGGCCGAGTCCTTCCGAAAGATGCTGATGGCGATGTCGCGCGACGTGCGCGTCATCCTCATCAAGCTCGCCGATCGCCTGCACAACATGCGCACGATGGCGGCGATGGCGCCCGCCAGCCGGCAGCGCATCGCAGCCGAGACGCTCGACATCTACGCGCCGATCGCGCACCGGCTGGGCCTGGACCGCACCTACCGCGAACTGCAGGAGCTGGCCTTCCGCCACCTGCACCCCTGGCGCCATGCCGCGCTCGAGCGCGCGCTGCAGCGTGCGCGCGGCCATCGGCGCGACATCGTCGAGCGCGTGCGCAAGGACGTCGAGCGCGCGTTCGGCGTGGCGAAGATGCGCATCACCATCGCCGGGCGCGAGAAGACCGTGCACTCCATCTACCGCAAGATGCGCGAGAAGCACGTGGGCTTCACCCAGGTCAACGACATCTTCGGCTTCCGCATCACGGTGCCCACGCTGCCCGACTGCTACCTCGCGCTGGGCGTGCTGCACCAGATGTACAAGCCCCTGCCCGGCCGCTTCAAGGACTATGTCGCGATCCCCAAGGCCAACGGCTACCAGAGCCTGCACACCACCTTGGTGAGCCCGCTGGGCACGCCGGTGGAATTCCAGATCCGCACCGAGACCATGCACGCGGTGGCCGAGAACGGCATCGCAGCGCACTGGATGTACAAGCTCGGGACCGACGGTGCCGTGCCGGGCAGGGACGCGCAGTCGCTGGGCGCGACCTGGCTGCAGTCCCTGGTGGACATCCAGGACGACACCCGCGACTCGGCCGAGTTCCTCGAGCATGTCAAGGTCGACCTGTTCCCGGACGCGGTCTACGTCTTCACGCCTCGCACCAAGATCCTGGCCCTGCCGCGCGGGGCGACCCCGGTGGACTTCGCCTACGCGATCCACTCCGACGTGGGGGATCGCTGCGTGGCCGCCAAGGTCAACGGCGAGGCGGTGCTGCTGCGCACCGAGCTGCGCAGCGGGGACGTGGTCGAGATCATCACCGCCCCGGGCGCGCGCCCCAACCCGGCCTGGCTGAACCACGTGCGCACCGGCCGTGCCCGGGCCAAGATCCGGCACCACCTGAAGACGATGGAGCAGGAGGAGTCCATCGCGCTGGGCGAGAAGATGCTCGCGCAGGCGCTGCGCGCCGAGGGCCTGCGCCTGCCGCCCGAGGACGAGGCCGACGCGGAGGCCGCCGCGCTGTGGCATCAACTGTCGCGCTGGGCCGGCGTGCGCCACCGCGGCGAGCTGCTGGTGGACATCGGACTCGGGCGCAAGATCGCGGTGATCGTGGCCAAGCGCCTGGCGCAGATGCTGGCCGAGCGCGGCACCCGGCCCGACGCCGTGACGCTGACGCTCGGGCATTACGCCGCCGACGACTCGGCGCACCGGCAGGGCGTGGTCTTCATCGACGGCAGCCAGGACAGCACCGTGCGCCTGGCGACCTGCTGCCGCCCCATCCCGGGGGACGCGATCACGGGCTACCTGGGCCGGGGCGAGGGCCTGCTCGTGCACACGGCCGACTGCCGCACCGGGCGGCGTCTGTACGAGCGCGACAGCGAGCGCTGGATGCACGTGGAGTGGGCCGAGGAACCGGTGCGCGCCTTCGAGACCGCGCTCGCCATCGAGGTGGGTAACGCCAAGGGGGCGCTGGCGCAGGTGGCCTCGGCCATCAGCAATGCCGAGGCCGACATCACCCGCATCGACATGGGCCACGAGAGCGGTAACGAGGTGGCCGAGCTGCGGCTGCTGGTGGCCGTGCGCGACCGCGTGCACCTGGCCGAAGTGATGCGTGCTCTGCGCAGGGCGGTGCCGGTGCTGAAGGTCTCGCGCATCAAGCCCTGACGGGGCGCAGCACCGAAGGCGCAGCCGGGCCCGTCACGCAGGCGCCGGGTAGCGGACCTGCAGCACCTCGATCGTCTCCACGCCTGCCGGCGTCACGAGCCGCACCTCATCGCCCTCGCGCGCCTTCAGCAGCGCGCGCGCGATCGGGGAGATCCAGCTCACCTCGCCAGCCAGGCTGTCAGCCTCATCGATGCCCTTGATCGTGACCGTGCGCTCCTCGCCCCGGGCGTTGGCGTAGCTCACCGTGGCGCCGAAGAAGACCTGATCACTGCCGTGGTGCGCGCAGGGGTCGGCCACCTCGGCCTGTTCCAGGCGGCGCGTGAGGAAGCGGATGCGGCGGTCGATCTCGCGCAGGCGCTTCTTGCCGTAGAGGTAGTCGCCGTTCTCGGAGCGGTCGCCGTTCTTGGCCGCCCAGGACACGGTCTCGACGACCTTGGGGCGCTCGACGTCGAGAAGCGCCACCAGTTCCTCGCGCAGCCGTCGGTAGCCGGCTGGCGTCATGTAGTTGCGCGTGCCGGCGGGCAGCGGCGGCAGTGACGGATCGTCATCGTCATCGGCCGGGGCGGCGTCGTTCTCGCGGGTGAAGGCCTTGCTCATCGTCGGGTTCGGCGGACGCGGCACGGGCCACGTCGGTCACCCGGGATTCTGCGGGATGTCGCGGCGACCGCGCGCGGTGTCTGTAGCATCGGGCCCGGAAGCGGAAGAGCCACGCAAAGGAACCCGAGCGATGAAGGTCGCCATCGTCGGCGCCGGCCTGGCCGGCCTGTCAGCCGCCCACGCCCTGCGCGAGCGTGGCGTGACGGACATCCGCATCTTCGAGCGGCGCGCGGGGCCGGGGCTCGAGACCAGCCACGCCAACGGCGCTCTGCTGCACCCGAGCCTGGTCGAGCCCTGGAACTCGCCCGGCGTACTCGGGGACCTGTTGCGCAACCTCGGCAACGAGGACGCGCCCGCCCTGCTGCGCCTGCGCGCACTGCCCTCGCTGCTGGGCTGGGGCCTGCGCTTCGTGCGCGAGTCGGCGCGCGCGCGCTACCTGGCCAACACCCTGGCCAACCTGGCACTGGCGCGACACAGCCTGGCGCAGATGCCGTCGCTGCGTGCCGCCGGCGTGGACTACAGCCATCATGCCACCGGCTCGCTGATGCTCTTCCGCGACGCACAGGCGCTGCAGGCGGCCAGCGTTTGGGCGCGCGCGCTCGCACCGGCGGGGCGGCGCTTCGAGCGCTGGTCGGTCGATCAGGCCGTCGCGCTGGAGCCCGCGCTCGCCCCCGTGGCCGCCGATCTGGCCGGGGCGCTGTTCAACCCCGACGACGAGCGCGGCGACGCCTACCGCTTCTGCCTCGGCCTGGCCCGGGTGCTGGCCGAGCGTGGTGTGATCCTGCACCACGGCTGCGAAGTGCGCGCGCTGCGCTGGCACGACGGCCGGGTCACCGGGCTCGTCGACGGCGCGGGCCGCGTGCACGACTGCGACGCCGTCGTGCTGGCAGCTGCCAGCCTGAGCCCCGCCTTGGCGCGACCCTTGGGCCTGCGCATCCCGGTGCGCCCGGCCAAGGGCTACTCGCTGACGCTGCAGCCCCCGCCGGGGACGGCGCTGCCTCGCATCGCCCTGGTCGACGCCACGCTGCACGTGGCTGTGGTCCCGGTGGGCGAGGACCGCCTGCGCATCGCCGGGACGGCCGAGTTCACGGGCCACGACCTGAGCCTGAACCCGGCGCGCATCGCCAACCTGAAGCGGCTGCTCGGCCGCATCTACCCCGAGGTGCTGCGCGCCACGCCCGAGGCCTCGACGACACCCTGGGCAGGCCTGCGGCCCATGGTGCCCGACGGCGTGCCGCTGATCGGCCCGACTCGCGTGCCGGGCCTTCACCTGAACACCGGCCACGGCCACCTGGGCTGGACCCAAGCCGCCGGCTCGGGCGCGCTGCTGGCCGACCTGATGACCGGCCGCGAGCCGCCAATCGAGCCGACCCGTTACGCCCCGGCGCGCTTCGGGCTGTAGGCCCGCGTCAGAGCCTGAGAGTTTTTCCGCCGTGCACGAAAGGCGCGCCAAAACGCCCTGGATCTAGGCGCAAACCACAGCCATGGCTCGGGCTATGGCGAGGATTTGCAACGACGAGACGGGATGTTTTGGGGTGCAAGGCGGGCATGGGGGAAAGACTCCCAGACTCTCAGACGCGCTCGAGCACCAGGGCGATGCCCTGGCCCACGCCGATGCACATGGTGCACAGGGCGTAGCGCCCGCCGCTGCGGTGGAGCTGGTTCACCGCCGGGGTGGCCAGGCGGGCGCCGCTGGCGCCCAGCGGGTGGCCGAGCGCGATGGCGCCGCCGTTGGGGTTGACGCGCGCATCGTCGTCGGCCAGGCCCAGGTCGCGCAGCACCGCCAGACCCTGGGCCGCGAAGGCCTCGTTGAGCTCGATCACGTCCATCTGCGCCAGCGTCAGGCCGGTGAGCTCGAGCACCTTGCGCGTGGCCGGCGCCGGGCCGATGCCCATGATGCGCGGCGGCACGCCGGCCGTGGCCAGGCCGACGACGCGGGCGCGCGGCGTCAGGCCGTGGCGCGCGGCCGCGGTCTCGCTGGCCAGCAGCAGGGCGCAGGCGCCGTCGTTGACGCCGCTGGCGTTGCCGGCCGTCACCGTACCGTCCGGGCGCACCACGCCCTTGAGCTTGGCCAGTGCCTCGAGCGAGATCTCGCGCGGGTGTTCGTCCTTGGCCACGACGACGGCCTCGCCCTTCTTCTGCGGGATCGTCACCGGGGTGATCTCGGCGTCGAAGAAGCCCGACTTCTGCGCCGCCACCGCCTTGAGCTGCGAGGCGAGCGCCATGCGATCCTGGGCCCCGCGCTCGATGCGGAAGTCGATGGCGACGTTCTCGGCCGTCTCCGGCATCGAGTCCACACCGTAGGCCGCCTTCATGGCCGGGTTGACGAAGCGCCAGCCGATGGTGGTGTCGTAGACGGCGTTGGCGCGGCTGAAGGCGCTATCGGCCTTGGGCATGACGAAGGGCGCGCGGCTCATGCTCTCCACCCCGCCGGCGATCATCAACTGCGCCTCGCCGGCCTTGATGGCGCGCGCGGCCGAGCCCACCGCGTCCAGCCCCGAGCCGCACAGGCGGTTGATGGTGGCACCGGGCACGTCCACCGGCAGGCCGGCCAGCAGCGTGGCCATGTGCGCGACGTTGCGGTTGTCCTCGCCGGCCTGATTGGCGCAGCCGAAGATGACGTCGGTCACCGCGGCCCAGTCGACCTGGGGGTTGCGCGCCATCAGTGCCTTCAACGGGACGGCGGCCAGGTCGTCGGTGCGCACCAACGAAAGCGCGCCACCGTAGCGGCCGAAGGGGGTGCGCTGGGCGTCGCAGATGTAGGCGTGGGTCATGGGCGGGGCTCCTGAGCCGGGGCGTCCGGGGCGGGACGGGAGAGGTCGAACAGGCTCGTGGCCTCGAGGTCCAGCACCTCGACGCCGGACTGGTTGAACATGCGCCATTGCCAGCGCACGATGCCCAGCGTGGGCTTGCTCGCGGCGCGACGCACCTCGAGCACGGTGGCGCGCACGGTCAGCGCGTCGCCCGGGCGCACCGGGTGCAGCCACTTCACATGGCCCAGCCCCGGGGAGGCGAAGGATTCCGAGCCGTGCAGCACGGCGTCGGTCAGCAGGCGCATGCCGATCGCACAGGTGTGCCAGCCGCTGGCGATCAGCCCGCCGAAGCGGCCCCGGGCCGCGGCCTCGGGGTCGGTGTGGAACCACTGCGGGTCGTACTGGCGGGCGAAGGCCAGCACTTCCTCCTCGGTGACGGCATAGGGACCGGCCTCGATGACCTGGCCGGCGTGGAATTCGGCGAATTTCATGGTGAAGCGATTGTCGGTGCGCCAGAGCCCACATGACCCGCCCAACCCGCACAGCGCGCTGGGCGGGGCTGGCAGGGCAGGCGCGGAAAAGCTGCGTGAAATCGCCGCGTCAGCACGGCGCCACCTGGCGCCGCAGCCAGGGGCTGACGCGGTAGCGCTCGCCGCGGTAGTGGTTGTCGAGTGCCTGCAGCACGCCGACGACTCCGCCGGCGCCCCAGCGCGCGAGCCACTCGAAGGGCCCGGCCGGATAGTTGACGCCCAGCCTCATGGCCGAGTCGGCCCCCTCGGGCGTGCACACGCCCTGGAGCACGGCGTCGGCCGCCTCGTTGGCGAGCATGGCCACCGTGCGCGCGACGACCAGCCCGGGCGTGTCGGCCACGGCCAAGGGCGCGCAGCCCAGCGCGGCCAGCCAGGACGGGGCCTGCGCGCGCCAGCGCGCGCCCGCCTGCGGCGCCACGGCGTACGCGAGGGCGGCGGCCAACGGCGCCCCGGACGAGACGGGCAGCGCGACCGGCCGGTCGAAGACCGCCACGTCGGCGCCGGCGCCATCGGCGGCGATCTCGGCCGCGCAGCGGCCGTCCGTCAGCACGAGGCGCGCGCCGTCGACGGCCAGGCCGGTCCAGGCGCTGCCCGGCACCCGTGCCGGGGCGATGCCGAGGCCGGCGCACACGGGCGCGGCGGCGGCGGCAAGGGCGTCGGCAATCGGGCCTTCGCCGTGCACGGCGACCCAGGTGACCGGGGCGAGCGTTTCATGCTCGGCCGGCGGCAGCGCCGGCACGCCCTCGGGGTAGCGGTAGAAACCGCGCCCGCTCTTGCGCCCGAGCAGCCCGCCCTCGACCATCTCGCGCTGCACCAGCGAGGGCACGAAGCGCTTGTCGAAGAAGTTCGCCTCGTAGACCGAGTTCGTGACCGCGTAGTTGGTGTCGTGGCCGATCAGGTCCATCAGCTCGCAGGGCCCCATGCGGAAGCCCGCCGCGCGCAGGCAGGCGTCGATCACCTGCGGAGCGGCGGCCTGCTCCAACAGCAGCGCCAGCGTCTCGGCGTAATACGGTCGGGCGATGCGGTTGACGATGAAGCCGGGCGTGGACTTCGCGTGCACGGGCACCTTGCCCCAGGCCTTGGACAACTCGAATATCGCCCCGGCCACCGCGGCATCGGTGTGCAGGCCCGAGACCACCTCGACCAGCTTCATCAGCGGCACCGGGTTGAAGAAGTGCATGCCCACCAGGCGCTGCGGCTGCTGCAGGCCGTTGGCCAGCGCGGTGACCGAGATCGACGAGGTGTTGGTGGCGAGCACGCAGCCCGGCGCGACGACCGCCTCGAGCTGGCGCAGCAGCGCACGCTTGGCCTCGAGGTTCTCGACGATGGCCTCGACGACGAGCCCGGCCTCGCGCGCGCCCTCGAGCGACTCCAGCACCTCGATGCGCGCGACGGTGGCGCGCGCGTCCTCGGCGCCCAGGCGGCCCTTGGCGACCAGGCCCTCGAGCGTGGCGGCGAGCTTGTCGCGCGCCTGCGCGGCGGCGCCCGGGCGCGCGTCGTACAGACCCACGCGGTGCCCGGCCTGCGCAGCCACCTGCGCGATGCCTGCGCCCATGATGCCGGCGCCGACCACGGCCACCGGCGTGCCTTGCAGGGATGTTGTCGTCATTTAGGGATCCAGTTCGCCGGGCGCTTGGAGAGGAAGGCGTCGAAGCCCTCGCGCGCTTCGTCGGTGCCGCGCACGCGGCTGATGGTACGCGCGGTGAGCTCCAGCATCTCGGGCGTCACCGGGCCGACCTCCAGCCGCCCGAACAGGCGCTTGATCTCACCCTGGGCCTTGGGGCCGCCCACCAGCAGCTCCCGGACCGTGGCGTCGACGGCCGCGTCCAGCGCGTCCAGGCCGACGACGCGGTGCACCAGGCCCATGGCCTCGGCCTGCGCGGCGCCGATGCGCTCGGTGCTCAGCGCCAGACGCAATGCCTGGCGCCGGCCGACGGCGTTGACGAGGTGGGGCCCGATCACCGAAGGGAGGATGCCGAACTTGGCCTCGCTGACGGAGAAGCTCGCGTTGTCGGCTGCCACGGCGATGTCGCAGGCGCAGGTCAAGCCCACGCCGCCTCCCAGCGCCGCGCCCTGCACCCGCGCCACGGTGGGCTTGGGCAGCGCGGCAATGCGCGCCAGCATGCCGGCAAAGCGACGCGCGTCCTGCAGGTTCCAGTCCTCGCTGGCGCGGCTGGCGCGCTGCATCCACTGCAGGTCGGCACCGGCGCTGAAATGCCGGCCCTCCCCGGCCAGCACGACCACACGCACGCCCGCGTCGGCCGCCAGCGCGGTGAAGGCGGTGTCCAGCTCGGCGATCATCGTCTCGTCGAAGGCGTTGAACACCGCCGGGCGCGACATGGTGACCTGCGCCACGCCGGGCGCGCGGGTACTGATGTTCAGGGTCTGGTAGTCACTCACGCCTGGTTCTCCTGCTCGTCAACCGTTGTACAGAGTTTCATGCGAGGGCTTCGACAGGCTCAGCCCGAACGGAGATTCGCGCAAAGGCTTCGACAGGCTCAGCCCGAACGGGAGTTCTAGATTCCGATCCCAGACCGGTCCGTTCGCCCTGAGCCTGTCGAAGGGCTGCGGCAAGTCCCTTGGTGCATGAATCCGCCGTCCGGTCGGTGATCCAACTTCAATAGGTCTCCAGGTGCAGCCGACCATCGCGCTTGAGCGCGGCGCCGACCGTGTCCCAGTCCAGCCCGGCGTTGACGGCCACATCACGCAGGGCCAGCACCACGCCCTCCTCCATCGCCTTCAGGCCGCAGACGTAGAAGTAGGCGTTGGGATCCTGCAGCAGCGGCACCAGATCGGCGGCGCGGTCGCGTATCAGGTCCTGCACGTACTTCTTCGGCTGGCCCGGGGCGCGCGAGAAGGCGAAGTGGATGTCGATGAAGTCCTTGGGCAGGTTCTGCAACGGGCCGAAGTAGGGCAGCTCCTCCTTCGTGCGGGCGCCGAAGAACAGCATCAGCTTGCCGCCCTCGAACTTGCTGGAACCGGGCCCCCAGGCTCCGGCTGCGCCTGCGCTACCCCCCGAGGGGGCTGCGCCGCCTTGGGACGGCCCGACGGCGGCAGCGCGCATCCGCCGCCGCCATTCCGTCATCGCCCTCATCGGCGCGCTGCCGGTGCCGGTGCAGATCATCACGATGTGCGAGCGCGGGTGGTTGGGCATCAGGAAGCTTGCGCCGAAGGGTCCGATCACCTCCACCGTGTCGCCCACCTTCAGGTCGCACATGAAGTTGCTGCCCACGCCGCGCACCGGGTTGCCCTGGTGGTCCTCGAGCACGCGCTTGATCGTCAGCGACAGGTTGTTGTAGCCCGGCCGCTCGCCGTTGCGCGGGCTGGCGATCGAGTACTGGCGCGGGTGGTGCGCGCGGCCGTTCGCGTCGACGCCCGGGGGCACGATGCCGATGGACTGGCCCTCGAGCACCGGGAAGGGCGTGGTGCCGAAGTCCAGCACGATGTGGTGGGTGTCGTAATCCTTGCCGACCTCGGTCACGCGCACGTTGCCGGTGCAGGTGGCGGTGATCGTCTTCTGCGCAGCCTTCGGCCCGTAGAGATTGGTATAGACGTGCGCGGCCGACCACGGCGGGACGGTGGCGCCGTACTGCGCGCTGCTGAAGGCGGCCTGGCCGTCGGCGGCGGCAGGCAGCGCCGGGGCGACCGGCTCGGCTGCAGGCGCAGCGTCCGCAGCCACACCGGCCTCTGCCAGCTGTTCGGGCGAGAGCTCACCGGGCAGGACGTCCCAGTTGAGCTGGTCGGCGACGCTGTAGGCCCTGACCCTGGGCATGGTTCGCCAGTTGTCGATCGAGCCCGTCGGGCACGGCGGTACGCAGGCCATGCAGAGGTTGCATTTCTCGGCATCGACGACGTAGTTGCGCGAGTCGTGCGTGATGGCGCCCACGGGGCAGGTGGCCTCGCAGGTGTTGCAGCGGATGCAGATCTCGGGATCGATCAGGTGCTGCCGGATCACGGCGCCGTCGGTCATGTCCATGTCTCGTCTCCTGGCTCGAGGGGGGCCGCAGCCCCCCTCCATTCTTCATGCGGCGTGGCGCTCAGGCGAAGCGCACGTACTCGAAGTCCACTGGCTGGCGGTTGATGCCCATGGCCGGCGGGGCGATCCAGTTCGCGAACTTGCCCGGCTCGACGACCCGGCCCATCAGGCTGGCGACGAAGGCGCGGTCGGCACCCGAAGGCAGCCAGCTGTCGACGTTGGCGTTCCACTCGGCCTCGGAGATGACCTTGCCCTCGGGCGAGACCTTGACGCCGGCCAGCGCGCCGATGTTGCGGTGGAAGGCCTTGTGCGGCGCCTTCAGGCGGAAGGGGATGCCCGCCTTCTCGATCACCTTGTTCCAGCGCTCCACGCCGGCGATGCTGTCCTTGATGTAGTCGTCGCGCAGCACCTCGTTGAGAGCGTTGAGCATCGGGACCTCCTTCTCGGCGAGCTGTCCGTTCTGCACCACCAGGATCTTGTAGGTCTGGCCGCGCAGTTGGTGGTCGTCGACTCGCTTGCCTTCCTCGTAGCGGCCCTTGAGACCCGTGGAGTAGAAGGTGGCGGCGTTGGACGACTCGTCTGCGCCGAACAGGTCGATGGTGACGCTGAAGTGGAAGTTCAGGTAGCGCTGGATGGTCGGCAGGTCGATCACGCCGGCCTCGCGCAGCTTCTTGACATCGTCGGTCTTCAGCTC
>JBILNB010000118.1:0-7940 GCA_044375195.1 Rubrivivax sp. | reverse complement strand
GTGCATGTTGTCGCTGCGCATGGCGCTGACGTGCATGACCTCGGCACACAGGCCGCTGTAGGCGCCGCAGTCGGCGAGGATGCGCACGTCCTTGGCCACGATCAGGCCCTCGCGCGTCATGCCCAGCGCCAGGTCGATGCGCTCCGGCAGGCTGCTGCAGGAGCCCAGGAAGTCCTCGATCCGGCTGTTGACCAGGCGCACCGGCCGGCCGGCGCGCAGGGCCAGCAGCGCGGCGACGAGCGTGTTGGCGTCCTCGATGATCTTGGCCCCGAAGCCGCCGCCCACCGTGGGGGCGGTCACGCGGATGCGCGACACCGGCCACTCTAGCGCGGCCGCCAGGCGCGCCCGGGCCAGGAAGACCGATTGCGTGGATGCCCAGACCTGCAGCCGGCCGTCGGCGTCGAGCATCGCCACCGTGGCCATCGGCTCCAGGTAGCCGGCGTACTGGGGGTGGGTGCTGTAGCGCGCCTCGTGCACCACGGCCGCCTGCGCCAGGGCCGCGTCCACGTCGCCGCGGTGGTAGCGGATGCGGTGCGAGACGTTGTCGTGGCCCGCATGCACCTGCGCCGCGCCGTCGGCGAGCGCGAGCTCGGGGTCCAGCAGCGCGGGCTCCTCCTCGTACTCCACGCGGATCAGGTCCAGCGCGTCCAGGGCGATGTCCTCGCTGACGGCGGCCACCGCCGCCACCTCCTCGCCGCAGAAGCGCACCTGGCCCTTGGCCAGGATGTGGCGGTCCTTGTGGCTCACGCCCCAGCGCGTGCCAGGAGCGTCGTCGCCCGTCACGACGGCCTTGACCCCGGGCAGCGCGCGCGCCGCACGGGTGTCGATGCTGCGGATGCGCGCGCGCGCGTGCGGGCTGCGCAGCACCTTGCCGTGCAGCATGCCGGGCAGCTGGATGTCGCCCGCGTACAGAGCCCGGCCGAGCACCTTGGACCGGGCGTTCACCTGCGGCGTGTCGCGGCCGAGGGTCGATTCGCTCATGCGCGTTCTCCGTGGGCGCCGGCCGGCGGCCCCTGAACGGGCCACCGGCGCGGCGGCGATCAGTCGGCGGTGATGTTGAGCTCGCGGATCGTGCGGGTCAGGCGTGTCAGGTCTTCGGCGTTGACCTTGGACAGCAGGTCGGGTGCGCCGCCTGCCGGTCGGGCGCCGAAGGAGGCCATCTTCTCGACGACGTCGGGCATCCTGATGATCTCGTTGAAGTGGGAGTTCAGCAGCGCAATCACGGCTGCGGGCGTGCCCTTGGGCGCCATGAAACCGTGCCAGGCGCCCTCCTTGACCGTGGGGTAGCCTTGCTCGGCCACGGTGGCCAGTCCGGGGATCAGGGGCGTGCGCTCGGGGTCGGTCAGGGCCACGGCCACGAGCTTGCCGGCGGCGATGTGCTGGGACACCGGACCGTAGGTGGTGTAGCCCATCTGCACCCGGCCGGTGAGGAGCTCGGGGACCATGGGGCCGATGCCGCGGAAGGGGATGTGCTGCACGTTGATGCCGGCGGCGCGGTTGAGCAGTTCGGCGGCGATGTGCATGGGCGAGCCTGCGCCGGGGCTGCCGTAGTTCAGGGCCTTGCCGGACTTGGCCAGCGCCACCAGGTCGCGCACGGTGCGGATGCCGGTGTCGGGGTGGGCCACCAGCATGACGGACTGCCAGCCGGTGAGGATGACGGGCTCGAAGCCGTTGAGCACGTCGTAGCTGTTCGCGGGGTTGAGCTTGAGCAGTTGCGGCGCGGTGGTGAAGGGGTTGGGCGTGAACAGCAGCGTGTAGCCGTCAGGGCGTGCGCGCAGCGCGGTGGTGTTGCCCACGGTGCCGCCGGCGCCGGGCCGGTTCTCGACGATCACGGTCTGGCGCAGGCGCTGCGAGAGCTTCTCGGCGTACAGGCGGGCCATGGCGTCGGTGTCGCCGCCGGGCGGGTAGGAGACGACGACGGTGATGGGGCGTTCCGGGTAGGCCTGGGCCCAGCCCGGGCTGGCGCTGAGGAGAAGGCCTGAGGCCAGGGCGGTGAGCACCAGGAGCCTGCGGCGTAGCGTGGAGGTCATCGGGGAGTCCTTCTGGGAGCGGGTGCCTGAGGGCGGTGGCCAGGCCCGTCAGGGGCGGCGGCGACGTCGTCCCGATCCGGCGCTGGCCCGACACGAGACCGATGCACTCTAGGAATCGCGCGCTACCATCGCGAGGTGGAATTTCACCGGGTGAACCAAACACTAGGGAAGTCACTGATGCCCGGTGACGAGCCCTGGGCTGCCAGCGTCAAGACCGTCGAGGCGCTACGCCGTGGACTGGAAGTGCTCCAGGCTATCGAGCACGCGTCTGCGGCGACCTTGTCTGACCTGCATCAGCAGACCCGAATTCCCAAGGCCACCTTGCTGCGGATGCTGAAGACCTTGCTTGCCGCGGGTCGTATCGTGCGCGGCGAGGTGGAGTCCCGCTATGCCCCGGTCACCGACCCGGGCGCCTCGACGGCCGCGGCGCAGTGGCAGGCCCAGTTCTCAGCCGTGGCGGCGCCCGAGCGCTTTCGCCTGGAGCGTCGGGTGCCCTGGCCGACCGATCTGGCCGTGCGTGACGGCACCACCATGCTGATCATCGACGCGCACAGGCCCACCAATGGCATCGCGGTCAACTACCGGGTCCTGGGTTTCCGTCCGGGCATGACGATGTCCTCGCTCGGGCGCTGCTACCTGGCCTTCTGTCCGGACGCGGAGCGCCATGAACTCGTGGCCCAACTGGCGCGATCCACGCGCACGGGCGACCGCGCCGGCGTCCAGGGAGAGGCGATCAAGCGCCTGGTGGCCGAGGGCCGGGCCAGGGGCTACTGCAGCCGGCACCCGCTCGATGTGAGCCAGGATTCACCGGAGCGCTTCGGCGCGATGTCCGTGCCTGTGTTCCAGGGTGAACGCCTGATCGCCTCCTTGAGCTGCGCCTGGCTGCCGGCGATCACGCAGGAGGCCGAGGTGGCCTCGCGCTGGCTGGGCGCGCTGCGGCAGGCAGCACAGGCCATTGGCGAGAGGGCGCGCGTGGCCGGGCTGCCGCCGCCGCCACGCGACCGGTACGCGGTCCGTTGAAGATTCAGTCCGCGAACCGCACCGCGCGCCAGAACTG
The DNA here is from genome assembly GCA_044375195.1 of Rubrivivax sp. Lineage (GTDB taxonomy): Bacteria > Pseudomonadota > Gammaproteobacteria > Burkholderiales > Burkholderiaceae_C > Rubrivivax. The sequence goes on along the minus strand of JBILNB010000118.1, from coordinate 4,853 downwards.
CGAGAACGAGCGGCAGGCCGCGGCCGGCTCGGCGAAGGCCGGCGGGCGCAGCGCGAGGCCGAGTGCGGGGCTCAGGGGGCCGAGGTGCGGGTCCTGCCAGCCGCTGACCCGGGCGGCGCCGGCCAGCGCGCGTGTCCACTGGGCGGCGGTGCCGCGCCATTGTGCGTTGGTGATCGCGTCCATGCGGCGGCCGACGAAGTGCCAGCGCGTGGCGCTCCAGGGCCAGCGGCGGTGGTGATCGTCCAGCCACAGGCCGGCCACCAGGGTGCCAGCCGGCAGGCCGGGTGGCGGGCCGTCCAGCGCCCAGGGGTGGACGAGCCAGACCGCGCGCCCGGCGAAGTGGGCAGGCTCGGGGGCGGGACAGGGTGCGCCCGGGCGCTGGGGGGTGACCAGGACCGCATCGAGGGTCTCCCCCCCGCTGGCCGGGGAGCCGTGCCGGATACGGCCGGGTGGCACACCCGAGAGCCTTGCCTGGCGCTGGCCGTACGCGATCGCCTCCAGCGCCTCGTACGAGGTGTCGACCACGCTGCCGAAGCTGTGCCAGTCCTCGGGCGCGTAGCGCGCCACGTTCTCGGCATTGAACAGGTAGGGCTTGTGGCTGCCGGTCCCTGCCACCCACTGCCAGCTCAGGTGGTTGCTCGCGAGGTCGCCGTCCAGCAGGTGGGCGTGCATCCAGTCGGCGCCGGCGCGCCAGTGGACGTGGCGCACATGCACCAGGTAGGACGCGAGCCACATGCGCGCGTGGTTGTGCAGGTAGCCGCTCGCGCACAGCGCGCGCACGGACTGGTCGATCACCGGCACGCCGGTGCAGGCTGCCAGCACGTCGGCCGGCAGCTCGCGCGCGTAGGCGGCCTCGGGCAGCGGGCCCTCGTGCAGCGAGGCGAAGATCGCCTCGCCCTGGTGGCGCCAGGCGTGGTGCCACCAGGCGCGCCAGCCGAGCTCCTGCACGAGCTTGTGGTCCAGGCCCAGGCCGTGGGCGCGGCGCAGGTGCGTGACCACCTCGCGCAGGCTCAGCAGCCCGTGCGTGAGGTAGGGCGACAGGCGCGTGACCGCGCCGTGCAGGTGATTGCGCGTGCGCTCGTAGGCGGCGGGCCGCACCGCGGCCAGGCGCGCCTGCGCCGCGGCGGGCGTGGGCTCGAAGCCGGGGTCGTCGCGCGGGCTGGCGTCGGCCATGCCGTCGAACAGGTCGCCGGTGGTGCCGCTGTCGGGCGCGCGACGCGGGGGCTGGGGCATGGGCTGTTGCGGGGAACTTGTCAGACGTCCAGCGCCACCTCGCCCCGCCGCAGTGCGGCGGCGCGGGCGCGGATGGCCTGCAGTTCCGCGGGCTCGATGCGGCGCAGGTTCTTCACCTGCAGCGCCATGCGCGGGTTGGTGGCCAGGCGCGCCTCGTGGCGGGCCAGGAAGTCCCAGTACAGCGTGGTGTAGGGGCAGGCGCGCTCGCCGGTGCGCTGGGCCGGGTCGAAGCGGCAGCCTCGGCAGTGGTTGCTCATGCGCGCGATGTACTGGCCGGTGGCGACGTAGGGCTTGCTCGCCATCGGCCCGGGCGGCTCCACCGGCCCGCGGGCCGGGCCGGCGTCGGCATGCTGGCTCATGCCCAGGGTGTTGGGCAGTTCCACCCATTCCACCGCGTCGACGTAGACCGCGAGGTACCAGGCGTGCACCTCGCGTGGCTCCACGCCCAGCAGCAGCGCGTACAGCCCGGTCACCATCAGGCGCTGGATGTGGTGCGCGTAGCCGTGCTCCAGCGTCTGCCCGATCGCGTCGGCCAGGCAGCGCATCGAGGTGCGGCCGGTCCAGTAGAAGGTGGGCAGGGGCTCGTGCGCGTCCAGCGCGTTCAGCGCCAGGTAGCCCGGCATGCGCAGCCAGTAGACGCCGCGCACGTACTCGCGCCAGCCCAGCACCTGGCGGATGTAGCCCTCGGCTGCCGGCAGGGGCACCGCGCCGGCGTGCCAGGCCGCCTCCACCGCGGCGATCACCTCGCGCGGGTCCAGCAGCTTCAGGTTCAGCGCCGCCGAGACGAGCGAGTGGTACAGCCAGGGCTGGCCGGCCCACATCGCGTCCTGCCAGCGGCCGAAGTCGCGCAGGCGGTGGGTGACGAAGTCCTCCAGCGCCGCCAGCGCCTGCGCGCGCGTCACCGGCCAGCCGAAGCTCTCGAGCCGCCCCGGGTGGCCGGCATACCGTTGATCGACCTCGGCGAGCACCTGCTGCGTGATCGCATCGGGCGCAAAGCGCAGCGGCGGCGGCACCAGGCCCGGGCCTTCGCGGCCGAAGGACTCGCGGTTGTCGGCGTCGTAGTTCCACTGCCCGCCGGCGGGCTCGTCGCCGTCCATCAGCACGCGGTGGCGCTGGCGCATCTCGCGGTAGAAGAACTCCATGCGCAGCTGCTTGCGGCCGCGCGCGTGGCGCTCGAACTCCTCGCGGCTGCACAGGAAGTGGCGGTCGGGGCGGAACTCGATGGGCACGCCCGCGGCCTCGGCCGCGGCCAGCAGCGCCTGGCGCACACGCCACTCGCCGGGCTCGGTCAGCACGATGCGCCCGACGCGGCGCGCGGCCAGCGTGCCGCGCAACGCATCATCCAGGCCGCCGTCGTGCCCCTGCAAGTAGGCCAGCGGCACGCCGTCGGCGCGCAGCCCGGCGGCGAAATGCCGCATCGCGCTCAGGAACACCGCGATGCGCTGCCGGCCCGAGGGCACGTGGGTGGCCTCGCCGCGCGCCTCGCACATCCAGGCCAGGTCCTGCGCGGGGTCGAAGCCGTCCCAGGCGCTCGCATCGCGGTTCAGCTGGTCGCCGAGTACGACGACGAGATGGCGCGCCACGCCCGCAGCCTGCGTCATGGCCGGCCCCCGGCCGGCGCGTCGGCGCGGCGCTTGCGGCAGGCGTCGGAGCAGTACTTCACCGTCTCCCAGGTGCGCGCCCAGGCCTTGCGCCAGCTCATCGGCCGGCCGCACGCGGCGCAGGGCTTGCCGGGCAGGTAGGACTTGTTGCCGCGGTGGCCGGTGCTCATGGTCGCGGGGCTCTTGCGGGAGTGGCGGCGGGCGGCAGCCGCGGCAGGCTCTCAGAGGCCTCGAGGGGCCCGCGGCCCCTCACTCCCGGGGCATCCGGTACAGGCCGCAGATCTTGTTGCCGTCGGGGTCGCGCAGATAGGCCAGGTAGAGCCGGCCTGCGGGGCCCTCACGCACCCCGGGAGGGTCTTCACAGGTGCTGCCGCCATGCGCCAGGCCGGCGGCGTGCCAGGCCTGCACCTGCTCGCCCGAGGTGCAGGCAAAGCCGAGCGTGCTGCCGTTGCCCACGGTGGCCGGCTCGCCGTTGATCGGCAGCGACACCGAGAACACGCCGGTGGGCGTGCGCCAGAACACCCGGTGACGGTCGACCCGGCCCGCGGGAACCCCCAGCGTGCCCAGCACGGCGTCGTAGAAGGCCTGCGCCCGGGGCAGGTCGTTGGTGCCGATCATCACGTGCGAGAACATGGGGGAGGGCTCCTGGAGGTGGGCGCTGGCAAGGGGGCTGGAGGGCGAGGCCGCCAGCGGGCGGGCGGATTATCGGGGCCCGTCCCGATCAGTCGAACAGCGTGCCCTGCGAGGAGGGGGTCTCGGCCCCTCGCGCAGGGGTCGCAGCGCGCCGGCCGCCGCGCGCGCCCGGCCCCGACGGCGGCAGCCCGCTGCGGCGCGAGCCGTGGCGCTGCTGGATCGTGTCGGCCTCGGCGCGCGCGTCGCGCGTGCCTCGCAAGGCCCAGAGGCGCTCGCGCGCCGCGGCCAGCGCCGCGCGCTCGTCGACGATGGGTGCGGGGTAGGCATCGCTGCCCCACTCGGGCACCCAGCGGCGCACGAAGACGCCGTCGGGGTCTTGGTCGCGCATCTGCTTGGTGGGCGAGTACATGCGCAGCGTGTTGATGCCGGTGGTGCCCGACTGCATCTGCATCTGGCTCCAGTGGATGCCGGCCTCGAAATCGAGGAACTGGCGTGCGAGGAAGAGCCCGGGCTCGCGCCAGTGCAGCCACAGGTGGTAGGCGGCAACGCTGACCAGCATCGCGCGCATGCGGAAGTTCAGCCAGCCGGTCGCGCGCAGGCTGCGCATGCAGGCGTCCACCATGGGGAAGCCGGTGCGGCCCTCCTGCCAGGCCGCCAGGCGCTCGTGGTCGAGCGCGCTCATCGGCACGCCGTCGTCGCCCGAGCGCAGGCCGTCGGCGCTGCGCGCGAAGTTGCGGAACTCGATCGCCGGCTCGTCCTCGAGCTTCTGCATGAAGTGGCAGTGCCAGCGCAGCCGCCCGGCAAAGCCGCGCAGCGCGTGCGCGAAGGCGCGTTCCTCGGCGTGGGCGCCGGCGGCCAGCACGCCGATCCGCGCCTCGGTGGCCTGGTGGACGGCGCGCATCGACAGCGTGCCGAAGGCCAGGTGCGGGCTGAGCCGGCTGCAGCCCTCGGCCGCGCTCAGCGGGCTGGACAGGGCGCGCCGGTAGTCGCGCCCGCGGCCGGCCAGGAAGCCCTGCAGCGTGCACTGCGCCGCCGCCTCGCCGGCGGCCTGCAGCGCGCGGCCGTGCGGCGGCAGGCCCAGCGCGCCGGGCGTGGGCAGGTCGGCCACCGTCAGGCCCGGCGGCGTGGGCCAGGCTGACGGGTCCACCGGCGGCAGGGCGGGCGCGTCCATGCGGGCCTGCCAGCGCCCGGCCCAGCCCAGGCGCGAGCGCAGGCGCCGCACCACGCCGGTCTGCGGCGTCTCGGTCCAGGGGATGCCCTGCTGGCGGCACCAGGCGGCCACGGCCCGGTCGCGCGCGTAGCTCCAGCCCGGGCCGGTCTCCTCGTGGCTGAGCAGGCGCGTCACGCCGTGCGCCTGGCGCAGGGCCTCGAGCACGGCCACGGCCG
>JBILNB010000117.1:0-8378 GCA_044375195.1 Rubrivivax sp. | reverse complement strand
CGAAGTGGCCGTCGATGCCGGCCGGCGCGGCCTCCTTCAGCGCCCGCAGCATGGACTTCAGGTCGCCATGGGCGCGGTGGTCGATGCAGGCGTCGAAGCCGAGGTCCTCGACGACGTGGCGGCACTTGTCGGGCCCGCCGGCGATGCCGACGACGCGGCAGCCGCGAGCCTTGGCCAGTTGCCCGACCACGCCGCCCACGGCGCCGCTGGCGGCATCCACCACCACCGTCTCGCCGGCCTTGGGATCGATGATCTGGGTCAGCCCGTACCAGGCCGTCACCCCGGGCATGCCCACCACGCCAAGGTAGGCCGACAGCGGCACGTGGGTCGTGTCCACCTTGCGCAGCAGGCCCGGTTGCCCGGCGTCGACCACCGAGTACTGCTGCCAGCCGCCCATGCCGACCACCTTGTCGCCGGCAGCGAACCCCGCGTGGCGCGACTCGACCACCTCGCCCACCGTGCCGCCGATCATCACCGCGTCCAGCGGCTGCGGCGCGGCGTAGCCCCGGCCCTCGTTCATGCGCCCGCGCATGTAGGGGTCCAGGCTCAGGTAGTGGTGGCGCACCAGCACCTGGCCCTCGGCCAGCGCCGGCAGCGGCACCTCGACAAGGCGGAAGTTGTCCACCGTGGGCTCGCCCGCGGGGCGCGAGGCGAGCAGGATCTGCTGGTTCATCGTCATCGTCGTGTCCTCAACCGTAGTGCACCGCGCTGATGCCGCCGTCCACGGCCAGCACCTGGCCGGTGATGTGCTTGCCCGCGGCGCTGGCGAACAGCAGCACCGCGCCCTTCAGGTCGTCCTCGTCGCCGATGCGGCGCAGCGGCACGGCCTCGCTGAGTTTCTCCACGCCCAGCTCGGCCAGGGTGGCGCGCGTCATCTTGCTCGGGAAGAAACCCGGCGCCAGCGCGTTCACCGTGATGCCGTACTCGCCCCACTCGCCCGCCAGCATGCGCGAGAGGTTGATCGCAGCGGCCTTGCTCGTGCCGTAGGCGACGAAGTCGACGTTGATCGAGCCGGCCAGCCCGGCGACCGAGGCCACGTTGACGATGCGGCCCCAGCGGTTGGGGATCATCCAGGCCTTGGCCGCCGCCTGCGCGTACAGGAACAGGCTGCGCACGTTCAGGTTCATCACCTTGTCCCAGGCCTCCAGCGGGTGGTCCTCGGCCGGCGCGCCCCAGGTCGCCCCGGCGTTGTTGATCAGGATGTCGATGCGGCCCAGGCGCTGCATCGTCTCGTCGACGACGCGGCGCACCTGCGCCGGGTCGCTGCTGTCGGCGGCGACCCAGCGCGCGTCGATGCCCTTGTCGGCCAGGTGGGCCACGGCCTCCTCCAGCTCGGCGGCCTTGCGCGCGGTCAGCATGATCTTCGCGCCGGCCTCGCCCAGGGCCTCGGCCATCTGCAGGCCCAGGCCGCGCGAGCCGCCGGTGACCAGCGCGGCACGGCCTTGCAGGTCGAAGAGCTTCATCACAGGGGTGCTCAAGCGTTCTCTCCTCGTCGGGGCCGCCCGGGCGGGCGGCGGGGTTTCATCGGGCGGGTACGCCCTGGGTGAGCCGTTGCCGGCCCGGCATCATCGATCCATCCTGGAGCGCACCCCGATCAGCACCACGCCAGCCCCGGCCGCCAGCGCGCCCAGCACCGCCAGAGGCCAGCCCAGCGCGTCGTCCAGCCGCTGCACCGCCAGGCCCAGCACCACCAGCAGCAGACCGCCGTAGAGCAGCACCCAGGCCATCGTCTCCACGGTGCCCGGTTTCATCAGGGCTCCAGGCTCTGCGGGTCGATCTCGCGCACCAGCGCCTCGCGCCGGGCCACCACGCCCAGCCAGGCGTCGATCTTGGGCAGCTCGTAGGCAAAGAAGTAGCGCATCGCCGCCAGCTTGCCGGCACGGAAGGCGGTTGCGTCCGGGCCCTCGTCCACGCCTGTGCTCCCGGTGCTTCCGGTGCCGCCGGAAATGCCCACACCGCTCGCAGCGCCCGACCCTGCCTGCGCGGCCACCAGCGCCACGTCCAGCCACACCCAGGCCAGCACCACGTGGCCGAAGGCCTGCAGGTAGGGCGTGGCGTTGGCCAGGGCCTGCTCGGGCACCCCGGTGGCCCAGGCGGCCTTGGTGGCCGCGCCCAGGCGCTGCAGCGCGCCGGCCAGCGCGTTGGCCGGTTCGGCCAGGCCCGGCACCTGCCCGGCCGCCTGGGCCGTGGCACTGATGCGCGTGGCCAGCAGCTTCAGCCCGGCGCCGCCGTCCATCACCACCTTGCGGCCCAGCAGGTCCAGCGCCTGGATGCCGTGCGTGCCCTCGTGGATCATGTTCAGGCGGTTGTCGCGCCAGTACTGCTCCACCGGGAAGTCGCGCGTGTAGCCGTAGCCGCCGTGCACCTGGATCGCCAGCGAGTTGGCCTCCAGGCACCACTCGCTGGGCCAGCTCTTGACGATCGGGGTCAGCACCTCCAGCAGCAGCGCGGCCTCGCGCGCAGCCTCGGCCGCGCCGGTGTGCTGCTCGTCCACCAGGCGCGCGCAGTACAGCGCCAGGGCCAGCGCGCCCTCGCAGTACGCCTTCTGCGCCAGCAGCATGCGGCGCACGTCGGCGTGCTCGAGGATGGGCACCTGCGGCTGCGCCGGGTCCTTGCCGCCGGGGCCCACCGGGCGGCCCTGCGGGCGCTGGCGCGCATAGGTCAGCGCCGCCTCGTAGCCGGCCATGCCCAGCATCGCCGCGGCCATGCCCACGCCGATGCGCGCCTCGTTCATCATGTGGAACATGCAGCGCAGGCCCTCGCCCGGCCGGCCCACCAGGTAGCCCACGGCGCCGCTGCCCTGCCCGTCCAGCCCGGCGCCGGCGCCCGCGCGCGGGCGGTGGCGGCCCTCGCCGAAGCTCAGCAGCGTGTTCGTCGTGCCGCGCCAGCCGCACTTGTGGTTCAGGCCGGCCAGCGTGACGTCGTTGCGCTCGCCGGTGAGCCGGCCCTCGGCGTCGACCATGCGCTTGGGCACGACGAACAGCGAGATGCCGCGCGTGCCCGGCACCAGGCGGCCGTCGGGCCCGGGGATCTTGGCCAGCACCAGGTGAACGATGTTCTCGGTGAGCTCGTGCTCGCCGGCGGAGATCCACATCTTGCTGCCGCGCAGGCGGTAGCGCGGGCCCAGAGGGTCGGCCTCCCAGGCGACGTTGCCGCCAGCGTCGGGCTCGGCGCGCGTGGCCACGTCGCTCAGGCTCGAGCCCGCCTGGGGCTCGCTCAGGCACATCGTGCCCGACCAGCGCCCGGCGAACGCCGAGAGCGCGAACACGCGCTGCTGTGTGGCCGTGCCGTGCGCCATCAGCAGGTTGGCGTTGGCCGTGGTCAGCATGCCCGCGCCGATGCTGACCGAGGCGCGCGCGAAGAAGGCGTTGGCCGCCGCCTCCACGGTGTAAGGCAGCTGCATGCCGCCGATGGCGGCGTCCTGCGCGGCCGAGAGCATGCCCGAGGCCGCATACGCGTCCCAGGCCTCCTGCGTGGCCTGCGGCAGCACCACGCGCAGCCCGCCCTCGGGGTCGGGCTCGGCGCGCGGCTCCTCGGTGTCCACCAGGCGGTTGAAGGGCGCGAACTTCTCGCGCGCGATGCGCTCGCAGGTGTCGAGCACGGCGTCGAAGGTCTCGCGCCCGTGCTCGGCAAAGCGCTGCTGCGCGCTCAGGGCCCCGACGTCGAGCCAGTCGTGGAGCAGGAAGTCGACGGTGCGGCGCATGGCGGATGCACGCGCGTCAGAGAACCTCGAACACCCCCGCCGCGCCCATGCCGCCGCCCACGCACATCGTGACGCAGACGCGCTTGGCGCCGCGGCGGCGGCCTTCGATCAGGGCGTGGCCGGTCAGGCGCTGGCCGCTCACGCCGTAGGGGTGGCCCAGCGCGATGGCGCCGCCGTTGACGTTCAGGCGGTCCATCGGGATGCCCAGGCGGTCGGCGCAGTAAAGCACCTGCACCGCGAAGGCCTCGTTCAGCTCCCACAGGTCGATGTCCTCGACCTTCAGGCCCAGGCGCTGCAGCACCTTGGGCACGGCGAAGACCGGGCCGATGCCCATCTCGTCAGGTTCGCAGCCCGCCACCGCGAAACCCAGGAAGCGCCCCAACGGCTTCAAGCCCTTGCGCTCGGCATAGGCCTCACTGACGACAACGCAAGCGCCCGCGCCGTCGCTGAACTGACTGGCATTGCCCGCCGTGACCACGCCGCCAGGCACCGCGGGGCGGATGCCGCGGATGCTGTCCACCGTCGTGCCCGGGCGCAGGCCCTCGTCAGCGCTCACGGTGACCTCCTTGCTGCGCAGGCCCAGCACCGCGTCGGCCACGCCGGCGGTCACCGTGCAGGGCACGATCTCGTCGGCGAAGGCGCCGCGCTCCTGCGCCGCGCAGGCTTTCTGCTGGCTGCCCGCGCCGTACTCGTCCTGCCGCTCCTTGGGGATGGCGTAGCGCTTGACCACCATCTCGGCCGTCTGCAGCATGGGCCAGTAGATCTCGGGCTTGTGCGCCTTCAGCCAGGAATCCTCGAGCATGTGCAGGTTCATCTCCTGCTGCACGCAGGAGATGCTTTCCACGCCGCCGGCCACGTAGACGTCGCCCTCGCCGGCCACCACGCGCTGCGCGGCCATCGCGATGGTCTGCAGCCCGCTCGAGCAGAAGCGGTTCACCGTCGCGCCGCTCACGGTGATGGGCAACCCGGCGCGCAGCGCCACCTGGCGCGCGATGTTGGCGCCGGTCGCGCCCTCGGGGTTGGCGCAGCCCATCAGCACGTCCTCGACCTCGGCCCCCTCGATGCCCGCGCGCTGCACCGCCGCAGCCACCGCGAAGCCGCCGAGCGTGGCGCCATGGGTCATGTTGAAGGCGCCCTTCCAGCTCTTGGCCAGGGGCGTGCGGGCGGTGGAGACGATGACGGCACGGGTCATGGGGGGTCCTCGGCGATAACGTGGGCTTGCTTCAGTGGTCATACCCCCGTTCGCACTGAGCTTGTCGAAGTGCCCGCGTGGGCTTCGGCAGGCTCAGTGCGAACGGACTGTCAGGTGAAGGTCTTGGCCTCGGCCGCCAGCTTGGCCAGCAGCGGGGCGGGTTGCCAGAACGCGGCGTCGTCGTGCGGGTTGGCGGCAAAGCGCTTCATCGACTGCACCACGTTGAACAGGCCCTGCTGGTCGGCCCAGCACAGCGGGCCGCCGCGCCACAGCGGGAAGCCGTAGCCGGTGAGGTAGACCATGTCGATGTCGCTGGCCTTGCTGGCGATGCCCTCCTCGAGGATCTTCGCCGCCTCGTTCACGAGCGAGTACACCAGGCGCTGCACGATCTCCTCGTCGGAGATCTTGCGCGCCTTGATGCCCAGCTCGGCTCGGTGCTTCTCGATCATCTCCACCACCACCGGCGAGGCGATGGCGTCGCGCTTGCCGGGGGCATAGTCATACCAGCCCGCGCCCGTCTTCTGGCCATAGCGGCCCATCTCGCACAGCAGGTCGGCGGTCTTGCTGTAGCGCAAGCCCGGCTTCTCCAGGTAGCGGCGCTTGCGGATCGCCCAGCCGATGTCGTTGCCCGCCAGGTCGCCCATGCGGAAGGGCCCCATCGCGAAGCCGAACTTCTCGATCGCGCGGTCCACCTGCGCCGGCGTGCAGCCTTCCTCCAGCAGGAAGCCGGCCTGGCGGCTGTACTGCTCGATCATGCGGTTGCCGATGAAGCCGTCGCACACGCCCGAGACCACCGCCGTCTTGCGGATCTTCTTGCTCACCTGCATCACGGTGGCGAGCACGTCCTTGGCCGTCTTCGCGCCGCGCACCACCTCCAGCAGCTTCATCACGTTGGCGGGGCTGAAGAAGTGCATGCCCACCACGTCCTGCGGGCGCTGCGTGAACGCGGCGATGCGGTCCACGTCCAGCGTGGATGTGTTGGACGCCAGGATCGCGCCGGGCTTGACCACCGCGTCGAGCTTGCGGAAGACCTGCTCCTTGACGCCGATCTCCTCGAACACGGCCTCGATCACCAGGTCGGCGTCGGCGATGTCGTCGTAGCTCAGCGTGGGCTTGAGCAGCGCCATGCGCTGCTCGTACTTGTCCTGCTTCAGCTTGCCCTTCCTGACCTGGGCCTCGTAGTTCTTGCGGATCGTGGCCAGGCCGCGGTCCAGGGCGTCCTGCTTCGTCTCCAGGATGGTGACCGGGATGCCCGCGTTCAGGAAGTTCATGCTGATGCCGCCGCCCATGGTGCCGGCGCCGATCACGGCCACCTTCTCCACCTTGCGCACGGGCGTGCTCTCGGGCACGTCTGGAATCTTGCTCGCCGCGCGCTCGGCGAAGAAGGCGTGGCGCAACGCCTTGCACTCGGGCGTGAGCATCAGCTCCATGAAGGTCTCGCGCTCGTAGATCATGCCGTCGTCGAACTTGCGCTTGACGGCGGCCTCCACCGCGTCCACGCACTTCACCGGCGCCGGGAAGTTCTTCGCCATCGCCTTGACGGTGTTGCGCGCGAACTGGAAGTACGCGTCGGCCTCGGGGTGGGCCAGCGGCAGGTCGCGCACACGCGGCAGCGGGCGGCGCGCGGCCACCTCCTCGGCGTAGCGGCAGGCCGCCTCGACCACGTCGCCCTCGGTCAGGCGGTCGATCAGCTTCTGCCCCGGCAGCGCGACCAGCACCTCGCTCTTGACCGGATCGCCCTTGACGATCATGTTCAGCGCCGTCTCCACGCCCAGCACGCGCGGCAGGCGCTGCGTGCCGCCGGCCCCCGGGATCAGGCCGATCTTGACCTCGGGCAGCGCGATGTTCGCGCCCGGCGCGGCCACCCGGTAGTGGCAGCCCAGCGCCAGCTCCAGCCCGCCGCCCATGCACACCGTGTGGATGGCCGCGACCACCGGCTTGGGCGAGGACTCCAGCATCCTGATGAGCGACACCAGGTTGGGCTCGGCCACCGACTTCGGGGAGCCGAACTCGCGGATGTCGGCGCCGCCGGAGAAGGCCTTGCCGGCGCCGGTGATCACGATCGCCTGCACCGCCGCGTCGGCCCAGGCCCGCTCCACGCCGGCGGCGATGCCCACCCGCGTGTCGTACCCCAGGCCGTTGACCGGCGGGTTGTTCATCGTGATGACGGCCACGGGGCCGCGCACTTCATAGCTGGCGCTCATCGAGCGTCTCCTGCAGTCGGTGGAAATAGAACGATCGTTCGATTTTACGGCTTCACGCCGTGGGCAGCCGGTGGTCCTTGAACTGCTCGCGCAACTTCATCTTCTGCATCTTGCCCGTGGCGCCGAGCGGAATCGCGTCGACGAAGGCCACGTCGTCGGGCACCTGCCACTTGGCCACCTTGCCCTCGTAGAAGGCCAGCAGCGCCTCGGCCGTCACCTCGGCGCCAGGCTTGCGCACCACCACCAGCAGCGGGCGCTCGTCCCACTTCGGGTGGCGCACGCCGATGCAGGCGGCCATGGCCACCGCCGGGTGGGCCATGGCGATGTTCTCGATGTCGATCGAGCTGATCCACTCGCCGCCAGACTTGATCACGTCCTTGCTGCGGTCGGTGATCTGCATGAAGCCGTCGGCGTCGATCGTGGCCACGTCGCCGGTGGGGAACCAGCCGTCCACCAGCGGGTTGCCGCCCTCGCCCTTGAAGTAGCCGGAGATGATCCACGGCCCCTTGACGTACAGGTCGCCGCTGGACTGGCCGTCCCAGGGCAGTTCACGGCCGTCGGGGTCGACGATCTTCATCTCCACCCCATAGACCGCCCGGCCCTGCTTGACCAGCACCGCCATCTGCTGCTCGGGCGGCAGCGCCTCCTGCGCGAGCTTGAGCGTGCATACCGTGCCCAGCGGCGACATCTCCGTCATGCCCCAGGCGTGCAGCACGGTCACGCCGTACTGGTCCTTGAAGGCGCTGATCATCGCCGGCGGGCAGGCCGAGCCGCCGATCACCGTGCGGTTCAGCGTCGAGAAGCGCAGCCCCGCCGGCGCCATGTGGTTCAGCAGCCCGAGCCAGACCGTGGGCACGCCCGCGGCCATCGTCACGCCCTCGCCTTCGATCAAGTCATAGACCGACTTGCCGTCCAGCGCCGCCCCGGGGAAGACGAGCTTGGCGCCCGTCATCGCCGCCGCGTAAGGCAGGCCCCAGGCGTTGACGTGGAACATCGGCACCACCGGCAGGATGCTGTCGCGCGCCGACAGGCCCAGGGAATCGGGCAGCGCGCCGCCGTAGGCGTGCAGCACGGTCGAGCGGTGGCTGTAGAGCGCGCCCTTGGGGTTGCCCGTGGTGCCGCTGGTGTAGCACAGCGAGGCGGCGCTCTTCTCGTCGAACTGCGGCCAGGCGTAGGCCGTGCTGTGCGGCGCGATCCACGCCTCGTACGACACCAGGCCCTCGATGCCGGTGTCGGCCGGCAGCGCCGCGGCGTCGCACAGCGCCACCCAGTGTTTCAC